>JBFWZQ010000034.1:0-2556 GCA_050185195.1 Steroidobacteraceae bacterium | reverse complement strand
GACCTGCAGGGGCGCATGCACGCGGAGCAGTGCGTGCCGCCGGCCGGGCACTCGCCGTGCATCTTCGAGTACGTCTATTTCGCGAGACCCGATTCGATCATCGACAACATCTCGGTGCACAAGGCGCGCATGCGCATGGGCGACAAGCTCGCCGAGAAGATCTCGAGGCTGCGTCCGGATCACGACATCGACGTCGTGATCCCGATTCCCGACACGAGCCGGACGAGCGCGATGCAGCTCGCACACACGCTCGGCGTCAAGTACCGCGAGGGCTTCGTCAAGAACCGCTACATCGGGCGGACCTTCATCATGCCGGGGCAGGAGCAGCGCCAGAAGTCCGTGCGCGGCAAGCTCAATGCGATCGACCTCGAGTTCCGCGGCCGCAACGTGCTGCTGGTCGACGACTCCATCGTGCGCGGCACGACCTCGGCGCAGATCATCGAGCTCGCGCGCGAGGCCGGCGCGCGCAAGGTGTATTTCGCCTCCGCGGCGCCGCCGGTGCGTTTCCCGAACGTGTACGGCATCGACATGCCGGTCGCCTCCGAACTCGTCGCCGCCGGTCACAGCGAAGAAGAGGTCGCGCGCATCATCGGCGCGGACTGGCTGATCTACCAGGAACTCGACGACCTCATCGGCGCCTGCCGCCACGACAAGACGCGCATCACGGAGTTCGACACGTCGTGCTTCTCCGGCGGCTACGTGACCGGCGACGTCTCGCCGGAGTACCTGCTGAAGCTCGAGCAGAACCGCTCCGACGCCGCCAAGGCGCGCCGCCGCAGCGACACCCAGGGGCCGCGTGTCGTCCGGGCGTCATGACGCTGCGCGTACTCGTCATCGACGATGACGAAACCGTCCGTCGCCTGATCGCACAGCACATCGGGGTCGCATTCGAGGATCCCGCCATCGCCGAGTTCGATCCGGCCCGCCAGGGCCGTCTGCCCGCCGAGTTCGGCGCAAGCGGCTACGACGCGGTCGTGCTCGACGACGCGCCCGCGGGCGAGGAAGGACTGGTGTGGCTGCGCGATCTCGCCGCGCGACCCGGTTTCCCACCGGTGATCTACCTGATGGGAGATGCCTCGCCCGCCGCGCAATCGACAGCGCGCGAGGCGGGCGCCCATGTCTGCCTGCCGAAGCGCAAGATCGATCATGCGCGCCTGGTGGCGGCGCTGCGCAATGCCGAGACGGCGCGGCGCGGCGCGGCGCCGGCATCGACGCCACGCGCTGGCCCGCGTGCCGAATCGCGCTTCGGCGAGTTCACGATCCCCGGTTACCGCTGTGTGCGCGTACTCGCCCGGAACCCGGCATCGTCGGTGTTCCTCGCCGCCAGCGAACGCAGCGGGGGCCAGGTCGTGCTGAAGCTGATCGGCCACCTGTCCGAGGACGACGCGCGACAGACCGTGTTCGATCGCTTCCTGCGCGAGTACGCGATCGCCAGCGCGATCCGGCATCCGAACATCGTGCGCATCCACGACTTCGGCGTTGCCGACGATCACGCGTTCATCGTCATGGAGTATTTCCCGGCGGGCGACCTGCGCGGCCGTATCCGGCAGGGCATCGGCGTGCGCCAGGCGCTCGCGTACCTGCGGCAGATGGCCGGTGCGCTCGAGGTGCTGCACGGCGCCGGCGTGCTGCATCGGGACCTGAAGCCCGGCAACGTCATGCTGCGCGAGGACGGCTCGGTGGTGCTGATCGACTTCGGTCTCGCCAAGCTGCACGAGCCGGATGGGCGCATCACCGCGGGCGGCGAGATCTTCGGCACGCCGTACTACATGAGCCCCGAACAGGGCCACGGGCGTGCAACGGACGCGCGTGGCGACGTCTACAGCCTGGGCGTCATGTTTTTCGAGATGCTGACGCGCCGGAAGCCCTACGTCGCCGCGACGCCGATGCAGGTCATCTACAAGCAGGCCAACTCGCCGTTGCCGGAGCTCGACGGCGACCTGGCCCGCTTCCAGCCGCTGCTGGCGCAATGCATCGCGAAGCAGCCGGAAGCGCGCTTCCCGAGCGCCGCGGCGCTGGAGCGGGCGGTCATCGAGATCGAGCGCGAGGAGTCGGCCCGTGGCGGCGGCGCCTGAAGAAGCCCGGCCCGGCGACGTGCTGCGGGCGGTGACGCCGCGCGCATGGTTCGATGCCGCCGCGTCCGATTGGGCCACGCTGCTCGTGGACCATGCCAACTGCGAGAAGAAGGCCGCCTCGACCGCGCTCGCGCTGATGTTCTCCTATGCCGACGACGCGCCGCTGTGCCGGCAGCTGTCGCGGCTCGCACGCGAGGAACTGCGGCACTACGAGCAGGTCGAGCGACTCATGGCGACGCTCGGTGTCGCGCATCGCAGGCTCGCGCCGTCGCGCTATGCGGAGCGCCTGCGCCGCGCCGTGGCGCCGCGCGAACCCGGGCGCAAGCTGGACCTGCTGCTGGTCGGCGCGTTGATCGAGCTGCGTTCCTGCGAACGTTTCGCGGGCCTGGCGCCGCGCCTCGTCGAACCGCTCGGTTCGTTCTACCGGCAGCTGCTCGCCTCGGAAGCCCGCCACGGCTCGCTCTACCTGGCCGCGGCGGCG
>JBFWZQ010000033.1:0-2777 GCA_050185195.1 Steroidobacteraceae bacterium | reverse complement strand
GACGCGGCGCGCTCGCCTGCGCAGGCGGCGGCCTCGCGCACGGTCGGCGGGAGCGACGCGCTGCTGGCGCTGCTGGGCGTCGACGACAGGGCCGAGCGGCGCCGCCGTTCGGTGGCGCGCGGGCGCGCCGCGCTCGATGCGCTCGACGAGCTGAAAGTGGCGCTGCTCGCCGGCGGTCCGGGTTCCGCCATGCTCAACCGGCTGCGCGCGCTGTCGCAGAACCTGAAGGAAACTTCGGGGGAGAGCGGCCTCGACGCCGTGCTGGCCGAGATCGAACTGCGCGTCGAAGTCGAGATCGCCAAGCTCGCGCCGCGCTGAAAGGCGCGGCAGCGCGCCGTGCTTTTGGGCAAAGGCCGCCGCCGCCAGCATCGGATTCTCATGAATTCTCAATGACATCCGCCGCCGCTCGCGGTCCACAAGCCTGTTGTCGGGGCAGGGGGCGCCCGCTATAAGGTCGCCCCGGCGGGAGGGGACGACTCGCCAAGCGGGGGTGCGAGGGAGTTGAGGCGATAACAATGAAAGCGACGACCGAAAAGACTTATCGGCCGAGCGACAAAGAACCCTTCATGAACGAGCGTCAGCGGGACTATTTCCGCGAGAAGCTCCTCGCCTGGAAGGAAGACATCCTGAAGGAAGCGCGCGAGACCCTTCAGCACCTGCAGGACGAGAACCAGAACCATCCCGATCTCGCCGACCGCGCCTCCTCGGAGACGGACCGCGCGATCGAACTGCGCGCCCGCGACCGCCAGCGCAAGCTGATCGCCAAGATCGACGCGGCCATCGCGCGCATCGACGACGGCACCTACGGCTATTGCGAGGAGACCGGCGAGCCGATCTCGCTCAAGCGTCTGGAGGCGCGTCCGATCGCGACGCTGTCGATCGAGGCGCAGGAGCGCCACGAGCGGCGCGAGCGCGTCTACCGCGACGACTAGGGCGCCCGTGCGCCGGCCCGGCGTCACTTCCCGCTAGGAGCGCGTCGTCATGGGCGAGGGGGACGCCGGCAGAAGCTTCGAGATGGGCGAGGCGCTGCGGCGCGCGGTCTATGTCGTCGCGCTGCTCAACCTCGTCTATTTCGGCGTCGAGTTCACCGTCGCCTACGAGATCGGCTCGGTCTCGCTGTTTGCCGACAGCGTGGATTTCCTCGAAGACGCCTCGTTCAATATCCTCATCCTGCTGGCGCTGCGCTGGCCGCGAAAGGTGCGCGCGCGGGTCGGCATGATGCTGGCCGGGCTGCTGCTGGTCCCGGCCGCGGCGACCTTGTGGATGGTGTGGACCAAGATAATGACCCCGGTCGCGCCCTCGCCGCTGTCGCTGACGCTGACGGCAGCGGGCGCGCTGGCCGTCAATCTCGGCTGCGCGATCATCCTGCTGCGCCATCGCGGCCACAAGGACAGCCTGGTCAAGGCCGCCTTCCTGTTCTCGCGCGACGATGCCCTCGCCAATCTCGCCATCATGCTGTCGGGCGCGGTCACCGCCTTTCTCTGGCGTTCGGCCTGGCCCGACGTGATCGTCGGCATTGGCATCGTCGCGATGAATGCGGACGCGGCCTTCACCATCTGGAAGGCGGCGCGGGCGGAAGGCCGCCCGGCGCCGGCGGCATGATCGCACGCAAGGAAGGCGCGAGGCGTCAGGCCGTCCGGTGCGCGCGCCGCAGCGCGGTTTGCATCGCCTCGGCCAGTGCTTCGCGGCGGAACGGCTTCTGGATCACCGGGCAGTCGCGCCAGGCGGGCTCCAGGCCGGCGCGCCCGTAACCGCTCGCGAACAGGAACGCAATCCCGCGCGCGGCCAGGCGCTCGGCGACGGGATAGACATTCTCGCGGCCGAGATTGACGTCGAGCACGGCAAAATCGACGCCGCTTTCGATCAGGCGCAGCGCGTTGCCGATGTCGGCGGCGTGCACGACTTCACGGCACCCGATGTCGAGCAGCATGTCCTCGACCAGAAACGACACCACCGTCTCGTCTTCGACGATCAGTACGCGGGTCGGGACACCGGGCACGGCCCGGTTCGCTGAATCGGACATCACACCGTCTTAGACCGGGATTTCCATGATGCAACGGAATCCGGCGGGATCGTACGAAGTCTGCGCGCGGCCGCCGAGCTCGCCGTGGATGCCGCGGTCCAGAAGCCGCGAGCCGAAGCCGCGGCGGATCGGCGGCACCACGACGGGGCCGCCCTGCTCCTGCCAGTCGATCGAAAGTTGTCCGGGCTTTATGCCGCCGGCGACATTCCAGGACACCGCGAGCCGTCCGCCGGGCTTCGACAGCGCGCCGTATTTGGCCGCGTTGGTCGCGAGTTCGTGCAGGATCATGGCGAGCGTCAACGCGGTCTGCGCGTTGAGTTTCACCGCGTCGCCGCGCAGGTCGAGCACGCTCGACTCGCGGCGCCGGTAGGGTGCGAACACCTCGGCGACGATGGTCGCGAGCTCCGCGTGCTCCCAGTTGCTGCGCGTCAGATGGTCGTGCGCCCGCGACAGCGCCAGCAGGCGCGATTCGAATTCGTCGCGCGTGGCCCTGCCGACGCCGCCGGAACGCAGCGTCTGCGCGGCCAGCGACTGCACCGTGGCGAGCGTGTTCTTGACCCGGTGGTTCAGCTCGTTGACCAGGATCTGCTGCCTTTCCTCGGCGCGCTTGCGCTCGGTGACGTCGCGGCCGACCTTGGAGGCGCCGACGATGCGGCCCCATTTGTCGCGCAGCGGCGAAATCGTCACCGAGACGTCGACGCTGCGGCCGTCCTTGGCGACGCGCTTGGTCTCGAAGTGCTCGACGCGCTCGCCG
>JBFWZQ010000032.1:0-3603 GCA_050185195.1 Steroidobacteraceae bacterium | reverse complement strand
GGCTCGACGTCGAGGGCAACAAGCCCGCGCGTTCCGCCTACGTCTACAACCGCCCGCAAGGCGGCGAGGTCGTCGGCACGGTCACCTCGGCGGAATGGTCGCCGTCGGCGAAGGCGAACATCGCCTACGCCTCGATGCGCATGCCCTGGGGCAAACCGGGCGACGAGCTGTGGGCAGAGATCTACTACCAGCGCGAACTCAAGTGGTCCCGCGTGATGGCCCGCTGCCGCGTGGTCGAAGGCGCCTTCTGGGATCCGCCGCGCAAGCGCGCGACGCCCGCCCGGGATTTCTGACCGCCGCGCGCGGCGCCGGCATGGTTCATCGGCTCGACCCTCTGCTACGCCCGCGATCGATCGCCGTGCTCGGCGCGACCGAGCGCGAGGGTACGGTTGGCCGCATCACGGTCGAAAACCTGCTGAATGGCGGCTACCAGGGCAGGCTGTACGCGGTCAACCCGGGCCGCGACGCGGTGCTCGGTGTGCCCTGCTTTCCGTCGCTCGCCGCACTGCCGGAACCGGTCGAGCACGTGATCTTCGCGATCGGCGATGCGCGCGTCGAGGCGGCGCTGGACGACGTCATCGCCCACCGCGCGCGCGCCGCGACGCTGATGTCGGCGCTGGTGCTCGCCGACGATCGCGCCCCGCCGCTGCGCGAGCGGGTGCTGGCAAAGATCCGCGCTTCCGGCCTGCTGGTCTGCGGCGCCAACGGCATGGGCTTCTACAACTTCACCGACGGCATCTGGGGCTGCGGGTTCAGGACGCGCGCACACGCGCGCGGCGGCAATGTCGCCTACATCAGCCACTCCGGTTCCGGCATGTGCGGCATTGTCGACAGCGAGGAGCGCATCGACTTCAACCTGGTCGTGTCCACCGGCCAGGAACTCGCGGTCGCGATGGACGAGTACCTCGACTTCGCGCTCGACCAGCCGTCCACCCGCGTCGTCGGCCTGTTCATGGAAACGGCGCGCAACCCCGAAGGGCTCGCGCGCGCCTTCGCGAAGGCGCGCGAACGGCGCATCCCGATCGTCGCGCTGAAGGTCGGGCGCACCGAGCTCGCCGCGCGCCTCACGGTCTCCCACTCGGGCGCGATCGCAGGTACCGACGGCGTCTACCAGGCGCTGTTCGACCGCTACGGCGTGCAGCGCGTCGACGACATGGACGAGCTGGCGACGGCGCTGATCCTGTTTGCGCAGCCGCACCCGGTCGGCGCAGGTTCCCTGGTCTCGATCCACGACTCGGGCGGCGAACGCCAGCTGCTGATCGACCTTGCCGACCGCGAGCGGGTGCCGCTGACGCAGCTCACCGCAGCCTCGACGGCCAGGCTCGCCGCGCTGCTGGACCCGGGCCTGCCCGCGATCAATCCGCTCGACGCCTGGAGCACCGGCGGTCCCGACTACCATGTCGGCATGCAGCAATGCTTCGCCGCGCTGATGTGCGATCCCGGCGCGGCGGTTGGGGCCGTCGTCCACGACCGCGTCGCCGGCGGCGGCATCCATCACAGCTACCTGGACTACCTGCGCGCCGGCCATCGCGCCTCAGGCAAGCCCGCCTGTCTGGTCGCCAACCGCCAGGGAACGGGTTCAGACCCGCAGGTGGTCGCCGCGACCCGTGAGGGTTTCCCCGTCATCGATGGTCTGCGCCCCTTCCTGCGCGGCGTGCGCCATCTGTTCGACTACCGCGATTTCCTCGCGCGGGAGCGAGGTTCGCCGGCGCAGGCACCGGGCGCGGCGCTCGCCACCTGGCGCACGCGCCTCGCGGACGGCCGGCAGCTCGATGAGAACGAGGCGATGTCGATGCTCCGCGACTTCGGGCTGCCGGCGAATCCGGGACGGATCGTCGAGACGGAGGCTGCGCTCGTCGCCGCCGCGCGCGAACTCGGCTTTCCGCTCGTGCTGAAAACCGCCGAGCGCGGCATCGACCACAAGTCCGACCACGACGGCGTCCGGCTTCGCCTCGGCAATGAAGCGGCCCTCATCGCCGCCTGGCGCGACCTCGCGGCGCGGATCGGCCCGCGCGCGCTGGTGGCGCCGATGATCACAGCCGCCGGCGTCGAGATGCTGCTCGGCATGATCCAGGACGAGCAGTTCGGTCCGGTCGTGCTGCTCGGTTTTGGCGGGCTGCACGTCGAGGCGCTCGCGGACGTGGCCTATGCGCTGCCGCCCTTTGACGCCGCCGAGGCGCGCAGGCTCGTGGATCGCCTCGCGCAGGCCCCGCTGCTGCAAAGCCGGCGTCATCGCCACGCCCCGGCGCTCGACGCCTACTGCGAGGCCGCCGCGCAATTTTCGGCGATGATTGCGGGTCTCGGCGCCCTGCCCGCGGAAATCGACCTGAATCCCGTGATCGTGCACGCCGACGGCTGCGTCATCGTCGACGCGCTGGTCGTGTCGCGGCCGGTGCACAATCAACCATCCGAACCCATGAGGAACGCGCGATGAGTATCCAGGCACTGGCACAGCATGACCGCAGCCGCTGGCAGGCGGTGGCAACGAAGGCGCAGAAGAAGCTCGAGACGCGCCTGTTCATCGACGGCAAGTTCGTCGACGCGAAGAAAGGCGGCCGGTTCACGAGCGTGAACCCGGCAACCGGCGAGCCATTCGCCGAGGTCTCCGCGGGCACCGCGGAGGACATCGACCGCGCGGTGCAGGCCGCCCGCAAGGCCTTCCGGTCCGGCGCCTGGTCGAAGATGGCGCCGCGCGCACGCATGGAAGTCATGAACCGCTTCGCCGCGCTCATCGACGAGCACGCGGAGTCAATCGCCGTGCTCGACACGCTCGACATGGGCAAGCCGATCGCCGATGTCATCGGCATCGACCTGCCGGCAGTGGTCGAGACCATCCGTTTCATGGCCGAGTGCATCGACAAGGTGGAAGGCGCCGTCACCAGCACGGAGTCCGGCGTCGTGCACATGGTGCTGCGCGAGCCCTACGGCGTGGTCGGCGCGATCTCGCCCTGGAACTACCCGCTGCTCATGGCCACCTGGAAGATCGCGCCCGCGCTCGCCGCCGGCAACACGGTCGTGCTGAAGCCCGCCGAGCAGGCGCCGCTTTCCTGCCTGCGCCTCGCGCAGCTCTTCATGGAGGCCGGCGGCCCCGCGGGCGTGTTCAATGTCGTGAATGGCCTCGGCGAGGAAGCAGGCCGCGCGCTCGCGCTGCACGACGAGGTGCGCAAGATCACCTTCACCGGTTCCACCGCGGTCGGCAAACTGATCCTGCAGTACGCCGGCCAGTCGAACATGAAGCAGGTCGCGCTCGAATGCGGCGGCAAGACGCCGCAGGTGTTCATGGCCGACATCGAGGACCTCGACCGGGCCGTGACCGCGGCCTATCGGGGGATCTATACGAACATGGGCGAGGTCTGCAATGCGGGATCGCGATTGCTCGTCGATCGTTCCATCCGCAAGAAATTCGTCGAACGCTTCATCGAGCTCGGCCAGGACGCCTTCAAGCCGGGCGACCCGCTCGACCCCGCCACCAACATGGGTCCGCTGGTGACGCGCGAGGACCAGAAGCGCGTGCTCGGCCTGATCGAGAAGGGCCGCAAGGAGGGCGCGAAGCTCGAGTTCGGCGGCGATACGCCCGCAAAGCTGAAGCAAGGCGCATAAGTG
>JBFWZQ010000031.1:0-3655 GCA_050185195.1 Steroidobacteraceae bacterium | reverse complement strand
CATCGCCAAGCGCATCGAGGAAGGCCTCGACCAGGTGCGTTCCGCCCTCGCCTATTACCCGCCGACCTACGACTACCTGCTCGCCGCCTACGAGCCGGTCAAGGCCGGCCAGGGCCGCATCACCGACATCATCGTCGGCTTCATCGACCCGAACGCGCCGGACGAGATCGCGCAGCCGCACAACCCCAAGACGGTGGTGCGCAAGGAAGAGACCGAAACCGAGGACGACGAGAGCGAGGACAAGACCGACGAGGAAGAAGAGGCGATCGACACCGGTCCGGATCCGGAGGAGACCGCGCGCCGCTTCGCCGCGATCGCGCGCCTGCACAACACGGTCGCCAAGGGCCTCGCGACGGCGCGCAGCGCCCGGGAGCCGAAGACCGTGCGCGCGCGCAAGCGCCTCGCCGAGCAGTTCATGGAACTGAAGCTCGCGCCGAAGATGTTTGACGCCCTGGTCCTGCACCTGCGCAGCCACGTGGACGACGTCCGCCGCCTCGAGCGCGAGATCATGATGGTGTGCGTGCGCCAGGCCGGCATGCCGCGCAAGGACTTCATCAGCACCTTCCCGAAGAACGAGACCAACGTCCGCTGGATCGACAAGCACATCCGCGCCAAGCGCAAGCACTCGGCCGCGCTCGGCCGGCTGAAGGAAGAGGTCGTGCGGCGCCAGCAGGAGCTGCGCGCGCTCGAGAAGCGCCTGACCCGCTCGATCCAGGAGCTGAAGTCCGTCAATCGCGACATCGCCACCGGCGAGGCGATGGCGCGCCGCGCGAAGAAGGAAATGGTCGAGGCCAACCTGCGCCTGGTGATCTCGATCGCCAAGAAGTACACGAACCGCGGCCTGCAGTTCCTGGACCTGATCCAGGAAGGCAACATCGGCCTGATGAAGGCGGTGGACAAGTTCGAATACCGCCGCGGCTACAAGTTCTCGACCTACGCCACCTGGTGGATCCGCCAGGCGATCACGCGCTCGATCGCCGACCAGGCGCGCACCATCCGCATCCCGGTGCACATGATCGAGACCATCAACAAGCTGAACCGCATCTCGCGGCAGATGCTGCAGGAGATGGGCCGCGAGCCGACGCCTGACGAGCTGGCGGGGCGCATGGAAATGCCGGAAGACAAGGTGCGCAAGGTCCTGAAGATCGCCAAGGAACCGATCTCGATGGAGACGCCGATCGGCGACGACGAGGACTCGCACCTGGGCGACTTCATCGAGGACGCGGCCGCCGAGAGCCCGCTCGATTCCGCGACCGTCGAGTCGCTGCGCGAGACCGTGCACGGCGTGCTCTCGCAGCTGACCCCGCGCGAGGCGAAGGTGCTGCGCATGCGCTTCGGCATCGACCTCTCGACCGACCACACGCTCGAGGAAGTCGGCAAGCAGTTCGACGTCACCCGCGAGCGGATCCGGCAGATCGAGGCCAAGGCGCTGCGCAAGCTGCGCCACCCGAGCCGCAGCGAGCAGCTTCGGAGCTTCCTGATCGAGGATTGAAAGATGCCGCCGGTGCGCATGCCGATGACCGCGCCGCCGCTGCGTGACGTCCCCTGGCGGGGCGCTCCCCGCCCATGAGCCTGTCACGATTCGTCGGCGCATTCCCCGCCGACTTCTACCTGACGCTGGTCGATGTCGGATCCGCGGGCGGGACGCAGCCGCGCTGGCGGCGCTTTGCCCCGCTGCTCTCGGCCGTGCTCTTCGACCCGCGCGAACCGGCGGCGTCCGGCCAGCTGGGCCGCGGCCAGACGCGCATCTACCCCGTGGCGCTCGGCGCGGCGGCCGGCGAGGCGATGCTGCACGTCACCGCGCTTGCCAACATGTCGTCGGTGCTCGAACCCAATCTCCCGCTGATGCAGACCTTCCGCAAGAAAGGTGCGCATGCCGAGGTCGTTGAGCGCGTGAAGGTTCCGGTCACGACGCTCAACGCGCTCGCGGCGGCGGACCGGTTCGCACCCGACGTGCTGAAGATCGACACCCAGGGCAGCGAGCTGCAGATAATCGACGGCGCGCGCGGCGTGCTGGCCGACAGCGTGGTGCTGGCGGAAGTCGAGGTGTCGTTCCTCGCGCGCTATCGCGACCAGCCGCTGTTCGACGACATCGTGACCACGATGCGCGCGCTCGGCTTCGAGCTGATCGAACTGCATCGTCTGAAACGCTACCGCGCGAAGAACGCGCTCGGCATCGCCAATGTCGGGCTCGGCGGCGGCCAGCGGGCCGGACGGGTCGCCTACGGCGACGCCATCTTCCTGCAATCCGAGTCGGCCCTGATTGCGCGCGGCGGCGCGGCGCTTCTGAAAGCAATCCTCGCGCTGGTCGCCTACGGCAAGCTCGACATTGCGGCGCGATTGCTCGAGAGCGGGCGCGCGCAGCTTGATGCGCAGGTTGCCTCCGCGATGGAACGCGGGCTGAAGGCGATCGCGTCCTCGCGCCTTGGCGTCGGCCGCCTGCATTCGGCTATCGACTGGCTCGGGCGCAGGGTTTGACGGACTCAATCGAGTTCGGCGGCCCCGATCTCGCGCCGCGCCGGCTGCGTGACCTGCTCGAAGCGCAGGTCGACGCGACCCCGGCCGGGGCCTCGATCGACTGGGCCACCTATTATTTCCGCGACCTGCGGCTTGCCGATGCGCTGATCCGCGCCAGCGACCGCGGCGTGCGCGTGCGCCTCGCGCTCGAGGCCGAGACGCGCCGTGCCGGCGCCAATGATGAGGTCATCGCACGGCTGTCGCGCCACGGACTCGGCGGCGGATTCTGCCTGCATCACAAATGGTACTGGGCGCGGGGCAAGCTGCACGCCAAGATCTATTGCTTCTCCGAACCCGACTTTGCCTGGGTCGGATCCTTCAATCCCTCGGGCAACGAGCCCGAGGACGCGGAGACGATCGCGGAGATCGGCGACCAGGACCGCGGCCACAACCTGCTGCTCGCCATCCGCGGTCCGAAGCTGGTGCGCGTGCTGCGCCGGCACGTTGCGCGACTGTGCCACGCGACCCCGCTCGATCGGATTCGGCCATCGTACAACCGCGTCGCCGCCGAGGGGCCGAGGCGGATGTATTTCTACCCGCGGCTTCGCACGCGCGTGGTCGAAAGGGAAATCGCGATGCTCGGCAAGGGCGCGCGGCTGACCGGCGCCGTCTCGCATCTCAAGCCCGATTCCTTTTCGACGGTCATCGAGCGGGCGGCGCGGCGTGGCGTCGCGGTGCGCCTGCTGGTGCACGACACGGAACGGCGCGTCCCGGCGGCGCTGGTGGCGACGCTTGCCGCGGCCGGCGTCGAGATCGCGCGTTACCGGCACCCGGCGGGCCTGCCGATGCATGCCAAGTTCCTGCTGCTGACCGGGCCGCGCGGGCGCTGTGCCTGGCTCGGCAGCTACAACCACAACACCCGCTCGCGCAAACGCAACCATGAACTGCTGCTGCGGACCGCCGATCCGGCCGAATGCGATGGATTGCAGGAACGCTTCGACGCGATGTGGGGCGAGCCGTTCACCATTGTGGAAAGCGGAAACGGACCCCATTGAAGGCCGGGGCGGTTTAGACTCTCCATGCCCGCATCTTCGATGGTGGCCACGATGAACAAACCAGCTGCCTGGACGGTCCTCTTGCTCGTTCTCATTTTCGGCGGCCTGGCCGAGACAAAGGCCGAAGCGCCGAAAGACGTGAT
>JBFWZQ010000030.1:0-4512 GCA_050185195.1 Steroidobacteraceae bacterium | reverse complement strand
CTATTGACCTCGAGTACGAATGCGAAGGCGATGCAGGCCGACCGCCGCTTCTCCTCCTGCACGCGCTCGGTAGCTCGCTTGCGATGTGGGACACACAGGTAGCGGCGCTCGCGCCGCATTTTCACGTCGTGCGCTACTCCATGCGCGGCCACGGCAGCTCGCCCTTTGCCGGCACGCCGGCGCTCGACCTGCACGCGCTGGCGCACGACGCCTGCGCGGTGCTCGACCGGCTCGGCATCGAACGCGCACACTGGTGTGGCCTCTCGCTCGGCGGCATGGTGGCGATGCACGCAGCGAGCCGTTTCCCGGGCCGCGTCGCGCGGCTCGCACTCGCCAACACCACGGCGCACTTTCCAACCGCGTCGGCCTGGTCGGAACGCATGGCACTCGTGCGCGAACGCGGCCTCGCCCCGCTCGCGGACCCCACCATGACGCGCTGGTTCACACCCGATTTCCATGCACGTGAGCCCGGTGAAGTCGCACGCATCCGGCAGATCTTCCTCGGCACCGATCCCGCGGGTTACGTCGCCGCGTGTGCAGCGATTCGCGACATGGACCTGCGCGACGAGCTGTCCCGCATCAGGGCACCCACGCTGGTGCTGGCAGGCGCCGCCGACGCCAGCCTGCCCGTCGCGCACGCGACCGACCTGCAATCGGGAATCGCGGGCGCGCGCCTCTTGACGCTCGAGGCCGCCCATCTATCGAACATCGAAGCGCGGGCGGCCTTCACGGCCGCCCTGCTCGCGCACTTCGGCCTCAGCTCGTGAGGCGCGACGTCGCCTCGCCGAAATAGTCCGGTTCGACAGGAGCCGCCCCTGCGGCCATCGTCGGCAGCGTGAGGGTGATCTCGAGCCCGCCCGCGGGCAGGTTGCGCGCCTTCGCCGACCCGCGATGCAGGCGCATCGCCCGTGCCACGATCGCAAGTCCGAGCCCCGAACCGCCCGGATGCCGGTTGCCCGCATCGTCCACGCGAAAGAACGGCTCGAAGATGTGCTCGAGCGCATCCGTCGGCACGCCGGGACCATGGTCCTGCACGACGATATTCGCCTCGCCCCCGCCCGCGCGCAGGCGGATGTCGACGCGCGTGCCTTCGGACGTGTGGTGGATGGCGTTGCGCAGCACGTTCTGCAACGCGCTGCCGAGGATCATCGGACTGCCGTAGACCTGCGCCTCGACGCCCTCGGCATCGACCAGCCCCAGCACGCAGTGGCGCTGCGCCGCTTCGAGCCGGGCGTCCTCGACGACCTCCTCGACGAACGGCGCGAGGTCGATCGGCTGGAACCTGGGCGGCGCCGACATCGCATCGAGCCGCGAGAGGTTCAGGATCGAGCCGATCATGTGGTCGAGCCGGTCGATCTGCTGCTGCAGGCGCGCGACATCGCCTTCGAGCCGGTTGTCCGGGTCGCGCCGCCGCAGCAGCTCGAGCGCCACGTTGAGCCGCGCGAGCGGCGTGCGCAGCTCGTGCGACATGTCGCGCACCAGCCGGTCGCGGGCCTTCAGCAGGTGTTCGAGGCGGCCCGCCATGGCCGTGAAATCACGCGCGAGCGCGCCGAGTTCGTCGTTGCGCGCGACCACGCGGCCGCTCACCTCGGGCGCGGCGAGGCCCGCGGCGAATGAACGGGTGGCGCGCGCGAGCTCGCGGATCGGGCGGCTGAAACTGCGCGCGAGGATGCCCGCGACGGCGCCGCTCACGAGGATGGCGAGCGCGATCAGCAGGAGGGGCAATTGTTTGATGCCGACGCGGTCCCACCACGAGGGGTTGCGCTCGACGAGATACACCGCGAAACGCCGGCCGTCGGCCAGCTGCACCTGCGGTATCCAGCGGGACGCATAGAGCGAGCGCGAGCCATCGGCGGGATCGGGCTTCAGCACGGCCGGCGTGCGCGTGGCGAGCCCTGCCGGCACGGGACGACCGAGCATGTCGGCGCCGGTGTTGTCGACGACCAGCGCCTGCATATCGCTCTGGCGTGCCTCCTCCGCCCGTAGCCAGTCGCGCAACGCGGCCTCGCCGCCGCGGTCGATCGCCGCGGCCGCTGCCGCCGCGACATGCGCCGCATCGTGGCCCGCGAGCCGCTCGATGCGCTCACTCACCATCAGGAAACTGACCGCCGTGCCGAGCCCCAGCATCAGCAGGCTCGCGATGCTGACGGTCAGGAAGATGCGGCCGTAGACACTCTTCACGCCGGCGCTCCCGGGTCCATCGCGTAACCGGCGCCGCGCACGCCGCGGATCTCGGGCGCATCATCGCCGAGCTTGCGGCGCAGGTTCGCCACATGGGTATCGATGCTGCGATCGAACGCCTCGAGCGGCCGCCCGAGCGCACGCTCGCACAGGAGCTGGCGACTCACCACCTGGCCGACCGAGCGCATCAGCTCCTCGAGCACGCGCGCCTCGGCGCCGGTGAGCGTGACCGCGCGCCCGGCCACCGCGGCGCGACCGCGCGCGAGGTCGAGCACCAGCTCGCCGACGGTGAGCAGGCGTTCCGCCGGCCCGGCGGCACTCGCCGTCGGACGCCGGAGGATCGCACGGATGCGCGCGATGAGCTCGCGCGGGTGGAACGGTTTGGCGAGGTAATCGTCCGCGCCCACCTCGAGCCCGACGATGCGATCCACCGCGTCGCCGCGCGCAGTCAGCATGAGCACGGGCAAGGCACTGCGCCGGCGCAGCGTGCGCAGCACGTCGAAACCGCTCATGCCCGGCAGCATGACGTCGAGCACCGCGAGGTCCACGCGATGCTGGTCGAGGTGCGCGAGCGCCGCCGGGCCCGAATGCGCGCTCGCGACGCCAAAGCCCTCGCCCGCGAGCAATTCCTCGAGCATCGCGCACAGGTCGCGATCGTCGTCGATGAGCAGCAACTGGGGCGGCATGGCGAACCAGTGTAGACGCTCGCGCCGCGCAACTCACCCGCCGCCGCGTCTTTGCAAAACTTTGCACAGCTTCACTGCGGACATACGTAGCGGGCTGCCCCGCGAAGTTACTCTGGCATCCCCCGAGGAGATTCACCATGCCTATCCAGAAGTTCATCGCAGCCCTTGCCCTCACCGTGCTCGGCGCCGCCACTGCCGCCACCGCACAGGACAAGCAGGTCGGCGACATCATCCACAACGACGCGCGCTTCTCGACGTTCGCCAAGGCGATCGACGCCGCGGGCCTGCAGGGCCTGCTCGCGGGCGGCAACGCCGTGACCGTGCTCGCGCCGACCGACGACGCGTTCGCCAAGCTGCCGGCCGGCGAACTCGAGAACCTGCTCAAGCCCGAACACAAGGCCGACCTCGAGGCGCTGCTCAAGCGCCACCTCGTCACGGGCAGCCTCACGCAGTACGACCTCAAGCGCCAGCGCGAGCTCGCCACCGTCGGCGGCGAGAAGCTCAACGTGAAGTTGATCGGCGGCAGCCTGCGCGTCGCCGACGCGCGCGTGCTCGGCAAGCAGGGCGTGGCGGCCAATGGGACCGTGCAGCCGCTGGATGCCGTGATCACGAAGTGATCCGAGCGCCCGCCGCGCAACGCGGCGGGCCATGAGCGACGGGCGACGGGCCAGAACCGTTCGCCTTGCAGGTGGGTGCGCCGGGCTGGTCAGCCTCGGCGCATCCGCCTTTTCGGGCGGACCGGCCATAAGCGATCGTCAAGGACAGCGCCCACGCGAGCGCGTTCCAGTACGGGCCCGCGGGCCAGCGCTGGCAGCACGTGTACCAGGCGGGCGGCGTCACCGCCACGCAGATGTACCTCGGCCGCCTTGTGGAAAAGGTGACCCAGGGCGGCACGGTCGATTGGCGGCACACCGTCTTCGCCGACGACCAGGCCGTGGCCGTGTACTCGCGCCAGAGCTCGGGCGTGAACACGCTCACCTACCTGCTGCGCGATGCGCTCGGCTCGGTGGACGGCCTCACCCGCCGCGGCTACACCGGCCACGAGATGCTCGACTCCATCGACCTCATCCACATGAACGGGCGGGTCTACGACCCCGTGATCGCGCGGTTCGTGAGCGCGGATCCGAATGTCGATGCGGGATTTGGGACCCAGGGGTGGAACCGCTACACCTACGTCGGCAACAACCCGTGGAGTCGTGTCTGACCTGCTGGCTTTCTTCGGACCATTCATTGCTTGGAAAGGATGGCTTCCTTCGGGGTTGGTTGTGATAACGACTTCTTGAACTCATGCGGCGTCAGCTGCCCGAGACTCGAATGAGGCCGAATCTCGTTGTAATGCCGCAGCCAGTTTTCGATCACGATCTTCGCATCGATCCGATTCCTGAACCACTCCATCGACAGGCACTCGTCGCGGAACTTGCCGTTGAACGATTCGTTCAATCCGTTCTGCCACGGGCTGCCGGGATCGATCAGCGCCGTGTCAATGTTCGCCGCCGCGAGCCAGCTCAGGATCGCCCGGGTGACCTGCCCCCAGCTTTAGTGCCGGGGATAAGTTCGTAAAGTCCTTGGTTGCGACACTACCTCAACTCCATGCTTCCTGCCTTCCGGGCCCGGCATGCCGGGCCCGGAAGGCAGCGGCGAACTC
>JBFWZQ010000029.1:0-5183 GCA_050185195.1 Steroidobacteraceae bacterium | reverse complement strand
ATTGGAAGAACCCGCCGATCTCGTGGCATGCTGCCAAGGCGCAACTGGCCATCCAGTTCGAAGATCGATTCGTGTTGAGCGAGTGAATTCATCATCCGGCTCGCACACAAGATTCCTGACACCCCCGAACGCGCCCGCCAACACAGCCAGCGCTTCCGGCCCGTAGCCCGTAGCTCGCAGCCCGTCGCCCTGCTAAGCCCCCTGCCCCGTCCCCTCGACGCCCGTCGCCGCAGCGCCTTCCTCGCCCCTCGTCGTCAGCACCCGCCTGAACCACGGGCCCGCCCGCTGCTCGAGGTCGTCGATCACCGTGAACACGGCCGGGACGACGACGAGGGTGAGCGCGGTCGACGTGATGAGGCCGCCGATCACCGCGATCGCCATCGGCACGCGAAACGACGAGCTGCCCGAGATGTTGAGCGCCACGGGCAGCATGCCGGCCACCATCGCCACCGTGGTCATCACGATCGGGCGCGCGCGCTTGTGGCCCGATTCGAGCAACGCCGTCACCCGGTCGCGGCCCGCGCGCATCTCCTCGATCGCGAAATCAACCAGCAGGATCGAATTCTTCGCGACGATGCCCATCAGCATCAGCACGCCGATCACGGCCGGGAGCGACAGGGCATTGCCGGTGAGCAGCAGCGCCACGGCCGCGCCGCCGATCGACAGCGGCAGCGCCGAGAGGATCGTGATCGGCTGGAAGACGCGCGCGAACAGCAGCACGAGCACCGCGAACACCATCAGCACGCCCGCAATGATCGCGAGCAGGAAGTTCGAGAACAGCTCGTTCATCATCTCGGCGTCGCCCTTCTCGATCAGGCGCACGCCCTGCGGCAGGTGCTCCATGACCGGCAGCGCCATGATCTTCTCCATCGCCACACTCGGCTCGACGCCGTTGCGGTCGGCGCCCACGGCCAGGCGGCGGCTCTGGTTGTAGCGTCGCACGGTGCTCGGGCCCTGCCCGAAGCTGATGTCGGCGACCGCCTTCAGCGGCACCGCGCGACCGCCCGCCGTCGGCACGGGCAGGTTTTCGATGGCCGAGAGGTCGGAGCGCGCGGCCTCGACGAGGCTCACGCGTATCGGCACCTGCCGGTCGGTGAGCGAGAACTTGGCGCCGTTCTGCGCGAGATCGCCGATGGTCGCGATGCGCACGGTCTGGCCGATGCTCGCCACAGTGACCCCCAGGTCCGCGGCGAGGTCGAGGCGCGGACGGATCACGATCTCGGGGCGCGGCAGGTCGCCGTCGATGCGCGGATCGCGCAGTTCGGGCAGCGTGCGCATCTCCTCGATCAGCTTCTCCGCCGTGCGCTGCACGAGCGCGGAATCCTCGCCGGTGAGGTAAAGCGTGATGTCGCGCCCGAGCCCACTGTGCTGGCTCTGGAAGCTGATGCGCGCGTCGGGCACCGCGCGCAGCTTGCGGATCATCTGCGCTTCCCACTCGGACTGCGTGAGGTCGCGCTGCCGTGGTTCTACCAGATTGACGTAGAGCGTCGCGCTGCGCACGTCGTCGGAGCCGATCGATTCGACGACGTCAGTCACCTCGGGCTGCTCCCGCACCATCGCGGTGACCCGCGCGGAGACCGCCGCGGTGTCCTCGAGGCGCACGCCCGGCGGCAGCTCGATGTTGAGCGACGACGAGGACTGGTCGACCGTCGGAATGAAGGCCTGCGGCACCATGGCCAGCGCAAACACGGACAGCACGAAGAACGCGGTGCCGCCGGCAATGGTCCGCCAGCGATGCTGCACGCAGCTGCGCAGGAAGCCCATGTACCAGGTCATGATGGGGCCGTCGCCGTGCAGCACCTTGCCGTGGCTCTTCAAGGTGTAGGCCGCGACCAGCGGCGTGATGAGCCGCGCGACCAGCAGCGAGATGAACACGGCCACCGCGACCGTGAGCCCGAACTGCTTGAAGAACTGGCCGGTGATGCCGCCCATGAAGCTCACCGGCAGGAACACGGCGATGATCGTCGCGGAGGTCGCCACGACCGCGAGCCCGATCTCGTCGGCCGCGTCGAGCGCCGCCTGCCAGGCGCTCTTGCCGTTGCGCATGTGGCGCACGATATTCTCGATCTCGACGATGGCATCGTCGACCAGCACGCCGGCGACCAGCGACAGCGCGAGCAGGCTGATCTGGTTGAGGGTGAAGCCCATCCATTGCATGAACGCAAAGGTCGGGATCGCCGACAGTGGGATCGCGAGCGCGGAGATCGCCGTCGCGCGCCCGTCGCGCAGGAACAGGAACACCACCAGCACGGCAAGCAGCGACCCTTCGAGCATCGCGGCGATCGCCGAATCGTAGGTCTGCTGCGTGAACTTGACGGTGGTGAAGACCATCTTGATCGAGACGCGCGGGAATTCCTTGCGCAGCTTGTCGAGTTCCGCGTTGACGAGTTCGAGCACCCGCACGTCCGAGCTGCCCTTCGACCTGAAGATGCCGAAGGTGGTCGCCTCGCGCCCGTTGAAGCGGGCGCGCGAGCGCACCTCGGCGACGCCGTCGTGTACATCGGCGATGTCCCGCAACTGCACGACGCGCCCGCCCGGCACCGCGATGCGTGTCTCACCGAGGTCGAAGGCCGTCTTCGCGCCGCCGAGGACCCGGATCGCCTGCTCGCCGCCGCCCACCTGGGCGCGCCCGCCGGGCGCGTCGATGTTGAGCTGGCGCAGCTGCTGGTTGACTTCCACCGCCGTGATGCCGAGCGCCTGCATGCGCGCGGGGTCGAGTTCGACGCGGATCTCCCGATCCACCCCGCCGCCGCGCGTGACCTGCGCGATGCCCGGCACCGACAGCAGCCGCTTCGTGATCGTGTTGTCGACGAACCAGGACAGTTCCTTCGGCGTCATGTCGGTCGTGCTGACGGCGAAATAGCCGATCGCACCGCCCTCGACGTCCTCGCGCTGCACGATCGGGTCTTCGATGCCTTCCGGCAGCTCGCTGCGCACCTTCGAGACGGCGTCGCGCACGTCGTTGACGGCGCGGTCGATCGGCGTGCCGATCTGGAATTCGATGAAGGTGAAGCTCTGGCCCTCGACCGCGCGCGAGGTGATCTCGCGCACGTCGCCGACGCTCGCGACGGCGCCGTCGATCTTCTGCATCACCTGGGTTTCGATTTCGGTCGGCGCGGCGCCCGGCTGGGACACCATGACCGACACCATCGGGAAGGAGATGTCGGGATTGAGGTTGATGGGCAGGCGCAGGAAGGCGGTCACGCCGAGGAAGAGCAGCACGACGAACAGGACGAGCGGCATCGTCGGATGCCGGATCGCCCACGCGGAAATGTTCTTCATGTGGTGGTCCTTACGGTTTCCCCTTCGCGCAGGAACGCGGCCGCCGTCACGACGATCTGCTCGCCGCCCTCGATCCCAGCGGCGATCACGACGCCGCTGGACGTGGTGTCGGCGACGCGCACGTCGCGGCGCACGACCTTCATGTCGGGCCCGATGACATAGACATAGGTGCCCTTGCGGTCGGCCAGCACGGCCGTCTGCGGCACGACCGCGCGCACGGCATCCGAGACGAGCACTTCGCCGCGCGCGAACGCACCCGGGCGCAGGTTCGGGTCGGGCTCGAGTGCGATGCGCACTTCACCGAGGCGGCTCTCGGGGTCGATCGTGGCGCCCAGCAGGCGCACGGTGCCCTTGAACGGCTGTTCGAGCCCCGCGATGCGAACGGTGGCCGCCTGGCCTACCGCGAGATGCGGCAGGTCCTGCTCGGCGACCTTGCCGCGCAATTCGACGGCACCGTCCTGCGCGAGGCGAAACAGCGGCTCGCTGCCGCCCGAGACGATCTGCCCGACCTCGGCGGTGCGGGTGAGCACGATGCCATCGAGCGGGGCGCGCACTTCGGTGCGCGCGAGGCGCGCCCGCATTTCCTTGAGCTGGGCCTCCGCCACCGCCACCTGCGCGGTGGTCGTGGCGAGCTTCGAGCGCCGCTGCTCGATCACCTCTTTCGACAAGGCCCCGGACGCCTCGACGCCCTGCGCGCGATTCCAGTCGGCGCGCGCGAGGTCGGCGTCGGCCCTTGCCTGCACGAGCGTCGCCTCGAGTCGCGCCACCTGCGGCGCGAGCACCGAGGTATCGAGCACGGCGAGCCGCTGGCCCTTCTTCACCTTGTCGCCCACCTCGACGTTGACCGCCGAGATGCGCCCGCCCTCCCCGTCGATGCCGAGCGGCAGCTCGTTGCGCGCGCTGATCGTGCCATTGATCGACACGACGGACGACACCGGCCCGAGGGTCGCGGCGGCGACGGTCACGAGCGGTGGCAGGTCTTCGGTGCGCTCCGTGCCCGAATCCGCGACGCGCATGCCAATGACGGCCGCAACGATCGCGAGCGCGGCGACGCCGCCGCCGATGACCAGGGTCTTCCGGGAAAGTCTTGTCTGCACAGGCGGTTCCGTAGCAAATGCGAAGCGCGAAGTCTACGCTGATCGACCCGTCGCAATCGCTTCGGTTCAGCGCAATTCACGCTATGGACAAAGGCGGGGATGGTGGGCCGTGCTGGGCTCGAACCAGCGACCAACTCCTTAAAAGGGAGCTGCTCTACCAACTGAGCTAACGGCCCGTCGAAGGCTGCGCATGATAGCGGTAAGCCGTCGGGTCGGCGACTCCCGCCGCATCGAAACCCGCGCGGCGCAGGCGGCAGGCGTCGCACTGCCCGCAGGCGGCACCGTCATCATCGGCCTGGTAGCAGGACACCGTGAGCGCGTAGTCCACGCCGAGGGCGAGCCCCGCGCGGATGATGTCCGCCTTGCCGAGGTGCAGGAGGGGCGCACGGATGCGCGTCGGGCGGCCCTCGACGCCGGCGCGGGTGGCCACGCGCGCGAGTGTCTCGAAGGCAGTGACGAATTCGGGGCGGCAGTCGGGATAACCCGAGTAGTCGACCGCGTTCACGCCGATGAAGATGTCCCCGGCTTCGAGGACTTCGGCCCAGCCGAGCGCCAGCGACAGCAGCAGGGTGTTGCGGGCCGGCACATAGGTCACCGGGATGCCCGCCGACGGCTCGACCGGCACCCTGATGGCGGCATCGGTCAAGGCCGAGCCGCCGATCCCGGCGAGATCGACGTGCATCGCGCGATGTTCCGCGGCCCCGAGCGCCACGGCCACCCGCGCCGCCGCCGCGAGTGCCGCGGCGTGGCGCTGGCCCTAACCCACCGACAGGGCGGGGCCGGGGTCCCCCTCGGCGCGCGCGA
>JBFWZQ010000028.1:0-10566 GCA_050185195.1 Steroidobacteraceae bacterium | reverse complement strand
TGCCGTGCCCTCAGGGGCGAGAGGTCGTAGCCGCGCCGTGCCGCGTGCGCGACGGCGCGCGGGTCCGGCGCCTCCCCCACGTGGTAATCGTGCGTGCCCGCGGAGTCGACTCGCACCCGGGCGAGCGCGCCGCGCCGCCGCGCGAGCTCGCGCAGGACGCCCTCGGCGGTGGGCGAGCGGCAGATGTTGCCGGTGCACACGAAAAGCACTGCGCAAACTGGTCGGATACCCTGCATTTCCCCTCTATTTACGACTAAAATCGACATTTGCCGACAAACCCGCTATATTGCCTTTGGGTGTATCCAGCGGGGTATCCGACAATGCCGAAACTGACCGACCTTTCGATCACCAACATCCGGCCCGGCGAGCGCGATCAATGGGTGAAGGATAGCGCAGCCGCGACCCTGTACCTGCGCGTGCGGCCCGGCGGGAGCAAGGTTTTCGTGCTGCGACTGAAGCGTGCCGGGAAGGTGCAGGTGCGCACGCTCGGCGCCTGGCCCGACTATCGCCTCAAGGATGCGCGGGCCGAGGCCGCGCGAGTATCCGCGCGCCGAGGCGGGCAGGTGACGCGCGTCACCGTGAAGGATGCGATGGGAGAGTTCTGGATCCATCACATCGAGCCGACCTACAAGCGCACCGCCTCGCCAGCGACTTACCGGCACGAGATCGAGCGCGTGCTCGGGCGCCGGCCGGCGAGCGACGTTCGTTCTGGCGAAGTCTCCGACATGGTGCGCAACTATCGCGCGCGCGGGCTCGTGGCGAGCAATCGCCTGTTGGGCTTCGTGAAGCTCTTTTTTCGGTGGGCGGTCGAGGCCGGCTACTGCGAAACCGACCCCTGCGCCGATCTCTCGCGCCGCATCGCCGGCGGCGAGGAGCGATCGCGCGAGCGCGTTCTGACGCATGACGAGATCCGCGCGCTTTGGGAATCGAAGGCGCCGCACGCGAACCTGCTGCGCGCCCTCCTCCTCACCGGATGCCGCATCGGCGAGCTCCAGGCAGCGACGCGGAAGAACCTCGCCGGGGACAGGCTCGCGATCCCCGAAACGAAGAACGGGCGCCCGCACTGGGTGCATGTAGTGCCCGCTGCAAGTGACCAGTTCGACGGCGAAGGCGATGCGCTGTTCGGAATGCGATCCGATACCGCCGTGCAGGCGTGGGTGCGCCGGTTCCAGAAGCGGGCCGCCGATGCGTGGACCCCTCACGACCTGCGCCGCACCTTCGTCTCGCAAGGCGGCGCGCTAGGCGTCGCGCCGCACATCTTGCGCGCGCTCATCAATCACACCGAAACCGGATCGCTCCCGATCTACCTCCGCTCGGACTATGCCGACGAGCGCGTCGCCGCAACGAAGGCGATCGCCGCGCGCATCGCGGCCATCGTGCGGGGTGAAGCATGAAGGCGCGCGCGAAGAAGAAGCCGACCGGCGACCAATACCAGGCTCCGATCTCGCATGAGAGATTCGCGCACATGGCCGCAGCGCTGCTCGGGCACGTTCGCGGGTTGAGGCGCGAGCGCTCGATTCGGACTCCAGGCTTCGCGACCTATCGAATCGAGCGCGCCGCGCGGGGGGAAACTCTCGACGAGGCGACGGCGCTCGAGATCGCAGACGCACTCCACAAGCTGCGCGGGATATACCGCGACGAGGCGCTTCGCGCGACACGGCCGAACCGGAGAGAGGACGCTAGCGACCTACGGGACGCCGTGAACGCCCAGGCGCTCGTCGAGCATTTCGGGCTCAACCTCGAGCGCGCCATGGTCGCGATCACCGGCAAGACGCGCCGCGTCGAGCGCGATTCACTCGCGCGCACGCAGAAGCACAGGGCACAAAAGGCCCGGCTACTGGGCATCGAGCCCGACTGGAAAGCCATCGAAGCCGCGGCCAAGAAGGCGCGTAAAGCGGAAGAATAGACGCCTTCTATTTTTCGGTTTGTGGCGCGAAGAATCGCGCCGAGAATCGCTCTCGTCGAAACCTGTCGGAGAGGGCGAAATGCGAGAGAAACCGAAAGCCTCGGCGCAGCCGCTTACCGTCTCGGTAAAGGGAGCGGCCGACCTGCTCGGAGTCGGTCGGGATGCGATCTACAAGCTGATCGAAACCGGCGAGCTCCGCACGGTCCCCATCGGCAAGATGACGCGGATCCCGAGCGCCGACCTGCCCGCCTTCATCGAGCGGCACGCTGCGGCCAGCGGGATCAACGCGGCCCGGCAGGAGAAGGCGCGGGCCGCGAGGCGCGGAGGGTCGCCGACCGCCGAGGCCGCGTAGGTGCGGACCATTCGACGCCCAGGCCGCGGGCAGATCGCAGCGGCGCTCGCCGCGTGGGCGGCTTTCGCGAGGCCACCAGGCCCTGAAAGAAAAAGCCCCGCGGACGAGGCGGGGCCGGGCACAGAGGGTACGACAGACACCCCGAACGATGACGATGGCGCCGCGAGCTTTTTAAGCGACGAGGCCGCGCCGTGAACGCGCCTGCCCGCATCCTCGACTACCCGGCGCCCGCCATCGACGCGGCCGACGCGCCGCCCCATTCCGAGGACGCCGAGCGCGCGGTGCTCGGCGCGTGCCTCCTGGACCGCGGCGCCATCGAGCGCGTGCGCAAGATCACCGACGAGCGCGACTTCTTCGTCGCGGCCCATCGCACGATCTGGCGCGGCATCGTTCGCGTCGATCACGAGGACCAGGCGCCCGACGTGCTCACGGTGGCCGAGGCCCTGCGCGCGGCCGACGAGCTCGAGGGCGTGGGAGGCCTCGCGTACCTACAGGGGCTCGCGAGCGCCACGCCCTCGGCCGCGAACGCTGCGACCTACGCCGGCATCGTCGCCCGCCTGGCGCGGCAACGCGAACTGGCCGGGCACTTGGCGGAATTGCACCGGGCCGCGCTCGCGCCAGGCGCCGACCTCGGGGAGCTGCGCGAGTCGGTCGCCGAGGCTATCGCCAACGCGCCAAGTCGCCACGCCCCGCGCGTGCTCGACCTCGCGGCCCTGGCCGAGATCGAGCCGTCGCTCCCGCAGTCGATCATGCCGGGGCTGCCAATCGGGTACGCCACGATGCTCGCCGGCCACGGCGGCGCCGGAAAGTCGCTCATCGCTCTATACCTGGCCGTGTGCGTCGCGAGTGGGCGGCCGTTCTTCGGCTTGGAGGTGCAGCGCAGGCGCGTGCGATACCTGAGCTGCGAGGACCGCGAGCCCGTCCTGCACTGGCGCCTGGCGCGAATCTGCGCCCACCTGGGGATCGACCTCGCATCCCTCAAGGGGTGGCTCGTGATCGAGGATCTCGTGGGCAGGGAGGCGACGCTATGGGCCGCGTGACTCCGGCGTACCACGCCCTGCGCGAGCGGATGCAGCGCGACGGAACGGAGGTGCTGATCGCCGACGGCATCGGCGACGTCTACTCCGGGAACGTGAACGACCCCTCAGCCGTGAAGACCTTCGTGAACGCGATGCTCGCGCTGATCCCCGCCGACTCCGGCGCGCTCGTGCTCATCGGGCACATCGACAAGGCCGCCGCGCGCAACGGCTCGACCACGGAGGGGTACACGGGCACCGCCGCCTGGCACAACGCGGCGAGGGCGCGGTGGTATCTGCGGCCCGAGACTCGCGAGGGCGAGAACGGCGAACGCCAAGAGCGCACCGGCGACCTGCTACTCGAGCTCCAAAAGTCCAACGCGGGCGACGACCTCACGTTCCGCTTCGAGTGGGACGCCGCGGCCCACCTGTTCGTCGGCCGGATCGAAGGCGGCCTGTCGCGCTTCGACCGCGCGCATCAGGACAGGACCGAGCGCGCCGGCATCCTCGCTGCCTTCAAGGCGTGCGCCGAGGCCTCGCCGCCAGTGCCCGTGCCGGCCGCCATGACCGGCCCGCGGACGGCCCTGCACGTGCTCGCCGCACGCCCGGAGTTTCCCCCAACCCTTCGCACCGGAAGGCCCGCGGCGCGGCGATTCTGGCGCCACGTGGAGGAGTTGCGCCAGATGCGCGCCCTCGCCGAGTGCAGCATCCGGCGCAGTAATCGCCACCTTCTCGCCTGCCTCGAACTCACCACCGAGGGGGTGCGCCAGTGCGCCGAATGAATGGAAAGGCATTCGACGCGCGATTGACGCATGGCGCTCCTGCGCCAATGCGCCATATGCGCATGGGGGTTATAGGGGGTGTGCGCGCGCGCGCAGATCACGCGGCCGAGCCCACGCACCAGCTCGGCGCCCTCGATCCCGACGCCATGATCTGGCGGGGGCTCGTCGCCGCCTTCGCCCGACACAACCCCGACGCCCCGCTCGAGCGTGCCGGCCACGCCGCCGCCCGCGGGCTGCTCGACCTCATGGCGCGCTGTAGGCCGGCCGGCGGTAACGCGCAACCCGCCGCGCCCGGCCGCGCCTCCACATCCACGAACCGCGAGGATTGAACGATGACCGATCGCCGACTGATCCCGGCCGCGCCGCTCACGCCCGGCGAGCTGGTGCAAACCCCAACCGGCCGCGCTGCCGTCGTGCGATCCGTCGCGGAGAACGGCGAGGTGGAGGTGACTCTCGCGCCTCACGGCGAGCCGGCCGCGTTCCGGCCGCGCTGGCTGCATCGTCCCTACGATGCGCCTTGCGCGCTCGTCTTCCTGCCGAGCATCACGCCAGAGGCGCAGGTCGAGGTGGGCGAGGCATGAGCAAGCCCCCGCGGCTGCGCTGCCTCAAGCCGACGCTCCCGACGCTGGGCTCGCCGCTCGCGAAGGCGCGCACCGGCAACAGCTTGTGGAGGCCCGATTCCGAGCGCGGTACGGCCGCCGAGCGCGGGTATGGCGCGGCGTGGCGGAAGCTGCGCGCGCTGGTCCTCGCCCGCGACCAAGGCCTGTGCCAAGCGTGCTTAAAAACCGGCCGCACCACTCCCGCCACCCAAGTCGATCACATCCGCCCGAAGGCAACGGGAGGCACCGACGAGCCCTCCAATCTGCAGAGCCTGTGCCGCCCGTGCCACGACGAGAAGAGCAGGCGCGAGATGCAAGACCCCTCGGGGGGGGCGTCGTGACCTGGCGCGCGTTCGGTTCCATTTACCCCGGTGGAACAACGGCGCAGGTTTTTTTTCCCCCTCTTCGCTGAGTTCAAATGAGTGGAGAAACCTGCTCCTGCGCGACCTGCGGAACCCCGCTCGATCCTCGCGAAGGCCCAGGGCGACCCGCGACCTACTGCGGCGAACCTTGCCGGCGGCTGGCCGAGTTCCAGATCCGAAGCCTGGTCCGCCGCATCGACCGCGCCGCGCTCGAGCTGCGCGAGCTGCAGGCGAAGGCTCGCGCCCAGGTCTTCGACTCCGACGAGCGGCGCAGGCGTGTCCGCGTCCTGCGGCGATGGCTGGTCGAGGACCGCGCCGAGCTGGCGCGCCTGGTGGGTGCTCCGGCGCCCGTCGCGCCCACGAAGGCGAAGCGCCGCCGCTGATGGCCGGCCCCGATCACGTCGAGCTGCAGCGGCTGCTGGGTGGCGCGCGAGCCCCGCGGGCGCTCGATCGCGCAGGCAGGGTGCAGCTGCTCAAGGAATGCGCCGACGCGCTCTTGAGTGGCCGCGCGCCGAGCCCCGAGGCCTCGGCCTTCCTGGGCGCGGCGATCGCCGGCTGGCTGGCCCGCGGCGGCTCCCTGGAGCGGCGATACCTGCGCGTCGCGCAGCGCGGGTCGCACCTGACGGCGCAGCGGCTCGCGGCCCTCATCGACGATGAACGACGCGACCGCGGGGAGGCGGTAGCTTCCTGCCCATCATCAACCGACCAGGACTCCCGCCCATGAGCACTTTCCGCGGCTACACCGCCACCAGAACGATCAAAGCCCTCGCCATGGCTCGCGGTTGGCCTGGACGAGCGGAAGCATTCGCGAAGGGCTCGGGCTGGCGCGACGTCGACGACGTGATCGCGAGCATCAAAGCCGTGGTGGCGCCGACAGGGACGGACGACGTTGGCCTCCCGACGCCCGCTGGCTTCGACTTCGCGGAGTTCGTTCGGCCGATGACGATCCTGGGCAAGCTCGTCGGGCTGCGCCGCGTGCCCTCGCGGGTGCGCGCGATCGCGGCGACCGCCGGATCGAGCGCCTCCTGGTCCGGCGAGAGCCAGCCGCGCCCGATCTCGCGCCTGACCCTCAACGGCGCGACGCTCGAGCCGCTGGGAGTGACCGCGGTGACCGTCGCTACGATTGACCTGCTCAAGAGCTCGTCGCCGGGGGCCGAGTCCATCCTCTCGCGCGACCTGGCCGCGGCTGCTGTCGGGGCGCTGGACTCGGCATTCATCGACCCGGCCAATGCCGGCGTCGCCGACGTGAAGCCGGCCTCGATCACCAACGGCGTGACGCCCATCGCCTCGACCGGATCTTCGCTCGCGCAGATCGACGCGGACCTCGAGGACATGATTGCCGCCCTCGATCTCGCGGGAAGCGATCTGCAGTTCGCCGCGTGGGTGCTGCGCCCGAGGACGGCGGTCTACCTCGCGAAGCTGCGCGGGACGGGCGGCGCGCTCGCGTTCCCGGGAATGACGGCGAAGGGCGGGATTCTCCTGGGCCTGCCGGCGATCACGAGCAATCACGTGCCCGTGGAAGTGGGAAGCCCGGGCGACGGCGACACCTCGATCACACTGCTGGACGCGGCGCAGATCCTCGTCACCGACGATGGCAGCACCGGCTTCGAGGTTTCCGAGAACGCGACGATCGCCATGAGCGACGAGCCCACCTCGCCCGTGGAGCAAGTCTCGATGTTCCAGACCGACTCCGTGGCGCTGCGCACGACGCGCTTCGCCAACTGGCGCCGCTGCCGCGACGGCATGGCGCAGGTGCTGTCGGGGGTCACCTACTGATGGCCGCCGGCAAGACGCCCGTCACGCGCGCCGAAGTGGTCAAGCTCATCGCCGTCGCGGCCAAGGAGATCGGCCGCGCCATCTTCGTGCGCGATTCTCGCCTCGACGCGCTCGAGCGGCGCGTCGCCAAGAGCCTCGCGGAGGGCGACAGCGTGGAGCGTCGCCTGAGTCGCCACGGCGCTCACCTGGCCGGGCTCGAAACGCGCTTGAAGTCGATCAAGCGCGGCGAGGGCAACCGATGATCCCGGCCGGAACGGTCTGCTACCTGGTCGAGCTCGCCGACTTCTCGCACCTCGACGGCCGCGTCGTGCAGGTGGTCGGGCACGAGATCGACGCCGAGGGCAACGTCTGGCACGTGCTCGACGGCGAGTGGGTGCGCGAGACCTTCGGCGAGCGCGATGCGACCGCCCTGGCCGCGAATCTTCGGCCGATCGTAGGCCCGACGAAGCGCGAGACCGCCACCATCAACGAGCAAAGGAAAACGCCGTGCATGCGAACCTCTACACAGTGACCCGCAACGGCCGCGAGATCGTCGAGGAGCTCGGGAAGATGACGGCCGACGAGGTGGGCCAGGTGGCCGCGCGCATCCGCGCCGAGGCCCTTCAAGGCCTCGATCAAGCGACGCGGCAAGTGATCGCGCTGGAGTGCTTCGCAGCCGCGCTCCGCAAGGCGGCTTGACGGCGCAGGGCCCGCGATGACGCCGAGTCGAGGGCCCAGGCCGGCGACCATCCGGCTATCGAAGGCGCTGGGGATCTCGATCGGCGAGCTGAACCGGCTGCGGCAACAGGTTTCGTGCTCGCTCGTGAACTTGGGCGAGTTCCGCCTCTACTGGCTGCCCGAGAAGCGGCGCGTCGTGACGCGCAGCGTGACCGTCAGGCGCCGCTTCGGCGTGCCCGAGGGGGCCGTGCTCGTTGGCAAATTCTCGCCACCGATCACCCAGGCTGAAGTGGTCCGAGACCTGGCCGAGCTGGTGGCAACGCTGCCCGCGCCCGCGCTCGTGGCGCCGGCCGATCCCTGCGAGCTGCCAGAGCCCCGCGTTCACGCGAAGCCCGAGGCGCCCGCGAAGAAGCCGGCCGCGAAGAAGGGGCGCAGGCCACGGCCGCGCACGCACTCGTGGAACGCGTATTTCAGGGCGAGCAAGCCGGCGAGTTGATCGTCGCGCCCGCGCCCGCATCACCGGCTACAACCCGATCAACGAACTAGGAGGGCGCTACCTATGGACGAGAAAGGCGCGCAGCGCTTGAGCGGCGGCAGTAAGCCGCGCTTGGTCAGTCACGCGCTCGGGGCCATTCGGGCCGTCGTGATACTCGCCGGCGCGTGCTGCCTGGTATTCGTCAACGGCGCGCTGGCAAGCGGCCCGTCGCCGTCGAGGAGTGTGCCGGACGAGCGCCGCGTAGAAGCGCAGCTCGGAGGCGGGCTTCGCGCCGACGCGGCCGGGAAGGATGGACAACTCCTCGGTGACCGCATCGACGGCGGCGTTGAACTCGCTGCGTTTGTCTCGGCGAATGGCGATACCGCCGGTCACGTACGCGAGGAGGAACCCACCAACGAACGACGCGAATGGGACGAGCAATGGGCCTTCAATCAGCTCGCGGAGCATGTCTTCCTCCCTTGCCTTTTCCTCGCGCTCGGGTGGTTATGCGCGAAGGCGCTGGTCCACCAAGGCGAAGAGCGCGAATGGTGGCGTGCTCAACGCGAATGGCGCAAGAAGTGGTGCGAGGAGAACGGCAAACCCTTCGTGGAATAGTGGGCACGGCCAGTCACCCCGTCACTTCGCCGCCCTGCGCTTCGCCGCCCGGCGCCGGGGACGCCGGCATGTGGCGGACCACGGGAGACTCGGCGCTGCACGCGTGGCGGAGGGGCGGCCGTTCCCTCATCGATCGCCCTTGCGGGCCCACCGGCCGGAAGCCGTTTCCGACGTCGCCCCGGTGCAGCGCCTCGAAGGCTATCACGGCTCGCGAGGCGGGCGCTGGCTGCGCGATCGAGGCCGCGCCCATGCCACCGGACCGGGAGCGCTCCGCGCGCAGCCTGTAGGCCCGGTATCCGCGTCTGCGGCTTGACCGCACTACGGGACGCCCGTATGCTAGGGCCATGACTCCCGACCGCATCAAGCGCATCCGTGCCCGCCTCGACCTCTCGCAGCCAGCCTTCGCGGATCTGCTGGGGGTGAGCGTGGCAACCGTGCGCGATTGGGAGCAAGGCCGGAATGCCCCGAGCGGGCCGGCCGCGAAGCTCCTCGACCTGGCCGCGCGGGGAGTGCTCAAGCCGGAGAAGTAGGCCAAGCGGCGGAAGCGCGGCCGTACAAGCCGCGCCCCGCCTGACCACGTAGCACCTACCAGGAGGCACCACATGGCTAAATCGAATGTAGCACCAACCCCCGCGAACGACGCGCCCCTCACGCTCGACGAGAGAGCGCTGCTCGAGAATTACCGCCGGCTCGCGCGATGGGATCGGACGGTCTGCTCCCTCATCATCCAATCGCTTTCCGTCGGCACATTCACGGCCGATTCGGACCGAATGACCTTCGAAGAGCTAGTCCGCGGCATCCCTCTTCCGCTCCCCGGCGAAGCGTAGGGGGCGACCATGACGACCGACACGAACACCTCCCCCTTCGACGAGGCGAACCTCCTCGCGGCCCGAGCGGCCATGCGGCTGCGCTCGGTCCTAGACGCGGCGCGCTGCGCCGCGCTCCACGGCGACGAGCTGGAGCCCGTGCCCTTCGACGGCGACACGATGCGCAACATTCTCGACGTGGCGGTGGACGAGCTCGACCGCCTGACGGACGCGGCCGACGCGATGGATCAGGCGTACCGGGCGGCGACCGAGGCCGGGGGTGCAGCGTGAGCCAATACCGGCTGACGAAGGAGGAGCGCCGCGTAACCTGCTTCCACGAGGCGGGGCACGCGGTAATTCACGCCCTCGGCGGCACCTTCATTTACAGGGTTGCGGTCGCGCCGGAAGGCGTCACGAAGTGGGAAACGACAAGCCGTAAGGGCAGCGCAATGTGCGACTTGTGGGGCGTGTGCGAGCCCTCTGGTTCGCCTGGCGACTTGTTCATCGGCATGGACCATAACGACGGCGAGTGGGGGGCGAACGCAAAGAGATTTCGCGAAATGCTGGCGACATTTTCCAGCCACCTCACGCCGGGGGAAGCAAGGCGCATGCGGTCGGAGACGTACCGACAGCTTCGAGCCCATGCGTGCGGCGCCCTAGGCGGGCCGCTGGCCGAACAGATCAGCCGCGGCGATGCCACGTGGTTTGATTGGGACTATGGCGAGTATGGCGTTTGGTGCGATGCCAAGATAGCCCAGTCGCTCGCCTGGCTCTTGCCGCGCCGTGACGAGCTGGTGCGCCTATTCGAGATCACGGAGGGAGCCCTTCGCCGGCCGGAGGTTTGGTCCCACGTCGAGCGCCTGGCGGACCTGCTCGACCATTGCGGCGACATCGAGGAGGGGATCGAGGACTATCTGCCGAAGGCGATCCCGAAATGGCCGCCACCCCCCTGCGCGGCCAACCGCCTGACCCGCGCCAGCATCGACCAGGCCCCGCTTCGGCGGGGCTTTTTCATGGGGTGTATCCAGCGGTGCATCCAGGCGCCGCGAAAGCGGGCCTTTCTCCCTATGATCGGACGCGATCCGATCGCGTGCTGCCGGTGCACACGAAGAGGACGCCGAAGGGCCGCTCAGCCACCGCCCACCTCCATCAGCCGCTCGCGGGCGAGGCGCAGCTCGTCGCGCAGGCTCGCCGCGCGCTCGAACTCGAGGTTCCTCGCC
>JBFWZQ010000027.1:0-13291 GCA_050185195.1 Steroidobacteraceae bacterium | reverse complement strand
TTTTCCGCTGCTGTCGCTCGAAGGCGGTGGCCTGCACGCGGCGCGCGAATTCGCGGAGGGGGAGGCGCTGCGCGACTACCAGCGGCAACTCGCCCGGCTACGCAGCCTCGTCGCGGAGGGCCTCATCCGCCCAGGCCTCGCGCCCGGGGATATCCGCGCGGCGCATCGCGCCGGGGAACGCGTCGCGGTGCTGTGCAGCGAGGGCGGGGATTTCATCGACGATCGGCTCGAGCGGCTGGCCGACGCCTACGCGGCGGGACTGCGCTCGATCACCCTCGTGCACTACCACGTGAACCGCCTCGGCGACGTGCAGACCGTCGCCCCGGTCCACCACGGCCTGACGGCCTTCGGCGGCGATGTCGTGCGGGAGATGAATCGGCTCGGCATGATCGTCGACGTGGCGCACGCGACCTACGAAACCTGCGCGGGGGCCATCGAGGCCTCGCGCGCGCCCGTCATGTTGTCGCACAGCAGCCTCGCCGTGGGCCCGGCGCCGTCACCGCGCCTGATTTCGAAAGAACATGCGCGGCTGGTCGCGGGCGCGGGCGGCATCATCGGCGCCTGGCCGGCAGGGATCGGCAGCGCTTCGCTCGCGGATTTCGTCGGGCAGGTGCTGGCGCTCGTTGATGCGGTGGGCATCGAGCACGTCGCGATCGGCACCGACATGGACGCGAACTACAAGCCGGTGCTGACCGAATACGCGGACTTCCCGGTGCTGGCCGCCGCATTGCTCACGCGCGGCATGCGCGAGGCGGACGTGGCGAAGGTGCTCGGCGGAAACTTCCTGCGTCTCTTCGACGAGGTCGTCGCCGTTCGGGAAGGGCCGCGGAGCCCCGGCTAGGCTGCGGCGGCGATCGCGCCCCGCTGCGGAAAGGCGAGCCACGCCTTGGCGTCGTAGTCGTACAGCGCGCACCTGCGCGACAGGTCGCGCAGGTATTTCCAGCCGGCCATCGTGGCCTTGGCGCTCGCAAGGCCGTGCGCCAGCAGGCGCCCGGTGGCGGCCTTCAGGCGGTAGTTCGGGATGTACGGGTCGTAGTGGTGCGCACGGTGCAGCATGATTCCGTGCAGCAGCTTCTCGAGGCGGAACGGGAAGTGGATGTCGCGGGTGAGGTCGTCCACCTTGCGCAGGCGCAGCCATTCGGAACGCTTGTCGAACCAGACCATCTCGGGGCCCGTGTGGTGCACGAAGATCACCGTGCCCATGATGTAGTTCCACAGGAGGAACGGCAGCACGCCGCCGAACAGCGCGATCAACCACCACGCCTGTTCGGTCGCGTACGCGATCACGATGAGGAACGCGAGATAGAGGGCGCCGACGGCCACGGTGAGCACCGAGTCGGCGATGTACGTCTTGCGGCGCGAGCCGACGTGCTTGCGCGACGGGAACACGAGCTTGTTCCACCACAGTTCGACGAGGTAGTAGAGCCCGAAGCCCCACACCGAGCGGTAGATGCGCTCCATGCGCTGGCGCCACTTCGGCAACGCCGCGAATTCCCCGGGGCTGAACGGCACCCACACCTGGTCGCGGCCCTTCAGGTTCGCAAAGCCGTGGTGCGCGACGTTGTGGCCGACGTGCCAGAGGCTGAAAGTCGTGAGCGTGGGCAGGAAGACGAGCCGGCCGACGAAGGCGTTGACCCTGTCGCTCTTGAAGAGGCTGCCGTGGCACGCGTCATGGCCGAGCACGAACAGGCGCGCGAAGACCACCGCGAGCCCGAGCGTGCAGGCGACCTTGCCCCAGAGCGGCGCCAGGATGACGCCGGCGATGCACGCGGCGAGCAGCGCGAAATCGATCGCGACCTGGACCGTGGATCGCACGGCATTCGGCGTGCGCTCGGGGGCGGTGATGGCTGCCACGTCTCGGACTCTCCGGGGAGGGGTGCAAAGGCGCCCGATGATACAGATTCCCGTGCGCGGGGGAAGCCGCCAGTTCCCGGATTTTGCCTTGGGCGCAGCGCACTTACGTGCGCATGGCCGACGGGCGGCGCGCATAGCGGGGCCGGGGCGCCGCCCCGTAGGTGGCGACCGCCTCCTCGACGCCCAGGCGGAACGGATCGCGCACCGTGACACCACCGTACACGGCGCCGTCCTGCAGGTCCTCGGACAGGAGCAGCAGGCAGTGCTGGGCCTGCGCTGCCGCGACGATCAGGCTGTCCCACCAATGGATCCCATATCGCTGCTGGATTCCGTGCGCCCGACGCAGCACGGGAAAATCGATCGCGATGGGATTCCATGCTTCGAGTCCCTGGATGTATTCCCAGGCGTCGTCGGCAGGTATGCGGACCGGCAATTTTCGCGTCACCGTGACGAAATACTCGGACAGCACCTGGGTGCTGGCGCGTCCCGTGCCCTCGTTCCACAGCATTTCGAGCCATTCGCCCGCAAGCGCCCGCTTGCGCGGATCGCGGGGGTCATCGGCGTAGATGAAAACGTTAGCGTCGACGAAGCACGGGCCGGTCATACAGCTCTTCGCGCGTGGGGTAGGGCGATGGGGCGCCCGCAAGGGGCAGCGGCTTGCGTGCGAAAAACTGCCGCTTCGCGGCCTGATACGCCTCGCCCGAGCGACGCTTCTCCGCCAGCAGGTCCGCCACGAGCCTCGAGACGCTCGTGTCGCGCTCCGCCGCGAGCCGGCGCGCCCACGCGGCCGTTTCGTCGTCGAGGCTGATGGTGATATTGCGCATGGGGTCGACTCTATCACTGGTTCCGTGATTGAGGGACGCCCTGATCCGGTGCGTGTCGCAGGGTCTCGCACTACAATAGTGCGCAATGTCGCGACGACCTGCCGTAACCCATTGATTTCAGGTTGTGGCTGCGCTGGCACGCCCCGTGCACTATGACCGTGCTTTCCCACCCCTGGCCCGGAGACATTCATGACCCCGAGTGACGTTCTGAAGCTCATCAAGGAAAAGGAAGTCCGCTACGCCGACCTTCGCTTTACCGACACGCGCGGCAAGGAGCAGCACGTGACGATCCCGGCGAAGCTGGTCGACGAGGACCTGTTCCGCGACGGCAAGATGTTCGACGGTTCGTCAATCGCCGGCTGGAAGGGCATCAACGAGTCGGACATGATCCTGATGCCGGAGGCGGACACGGCGATCCTCGATCCTTTCATCGAGGAAGCCACCATCAACATCCGCTGCGACGTGATCGAGCCCGCGACGATGCAGGGCTACGAGCGCGACCCGCGTTCGCTCGGCAAGCGCGCCGAGGCCTACCTCAAGTCGACCGGCATCGCCGACAGGGCGCTGTTCGGGCCCGAGAACGAGTTTTTCATTTTCGACAGCATCCGCTGGAGCAATGAAATGCGCGGCTGCTCGTACGAAATCGACTCCGTGCAGGGCGCCTGGAACACCAATACCGCTTACCCCGAAGGCAACAAGGGCCATCGCCCCGGCGTGAAGGGTGGTTATTTCCCGGTGCCGCCGGTCGACGCGTTCCAGGACATCAGGAACGCGATGTGCAACGCGCTCGAGGAGCTCGGGCAGACGGTCGAAGTGCATCACCACGAAGTCGCGACCGGCGGCCAGTGCGAGATCGGCGTGGGCGCGGGCACGCTCGTGCAGAAGGCCGACGCGGTGCAGATCCTCAAGTACGCCGTGCTCAATGTCGCGCACGCCTACGGCAAGACCGCGACCTTCATGCCAAAGCCGATCGTCGGCGACAACGGCTCGGGCATGCACGTGCACCAGTCGCTCTCGAAGGACGGCAAGGCGCTCTTCGCGGGCGACAAGTACGGCGGGCTGTCGGACCTCGCGCTGTATTACATCGGCGGCATCATCAAGCACGCCAAGGCGATCAATGCGTTCACGAACGCCGGCACCAACAGCTACAAGCGCCTCGTGCCGGGATTCGAGGCGCCGGTGATGCTCGCGTACTCCGCGCGCAACCGCTCCGCGTCGATCCGCATTCCCTGGGTGTCGAATCCGAAGGCGCGCCGCATCGAAGTGCGCTTCCCGGACTCGCTGGCGAACCCCTACTTTGCGTTCGCCGCCATGATGATGGCGGGCCTCGACGGCATCCAGAACAAGATCCACCCGGGCGACCCGGCCGACAAGGACCTGTACGACCTCGAACCCGAGGAAGCGAAGGGCATCCCGACCGTGTGCCACTCGCTCGACATGGCGCTCGAGCACCTCGACCGCGATCGCGAATTCCTGACGCGCGGCGGCGTCTTCACGAACGACGTGATCGACGCGTACATCGGGCTGAAGGAACAGGAAGTCACGCGTTTTCGCATGTCGACGCACCCGGTCGAGCTCGACATGTACTACAGCTGCTGATGGCGGGGCGGCGCAGGGCGCAGGCTTGGTCCCGGGGCGCGCCCCGGGCTATGCTCGAAGCCTATGCGCCGCTTGTCATTTGTCTTATTGCTGGCCGTGTCCGGCGCGGCATTCGCCGGCACGATGTACAAGTGGGTGGACCGGGACGGCACCCTCCACTACTCGAGCCAGCCCGTACCCGGCGCGACGGAAGTGCACATCGATTCCGCGCCGCCGGTGGGTGCGACCGAGACGAATGCGGCGCGCGCGGTGGCGGACGCGCCCGCTGCCGGCGCGCCGGCGCAGCCCTTCAGGTACACGAGTTGCGCGGTGACGAAGCCGGCGAACGACGAGACGCTGCCGAACGCGTACACCGCTTCGACCGCGTGGCGCATCGATCCGCCGCTGCGACCCGGGGATCGGGTCACGGTGGCGCTCGACGGCAAGCTGCTCGCGGGCGTCGACCCCACGGCCACGAGCTACACGATCGCGCAGATCGACCGCGGCACGCACTCGCTGATGGTCAGCATCCTCGATCCGGATGGCCGCGGCGTCTGCCAGTCGTCCGCCGTCACGTTCCATGTCCGCCAGCCCTCGCTGCTCGCACCGACCCGGCGCCCCGCGCCCGCACCGCGACCCACCCCACCGCGGCGCTGACCCCTGCGCGAGGCCGCGATGGGCGCTGATCGGGCGCTGCCCTCGCCGCTCGCGCATTTCGACCCGGCGGACCTGCTCGACGCGCTGGCCACCGGCATCGTCGTGCTCGACCGGCAGCTGTGCGTCACCTATGCCAACGTCGCGGCCCAGGATCTCCTCGGCGCGGGTTTCGCGCGCGCGCGCGGCCGTCCTTTCGTCGACCTGCTCGCCGATCCGAACGGACTCGATGTCGTCCTGCACCGCGCGCTCGAGCACAACGAAGCCTTCGCCGATCGCGAACTCGTGTTGCGGCCGGCTTCGCGACGCGAGACGCGTGTCGTCGACCTCACCGTGACGCCGCTCGAGGGCACGGTCACGGGCTCGCACCTGTTGCTCGAGCTCGCGGACGCGACGCAGCGCCTGCGCATTTCGCGCGAGGCCGACCTGCTCGCGCGCCTCGACGGCAGCCGCCTCATGACGCGCCAGCTGGCCCACGAGATCAGGAATCCGCTCGGCGGCCTGCGCGGCGCCGCCCAGTTGCTCGAGCGGGAACTTGCAGACCCCGCGCAGCGCGAATACACGGGCGTCATCATCCGCGAAGCCGACCGGCTCACCGCGCTCGTCGACTCCATGACCGGCACGGCACGACCGCCGCGCAGGGCGCGCACCAACGTGCACGAACTGTGCGACCACGTCTTCACGCTGCTGCGCAGCGAGGCGCGCTCGCCGGTGCAGCTCGAGCGCGACTACGACCCGAGCCTGCCCGACGCCGAGCTCGATCGCGACCAGGTCGTCCAGGCGCTGTTGAACCTCGCGCGCAACGCGCTGCAGGCGATCGGCGAACGCGGCCGCATCGTGCTGCGCTCACGCGCGCTCGCGGGCGTGACCATCGGATCGGTGCGCCACCGCCTCGTCGCGTCGCTGCAGGTGCAGGACGATGGCCCGGGCGTGCCCGAGGCGTTGCGCGGCAGCCTCTTCTTCCCGCTCGTGAGCGGACGGGCGGATGGCACGGGTCTCGGCCTCGCGGTCGCGCAGGAGATTGCAGCGCGCCATGGCGGGCTCGTCGAGTTCGACAGCGCGCCGGGACGCACCGTGTTCACGCTGTTGCTGCCGGTCGTGGAGGCCGCGTGAACGCCGCGTTGCGTGTCTGGCTGGTGGACGATGACGCCTCGATCCGCTGGGTGCTCGAACGCGCGCTGCGCGGCGGCGGCATGTCGCCGCGCGCCTTCGAGTCCGTCGACGGCGCGCTCGAGGCGCTGCGCACCGACAGGCCCGACGTGCTGATCACCGATATCCGCATGCCGGGCGCGAGCGGCCTCGAGTTCCTGCAGCGTGTCCGCGAGGACTGGCCTGCGCTCCCGGTGATCGTGATGACGGCGCACGCCGATCTCGGCAGCGCCGTCTCCGCGTATGAAGGCGGGGCCTTCGAATACCTGCCGAAGCCGTTCGACGTCGACCAGGTGGTCGAACTCGTGCGCCGTGCGGCCCAGGCGCATGCGCGCGAGGCCGGGGCGGGAGCTGGCGTACCGCGCATCTCCGAACTGCTCGGCCGGGCACCGGCGATGCAACAGGTGTTCCGCGCCATCGGGCGCCTGTCACGCTCGAGCGTGACCGTGCTGATCACGGGCGAGTCGGGCACGGGCAAGGAACTCGTGGCGCGCGCCCTGCACGAGCACAGCCCGCGGGCCGCGAAACCCTTCATCGCGCTCAATACCTCGGCGATTCCTTCCGAGCTGCTCGAATCCGAGCTCTTCGGCCATGAGAAGGGCGCCTTCACGGGCGCCGACGCGCAGCGCCGCGGCCGCTTCGAGCAGGCGAACGGCGGCACGCTCTTCCTCGATGAAATCGGCGACATGCCGACGCCGCTGCAGACGCGCCTGCTGCGCGTGCTCGCCGAAGGCGAGTTCTATCGCGTCGGCGGGCAGGCGCCGGTGCGCGTCGACGTGCGCGTGATCGCCGCCACCCACCAGGACCTCGACGCGCGGGTGCGCGGCGGCCAGTTCCGCGAGGACCTCTACCATCGCCTGAACGTGATCCGCATCGAACTGCCGCCCCTGCGGGCGCGGCGCGAGGACGTGCCGGACCTGCTCGCGCACTACCTGCGCGTCGCGGCGCAGGAGCTCGGTGTCGATCCGAAAGTGCTGACGGCCGATGCCGTCGAACGCCTCGCGGCCTGGACCTGGCCGGGCAACGTGCGCGAGCTCGTCAACCTGTGCCGGCGCCTCACCGTGCTCGCACCCGGCGCGGAAATCCATGTCGACGACCTGCCGGCCGACGTGAGCGGCCTCGCGGGCGCCACCGCGGACCCCGACTGGACCGCCGCGCTCACGACGTGGGCCGAACGGCGCCCCCTCGATGCGGGCGCCTGGCTCGATGCGGCGCTGCCTGAATTCGAACGAGCACTCATCCGCGTGGCGCTGCAAAAATCCCGCGGTCATCGGCAGGAAGCCGCGAAGCTGCTGGGCTGGGGACGCAATACCCTCACGCGCAAACTCAGGGAGCTCGGCATCGAGGACGAAAGGGGCTAAAGGGCGGTCTCTACTTACTAGCTCGAATGACCAATCGGACGCTCGTCCTAACGTCAAGCGTAAGACATTGGCATCTCGTCGCAAATACTGACACCGGGCCGTTTAGGTGGGCAATTCCGCACGGATGGGCTACGAACGCAAATTCCGCCTACCCGTGGGTCGCCAATTGACGCGCCTGTGAGTATATTTCGCGGCATGCAAAGCACGCCCCGTGCGCTGAAGAGCGATACTATCTTCGAGTGTGTCTTAGAGGTGCGGTGCGCACCCGGCCATGAGTCTGCCGCGCAACTCATTCCAGGCATGGTTTTTGGAGATCTTGGAGATCTCTTTCAGCGCTTGATCAACTTGCCTTTGGCCAGTGCTCCCAAAGAGCTTTTGGCTATCCAGCCGCAGCTCGCATATCAGGTAACCCACCGGCTTGAAGGTTCGGGGCCAATGTTGCTAGTTGGGCCACGATCAGTTGCGGTTACTTTTGTGAAGCCCTATCCGGGCTGGGCAAGTGTGATGCCAATAATGGTGCGCTGCGTAAATGCAGTTCTCAAGACAAAATTGCTTGGGGCAGTAGAGCGTTGCTCAATTCGATTCGTGAATCTCTTGTCGGTCGGGAGGGATGAGAATGACTTGTCCCAACTGAAACTTAACCTGCAGCTTGATGGCTTTATTCTCCGCAAAGAAGGTATCGCTGTTCGAGCTGAGATCGAAGTGGATGGATGCATCTCCGTCGTCGAGATCATGTCAGGCGCCACAGTTACAAACTCGGAAGGAAGGTTTGGCCCGGCTACAGGTGTCTTATGCAACGTGGATACGGTAAGACTTGGTCCCTTTAAGGACTTTCAACGAGAGCTACCGACGGTGTTGGAGCAGATTCACAATACAGAGAAGAAAATCTACTTCGGTCTGCTTTCTGACGACACCCTCGCAAGATTGGAGCCTGTATGGGACTGAACACTTATCTCCCCGGAATTGGTTCGGCCACCACTAGCGGGGTAATTATCGTCGCCGCGGCGTGCGCTGGGATATTCGGTCCGCAATGGCCACAGCTCTCAACTGGCATTCAAAATCATAGATTGCGAAGCTCTGAGAGTCGAGCGATCGCGGAGTCAGCAGGTGCGACCCAATCAACGCAAAGCCTCTTGAGCGTTAGCGCAGTTAGCCTTGATGGCGAACTCGCGATAGCGCTCTATGGAGTCTTTCAGAAGCTGCTCAAGGAAGAGCACGAATTGGACAGTCGGGCAAAGGAAATATTCTATGAAGGTTTGCCGGACATGTATCGGCAGTAGCGGGTGAATTTCGACGACCTCGCAAAGTTTGGCCTCGCGCTACCTCCGTTTCTTACCACGGAAGCAAGGCTGTCGCTTCTCGAGCAGTTGGGGCGGTATCCAAGTTCTTCGGGTTTCTTTGGCCTGGTCAGCGGCGATGATCCTGTGCAAGGTGACGGAATGCGGGGATTCCCGATATTCGAACTCAATGCGGTAGGTTCGCGAACGATCCTCGGATTGATCATTTCCAACAGCTGTGATTTGGCATCCGAGAACAATCCGACTCCTGATCAGCGCGTCGTATATGCCCCGATACTGAACCTAGACATCTACAGGGAACGACTCATAGGACGCGGCTACCTAAGCAAAGATGCCGACGGAATTATTAACCAGATCCGGCGTCAGGAAGTTGTTCGGTTATTCTATCTACCTGCGGTACCGGGACAATTCGGCGAAAGCGTGATTGCTCTAGATAATCTGTATTCGCTGCCGCTGGGGATGCTGAATGAAGAGAGGCGCACACGCGTGTTCTCGCTCAGCAACTTCGGTTGGTACGTTCTGCTTTTCAAACTATCCGTGCACTTCACGCGCATGACAGACGCCGTAAGGCGTGAGTCACTTGCTGGAATCTGAGTCGCAAACCAATCACGATAGATTTCGCCGAGGAATTGCAAGGAGCTGTCGTCGTTCCAAGGCCGGTATAATTCGAGCGTATGGAACACCTGCTCGAAGTCCTCGAACACATCGTCCTCGGTAACAGCCTGCGTGCGTGGGGCCTCGCCGCGCTCGCCTTCGCCTTCACCTTCGTCGTCGTGCCGACCGCGCGCGGCCTTGCGGCGCGGCGCCAGCGGGCCCGTGCCGCGCATTATGCGCAGCTCGGCCAGCCAGTCCCCGCCGGCCTGGATCTCTTCGCGCGGCTGGTGGCAGGCACTTCGCGCATCTTCCTGCTGACGCTCGCCCTGTGGTTCGCGACCCGCATCCTCGCGCTGCCACCGCGGCTCGATCGACTCCTCGTGGTCGTCATGGTGGTCACCTTCTGGCTGCAGGTCGCCATGTGGGGCGTGCGGGCCGCGCGCTTCAGCCTTGCCCGGCAACTGCAGGGGGACACGCAGGCCGACGCCGCGCGCGCCGGATCCTTCGAAGTGCTGCTGTTCGTCGCGCGCATCGCGATCTACTCGTTCGCGCTGCTGCTCGCGCTCGACAACCTCGGCGTGCAGATCAAGCCGCTGCTCGCGGGCCTCGGCATCGGCGGCATCGCGATCGCGCTCGCCGTGCAGACGGTGCTCGGCGACCTGTTCGCATCGCTGTCGATCGCGCTCGACAAGCCCTTCGAGGTCGGCGATGCACTCGCGATCGACGACGTGAACGGCACGGTCGAGCGCATCGGCATCAAGAGCACGCGCCTGCGCAGCCTCGGCGGCGAGGAAGTCATCATCTCGAACGCCGACCTGCTGAAATCCCGCGTGCGCAACTACAAGCGCATGAGGGAGCGTCGTTACGTGTTCACGGTCGGCGTCACCTACGAGACGCCCGCCGCGCGCCTCGCCGAGGTGCCCGCGATCATCGAGTCGATCGTGCGCGCGCAACCGAAAACCCGCTTCGATCGTTGCCACCTGCTGCGCCTTGGCGACTGGGCACTGCAGTACGAAGCCGTGTACTACGTGACCGGGCCCGACTACCTGCTGTTCGCCGACACGCAGCAGGCGATCAACCTCGCGCTGCTCGCGGCGTTCGCGCAGCGCGGCATCGGGCTCGCGTACCCGACGCAGCGGCAGTTCGTCGAAACGCCGGGCGTCGTCAGCGGCCCGTCATGAAGCGCGTCCACATGCGCAGGCGCTCGCGCACGTAGGCATCGCTCTTCATCGGGTCGGGGAACAGCCGCGCCATCACCGCGGCGGGCGGAAAGACGACAGGATCGTCGCGCACCGCCGCGGGCAGCAACGAACGGCCAGGCAGGTTCGCGGTGGCAAAGCCGGTGGCCGTGGTGATTGCCGCAGCAACCCGCGGTTCGAGCAGGAAATCGATGAAACGATGCGCGTTGTCGGGGTGCGGCGCGTCGGCCGGGATGGCGAGCATGTCGAACCACAGCTGCGCACCCTCCCGCGGCACCGTGTAGGCGATCGTGTCGGGGCGACCTGCCTGCGCCGCCTGCGCGCGCACCTGCCGCGCATTGCCGTTGTCGCTGAAAGCGAGGCACACGCCGCCATTGGCGAGGTCGGCGAACTGCCGCACGTTCGACAGGTAGCGAAGGTAGGGCCGCACGGCGCGCAGGGCCTGCTCCGCGCGCGCGAGGTCGGCGAGGTCCTCGCTGTTCGGGTCGAGGCCGAGCCACGCGAGCACGTGCGGCACGACCGCGATCGGCGTGTCGTAGAACACCACGCCGCAATCGGCAAAGCGCGCCACCACGCCGGGCTTGAACAGCATGTCCCAGCTGTCCACCGGCGCGTCGGGCATGCGTGCGAGGATCATCTCGCGGTTGTAGGCGAAGCCGTTCGTGCCCCAGACGTAGGGGACGCCAAAGGCATGGCCCGGGTCCTGGCGCTGCACGGCCGCGGCCACCGCCGGATCGATGTTCTGCCGATGAGTCAACTTCGACGGATCGAGCCTGCGCAACGCGCTGGCCCGGGCAAGGCGCTCGAGGTAAGCCGCGCCCGGCACCACGACGTCATAGCCCGAGTGGCCCGCGAGCAGCTTCGTCTCGAGGACCTGGTTCGTGTCGAGGACGCTGTAGTTGACGCGGATGCCGGTCCGCGCCTCGAAATTCGCGAGCGTGTCGTCGGCGAGATAGCCGGGCCAGCTGTAGACATTGACGATCCGCCCAGCGCCCTGGCGCTCGCAGGCCGCGGACAGCAGGAGGAGCGCGACGCAGAGCAGGGCCCTTGCCGCGCGGTGCATGGCGCTATCCGGAGACCGGGGTGTCCAGCACTTCCCGGCCCGTGCGCAGCGAACCGACGAGGTCGCGCACCGAGGCGAAGCCGTGCAGGCGCAGGTAGTCGGCGATGCCGGCGTTCACCTTCTTGCAGGCCATGGGATCGTAGAAGAGCGCGGTGCCGAGCCCGACGGCCGTGGCGCCCGCGATCAGGAACTCGATCGCGTCGGTCGCGCTCACGATGCCGCCCTGGCCGATGATCGGGATGCGGTGCGGGCCGGCGACCTCGTGGACCTGGTGCACCTTGAGCAGCGCGATCGGCTTGATCGCCGGTCCCGAGAGCCCGCCCTGCACGTTGCCGATGACGGGTCGGCGCGTCTGCGCGTCGATCGCCATGCCCATCACGGTATTGATCACGGACAACGCGTCCGTGCCCGCCTCGATGCAGCGCCGCGCGTTCTCGCGGATGTCCGTCTGGTTCGGCGAGAGCTTGGTGATGAGCGGCTTTTTCGTCACCGCCCGGCACGCTGCGACCACGCGCCCCGACATCTCGGGCGAGTTGCCGAACACGACGCCGCCTTCCTTGACGTTCGGGCAGGAGATGTTGATCTCGATCGCGTCGATGGGCGAATCCTCGAAGCGCCGCGTCACTTCGACGTACTCGTCGAGCGTCGAACCCGACACGTTCGCGATGAAACGGGTCTCGCTGAAATCGAGGCCGGGCAGTATCCGCGTGACGACGTGATCGACGCCGGGGTTCTGCAGCCCGATCGCATTCAGCATGCCCATCGGCGTTTCGTAGACGCGGTGCGGCGGATTGCCGAGTCGCGCCTTGCCGGTGGTGCCCTTCAGGACGATCGCACCCGCGTCGCGGTTCGAGAAGCCGTCGATGCGCGTGTATTCCTCGCCGAAGCCGACACAGCCGGACAGGAGGACGATGGGCGAGGAGAAATGCAGGCCGCAGAAGTCGACGGCGAGCGGGTTGGCAGCGGTCATCGGGGCATTATAAGGCTACGGGCGGGGGCGACGGGCTGCGCGCGACGGGCGACGGGCCAGAAGCGTTGGCTGGCTTGCGGCGCGGGGCTCAACAGCTTTCGAGAGTGGAGGGACGACGCCATCCCGGGTGCGGCGCCACGGTGGCGACCTCTGCGCTCGCGGCGGGAAACGCCGCTTCCAACCGCATCGCCGATGCCTTTCGTACATTGGCATCGGCAATCAGGATGTCGTGCATGCCGCGGGCCTTCACCCGAAGCGCATTGAAGAACACCGCCGGAAAGAGCGGCTCGAGTGGGGGCTCTGCCAGGCGCTGATTCTGGACTGCACGGATCTGTCGTTCACGCCGTTGCGGTAGTTGCCTCTTCGGGTTCGTCCGCCCCAGGTTCGTAGCCTGGGTGATTCATGAGCTCGCCGCTCAGACGGCTTGCGCCGCCTTCGTCTTCCTTCTGCTTGGCATGGATGCTCCTGCAGGCCATCGTCTGCCTCTCACACGACATTCCGGACGGGCTCGGCTCGAACCCGCTGCGGCAAGACTCTGCTTTCCGACGGTGTTTGTGCGGCCCAAAAAAAACCGCGACCCGTGACGGAACTCGGCGTGCGCAACCCGCGTCTCTTGCCCGTTGCCCGTTGCCCGTTGCCCGTTGCCCGTTGCCCGTTGCCCGTTGCCCGTTGCCCGTTGCCCGTTGCCCGTTGCCCGTTGCCCGTTGCCCGTTGCCCGTTGCCCGTTGCCCGTTGCCCGTTGCCCGT
>JBFWZQ010000026.1:0-16813 GCA_050185195.1 Steroidobacteraceae bacterium | reverse complement strand
GACTCTCATGATGTCCAGGGCAGCTCTCGCTCGCCCATCCACAGGACCAATACACGAATGCAGCCCTCTCCCGCTGGCTCAAAACCCAATCGGTCAAGAACTACTTGCGGGAGGAGTCCATACACGACTTGTTATGCGGCATGCGTGCTGAACTCCCCGAAGCTGCCTATGGCTCTTTGCCACTGAGATTAGGACTCATTGCGGCGCTCGGCAATGGCGGGTCTCCGAAGCTGAGACGGTGGGATTATGTCGAGGTAGCGGCGCGTCGCGCCAAGGCTTTGCGATCGAGTGATGTCGCTTCTACGAGCGCGGGTTGCCACGGTCGGGCGCCGCGAATCGAAGTTGCCCCGTGCGATGAGCTTTCCGATTCCGATGCATTGCTGCTCTTGAAGCTCATGCGGCATAACGATTGAGCTGAGCGCGCCGGCCGCCAGCTCGTTGGGTTGGCACTTTATCCCCCACGGCCGCGCTCCAGCGAATTGTTAGACGGCATGACGTCGAGGTCTCCGAAGCTGACCCTGTTCTTATGCGCTGAGAGTAGTCCTCACTGCGACGAGGAGCAACGTGGTCCTCGACCGCCGCGAGAGGCCGTTGAGCTTCTTAGGGGCGGCGCAACGGGCACTTTATCCTGACCGCCGAACACTCGATGAGGACGGGACTGGCTCACCGCCTCGCTCGGGGCCGGCGCTTCCGGGCCACCCGCGCGCTTCTACTTGATGTTGATCGGAGAGACAGCGCTTCGCGCATCACCCCTGGCTGCAGCACGCCGGCCTTACGGGAAGAGTTTCACCGCTGAGGTACCGCGTGGTTTCTAGATCGAGACCTCAACGAAGGGGCGCCGCCACCACCCGCGCTCCTCCGATGCTTCGGACCGACAGCGCGTCGATTCCGGTTCCGCTCCATGCTGTCTAACTACCAATTAGGTGGTGAAAACGGTGGAATAAATTGCAGTGAAAACGAGAGATAACCTGCTGGCTCTCCCGAGCGGCCGCTGATTTGCTTGGCGAAAGTGACATGCGACCCGATTAAACCCCCGTTGGCGCATCGTACCCCCGCCTACAGGCCTTCGCCAGACGGGAGCGGCCCGGCTCCGAGTCGGGCGGACTCGAGGTGCGCACGCAGGCGCGGTGCAGCCCACGCCGGCCGCCATCCAAGGGCAGGCGCTCGCCCCGTTCCAGCGTGCCCAGTCGATCCACGTTAAACTCGCCCCATGCCGTTCTTCATCGTCTCGATCATCCTGCAGGCCCTGCTGATCATCCACTGCATCAAGACCGGCCGGAACCAGATCTGGATCTGGGTCATCGCCCTGCTGTCCTACGCGGGCATCGTGGCCTATGTCGCCGTGGAGTTGGTCCCCGACCTCTTTCGCAGCCGCACGGCGCGTCGCGCCGCGCGCGGCGTTTCGCGCGCGCTCGATCCCGGGCGTGACCTGCGCCAGGCCGCGGATCGCGCGCAGGTTTCGGGCAATGTCGCGTCGCGCCAGGCCTGGGCCGACGAACTCGCGAAGCAGGGCCGGCATACCGAGGCGATTGACGTCTACCGCTCCGCCCTTGCCGGCCTCTACGAGTTCGACCCGAAGTTGATGCTTGGCCTGGCGAGCTCGCAGTTCGAGAGTGGCGACCCGGCGGCGGCGCGCGCCACGCTCGAACGCCTGATCGAAAAAAACCCCGACTTCATGAGCCCCGACGGCCACCTCCTCTACGCGCGGGCCGTCGAGGCGAGTGGCGACACCGCAAAGGCGATCGAGGAGTATGCGGCCCTTGCCGGTTACTACCCCGGTGCCGAGGCGGCCGTGCGCTACGCCGCGCTGCTGCGCAAGGAGGGGCGCCCGGACGAGTCGTCGCGCGTTCTGCGCGAACTCCTCGAACAGGCCCGCATCGCGCCCGCTTATTACCGGCGCACGCAAAAAGAATGGCTCACCGCCGCCGAGCGCGACCACGGCGCGACCTAGGGGCGCGAGGCGTCCCCGGCCGCGGGCACCTGTTGCGTGATGCAGTGGATGTTGCCGCCGCCCAGCAGGATCTCGCGTGCCGGCACGCCGACCACCTTGCGCCCCGGCAAGAGTGCCGCAATCCGCTTCAGCGCCGCACGATCGGTACGTGCATCGAGCAGCGGCACGACGACTCCGCGGTTGGCGATGTAGAAGTTCACGTAGCTGCCGGCGAGCCGCTCTCCGGCCCGGCGCGCCTTGGCACCATCGCGTGTCAGCACGCCGCGCGCCTCGCGCACCGTCATGCGCAGCGGCCCGGGCATCGGCAACTTGTGGATCTTGAGGCGCCGGCCACGTGCATCGCGCGCATCGTGCAGGCGCTCCCACGCATTGCGCGAGATGCCGTACTGCGGGTCGCGCCGCGTATCGGTCCAGGTGAGCGCCACTTCGCCGGGCCGAACGAAGCAGGCGAGGTTGTCGATGTGGCCGTCGGTCTCGTCGTTGAATACGCCCTGGCCGAGCCAGATCACCGCCTCGACACCGAGCCACGCCCTGAACTCGGCTTCGAGCTGTTCGCGCGACAGGCCGGGATTGCGGTTGCGGTTCAGCACGCATTGCTCGGTCACGAGCAGCGTGCCTTCACCGTCGACGTGGATCGCACCGCCTTCGTTGACGAGGGTGGCGCGATAGCGGTCAGCGCGCTCGATCTCGAGCACCTTTCGCGCGACGAGGTCGTCCTGGTCCCATGGAAAATAGAGGCCACCGTCAAGCCCGCCCCAGGCGTTGAAGCGCCAGTCGATGCCGCGCCGCTCGCCGCGATCGTTCACGACGAAGGTCGGGCCCACGTCGCGCATCCAGGCGTCGTCCGACGACAGTTCCACGAGGCGGATGTTCGCAGGCACACGCGCACGCGCGAACTCGTACTGCCGTGCGCTGACGCCGATCGTGACGGGTTCGAATGCGGCAATCGCGCTCGCCACCGCGATGAAGGCTGCCTGCGCCGGTCGCGCGTCGTCGCGCCAGTTGTCGGGGCGCTCGGGCCACAGCATCCAGCAACCGGCGTGCGGCGCGTACTCGGCCGGCATCCGGTAGCCGTCGTCGGCGGGGGTGGTGTTCAGCGTGCGGCTCATGCGGGCAAATTCTACATGTTAGAATTCCAAGGTTAATCAAGGAGTCTTTGAATGGCCACCGCCCCCTCCCTCAAGATCACGCCGCCCGCCGGCGGCGAGAAAATCACGATCCGCAGCGGCAAGCTCGCGGTCCCCGACCAGCCGATCATTCCTTTCATCGAGGGCGACGGCACCGGTCCCGATATCTGGCGCGCGAGCGTGCGCGTGCTCGACGCGGCAGTCGCCAAGGCGTATGGCGGCAAGCGCCGCATCCACTGGCTCGAGGTGTATGCGGGCGAGAAGGCGAACAAACTGTTCAACACCTGGCTCCCGGACGAGAGCGTCGCGGCCTGCCGTGAATACCTCGTCTCGATCAAGGGCCCGCTCACGACGCCGGTCGGCGGCGGCATCCGCTCGCTCAACGTGGCGCTGCGCCAGATGCTCGACCTGTACGTGTGCCTGCGCCCCGTGCAGTGGTTCAAGGGCGTGCCCTCGCCCGTGAAGAACCCCGGCAAGGTGAACATGGTGATCTTCCGCGAGAACACCGAGGACATCTACGCCGGCATCGAGTTCGAGCAGGGCAGCGACGAGAACCGCAAGTTCAAGGAACTGTTCAAGCAGGCCTTCCCGAAGGCCTATGCGAAGATCCGCTTCCCGGACACCTCGGGCATCGGCATCAAGCCCGTGTCGCAGGAAGGCACCGAGCGCCTGTTCCGTGCCGCCGTCGAATACGCAGTCGCGAACTCGCGCAAGAGCGTGACGATCGTGCACAAGGGCAACATCCAGAAGTACACCGAGGGCGCCTTCCGCAACTGGAGCTACGCACTTGCCGAGCGCGAGTTCGGCGACAAGGTCTACACCTGGGAGCAGTGGGAGCGCACCAAGGCGAAGGGCGGCGAGAAGGCCGCGAACGACGAGCAGGACGCCGCGAAGAAGGCCGGCAAGGTCATCATCAAGGATGCGATCGCCGACATCACGCTGCAGCAGGTGCTCACGCGCCCCGATGAATTCGACGTGCTCGCCACCTGCAACCTGAACGGCGACTACCTCTCCGACGCGCTCGCCGCGCAGGTCGGCGGCATCGGCATCGCGCCGGGCGCCAACATCAACTACGTGACCGGCCACGCCGTGTTCGAGGCGACCCACGGCACGGCGCCGAAGTACGCCAACCTCGACAAGGTGAACCCGGGCTCGGTGATCCTTTCCGGCGAGATGATGCTGCGCTACATGGGCTGGACCGAAGCGGCCGACGCGATCCTCGGCGCAATGGACCGCACCATCGGCCAGAAGACGGTCACCTACGACTTCGCGCGCCTGATGGAGGGCGCCACCGAGGTCAAGTGCAGCGAGTTCGCCGACGCGCTGATCAAGAACCTCTGAGTGATCGCGGAACGCCCCGCGTGACCGCGGATCCCGCGTTGGCCCACGACTGCGCCCGGCTCATTGCGGGCGCGTTCGCGGATTACAACGCGGAATTTCGCGCCATCACGCGGCGCGCGCCGCAGCGCTTCGATGCGCGCGACTGGAAGGAGAGCCAGCGCGACGCGGTCGAGCGCATCGAACTCTACGATCGCTGGGTCGATCGGGCGATCGCCGGGCTGAAGCTCAAGCTCGTCGATCGCACGCTCGATCCCGGCCTGTGGCGCGAGATTCGCGCACACTTCGCCGCGCAGATCGCGGGCCTCGCCGACCCCGAGTTCAACAAGACCTATTTCAGCTCGATCACGCGCCGGTTGCACGGCACGGTGGGCGTCGCCCCCGACATCGAGTTCGTCGCCACCGACCTCGATCCGCTGGCGAGCATCACGAGCGAAGTCGTCACCCATGTCTACCTGAATCGCGGCTCCCTGCCCCTCCTCTTCGAGGATGTGCTCGGCGAACTGCGTTTCCGCTCGCCGTGGAAGGATTTCGAGAAGAGCGTGGCGCACGTCGCCACCGAGGTCGGCGCGCATCTCGCCACGCTCGGCGAGCGGCGCACGCTGCTGAAGATCGAGGTCATCCGGCCCGTGTTCTACCAGGTGACACGCGCCTTCCTCGTCGGGCGCATGAGCGGCCGGGGCTTCACCGTGCCGCTGGTGATCGCCCTGAAGAACACCGAAAGCGGCATCCATGTCGACGCCGTGATGCTCGCGGAGGCGGACGTCAGCATCGTGTTCGGTTTCACCCGCTCGTATTTCCATGTCGACCTCGAGCGGGTCGGCGAGGCGGTCGTGTTCCTGAAATCGCTCCTGCCGCGCAAGCCCGTCAGCGAGCTGTTCACGGTGCTGGGGCGCGCCAAGCAGGGCAAGACCGAGCGTTTCCGCGAATTGATGCGCCACATGGAGCACACCACTGACCGCTTCGTGCACGCGCCGGGCGAGCGTGGCCTCGTGATGGTGTGCTTCACGCTGCCTTCGTTCGACGTCGTCTTCAAGGTGATCCGCGACCGCTTCCCCTACCCGAAGAACGTCCTGCGCGAGGAGGTGCTCGCGAAGTACAGCTATGTCTTCAAGCACGACCGCGCCGGGCGCCTGGTCGACGCGCAGGAGTTCAAGCGCCTGCGATTCCCCCGCGCACGCTTTGCGCCGGAGCTGCTCGCGGAACTGGCCGCCGAGACGGCCAGCACCGTGCACTTCGAGGGCGACGACGTGATCCTCGACCATCTCTACGTGGAGCGGCGCATGACGCCGCTCAACCTCTACCTGCGCACGGCCTCGGCGGCGCTGGCAGAACTCGCCGTGCTCGACTACGGGCAGGCGATCCGCGACCTCGCCTACACCAACATCTTCGCGGGCGACCTGCTGCTGAAGAACTTCGGCGTCACCCGCCACGGCCGCGTGATCTTCTACGACTACGACGAGCTCTGCCAGGTCACCGACTGCCGCTTCCGCGAGCTGCCGCAGGCCACCAACGACGAGGACGAGATGCGGGCGGAAAGCTGGTTCTACGTCGCCGACAGCGACGTGTTCCCGGAGACCTTCATCAACTTCCTCGCCTTCGACGAGGCGCAGCGCGCCGCCTTCATGCGCGTGCACGGCGAGGTGCTCACCGCGGATTTCTGGCGCGGCGTGCAGCAGCGGCACCTCGAGGGGGAGCTGATGGAAGTGCTGCCCTACCACCTGCACCGCGTGCGGGTGGCGAGCAGCGCCTGACGGCCGGCTACGTCGGCCCGAGATTCCTGCCGAGGAAGTCCACGAGCTTGCGATAGAGCGTTTCGCGCCACTGCGCGTGGGTAAGGCTGTGATCGCCCCCTTCGATCAGCACGAGTTCCGCCGGATGCGCCGTGCGCTCGAGCGCCTTCGCCATGCGCTCGCTGTGCCCGACCAGCACCTGCATGTCGTCGGTGCCGTGCACGAGCAGCACGGGCAGCTGCAGCTTGTCCGCAAGGGCGAGCGGCGAGTTGTCGGCGAGGTTTTCGGTGCCCGTCTGGTTGCGCCGGGCGGCGCCGCCGCCGTAGTAGATCTCGCTGTCACGCTGCAGCAGGCCGAGGCTCGTGACGCCCGCGATGCTGGCCGCGCAGCGATAGAGGCCGGGTTCCTTGATCGCGCCGATGAGGGCCGCGTAGCCACCGTAGCTCCACCCGACGATGCACATCCGCTTCGGGTCCGCGATGCCCTGCGCCACGAGCCAGCGCGCCGCGCTCGTGATGTCCTCGTGCATGACCGTCCCCCATCCCTGGAAGCCGGCATCCAGCCACGCCCGGCCATAGCCGGTGGAGCCGCGGAAATTGACCTGGATGACGGCATAGCCGCGACTCGCGAGCAACTGCACGAGCGGGTCGTAGCCCCATGAGTCGCGATCGTACGGTCCGCCGTGGGGCAGGACGATGGCCGGCAGGTTCTTCGGCTCCGCCCCCACCGGCAACGTCAGGTAACCCGGCAACGTGAGGCCTGCCGGTGTCTTGACCTCGATCGTGCGCATGGGTGCGAGGGTGCGCTTCGCGAGGCGGGTGTTGCCCGAGGCGAGGCGCACCCGGCTGCGTGCCTCGAGATCGAACAGGAAGTACTCGGGCGGGCGCACGTCCGAGCTCGCCTCCACGAGGTAACGCGCAGCCGCGCTCGCCTGTCGCAGCACGACGTTCCTCGTGTCGGGCAGCGAGGCGTCGACGGCCGCCTGCGCGCGCTGCGCTTCCGGATCGATGAAATGCCGCTGGCGGCGATCGGTCTCGTAGGAAAATCCCACGACCCTGCCATCGTCGCGCCAGGCGATGGCACCAATGACATCCGCCGTCGGATGCGAGAAGAGCAGTTGCAGGTCGTTGCGCTCAGTCAGGTCCATCTCGAAAATGGCGTCGCGACCGTTGTGCTCGACCGACACCATCACCGTGCCCGGCAACACGCCGAAGCCGCGCATCTCGAACGGCGCCTCGCCAAAGCGCGCGTGGCGCGACAGGACCCGCCAGTTGCCGTCCGCCGATTCGCGCGCAACGAGGGTCACTTCCTTGTTGGAGTACCCGTAGCCGAAGCGCACGTTGCCGCCGCGATCCGCATACCATTGGGTGATCGGCTCGCGCGGGCGCATGATCCGGCGCGTCTTGCCGCTGTGGACATCGAGCTGGTAGACGCCGGGGAAGATGCCGATATCTTCCGCGTCGTCGAGCTGGATGAGCACGTGATCCGGGTCGGCGGGCAGCCAGTGGAGGATCCGGTCCTGCAGCTGCGAGCCGCCGCCCCGCCCGCTGCCCTGCGCGAGCACCTTGGCATTGCGGCCGTCGATGTCGACGCCCACCAGCCGCGTGACCGGAAACGGAACACCCGCCTCGTGGCCGACGCCGCGGAAACTGCAGAGCACGCGCCGGTCCGTCTTGAAGCCGCACCAGTTAACCGCGAACCCGTCGACCCACCCACGCATCATGGCAGCCGATTCCATCTGCGCGACATCCGTCACCGTGATGATCGGTGCGCCATCGACGAGCGTCGTGCCGACGACCCGGTGCCCGTCGGGGGACAGGTCCATGGCGGCGTAGGCGCCCGACATCGGGGCGAACTCCTCGACGGGTATGCGCTCCGCGGCAGGCACGGCCAGCGCGAACAGCAACGCCATGACCCCGAAGAACGGGCGCGGGATTGACACGCTTTTCCCCCGGGCCCTCGTTGGGCCTCTCGGGGGCAAGCTTAACCGATGGCTTCGAGCTGCGTGGAATCGATGCCGAGTTCGGCGCCGACCGTGCGCACGAGGCCGGGCGCGAAGAACTCCGGATGCAGTTCCTCGCTCGCGAGCAGGTGGGCGTAGTAGACGATGGCCGCGGCCAGCGACGAGGTTTCGCGAAACCGGCGCCAGCCGCGCAGCGCCTCGACGACCGGCGGCGGCAGTGCCCAGGCGCCAAGCAACTGTTCAGTGAACTGCGACTGGTGGCGCGCACACAGTTCGGCGCGCGATGGGGAATCGAGCCGCACCTGCGTGCCCGTCTCGGCGCGCGCCAGCGCGCGCAAGGCGCAAGCCTCCCCGGCACGGTGCAGGAGGGCCGCGACGCCCACGGTCTGCGCCGAGGCTCGCAGGTGCCTCGCGACAGCGAGCGCCTTGCGACGGGTCGCGAGCGCGCCGTCGTGCAGCAGTTTCGCCTCGCGATCACGGCCGGCCACCACGAACACGGCATCGGCCACCGCCATCGCCGCAATGTCATCGTCCTCGCGACGCAGGAGCGCGTCGAGTGCAACCGGGCGGGGCGGCACGTGCAAGGCTTCCGATGCGAAATCGACGAGCACCGACTCGCGCAGTACGCGAGGGGTCAGCGCCACGGCCGCTGCACTCATCGAACGATTTGACATATCCACCCGCCTGAAAATTGTCCGTACAATCAGGCAATTTCCGGGTGGAACAGTAAAGCCCAGCCACGTGAAACCGCGAAGCGGCTCACGCTTCCGCGGCGGCGAGCCCCCGATCGATATCCGCGGCCAGGTCCTGCGGATCCTCGAGGCCGATCGACAGGCGCACGGTGCCCTCGGCGACGGCGGAGATGGCGCGCTGCTCGGCCGTGAGGTCGTGCGAATGCAGCATCTGCGGCGCGATCACCAGCGATTCAGTGGAACCGAGGCTCGCTGCCTTTGCAAAGAGCGCCAGCGCTTCGGCGAAGCGGCGGCCCGCTTCGGCGCCGCCGCGCAGGTCGAAGCTCACGATCGTGCCGAACTCGCGCAACTGCGCACGCGCGAGCGCGTGCTGCGGGTGGGTGGGCAGGCCGGGATAGTGCACGCGCGCTACCGCCGGGTGTGCGGCCAGCCGCTGCGCGATCTCGAGCGCTCGCGCGCTCTGCTCCCGGTAGCGCACGAAATAGGTCCTGAGGCCACGCTGGATCAGGAACGCCGCGTGCGGATCGAGCACCCCGCCGAGCACCGAGAAATCGGGGCGCAGCGGCCGCAACAGCTCGCTGCGTGCGATCACGGCGCCTCCCATCACGTCGCCCGACCCCGACGCGTACTTCGTCAGGCTGTGCAGGAAGTAGTCGACATCGTAGTCGCCATGCTGGTGCAGCCCGGCGAAGGTGTTGTCCATCACGGTTGCGGCGCCATGGCGGCGCGCGAGGCGCGTGATCGCCGCGATGTCGGCGATCTTCGTGATCGGGTTGGTCGGCGATTCGAACACGACCAGCCGCGTCGGCGTGGTCGCGAGCGCGTGCTCGATGCCGGCGAGGTCCTCGATCGACAGCATGGTGTGTGTCACGCCGAACCGGCCGAGCAGCCGACGGATGACCTGGCGGGTCGGGCCGTAGCTTTCGACGAAGCACAGCACATGGTCGCCCTGTTTCGTGAGGGCGATCAGCGTCTGCGCGATCACGTAGACGCCGGAGGCGGTCGCGAGGCAGTCGTCGCGGTCCTGCATCGAGGCGAGCGTCAGCTCGAGCTGCCGCGTCGTGGGATTGGAGGAGCGCATGTAGTAGAAGCCCGGTCGCTCGCCGCGCAGGCTGCGCACGGTGTCTTCGACCGTCTCGAACTCGAACTTCACAGTCTGGTAGATCGGCGCCACGACCGGGCGATTGCCCGGCGGGACCGGCACCGCCGGGGGATGATTGACGAGGGTGGGTTTCTTCATGGCGCCAAGGTGAACGCATCGGCGTCGAGCGCGACGGGGAACCGTTGCCGCAGTTCGCGCAGCGGGCCGAGGTCGAGGGTGACCGTTTCGATGGCCTGCGCGTCGCCGAACTCGGCGAGCGGCTGGCCGAGCGCGTCGATCACGACGCTGCCGCCCACGTGGGCGACGCCATGGCCATCCGCGCCGACCCGGTTCACGCCGATCACGCAGGCCTGGTTCTCGATGGCGCGGGCGCGCAGCAGCTGCTGCCACGCGTACTGGCGCGCGGCCGGCCAGTTGGCGATGTAGACGAGGATGTCGTAGTCGTAGCGCTCGCGGCGCCGGCTCCAGACCGGGAAGCGCAGGTCGTAGCAGACGAGCGGGGCGATGCGCGCGCCGCGCCAGCCCACGAGCAGCGGCTCGCGGCCCGCGACGTAACATTCGTGCTCGCCGCCCATCCGGAACAGGTGCCGCTTGTCGTAGTGGGCGATCGTGCCGTCGGGCGTGGCCCAGAGCGCCCGATTGGCGACCCCCGCGTCATCGCGGATGAAGGCGCTGCCGAGCACCGCCGCATCGAGCCGTCGCGCTTCGGCGAGCAGCCACTCGCAGGTGGCCCCTCCCATGCCCTCGGCCTGCGCCGCGCCCTGCATGTCGAATCCCGTAGTGAAGGTTTCGGGCATCACGACGAGGTCGGTGGCGCCGGCCAGCGGCGCGAGGTGCTGCGCAATGCGCGCGCGGTTGGCGGCCGGGTTGGCCCAGTCGAGCGGAATCTGCAGGAGCGTCACGCGCATGGGCGCAGTTTACCCCGTCGCGGTGGCAGCGAACGCGCGCAGGCGGCGCGCGGCCTCGTCGATCGTGGCGTCCTGCTTGGCGATGCACAACCGCACGAACGGCAGGCGCGGCGGCTCCCGGTAGAACGGCGACAACGGGATCGTGGCCACCCCGCCGTCTTCCAGCAACCGGCGTGCGAACTCCAGGTCGCCGGCGTCGCGCGCGAGGGCCGAGTAGTCGAGCAACTGGAAATAGGTGCCCTCGGCAGGCGTGAGGCCAAAGCCGCTGCCATCGAGCGCCTGCACGAGCCGGTCGCGCCTGGCTTCGAAGAAACTGGCAAGGCCCTGCCAGCAGGCAGGGGTTTCCAGCAGATAGCGCGCGATGGCGGCCTGCAGGGGCGCCGCGATGCTGAAGGTGTTGTACTGGTGCACCTTGCGCAACCCACGCGTGAGCGCCGGCGGGGCCACGCAGTAGCCGGTGCGCCACCCCGTCGCGTGCAGGGTCTTGCCGAAAGAGTACACGACGTAACTCTTCGCGCGCAGTTCCTCGTGGGCGAGTGCCGACTCGTGCCGCCGGCCATCGAAGATGACGTGCTCGTAGACTTCGTCGGCGAGCAGCAGGATGGGCCGGTCGCGCAGCAGCTCCGCGAGCGCTGCAAGATCGCCCGCGCGCGCCACGGTGCAGGCCGGATTCAGCGGCGTGTTGACGATCACGAGCCGCGTGCGCGGCGTGATGGCGGCCCGCACGCGATCCCAGTCGTAGCGAAATCGCGGTGGCGCGAGCGGGATATGCACCGCCTTGCCACCCGCGAGCCGGATCGCGGGGTCGTAGGAGTCATAGGCCGGATCGAAGACGATCGCCTCGTCGCCCGGCCCCACGGCAGCCTGCACGGCGGAGTAGATCGCCTCCGTCGCCCCGCACGTCACGGTGATCTCCGCGAGCGGATCGATGGCGACACGCTGGCTCGCGCGCAGCTTGTCCGCGATGGCCTCGCGCAGCGCCACGCTGCCTTCCATCGGTGCGTACTGGTTGTGGCCGGCCGCCACGGCATCGGAGAGCGCCTGCGCGAGCCTCGGGTCGATCGGGTAGTCGGGGAAGCCCTGGCCGATATTCAGCGCACCGAGTTCGGCGGCGCGTCGCGACATGACGGTGAAGATCGTCGTTCCGACGTCGGGCAGCTTGTCCCCGATCGTCATGCCGCCGCGAGCGCCGCGCCGATGATGCCGGCGGCGGCGCCGAGTGCCGCCGGCCGGATCGGCGCACGCGAGCTGATGTAAGGCGCGAACGCGTCGAAATGGGTGCTGACAGCGCCGCACAGGACCATCAGGTCGGGCCAGAAGAGATTTTCCATGTGCGCGAGGTACTCAGACACCCGTGCGCCCCATTCGGGCCAGCCGAGTGACAACTCGGTGCGCACGCGCGCGGACGCCCAGTGCTCGGCTTCGCCACCGCGCATCTCGAGGTGGCCGAACTCGGTGTTGGGCAGGAGCTTGCCGTCGATGAACGGCGCCGAACCGATCCCGGTGCCGAAGGTGAACACGAGCACCGTGCCCGGCACGCCGCGCGCTGCGCCGAAACGCACCTCCGCGAGACCCGCCGCATCGGCGTCGTTCAGGAATGCCGCGCGACGCCCCAGCGCTTCGGTGAGCAGGGCCTCGACGTCGGCGCCGATCCACCCATGGTCGATGTTGGCCGCGGTGCGGGCCTTGCCCTGCTTGACGACCGAGGGGAAACCGAAGCCCACGGAGGCCGCGCCCGGCAGGCTGGCATCGAGGCCGCGGATCGCCTCGACCACGGCGTGGGGCGTCGAGGGCACGGGAGTGGGTACGGAAACGGTCTCGCCGATGATCCGGCCCTGCGCGATGTCGACGAGCCCCGCCTTGATCGAGGAGCCGCCGAAATCGATACCGAGGTTGACGCCCACCACGAGCGTAGATTACTTGTTCGCGGCGGCCGCCATCTGCATTTCGCGATCGCGCCGCCGTTCCTGGCGCCGCATCCAGATCGACGAGGCCACCACGCCGGTCGCCACGATCAGCACCATGATGGTGGCCAGCGCATTGACGTCGGGGCTCACGCCGAGGCGCACCTTCGAGAAGATCACCATCGGCAGCGTGGTCGACCCCGGGCCCGCGACGAACTGCGAGACGACGACATCGTCCCAGGACAGCGTGAAGGCGAGCAGCCAGCCGGACATGATCGCCGGCACGATCAGCGGCAACGTGATGCGGAAGAACACCTTCGCCGGCTTCGCGCCGAGGTCGAGCGCGGCCTCTTCCAGCGAGTTGTCGAAGCCGGCGAGGCGCGACTGCACCACGATCGTCACGTAGGCCATCGAGAAGGTGATGTGCGCGATGGTGATGGTGGTCGCGTCGCGCACGTCCGGCCAGCCGATCAGCTGCTCGAGCGCGACGAACAGCAGCAGCAACGACAGGCCGGTGATGACTTCCGGCATCACGAGCGGCGCGGTCGTCATGCCGGATAGCAGCGCGCGGCCGCGAAACGGCCCGAAGCGCGCGAGCACGAGCCCCGCGAGCGTGCCCAGGATCACCGAACCCGTCGCCGTCATGGCCGCGATGCGGATCGACAGCCAGGCGGCGCCGAGGATCTGTTCGTTGCGGAACAGTTCGCCATACCACTTCAGGGTGGGGGAATTCGGTCCGTCCCAGACCGTGACGAGCCGTGAGTTGTTGAACGAAAAAACGATCATCGAGACGATCGGCAGGTAGAGGAAGGCGAGCCCGAACCACAGCCCCGTCTTCGAGAACCAGTTGCGCCCCTTCTTCATTTCGCCCCCGCCAGTTCCCGCGACTGGAAATGCTGGAACAGCATGATCGGGACCATCAGCAGCAGCAGCATCGCGATCGCGACGGCGCCCGCCACCGGCCAGTCGCGGTTGGCGAAGAATTCATCGGCGAGCACCCGCCCGATCATCAGCTGCTCGGAGCTGCCGAGCAGCGAGGGGATCACGTATTCGCCCACCGCGGGGATGAACACCAACAGCGAGCCGGCGATGATGCCCGGCATCGACAGCGGCAATGTCACGCGCAGGAAAGACGTGATCGGCCGCGCACCGAGGTCCGCCGCCGCCTCGAGCAGCGTGAAGTCGTGCTTCTCGAGGTTCGAATAGAGCGGCAGGATCATGAACGGCAGGTAGGAATAGACGATGCCGATGAACACCGCGAAGTCGGTCTGCATCATCGTGATCGGCTCGTCGATCACGCCGATCGCCATCAGCACGTTGTTGATCACGCCGTTGTTCTTCAGCAGCCCGATCCACGCATAGACGCGCAGCAGGAACGAAGTCCAGAACGGCAGGATGATCAGCATCAGGTAGAGGTTGCGCGTCGCGGGCGTCGAACGCGCCATCGCGTACGCCATCGGGTAGGCGATCAGCAGGCAGAACACCGTCGAGATGGCCGCGACCTTGACGGAATAGAGATACGCGCTGAGGTACAGGTCGTCGGTGAGCAGGTAGAGGTAGTTGCCGAAGTTCAGGTGCACGTCGATCGCCTTCTCCGTCACCCACTGCCAGAGGGGCGCGTAGGGCGGCATGGCAAGCCGCACCTCGGAGAACGAGATCTTGAAGACGATGATGAACGGGATCAGGAAGAACAGGATCAGCCACAGGTAGGGCGCGGCGATCACGATGCGCTTGCCCGCCCAGTTGTCGCGCATGTAGATCGTCCAGCGCGGCGGGCCGAAGCGGTAAAACAGCTCCCACCACGGGCCGAGCCGTCCCGACAGGAGGCGTGCGGACGGTTGCGGCAGCATGCGGCGCGACATGGCGGCCTACTGCGGCAGCACCACGGGGCTCGAACTGTGCCAGGAGAGAAACACGTTCTCGTCCCAGAGGATGCGCTCGTCGTCCGACAGGCGCTCGATGTTGGGCAGCGTCACCCGCACCATCTTCCCCGACTGGATCTTCACGAGGTAGATCGACAAATCCCCCATGTAGGCGATCTCCTTGACCACGCCGGTCACGCAGTTCTCGGTCGTGTCGGCGGGCGCCGCGCGGGAAATATTGATCTTTTCCGGGCGGATCGCGGCCCACACGACCGAGCCGGGCGCCGCACTGATGCCATGGTCGACATAGACGATGCCGCCGAGTTCGCGCGAGTCGATGCGCACGCGATCCGGGAGGTCCTCGATCATCTGGCCCTCGAACATGTTCACCGAGCCGATGAAATCCGCGACGAAGCGGGTGCCCGGGAATTCGTAGATCTCGCTCGGGGTGCCGACCTGCACGATCTCGCCGCGGTTCATCACGCCGATGCGCGACGCGAGCGTCATCGCCTCTTCCTGGTCGTGGGTCACGACCACGAAGGTGACGCCAAGGCGCTCCTGGATGTTGATCAGCTCGAACTGGGTCTGCTCGCGCAGTTTCTTGTCGAGCGCGCCGAGCGGCTCGTCGAGCAGCAGCAGTTTCGGGCGCTTCGCAAGCGCGCGCGCGAGGGCCACGCGCTGGCGCTGGCCGCCCGACAGCTGGTGCGGCTTGCGCCCGGCGAATTCGCGCATTTTCACGATGTCGAGGATCTCCTCGACGCGCGAGGCGATCTCGCCCTTCGGCAACCGCTCCTGTTCGAGGCCGAACGCGACGTTCTTCGCCACCGTCATGTGCGGGAAGAGCGCATAGGACTGGAACATCATGTTCGTCGGCCGCTCGTAGGGTGGCGTGTCCGCCATGTCCTTGCCGTCGATCAGGATGCGCCCCAACGTGGGCGGCTCGAAGCCCGCCAGCATGCGCAGCAGCGTGGTCTTGCCGCAGCCCGACCCGCCGAGCAGGCAGAAAATCTCGTGCTGGTAGATCCGCAGCGAGACGTTGTTGACCGCCACGAAGTCGCCGAAGCGCTTGGTGACGTTCTCGATCTGGATGTAGGCCTGCGCGCCCGGGTCGCGCCAGGGTTCGCGCTTGTTGTCGTTGCGTCGCTCGGCCACGGGCGTCCTTCCGGTGGTGGGAGGGTACGGGGCGAGAAAACCAAGGCGGGCGCCACGTGCGGGCGCCCGCCCCTCCGGCCTTACTTGCCGGTCCTGAAGCGGGTCCAGGCACGCGTCAGCAGGCGCGTGAACTCCGGGCTCTCCGCGAGGTCAGGCACGATCTTCGCCTTCACCTCGGCGGTCGGGTAGATCGAGACGTCGTTCTTCACCGTGTCGTCGATCATCGGCAGCGCGGCCGAGTTGTTGCTGGCGTAGTTGACGTAGTTGCTGTTCTTCGCCGCGACATCGGGCCGCATCATGTAGTCGAGGAACAGGTAGGCGTTCTTGACGTGCTTCGCGTCCTTCGGGATCGCGAAATTGTCGTAGAAGGCAATCGCGCCTTCCTTCGGGATGTTGTACTTGATCTCGACGCCCTTCGCCGCCTCGACGGCGCGGTCGCGGGCCTGCAGCACGTCGCCGCTCCAGCCGAGCGCGAGGCAGATCTCGCCGTTGGCGAGGTCGTCGATGTAACGCGACGAATTCACGTAGCGCACGAACGGGCGGATCTTCAGCAGCACGTCTTCGGCGGCCTTGAGGTCCTCGGGCTTCTCGCTGTTGGCATCGCGGCCGAGGTAGATCAGCACCGTGCCGACCACTTCGGACGGGGCGTCGAGCAGGGTGACGCCGCAGTCCTTGAATTTCGAAACGACGGCCGGATCGTAGAACATGCGCCAGCTGTCGACCGGCGCGTCCGGCATCGCGGCCTTGATCTTCGCGACGTTGTAGCCGACGCCGGAAGTGCCCCACATGTAATTGACCGAATGATCGTTGCCCGGGTCGTGCATCGCGACGCTGCGGGTGATGTCGGGGTCGGCGTTCTTCAGGTTCGGGATCTTCGACTTGTCGAGGGTCATGAACACGCCCGCCTTGATCTGGCGCGCCATGAACGAGGCCGAGGGAACCACCACGTCGTAGCCGGTATTGCCCGACAGCAGCTTCGTCTCGAGCACCTCGTCGAGTCGAACACGTCGTAGTTGACCTTGATGCCGGTTTCCTTCTCGAAGGCCGGGATCACGGTCGGGTCGATGTAGTCCGACCAGTT
>JBFWZQ010000025.1:0-20347 GCA_050185195.1 Steroidobacteraceae bacterium | reverse complement strand
ATTGGAAGAACCCGCCGATCTCGTGGCATGCTGCCAAGGCGCAACTGGCCATCCAGTTCGAAGATCGATTCGTGTTGAGCGAGTGAATTCATCATCCGGCTCGCACACAAGATTCCTGACACCCCCGCGCAGCGCCTTCTCAAGGAAGTCGGCAAGGAGTAACCCATGCCGAAATTGAAGCCCTTTGACACGAGCGCATTGCTCGACGATGACGAAGTCATCGCCGAGTACCTCACGGCTGCGCTGGAAGATCCCAACCCTGACGTCTTCCTGACCGCTATCGGCCAGGTTGCAAAGGCTCGGGGAATGGGCGCCATCGCGGATGGCGCCGGGCTTGGACGAGAGAGCCTCTACAAGGCGCTCACGCCTGGTGCGAAGCCCCGATACGACACCGTGCTGAAGGTGCTTCAGAGTCTCGGTGTGAAAGTGTCGGTTACTGCGGCCTGACAACCGCATCGAGCGCACGCGGATGAGCCCAATGGTTATACGGCTCTCCAGTTGTTGCCTTGACGTCATGACGTCATGGCGTTCGTTTTGCACCATGAGCACTCCCAAGCGCGCGACGGTCTACTTCGATCCCGAAGTGCACAAGGCCTTGCGTTTGCGCGCTGCGGCAAACGACCAGTCCATTTCAGACATGGTGAATGAAGCGGTTAGGGCGTCTCTCGCTGAGGATGCAGTGGACTTGGCCGCGTTCGACAAACGCAAGCGTGAGCGCAGCGTTTCCTTCGACAGCTTCGTGCAGGGCATGAAGCGGCGTGGCCTCATATAGTCGCTCCATCAAGCCTTCCGCCGGGAAGGAGCTTGAAGCTGTAGGTTCGAAGGCGGACCGCCAGCGGATCGTCGCAAAGGTCCAAGCGCTGGCGGTGGACCCGCGCCCACGAGGTTCGGAGAAGCTCGCGGGCTACGCTGACAGGTATCGCCTCCGCCAAGGTAACTACCGTCTCGGCTATCTAGTCGACGATGACGCGAGTTTGGTCACCATCTACAAGGTCGGTCATCGCAAGGGCGTCTATCGATGAGCCGCATAACAAGCGCATGGAGGGCGCGCGCGGCGCTCAAGCTCATCGTCAGGCGGCTCGGATAGGCAATGCCAGAAGAAACGTTCGCTGACATCGACGGGTTTCGCTTCCATTTCGATGCAATGTACGTTGGCGGTATCCCGCGCCTGCTAGACGAGACGGGCGTGTTCCCGGCGTTCGTGACCATGCTGACAGCCACGGACACGCTGGCCGGCAAGGCTACTTTACCTTCTACAACCGCTACCGCCTGCACTCGACGCTGGACTGTCGCTCGTCCGTCGAATTCGAGATCGGTGTCCACTTTAGAGAAGGAGCTCTTCCATGTTCGCAAGTGTGCCAACATGGCTGCTCGGCGCACGGTGCGTTCACCTCGATCGTCGGGCGACACGATGAATACTTCGCATAAGGCATCCCGGGAAGACCTGGCCTTCGCGCGAGCCTTCGAGGCGTGCGAGTTCGCGCCTGAGGCGTTCGATCATGCGGCGCACGTTCGGCTCGCCTACATCTATCTATGTGAGGCGTCGGTCGACGCGGCGGCCGACCGCATGAAGAAGTCGTTGCAGGCCTTTCTGGCACATCTGATGGTCGACCCCGGCAAGTACCACGAAACGATCACTCGCGCCTGGATCATGGCTGTCGCTCATTTCATGCAAGAGTCGAACATGTGCGAGTCCGCAGCTGAGTTCATGACGGTGAATCACCGCTTGCTCGACAGCAAGATCATGCTCAAGCACTACTCGGCGGAGGTCCTGTTCTCGCCCCAGGCAAGAGAGGAGTTCGTTCAACCCGATGTCAGCCGGATTCCGACAAGCTGAGGACTGGCGCGATCGTTCTCACGCCATGAGTGCAATCGGCGCATGTCTGGTGTCACGGCTCTGGGTCCCGTTCCGGGAACCGCGACCCGGGCATCGTCGCCGCCGCGCGTTACGCTGGTCGGACAAGGCGCTATGGTCAGGTACTCCAGTGAGTGACCAGGATCGAAGCCCATGCGTTTCGGATTTGCGCCTCGCCCGGCATGCCGATATCCCGGTTCTGCAGGAACTCATTGCGCTCTCCGGGCGCGCCCTGAGCGTCGGGTACTACTCGTCGTCGCAGGCAGATGCCATCACTCGCCACGTATTCGGGGTCGATTCCCAGCTTGTCGACGACCAGACCAAGCGCGGCCCGGATCCGCTGCTCGATCCAGCGGTGGAATCGGCTCGCATTCGGGCCTTCTTCGTCCATCCTTACCATGGCCCGTCGTGGCATGGGCCGCATGCTCATGGACGCCTGCGTGGCTGCGTCGAGATCGGCCGGGTTCCGGTCGCTCGCATGAGAATGGCAATATGAGGTTCGCGCGCCGCCAACCCTGATCCATTTTCGGAGCCAAGGCATCCCATGACCCAAACACCCGACTGGGAAAGCGAGATCCGCCGCCTGGAAGAAGAGGCGCGGCGCGCTTTCCTCGATGCAGACATCAAGACCCTGGACGCTTTGTGGTCGGAAGCCTTCACGGTGAATTCGCCGCTCGAACGCATCAACACCAGGCGCCAGGTGCTGGATCTGCTCCAGTCCGGCCGGATACGTCACGCTACCTATGAGTGCGAGATCGAGCGCATCAGCCGCCACGGCGACGTGGTGATCGTCATGGGGCGCGACGAAGTGAGTGGCCCGCCCACGGGAACCGCGCGCCGGCGGTACACCAATGTCTGGCAGCTGCAGGATGGCCAGTGGCGCACGATCGCCCGCCATGCGCAGCTCGCATCGCGCGCGGCGGAGGATTGAGGTCCACATACTTGATGAGATTGACGCCGGCAACGGCCTGACCATGCCGCGAACAAAGCCGCAGTTCACCAGCAGGCTCAGCACCTGCCGGTCGACGAATGCGACCACGTAGCCGAGCATCAGCACGAAGACGGTGTACCAGGCGCGCGCGGGTCGGGGCCATCCAGCCGCCGTGATGGGGTCTGTGCCTTGCATGATTATTCATGGGCACGATACCCGATTCGCATCCCCGCTGCCTGCGGCAATCGTTGCCGCGGGCCGCAATGAGGCATACCTTTGGATGCCCGAAAGCGAACTACAAGCAGGGGGTCGTATGCTCAGCAAGATCATATTGTCGTCCTACAGCGCGCTCCTCGAGGTCTCCATCTGGATCATCCTCGTCGGCAGTTTCATCGGCGGCTGGATGGCGAGCGGGTTCTTCGCGGCGATCGGCGGCCTGATCGCCGCGTTCGTCTTCTGCGTCGTCGTCTTTGGCGCGTTCCTGACACTGCTCGATATCCAGCATTCGGTGCGGGCGATCCAGGAGAAGCACAAGTCAGGGTGACCTCCACTTCGGAGGCAAGCCGTTGCAACAGTGGTTCTTCCTCGGGCAGCGGCTCGACGCGCCGGCGATGATCGGCATCCTGCTGATCATCGCCGGGGTCGTGGTCCTGAACCTGTTTTCGAAGACAACTTCCCACGTGTAGGGTGAAACCGGGAGGCACGGCGATGATCACCACGCGGCTCGCGACGCCAGCCGATCTCGATGCGGTGTCACGCCTGTTCGACCAGTACCGGCAGTTCTACGGGAAGGCGCCGGCGCTCGAGGCGGCCCGCGCGTTCATCCGTGCGCGCATGGAAACCGCGTCGTCCATCCTCTACGTGGCGGAAGCGCCGCAACGGGGTGTCGTGGCGTTCTGCCAGCTGTATCCGGCCCTGTGTTCGGTCGAGCTCGCGCGCACCCTCACCCTGTACGACCTGTTCTGCGAACCGGCCGCACGCAGGCTCGGCGCGGGCCGCGCCTTGTTGATCGCCGCGGCGGCCGATGCCTGGCGCGCCGGGTACCAACGCATGGACCTCTCGACGGCGCGGAGCAACACGACGGCGCAGGCGTTGTACGAATCGCTCGGCTGGATCACGGACGAGGTTTACTGTACCTACAACCTGCGCGCCGGCGCCTTCGCGGTGACCTGCGAAACGCCGGCTCGCTGAGGCGCGCATGATGCCTGGCCTGCGGCATCCCATGCTGGTCAATCCCTGCCCCGTGCTGTACAAGGCCCTCGGCGCAATTGAATCGGGAGCAGGCCATTGAATATCGGAGCCCAGGAGGCGCTCGCGCGACTGCGAGCCGGAAACGAGCGGTTCGTGTCGGAGCACCTGGGTAGCGAGGCGGTCACGACGCCGACGCGGCGCCGGCAGGTGGCGGTGGCGCAGGAACCGTTCGCGATCCTCCTCGGCTGTTCCGATTCGCGCGTCCCGGCCGAAATCATCTTCGACCAGGGGCTCGGCGACCTCTTCGTGATCCGGGTCGCGGGCAACATCGTCGCGCCTTCGCAGGTCGACAGCGTGGAGTTCGCCGCGGATCGCTACCGTACGCGCCTCGTCGTGGTACTCGGGCACTCGACCTGCGGGGCGATCCTCGCCACGCTCGAGGAGCTGGATCTTCCGCCCGCCGAACAATCGCGCAACCTGCGGTCGATCGTCGATCGCGTCCGGCCCTCGATCGAGCCCCTGCTTGCAACCGAAATCGCCCACGACCGCGCAGCGCTCGTGCGGCACGCCGTGCGTGCGAACATCCGCACGTCGGTCAATCAGTTGCGGCGCGGATCGCGGCTGCTAGAACAATTGGGCCGGGACGACGGCCTGCTGGTCGTCGGCGCGGAGTATTCGCTCGATACCGGCGTGGTGGATTTCTTCGACGTTTGAGGCCGTCCATCGGCCGGAGGCGAGGTCCATGATGTCAGGCGCACGACGGACGACGGCTTCATGGGCATCGGTGGCCTGGCGGGCCGGGCTCGTGGCGGGAGCCCTGGACATCATCGCAGCGATCACCATCAACACGCTGCGCGGCTCGACGCCGCTGCGCGTCCTGCAATCCGTCGCGAGCGGGCTGCTGGGCCGGCCTGCCCTCGAAGGGGGCTGGATCACGGCCATGCTCGGCCTCGTGCTGCACTTCGCCATGATGCTCATCATCGCGGCGATCTTCTGCCTGTTCGCCTCGCGAATGGCGTGGACGCGGCGACGGCCGCTGCTCGCGGGCGCCATCTATGGCGTCGCCGTGTACGCGGTGATGAACCTCGTGGTCGTGCCGCTGTCGGCTTTCCCCGTGAAGCTCACCTACCCGCCGGACACGCTCGCGATCGGGCTGGCGGTGCACGTCGTGTGCATCGGCGTGCCGATGGCGCTGATCGCCGCGAGGCTGCGCGGTCCGCATGCGTAGGCCGCACTTCGAGGGGCACTATTCGAGTCGCAGCGGCTGGCTGCGTGCTGCCGTGCTCGGTGCGAACGACGGCATCCTTTCGACCGCGAGCCTCGTCGTCGGCGTGGCCGCGGCCGCGGCCGGCCGCGACGAGATCCTCGTGGCGGGCATCGCGGGCCTCGTGGCCGGCGCGATGTCGATGGCAGCCGGCGAATACGTCTCGGTGAGTTCGCAGGCCGATGCCGAGCGCGCCGATCTCGAGCGCGAACGCCGGGAGCTCGAGAACGAGCCCGAAGCGGAGGTCCGCGAGCTGACCCAGATCTACGTGAAGCGCGGGCTCAACCCGCGGCTCGCCCATGAAGTGGCGCAGGAACTGACCGCGCACGATGCGCTCAAGGCGCACGCACGCGACGAACTGGGCCTGACGGAAACACACCGCGCGCGGCCGGGGCAGGCCGCCGCGGCCTCCGCCGTCACGTTCGCCGTGGGGGCGCTGCTGCCGCTGTCCGCCGCCCTGGCCAGCCCGCCGGGAAATACCGTTGCGGTCGTGGGCCTGAGCTCGCTCGTGGCACTGGCCGCGTTGGGCGCGCTCGCAGCGAAGGCCGGCGGTTCGAGCCTGGTCGCGGGCGCGACGCGCGTTTCGTTCTGGGGTGCGCTCGGCATGGTGGCGACGGCGCTGATCGGACGGCTGTTCGGGGCCGTTTTCTGAGCGCAGCGGCGCGCGTGCCCGTCAGGCTGGCGGTCAAGGTGGTGCCGGGCGCGTCGCGCGACGAGCTCGCCGGCTGGCTCGGTGACGCGTTGAAAATCCGGGTTTCGGCGCCCCCCGAGCGGGGGCGGGCGAATGCCGCGGTCGAGGCGCTCCTCGCCACCGCCCTTGCGCTGCCGCCCGGCCGCGTACGCGTCGTCGCGGGATTGTCATCCGCTCGCAAGGCCGTGGCCATCGAAGGCCTGTCCGCATCCCAGGTCGATGAGCGGCTGGGAAGGCGCTGAGCACGGGCTTATCATGGGCGCATGCTGCGTAATTCCCCTGACCGCTATGGCTCGCTCCCCATCGCGCTGCACTGGCTGATGCTGCTGCTGATCGCCGCGGTGTATGCCTGCATCGAACTGCGCGTGAATTTCCCGCGCGGCAGCGACCCGCGCGAGGCGCTCAAGACCTGGCATTTCATGCTGGGGCTGGGCGTGCTCGGGCTCGCGGTCCTGCGGCTCGTGGTGATCCTGCGCGGCCCGAAGCCCGCCATCCGGCCCGAGCCCGCTCGCGTGCAGAAGCAGCTGGCCGCCGCCGCGCACTTCGCCCTGTACGTGTTGATGCTCGGCATGCCGGTGCTCGGCTGGCTCATCCTGAGCGCCGAAGGCAAGCCGGCGCCGTTCTTCGGGTTCGATCTGCCGCCGCTCATAGCCGCAGACGAGGCGCGTGCGGAATCGCTGGAAGAGCTGCACAAGACGGCAGGCACAGTGGGTTACTGGCTGATCGGCCTGCACGCGGCCGCAGCCCTGTACCATCACTACGTCCAGCGCGACAACACGCTCACGCGGATGCTGCCCTTCACCCGTGCACGCAGGAGACCCGATGCACTATCTGCTGATGTATGAGTTCGTGCCCGACTTCGCCGAGCGGCGCAAGCCGCTGCGCGGGCGGCACCTGGCGCTGGCCTGGGAGGCGCACGAGCGCGGCGAGCTCGTGTTGGCCGGGGCGTTCACCGACGAGCCGGCGGGTTCCGCGCTGCTCTTCAAGGGCGACACGGCGGAAGCTGCCGAACGTTTCGCGAAGAGCGATCCCTATGTCACCGGTGGACTCGTCACGGGCTGGCGCGTGCGGCCCTGGACCACGGTCGTCGGCGAGGATGCGTCGGCGCCGGTGCGTCCCGGACCCTGATGCAGACACTCTCGATTGCGGCCGCGACGACGCGCGCCGGGTTCGAGAGGGCCTGGGAGGTGGTGCGCGAACTGCGCACGCACCTCGCGCTCGAGGCGTTCGTCGCGCAGGTCGAGCGCCAGCGGGAGCACGACGGTTACACGCTCGTGCTGCTCTCGGACGGCGGCATCGCGCGCAGCGCGGCGGGCTTCCGCCGCATGGAGACGCTCGCCTGGGGGCGCATCCTGTACGTCGACGACCTCGTGACGCGCGCCGCTGATCGCGGCGCGGGTTACGGCAGTGCCCTGCTCGACTGGCTGGTCGCGGAAGCGCGCACGGCGGGCTGCATGCAGTTCCATCTCGACTCGGGTGTGCAGCGCTTCGGCGCACACCGCTTCTACCTGCACAAGGGGCTCGATATCACGAGCCACCATTTCGCGCTGGCCCTCTAGTCGTCCATCAGGAAGCTGCGCAGCTGCTCCGAACGCGACGGATGACGGAGCTTGCGCAGCGCCTTCGCCTCGATCTGGCGGATGCGCTCGCGCGTGACGTCGAACTGCTTGCCGACCTCCTCGAGGGTGTGGTCGGTGTTCATGTCGATGCCGAAGCGCATGCGCAGCACCTTCGCTTCGCGCGGCGTCAGCTGCGCGAGCACCGAGTGGGTGGTCTCGCGCAGCGATTCCATCGTCGCCTGGTCGATCGGCGAGGCGACGGACTGGTCCTCGATGAAGTCGCCGAGGTGCGAATCCTCGTCGTCGCCGATCGGCGTTTCCATCGAGATCGGCTCTTTCGCGATCTTCAGGACCTTGCGCACCTTGTCCTCGGGCATCTCCATGCGCACGGCCAGCTCTTCCGGCGTCGGCTCGCGACCCATCTCCTGCAGCATCTGCCGCGAGATGCGGTTCAGCTTGTTGATGGTCTCGATCATGTGCACCGGGATGCGGATCGTGCGCGCCTGGTCGGCGATCGAGCGCGTGATGGCCTGGCGGATCCACCAGGTTGCATAGGTCGAGAACTTGTAGCCGCGGCGGTATTCGAACTTGTCGACCGCCTTCATCAGGCCGATGTTGCCTTCCTGGATCAGGTCGAGGAACTGCAGCCCGCGGTTCGTGTACTTCTTCGCGATCGAGATCACGAGGCGCAGGTTCGCCTCGACCATTTCCTTCTTCGCGCGGCGCGCTTTCGCCTCGCCGATCGACACCTCGCGGTTCACTTCCTTGATGTCATTGATCGTGAGGTGGTACGCGGTCTCGAGCGTGACCAGCTTGCGCTGGCGGCGCTCGACGTCATCCTTGAGGCGTGCGAGGCCGGCCGAATACTTCTTGCCCGCCTTGATGTGCTTCGCGAGCCAGCGCGCGCTGGTTTCGTTCTTCGGGAAGGTGGTGATGAAGTCCTTGCGCGGCATGCCGGCGTCGCGCACCGCGAGCACCATGATTTCCTTCTCGAGCTGGCGCACGTCGCCGACCTGCGCGCGCAGGTTGCCGATCAGCGCCTCGAACATGCGCGGCGCGAGCTTCAGCTCCATGAATTCCGCGGAGAGCTTCTTCCTGATCTTGAGCGTCTTCGGGTCCTTCGCGCCATGCTTGGCGATCGCGTTCAGCGACTGCGTCTGCAGCTTCGCGATCGACGCAAAGCGGCGCGCGGCCTCCTCCGGATCGGGGCCGGTGTCGACGACTTCCTCTTCGCTGTCCCCGTCGTCCGCTTCCTCGTCGTCGTCCTTCTCGGACGCGGCGGCGGCCGGGTCGGGGCGGGTCGGGTTCTGCGGTTGCGCGATCACGTCGGGCGCATTCGGATCGATGAACCCGACGATGACGTCGACGAGCCGCGCCTGGCCGCCCTTGACGGGCTCGTAGGCGCGCGCGAGGAACTCGAGCGTCGGCGGATACATCGAGAGCGCGAGGCGCACTGCGTCGAGGCCCTCTTCGATGCGCTTGGCGATGCGGATCTCACCCTCGCGCGTCAGCAGCTCGACCGTGCCCATTTCGCGCATGTACATGCGCACGGGATCGGTGGTGCGGCCGAGCTCGGCGTCGAGCGCGGCGAGCGCCGCCGCCGCTTCCTCGATGGCTTCCTCGTCGGTCGGTGCCGAGGGTTCGGCGGCGAGCAGTGCCTCCGAGTCCGGCGCCTTCTCGTACACCGGAATGCCCATGTCGTTGATCGTGTTGACGATCTCTTCGATCTGCTCGGGATCGACGATCTCGGACGGCAGGTGATCGTTCACCTGCGAATACGTGAGGTAACCCTGCTCCTTGCCGCGCGCGATCAGCAGCTTCAGCTGCGACTGGCGTTCCTCGGGCATGGCGGCAGGGCGGCGCTCGACGGCGCTCGGCACGGGCGCGGCGCGACGTGCCTCGGGTTTGCGGGCGTCAGGCTTGCGCGTCTCGGGCGCGATCCGCTCCGCGGCTTTCGCCTTCGGCTCCGCCTTCTCGACCTTGCGCGCCGCCGGCGCGGCAGTCTTGCGTGGCGCGGCTTTGGCGGTCTTGCGATGGTCGGCGGGGCCGGGCTTCTTCGTTGCGTTCGTGGGCTTTTGCTTGCGTGTCATATCCCGTGCCGAATGAAGGCTCGCACCCCCCGCGCCCGTCACCGGAGGCAGGAACTGAAAGGGCGGCGAGGAAAAAGTTGCGTATTGTACTCAAGACACGGCCCAAGCCGCCAAATTCCCGTGCAAAACGCGCTCAGCGGCGGCGGGCGGCGCTCGCCGGCGGGGCCTGGTGGCTCATAAGTGATTGAAGTTCAAGCTTTTCTTCGTCGGACAGCCCCGGGTCCCCGCTTTTTGCGAGCAGCGCCTCGATGCGCCGCTTGCCCGTCGCGGCCACCAGTCGCGCAAGCGCGGTCGAGACTTCCTCGGCGGCCGCCTTGGGATCCGGCACCAGGGATTCTTCGGCGGCGAGGCGCGCGAGCCGTGGGCCCTCCGCCCGATCGCGCCAGCGCTCGAGCACCTGGGCGGTACTGGCCGCGGGGTCGCGGCGCAGGCCTTCGAGCAGCTCGCGCAGGATGGAAACCCCCGGTTCTTCGACGCGGGCGAGGGCGGCGACGAGCGCGCCGTCGAGCTTTGCCGCGGCGGACGGGTGATGCAGCAGTGCCTGTACGGCCTGGCCGACAAGGCCGCGTCGCCCCGAGTCGCCCTGTCGCGCGCGTGCAGCGCGCGCGCTGCGGGGCGCAGGTGCGGGCAGCGGGGCGGCGCGCCCAGCCGCCGGCGTACCGCCCTGTTGCCACAGGGCCGCGAGGCGTTCGGCCGGCAGCTTGATCGCTTCGGCGATGCGCGCCACGAGCAACTCCCGAAAGACACCGGCCGCGACACGCGCGATGAGGGGGCGCGCGAGTTCGGCCAGGCGCGCCCGGCCGTCGGCATGGGCCAGGTCCACTTGCGAGGCGAGCTCGCGCACCAGGTATTCGGACAAGGGCAGGGCCCCGTCGAGGCGCCGTTCGAAAGCCTGCGCCCCTTCCGCCGCGACGAGCGTGTCGGGATCGTGTCCCTCCGGCAGGAAGAGGAAGCGGATCTCGCGCCCCTCGCGCGCCTCGGGCAGCGCGTTCGCGAGGGCACGCCACGCGGCTGCCCGTCCCGCGCGATCACCGTCGAATGCGAACACCACTTCGCTCACGAGCCGGAACACGCGCTTCAGGTGCTCGGGCGTCGTCGCCGTGCCGAGCGTGGCGACGGCGTAGCGGATGCCCGCCTGGTGCAGGCGCACCACGTCCATGTATCCCTCGACGACCAGCAGCCGCGTGAGCCGGGTGCGGCCCTGGCGCACTTCGTGGAGCCCGTAGAGCTCCCGGCCCTTGTGAAAGAGCGGGGTCTCGGGTGAATTGAGGTACTTTGGCTCGCCCTCGCCGATCACGCGCCCGCCGAAGGCGATCGTGCGGCCGCGCGCATCGCGGATCGGGAACATCAGCCGGTCGCGGAAGCGGTCGTAGTGCCGCTCGCCGTCGCGCGCCTCGCCTTCGCGTTCGATCACGAGCCCGAGTTCGGCGAGCTCGCGCGTGGTCGCCGCGTCCTTGCCGAACCTGCGCAACACGTCGTTCCAGGAGTTCACCGCGTAGCCGATCTGGAAGCGCGCCACCGATTCGGCATCGAGCCCGCGCTTCGCGACATAGGCCCGCGCCCGGGCATCGCCTGCCAGCATCGCCGCAAAGTGCTTCGCGACGCGCGCGTTCAGTTCGTACAGCGCCTCGCTCGAGTCGCGTGGGCGATCGTCGGCGCCGCCCTCGCGCGGTACCTCGACGCCAGCCCGGGAGGCGAGTTCCTCGACCGCCTCGGGAAAGGCGAGCCGGTCGTAGTTCATCAGGAAACCGAGCGCCGTGCCGTGCGCGCCGCAGCCGAAGCAGTGATAGAACTGCTTGTCGGGGCTCACCCAGAAGGACGGCGATTTTTCGTCGTGGAACGGGCAGCAGGCCTTGAATTCGCGCCCCGCCTTCTTGAGCGGCACGCGGCTGCCGATCAGTTCGACGATATCGGTGCGCCCGATCAGGTCGTCGATGAAGTGCTGCGGGATCCGGCCGGCCATGCTGAATAGTAAGCCACGCCGTCTATCTCGCGAGGACGAAGGCCACGACGCCCGCCGCGAGCAGGGCGATCGCGACAGCGCCCGTGAGCGCGAGGCGCAGGCGCTTCCGCCGAAACGGCGCGAGCGCCGGGGCGACGAGGTGGCAGCGGCCCCGCGTCACGGCCACGACCCCCGCGGCACGCAGGACATCGGCCGCTTCGCGTTCGGCATCGCCGAGCGACTCGAGGGGCAGGGCATGGGCGGCGTCGATGGCGCCGCGGGCACGCAATGCGGCGATCAGCCCGCGTTCGCGCCCGAGGCGGCGCGCGACGGCGCTGCAGGCGAGGACGATCATCGCGAGGACCGCGGCGGTGGCGAAACCGCGCCCGGCTAGCATGGCGGTGGTGGCGTGGGGTGGCCCGGCTCAGCCGGTGCCGAGCCGCGCCTTGATGCGCGCGCCGACGGTGCCCATGTCGGCCTTGCCCGCGGCCTGGCCTTTCACGATGCCCATGACCTTGCCCATGTCCTTCACGGACGTGGCGCCGGCCTGCGATATCGCGGCATTGATCAGCGCGTCGAGTTCCACGTCAGAGAGCTGGGCCGGCAGGTAGCCCTGCAGCAGCGTGAGCTCGGCGGTCTCCTTCGCGACGAGATCGGCGCGACCGCCCGCCTCGAACTGCGTGATCGATTCGCGCCGCTGCTTGATCATTTTCTCGAGGACGGCGAGCACCTGTGCGTCGTCGAGCGCGATGCGCTCGTCGACTTCACGCTGCTTGATGGCCGCCTGCAGCATGCGGATGACGCCGAGGCGATCCTTCTCGCCGGCGCGCATGGCGGCCTTCATGTCTTCGGTGATGCGCTCCTTGAGCGTCATCGTGCGATCAGCGCCGCGGCGCGCCGTCGCGGGAATTGCGCTTCAGGTGCCGCTTGACGGCGGCGGCCTTCTTGCGTTTCCGTTCCTGGGTCGGCTTTTCGTAGAATTCCCGCCGGCGCAGCTCCGTGAGGACGCCCGCTTTCTCGCACGCGCGCTTGAAACGGCGCAGCGCGGCGTCGAAGAACTCGTTTTCGCGTACACGAACGCTCGGCATCGAAACCTCAACTCATTGAATTTACAGGAAATATGCCCCGTCCCTCAGGGCACAAGGGCGGGAATTCTAAGGGCCTCCCGGTAAAAACGCAAAAATGCGCGTGCTCGCCATCGAATCTTCCTGCGACGAGAGTGCCGTCGCCGTCCTCGACGACGCGCGCGGCCTGCTCGCGCACGTGCTCCATTCGCAGGTCGACGAGCATCGGCTCTACGGTGGCGTCGTGCCCGAACTCGCTTCGCGCGACCACGTGCGCCGGCTCGTGCCGCTCGCGCGCGCGGCGCTCGCCGAGGCCGGCTCGGCGCGCGCGGATATCGACGGCATCGCATACACCGCGGGGCCGGGCCTCATCGGCGCGCTGCTGACGGGCGCCGCGTTCGCGCGCAGCCTCGCCTACGCGTGGGGCGTGCCGGCCGTGAACGTGCACCACCTCGAGGGGCATCTCCTGGCGCCCATGCTCGAGCCGGACCCGCCGAAGTTTCCGCATGTGGCGCTCCTCGTGTCCGGCGGGCACACGATGCTGGTGGAAGTGCGCGGCGTCGGCGATTACCGCGTGCTCGGCGAGACGCGCGACGACGCGGCGGGTGAGGCGTTCGACAAGACCGCGAAACTGCTGGGCCTGCCGTATCCGGGTGGCCCCGAGCTCGCACGCCTCGCCGAAGGCGGGCGCGCGGGCGCCTACGAGTTTCCCCGGCCAATGCTCGATCGGCCGGGCCTCGAGTTCAGCTTCTCGGGCCTCAAGACCGCGGTGAGCCTTGCCGTGAAGGCGCCCGGTTTCGATCCGGCGCGACGCGCGGACGTCGCGCGGGGCGTCGAGGATGCGCTCGTCGCGACGCTCGTCGCCAAGGCGGTGCGTGCGCTCGAGGCAACCGGCCTCGATACGCTCGTCGTCGCGGGTGGCGTCGGTGCGAATCGCGCGCTGCGCGGCGCGCTGGTCGCCGCCGCGGCGCGGCGCGGCGCGCGCGTGCATTTCCCGCGCATCGAGTTCTGCACCGACAATGCCGCGATGATCGCGGTCGCCGGGCTCGCGCGCCTCGCCGCCGGCGAGCGTGTCTCGCTCGCGATCGAGGCACGCGCGCAGTGGCCGCTTGCCAGCCTGGGGCCGCCTGGCCCCGCCATCCAGGGAACCTTGCATGAGCCATAGTGCGCCTGACCGAATTTTCCTGCGCGGACTCTCCATCGACTGCGTGATCGGCTTCATCGACTGGGAACGCCGCATCAAGCAGACCGTGGTGATCGACCTCGAGCTGCCGGTCGATTGCCGCGCCGCCGCGGTGCGCGACCGGGTCGAGGACACCCTCGACTACAAGACGGTGGCGAAGCGCGTAATCGCCTTCGTCGAGGCGTCGGAGTTCCAGCTCGTCGAGACGCTCGCCGAGCGCATCGCGCAGCTGATCCTTGCCGAGTTCGCGGTGGAGTGGGTGCGTGTGGCGCTCAACAAGCCCGGTGCGATCCGCGGCTCGCGCGACGTCGGCGTCGCGATCGAGCGCGCGCGCGACGACCGCCGGTGACGCAGGTCCTCGTGGCCGCGGGCAGCAACATCGAGCCGCAGCGCCACCTCGCCGTTGCGATGCGCGAGCTGGCGCACGCGTTCCCCGGCGTGCGCTTCTCGACGGCCTATCGCAATGCCGCCGTGGGCTTCGAGGGCGAGGATTTCATCAATCTCGTCGCCGCGTTCGACAGCGACCTGCCGCCGCCGGCGATCCTCGCGCGCCTGCACGCGATCGAAGCGCAATGCGGGCGCGAGCGCGCCGCGCCGAAATGGGCGCCGCGCTCGATGGACCTCGACCTGCTGCTCTACGGGGACCTCGTGTTCGAGGCGCCCGGCCTGCGCCTGCCCCGGCCCGATCTGCTGAAGCGTCCCTACATGCTCGGGCCCGCCGCGGAAGTGGCGCCCGGGATGCACCATCCGACGGAAGACCTCACGCTGGCCGAGCTGTGGTCCCGCTTCGATCGGGCTGCGCACGAGCTCGTGCCAGTGCCGCTCGCGCCGGCACCGGCCGCCGGGTGAGGGGATGAAGGCGCGCGACCTACCAGGCGACGCTGCGACCGCCGTCGACCGCGAGGACCTGGCCCGTCACGAAAGGCGCGTCGACGGCGAAATAGCGCGCGGCGAGCGCCACGTCCTGCGGCGAGCCGAGGCGCTTGAGCGCCGTGCGTTCGACGATTTCGGCCTTGAGCGCTTCGTCCGCGCCGCCGACCGGCCACATCACCGGGCCGGGCGCGATTGCGTTCACGCGCACCTCGGGCGCCAGTTCGCGCGCGAGCGAGCGGGTGAGCATCACGAGGCCCGCCTTCGCGATCGAGTAGGTGGTGTGGTGGCGCAGCGGCCGCTGGCCGTGGATGTCGGCGATATTGACGATGAGGCCGCGCGCCGCGCGCAGCGCGGGCGCCGCGGCCTGCGACAGGAAGAGCGGTGCCCTGAGGTTCGTGCCGAGCAGGTCGTCCCAGTGCGCCGGCGTGATTTCGCCGACCGGTGTCGGATAGAAGGTCGACGCGTTGTTGACGAGCACGTCGAGTCGGCCGAATGCCGCGAGCAGCGTCTCGATGAGGCGCGGCAGTCGCGCGACATCGAGCAGGTCCGCCTCGATGCCGAGCGCGGATCCGGGGCGGGCGTCGTTCAGGGCGGCAACCAGCGCAGCGGCGTCCGCGGCCGAGCTGCGATAGTGCACGGCGACCTGTGCGCCCGCCGCGTGCAGCGTGCGCGCGATCCCGGCGCCGACGCGGTGTGCGCTGCCGGTGACGAGTGCAACTTTGCCGGCAAGCGGCTGGAAGGACGGAGTCGTCGCCATGGCGCCTGAGCTTACACTGGCCGCCGACGAGCAGGCACACGGGCGACGCGTGCTCGAAATGATCCACGCGCGCATCGCGGCGGCGGGCGGTGTCATTCCCTTCGCCGAGTTCATGGCGCTCGCGCTCTATGCGCCGGGACTCGGTTACTACAGTGCCGGCGCGCGCAAGTTCGGCGCGGGCGGCGATTTCACGACCGCGCCCGAGATCTCGCCGCTGTTCGGTCGTTGCCTCGCGCGCCAGTGCCGCGAGGTGCTTGCGGTGACGGGCGGGTCCATCCTGGAATTCGGCGCGGGCACCGGTGCGCTCGCCGCCACCGTGCTCGAGTCGCTCGCCGCGGTCGGTGCGCTGCCGGAGCGCTATCTCATCCTGGAAGTCAGCGCCGACCTGCGCGCGCGCCAGCAGGAGCGGCTCGAACGACTCCCGCCGGCGCTCGCCCGCCGCGTGTCCTGGCTCGATCGCCTGCCCGATTCGCCGCTGTCCGGCGTGCTGCTGGCGAACGAGGTGCTCGATGCGCTGCCCTGCGAGCGCTTCGTGGTGCGCGGCGGTCGCGCGCTGCGCATCGGCGTCGGCCTCGGCCCGGACGGCGCCCTGCATGAAGTCGAGCTCGATGAAGAGCTGGCCTTGCCCGACGGGCTCGCGGCGGACGCGCTCGCGGACGGTTACCGGAGCGAAGTCTGTCCGTCGCTCGCCCCCTGGGTCGCAAGTCTCGCGGGCTGCCTCGAGCGCGGGCTCGTACTCGCCTGCGATTACGGCTTGCCGCGTGGCGCGCTGTATCACGCCGACCGGCCGGACGGCACGCTGCTGTGCCATTTCCGGCACGTGGCGCACGGCAACCCGTTCGTGAACGTCGGCCTGCAGGACATCACCGCCTGGGTCGATTTCACCGCGGTCGCCGAGGCGGCGGTGGATGCCGGCCTCGATGTGGCGGGCTACACGACGCAGGCAGCGCTGCTGCTCGCGCTCGGCATCGAGCGGGAGGTCGCGGGCGAGGCCGAGGGGCCGGCGCGCTTCGCGCGCGCAGCCGAGGCGCGGCGATTGCTGATGCCGGACGAGATGGGCGAGATCTTCAAGGCGATCGCGCTGACGCGCGCGATCGACGCGCCGCTCAGCGGATTTGCGCTGCAGGACCTGCGCCGCCAGCTTTGACCGCCGCGATGGCCTGCGCGCGCAGTTCGTGCAGGCGGATGCCGATGGTCGCGCCGTCGAGCCCGGCGCGCGCGGCCTCATCGAGCGCGACTGCGCGCGCGGCGGCGAGGCAGGCGTGCAGGTAGCCCGCCTGCGGATAGGGGCGCTCCTCGAAGCCGAGGCGCCCGCGTGCGTCCGCTTCACAGGCGAGCAGCAGTTCCCCGAAGCGCTCCGGGCGGCGAAAGGCGTCGCACCGCTCGAACATCGTGAGGATCGTCGTGGCGCGCAGCTTGGCGGCACGGTGCACGTCGCAGTGGTAGCGGGCTGCCAGCCGCGCGAGTTCGCGATGTTCGTTCGGCGTCTTCAGGCGATCGCACAGGGCATCGACCAGCGCGACGCTCGCGGCTTCGTGTCCGTGGTGCATCGGCCAGCGCTCGCGCGGCGTCTTCGCCTTGCCGAGGTCGTGCGTGAGCGCCGCGAAGCGGACGGTGGCCGCCTCCGAGAGGCGCGCCGCCTGCGCGAGCACCATCAGGGTGTGCACGCCAGCGTCGATCTCCGGGTGCCATTGCGCGGGCTGGGGCACACCGAAGAGGGCGTCGATTTCGGGAAAGATCACCGCGAGCGCGCCGCAGTCGCGCAGCACTTCGAAAAAAACGTCCGGCCGCCCCGTCGCGAGCGCGCGTGCCGTCTCCTGCCAGACGCGCTCGGCCACGAGCGCGGCGGCCTCGCCGCTGTCCACCATGGCGCGCATCAAGGCGAGCGTCTCGGGCGCCACGGTGAAACCGAGCGGCGCGAAACGTGCCGCGAAGCGCGCCACGCGCAGGATGCGCACGGGGTCTTCGACGAACGCCGGCGACACGTGCCGCAGCACGCGCGCCTCGAGGTCGCGTTGGCCGCCGTAGGGATCGATGAGCGCGCCCTCCGCGGCGCGCGCCATCGCGTTCACCGTGAGGTCGCGGCGCGCGAGGTCGTCCTCGAGCGTGACTTCAGGGGAAAACTCGGTGACGAAACCGCGGTAGCCCGGCGCGGTCTTGCGTTCGAGGCGTGCGAGGGCGTGTTCTTCTTTCGTCTCGGGATGCAGGAACACCGGGAATTCGCGCCCCACGGCCGTGTAACCCGCGCGCGTGAGTTCCGCGGGCGTCGCGCCGACCACCACCCAGTCGCGTTCGCCCACGGGCAGTCCGAGGGCCGCATCACGAACCGCGCCACCGACCAAGTACACTTGCATGCACGCATGTTACTCGACGTCCGGTTGCTCGCGTGCCTCGTGGCGTTGCCGCTGTCGGGCTGCGGCACGCTCTATCTCGCGCAGGCGGCGGCGGGCCAGTGGCAGGTGATGGCCGCACGCCGGCCGATCGCGGCCGTCGTCGCGGATCCCGCGACCCCGGCGCCGCTGCGTGCACGGCTCGAGGAAGTGGCCGAGGCGCGCGACTTCGCCACGCACGCACTCGGGCTCCCCGGCGGCGCGAGCTATCGGCAGTACGCCGCGATCGGGCGCCCGTATGTCGTCTGGAACGTCGTCGCGGCCCCCGAATTCTCGGTGTCGCCGCGCGAGTGGTGCTTTCCGGTCGCGGGCTGCGTCGCGTATCGCGGCTATTTCAGCGAGCGCCGCGCCCGCGATTACGCGCTCACGCTCGAATCGCGCGGCTACGACGTCGCGCTGGGCGGGGTTGCTGCCTATTCGACGCTCGGACGGTTCGCCGACCCGGTGCTCTCGAGCATGCTCGCCTACGGCGACGTGCAGCTTGCCGCGGTGATCTTCCACGAACTCGCGCACCAGGTGGCCTATGTACCGGGCGATTCGGCCTTCAACGAGGCGTTCGCGGTGTCCGTCGAGCAGGAGGGCCTGGCGCGCTGGCTGGCGGCACGCGGCCGGTCCGACGCGCTCGCGCAGTGGCGTGCGCGGCGGGCCGGGCAGGCCGAAGTGGCGGCGCTCTTTGCCGCGGCGCGCGTCGCGCTGCGCACGCTGTACGCGGGACCGCTCGCCGCGACGGCCAAGCGCGCCGAGAAGCGCGCGATCCTGCGCGAGCTGGCCGGCGAGCTGCGCGCCTTCGAGCAGCGCACGGGCCTCGCGAGCGGCTATGCGCGCTGGTTCGATGCCGGGCTCAACAATGCCGTGCTCGCCTCGGTTGCCACCTACAACGATTGCGTCCCGGGCTTCGAGCGTGTGCTGCAGGCATCCGGCGGCGACCTGCCGCGCTACTACGCGGCCGTGAAGGCGCTGGCGGCGGGACCCGCCGCGGGGCGCGCGGCGCTCTGCGCGCGCCGTTCAGCGCAGCGGAATGAGTAGCGCGGTGTTGCCGCGACGCACGGTGAGCACGAGCGAGGTCGCGCCCCGCGCGGCCTCGCGCAGGTTGCGCAGATTGCCGACCATGGTGCGATTGGCCTTCACGATCAGGTCGTTGGCGCGCAGCCCCGCCAGGGATGCCGGGCTGCCGGCCGCAACAGAGCGCACCAGCACGCCGCCCGCGTTCGGTGCATCGCCGAGCTGCGCGCCGACGAGCCCGCGATGCAGGTCGGGCGTGGCAGCCTCTTCGGCACCCTCGTCGTCGCGCGCCGCAACGTCCGACGGCGTCTCCGCAATGACAGCAGTGGCGCGTCGCGGCTTGCCGTCGCGGATGTAACCGACGTCGACCTTGTCCCCGACCCGCAGCAGGCCGATCGAGTTCTGCAGGTCGGTGTTCGACTTGACACCCTGGCCGTTGATCGAGGTGATCACATCGCCGGGTCGCAGGCCCGCGCCATCCGCGGGCGAACCCTGCACGACCTCCGAGACGAGCGCGCCGTTCGTGTCCTTGAGCGCGAGCGACTGCGCGATGTCGGGCGTTACCGTGTAAACGCTCACGCCCAGCAGGCCGCGCTTGACGGTGCCGTACTTCACGAGCTGCTCCATGACGTTCTTCGCCATGTTCGCCGGGATCGCGAAACCGATGCCGATGTTGCCGCCGCTCCTCGAGAGGATCGCGGTGTTGATGCCGACCAGCTCGCCGCGCAGGTTGACGAGCGCGCCACCGGAGTTGCCCGGGTTGATCGAGGCGTCGGTCTGGATGAAATCCTCGTAGCCGTCGGTGATGCCGGAACGCGACAGGCCGCTGACGATGCCCTGGGTGACCGTGTGCTGCAGCCCGAAGGGGTTGCCGATCGCGACCACGTAGTCGCCGACTTCGAGGCGGCTCGAGTCGCCGAACGGCAGCGGGACGAGACCGTCGTGCTTCACCTTCAGGACCGCGACATCGGACGGCGCGTCGCTGCCGACGACCTCGGCCTTGAGGTCGGTGCCGTCCTGCAAGGTGACGGTGATTTCGCTCGCATTCTCGATCACGTGGGCGTTCGTGAGCACGTATCCGCTCTTCGCGTCGACGATCACGCCGGAGCCGGCGCTCTGGAATTGCCGCTCACGCAGGCCGCCGCCCGGCGGCACGTCGAAGAAACGGCGGAAAAACGGGTCGTCGAGCAAGGGGTTCTGGGGCCCGCGCTGCTTGATGGTGCCGCGGGTCGCGATGTTCACGACGGCCGGCGAAACACGCTTGACGATCGGCGCGAGGGTCGGGACCGGCGCCGCACTCTGCGCGGCGGCCGGCAATACCGGCAACGCGAGCGTGAAGGCGAGGGCGACGAGGGCTGGGCGAACGCTCATGCCCGGGATTCTAACAACAGCAGAGTCGGTGCCGGGTTTTCGGTTATTCGGTTATTGGGCGGCAGCCCGCAATAAGCGAATAAACGAAAACCCGGCACCACGCCCCCCGTTTACGCCGCTTCGACGCTGATGCGCGGCGGTTCGATTTTCGGCTGCGTCGGGGTCGTCAGATCGGAAGAGCGGC
>JBFWZQ010000024.1:0-30671 GCA_050185195.1 Steroidobacteraceae bacterium | reverse complement strand
CGGCTCCGGGTCGCGCGCGCCTCGTACCTCGGCGTCCCCTCGCGTCGGGGGGCGCTGCGCGCGGCTCTGTCGTCGCGGGCCAGCACGTCGCGGACGCGCAGCGCCGCTCCCCGCCGCTCGGCGCGCTCCACGGAGCCGGGTCGCGGCGAGCACAGCCTCCTGGCGCGCAACCCTTCGTGTCGCGAGGTGCGTCGGGACCGCTGTCGTGGCGATTTGGAGGGCGCCGAGCGGCGGCGGAGCAGCGGCTCGCGACCGCCGTCGTGGTGGTCGTGGGAAAAGACAATGCGCGAGACGCCCGCCGCACCGAGGGAACGCCGAGGTACGAGGCGCGCCCGACCATGAGCCGCGACAACGGTCCCGGCGCGCCTTGCGACGCGGTACTCAACGGGCCGGGTCGCGTGCCCGCTCACGGCCGCCGGTCGAGCGGCACGAACGCGCGGTTCTCCGGCCCGGTGTAGTTCGCCGTCGGCCGGATGATCTTGCCGTCCGCGCGTTGCTCGATCACGTGCGAGGCCCAACCGGTGGTGCGCGCGATCACGAACAGCGGCGTGAACATCGCGGTCGGTACCTGCAGCAGGTGGTAGGACACCGCGCTGAACCAGTCGAGGTTCGGGAACATCTTCTTCGCGTCCCACATCACGCGCTCGAGGCGCTCGGCGATGTCGTACATCTTCGTGTTGCCGGCCTGCTGCGCGAGCCGCCGGGCGACGCCCTTAATGACCTGGTTGCGCGGGTCCGACACCGTGTAGACGGGGTGGCCGAAACCGATGACGACTTCCTTCGCCGCGACGCGCCGCCGGATGTCGTCCTCGGCCTCGTCCGCCGTCGCATAGCGCTGCTGGATCTCGAAGGCGACCTCGTTCGCACCGCCGTGCTTCGGTCCGCGCAGCGCGCCGATCGCCCCCGCGATGCACGAGTGCATGTCGGAGCCGGTGCCGGCGATCACGCGGGCCGTGAAGGTCGACGCGTTGAACTCGTGTTCCGCATAGAGGATGAACGAGGTGTGCATCGCGCGCACCCAGTCGGCGGGCGGCACCTTCCTGTGCAGCAGGTGCAGGAAATGCCCGCCGATCGAGTCGTCCTGCGTCTCGACGTGCACCCGGTGGCCGGAGTGGCTGTAGTGGTACCAGTAGCAGAGCATCGAGCCAAGCGATGCGAGCAGCTGGTCGGCCAGCTCGCGGGCGCCGGCGGCGCCATGGTCGTCCTTCTCTGGCATCGCGCAGCCGAGGGCCGACACGCCCGTGCGCAGCACGTCCATCGGATGGCTCGACGCGGGCAACGCCTCGAGCGTCGTGCGCACGACGGCGGGCAGGCTGCGCAACCCCTGCAGCTTCTGCTTGTAGGCCGCCAGCTCGGCGCGATTCGGCAGCTTTTCGTGGATCAGGAGATGGGCGATCTCCTCGAATTCGCAGGCCTCGGCGATCTCGAGGATGTCGTAGCCGCGGTAGGCCAGGTCGTTGCCCGTGCGACCGACCGTGCACAGCGCGGTGTTGCCGGCGACCACGCCGGACAACGCCACGGACTTCTTCGGCTTGGGACCGGTCGCCGGCGGGGTATCACTCATCGCCCTTCTCCTGCCCAAAGAGTGCGTCGATCTTCCGTTCGTACTCGTGGTAGCCGAGCACGTCGTACAGCTCGGCACGCGTCTGCATCGTGTCGAGGACCGCCTTCTGCGTGCCGTCGCGGCGGATCGCGGCGTAGGCGCCGAGCGCCGCGCGGCTCATCGCGCGAAACGCCGACAGCGGATAGAGCACGAGGCGCACGCCCGCGCCCGCGAGCTCCTGCGTCGTGAAGAGCGGCGTCTTGCCGAACTCGGTGATGTTCGCGAGCACCGGCACCCTGACCGCGCTCGTGAACTGGCGGTACTCCTCGAGCGTGGTGAGCGCCTCGGCGAAGATCATGTCGGCTCCCGCCTCGACGTAGCGCAGCGCGCGCTCGACCGCCGCGGCCTGGCCCTCGACCGCGTGCGCGTCGGTGCGTGCCATGATCACGAACGCGGGATCGGTGCGCCCGTCGACCGCGGCCTTGAGCCGGTCGACCATTTCGGCGGCCGACACGAGTGCCTTGCCGGGGCGATGGCCGCAGCGTTTGGCCTGCACCTGGTCTTCGAGATGCAGGCCCGCCGCACCGGAACGGATGAGGTCGCGGCTCGTGCGCGCGATGTTGAACGCCGCGCCCCAGCCGGTGTCGGCGTCGACGAGCAGCGGCAGTTCGCTGGCCGATGCGATGCGCCGCACATCCTCGCAGACATCGTTGAGCGAGGTGATGCCGAGGTCGGGCAGGCCGAACGAGGCGTTCGCGACGCCCGCGCCCGACAGGTAGAGGGCCCGGAAGCCCGAGCGCGCCGCGAGCAGCGCCGAATAGGCGTTCACCGCCCCGACGACTTGCAGGGGGCGTTCGGCATCGATGGCCGCGCGCAGGCGCGCGCCGGCGGAGTTGGCGGTAGGCATCCCGAAATTGTAGCGGAACGCGGCGGGTCAGCGGATCGCCACCACGGTCCGGCCAACGACCCCGCCCTCGAGCAGTGCCCCGAAGGCACCGGGCAAGTCGTCGAAGCGGATCGTGCGCGACCGGATGCGATCGAGGTGCCGCGGCGCAAGGTCGCCGCCGATGCGCTGCCAGACCGCGAGTCGAGGCTCGCGCGGGGTCGCGGAGGAATTGATGCCGAGCAGGTTCACGCCCCGCAGGATGAAGGGCATCACCGTGGTGTCGAGTTTCGGGCTGCCGGCAAGTCCGATGCTCGCGATGTTGCCCCAGTAGCCGACGGTGCGCGTGAGCCAGGTGAGCATTTCCCCGCCCACGTTGTCGATGGCACCCGCGAAGCGCTCGGCCTCGAGCGGCTTCGAGCCGAAGTCGATTTCCTGGCGCAGGAGCACTTTCGCCGCCCCGAGCGCGCGCAGGTAGTCGGCGTGCTGCGCCTTGCCGCTCACGGCGACGACCTCGTAGCCGCGCCGCGCGAGCATGTCGATCGCGAGGCTGCCAACACCGCCCGTCGCGCCGGTCACGGCGATCGGGCCTTTCGCGGGCGTCTGCCCGTTGTGTTCCATGCGGTGGATCGCGAGTGCGGCCGTGAAGCCCGCGGTCCCGAGCGTCATCGCGCCCACCGTGTCGAGGCCCGCGGGCATCGGGATCACGGCGTCGCCCTGCACGCGCGCGATCTCGCTGTAACCGCCATCGACTGTTTCGGACAGGCCGCAGCCGGTGACCAGCACCGTGTCGCCCGCGGCGTAGCGCGCGTCGCTTGACGCCTCGACGACCCCCGCGAGATCGATGCCGCCGACGAGCGGATAGCGGCGCAGGATGCGCCCAGCACCCGTCGCCGCGAGCGCGTCCTTGTAGTTGATGCCGGAATGCGCGACGCGGATCACCACCTCGCCCGCCGACAGGTCGTCGAGCGTCAGGCGCTCGAAGCGCGCGACGACCTTGCGGTTCTCTTCGTGGATCCGGTACGCCCTGAACGTTTCCTGCTCGCCCATGGCGCGGATTCTAGCGCGACCGGCGCGCGAGCCAGGCGAGCAGGCCGTCGGTGTTGAGATCGAGGTCGGCGGCGACGAGCGCGTCGAACCTCGCCTCGCCCATCGTGCAACCGTGCGCGAGGCTGCGTTCGCGCAGCAGGGTGTGCATGTCGGCACGGATGCGCGCCCCGCGATCGGCGCCATCCGCATGGCGCTGCGCCAGCGCGGCAAAGGCGCGCACCTGCGCTGTCATGTCGTCGGCCAGCCGCGCGACATCGTCGACGCGGGCATAGTGCGTCAGGTGCACGGCGCGCGGGCGGTACGTCGCGATGCGCGCGACCGAGTCCTCGAGTTGCTGCGGGTCGAACTGCGTCGGGGTGGTGGTCGGGAAGATGAATGCACCGCGCGCGGTGTCGAACTCCCGGTACGAGAGGCCGAACGTGTCGCCCGTGAAGATCGTCCGCGAAGCATGGTCGACGATCGCCTGGTGATGCAGGGCGTGGCCGGGCGTGAACCAGAACTCGAGTTCGCGCCCGGCGAGCGACAGCCGCTCGCCGTCCTGCGTGGCGCGCACGCGCGCCGCATCGATCGGTGGGATCTCGCCGTACAGCTCGCGACAGGTCGCCTCGCCGTAGACGGCGATCGAGGCGGCGACGAGCTTCGCCGGGTCGATCATGTGCGGCGCGCCGCGCGGGTGCACGACCAGCGTCGCATTGGGCAGCGCGCGCATGAAGGCGCCGGCACCGCCCGCGTGGTCGAGGTGCACGTGGGTGAGGATCACGTAATCGACGTCGCCCGGCCCGTAGCCGAGCGCCGCGAGCGCATCGAGCGCGTGGGGCACCGAGTGCGCGGTGCCGGTGTCGACGAGCGCCGCGCGCCCGCCGTGCCCGATGACGTGGATGGCAGCCATCTGCGGACGCACGTAGCCGGCGTCGAGCGCGGTGATGTCGTCCGGCCCGCGCACGGCGCGCTACCGCCCGTTCGCCGGCGTGTCGGCCCGCAGGGCGGCGAACAGCGGCTCGAGGTCAGCTACCGGGTCGCCGTCCTCCGCCAGCACTTCAAATGTCTTGCCGCGGGCCGCCGCACTGCCGAGCGCCGCGATGCAGACCTGCGCGACTTCTTCGCGCGAGACGCGCCCGAACGGCGCGCCCGGTTCCTGCCGCAGCACGATGCGCGTATGCGCGCGCGGCTCGCCGCCGAGCCCGCCGGGCCGCACGATCGTGTAAGGCAGGCCGCTCGTGCGCAGGTATTGCTCGCTGTCGCGCTTGGCCGCCAGCACCGGCCGCATGAACTCGGCCGGATAGGTGTCGGCCTGCTCGATGCCGCCGGAGGACACGAGCACGAAGTGCGCGACACCCGCGCGTTGCGCGGCCTCGACGAGGTGGATGTTGCCGTCGCGATCGACGTCCGCCGGCCCGTTGCCGACCGCGGCATTGCGCGCGCCGCCGCCGATGGCTGACACCACGTGGGTGACGCCCCGCATCGCAGGCGCGATCGTCGCGGGATCGCGCACGTCGCCGACGGCAATCTCGACGCCCGCCGGCAGGGTGGCGCGCGCCTTGTCCGCGCTGCGCACGAACGCCCGCACGCGCCGGCCCCGCGTGACGAGCTGTTCGACCACGTGCACGCCGGTGCGCCCCGTCGCGCCGACGACGAGCACGAGTTCCGGCGCGGGCGTTGCGGCGATCGCGCTGGCGCCCGCGAAGCCGAACAGGACGAACAGGGCACGGACAACGATGCGGCGCGTCGAAGTGGCGAGGGTCATGTGTGTCACCATATCCGGATGCGACGATCATATCCGGCCTTCGTCCTCGCTGCCCTCGTGGCGCTGCCTGCACAGGCGGCGCGCGATGAGCGCGGCAACCTCGTGTTCGACGGCATACCGTCCGTTCCAGCGGCCCTCGCCGAGCAGGTTTCGCCATGGCTGCACGTGCGTTCGGCGCACTTTCGAGGCTGGCTGCCCGACGGCTCGATGCTCGTGGCGACTCGCTTCGCGGAGACGGACCAGTTGCACCGCGTCGCAGCGCCGCTCGCGGCGCGCGAACAGCTCACGTTCGGCCCCGAAGTGCTCGCGGCCACGGTCTCGTCCGCGCCCGGCGCGGCGGGCGTGGTGTTCGCCGCCGCGGATACCGGCGCCGCACCGCAGCTTCGCGCGCTCCGGTTGAACGACCGCTCGATCGTGCGGGTCGCAGGCCCGCAGGGTCGCCCCGAAAGCTTCACCTGGTCGCCCGACGGCAAGGTCGTCGCCTTCCAGGGCGCCGCCGCCGACGGCCTGCAGCATGACGTCGTCGCCTTCGAGCCGAACGGCAGTGCGCGGGCGCGCCTGCTCGTGGCTGCCGGCGCCCGCAGCTGGCAGCCGCTCGACTGGTCGCCCGACGGCACGCGGCTCCTGCTCGTGAACGAGGCCGGGGCGCAGCCGGACGAGCTCTGGCTCGCGGATGCGGCGACGGGCGGCATCACGCAGATCGCGCTCGATACGCCGCCGCGCCGCGTGCGCGCCGCACGGTTTGCGCCGGACGGCCGCGGCATCCTCCTGGTCGCACGCTTCGACGGGGAGTTCGCGCAACTGCACTATCTCGACCCGGTCGCGCACACGCTGCGCACCGTGAGCGAGGCCACGCCGTGGGACATCGAGGGCTTCGCGGCCTCACCGGATGGGCGCTATCTCGCCTATGTCGCCAACGTCGCGGGCACGAGCCGCCTGACCGTCATGGACCAGGTCGCGGGCAGCGCACTCTCGCCCCTCGGGCTGCCGGCGGGGCGGATCTCGGACCTCGCCTTCGATCGCGCCGGCAAGCGCCTCGCGATGACCGCGGAGGGCGCGGCCCAGGCCGCCGACGCCTACGCCTATGAGCCGGCCACGAACACGCTCACGCGCTGGACGCACAGCGAACCGGGCCCGATCGATCCGGTGACGATCGTGGCGCCCGAGCTGATCGGCTTTCCGACCTGGGATCGCGTGGGCGGCAGCGCGCGCACGCTGCCCGCGTGGATCTACCGGCCGCGCACGCCGGGCCCGCATCCGGTGCTCGTGCGCATCGCGAGCGGGGGTGGCGAGCAGGCGCGCCCGGGTTTCGATGCCTTCACGCAGATCGCGGTGAACGTCCTCGGGTACGCGGTGGTGGTCCCGAACGTGCGCGGTGCATCGGGTTACGGCGCGGCGTTCGCAACGCTCGGCGACGCGCGCCGCGAGGACGCGATCCGCGACATCGGCTCACTGCTCGTCTGGATCGGCGTGCAGCACGACCTCGATCGTTCACGGGTCGTGTTGATGGGCGAATCGCAGGGCGCGCAGGTTGCGCTCGGCTCGATGGCGCAATACGGCGATCGCGTGATCGGCGGCCTCGACCTCGCCGGCGTGGCGACCTGGGCGCGCATTCCGAATGCCCGCGCACTGCGCAGGCCCCTGCTCGTGGTGCAGGGCGCGCAGGATGTCGTCGCGCCGGCCTACGAAGCCGATCGCCTCGTCGCCAGCGCGCGCGGCAACGGCGCCGAAACCTGGTACCTGGTGGCGAAGGACGACGGGCACGCCCTGCGGCGCAAGGCGACCCGCGACTCGTGGATGACCACGGCCGCGGCGTTCCTCGCGCGGCTCAGCGGGCGCTGAACCGCGACGCGCGACGCGCGACCGTTTCGAGGCCAGGCGACTGGCTGCTGAAATAGGCGGCGAGCGCCTTGATGTCGTCTTCGGTGAGGGTCGTGACGAAACCCGCCATGATCGGGTTCTTGCGGGCGCCCTTCTTGTATTCCTCGAGCGCGCGCTCGATGTAGTCGGCGTGCTGGCCCGCGAGGCTCGGGTATTCGGGCAGCACTGCCACGCCGTCGCCGCCGTGGCAGGCGACGCAGACCTGCACGGCCTGCGGGGCGTTCGCGGCGGGCGGCTTGCCACTCGCCTTCAGCGGCTCGCCGCCGAGGTAGGCGGCGATGTCGGCGATGTCCTGGTCGCTGAGCGACGCCGCGTGCGCGTGCATGGTGCCGTGCGAACGGTCGCCCGAGCGGTAACCCAGCAGCGCCGCGGTGATGTACGCGGGGCTCTGGCCGCTCAGCTTCGGCACGCTGTAGGTGGGATACACGTTCTTGTAGTCCTCGACCGCGTGGCAGCCGAGGCAGGTGTAGGCGAGATCCTTGCCGCGCGCCGCGTCGCCGTCCGCGTGTGCAATGCCCACGGTTCCCGAGACAAGGGCGGAAAGGGCAAGAGCGGCGGCGATCCGGCTGGCAAGCGACATGGAGAACCCCCCTGCGGAAAACGGCCGCAAATGTTACCGGGTTGCGCACCGCAATTGCCACCTTCGCTTCCCCGCAGGGCGGCCGGATGGCACGATTGCGCGCCGATGATCGCCTTGATTCAACGCGTCAATTTCGCGCAGGTCGCGGTGGGAGAGCGGGTGGTCGGCCGCATCGACCGCGGGCTGCTGGCGCTGATCGGCGTCCAGGCCGCCGATTCCGCCGCTTCCGCGACGCGCCTGCTCGAGCGCGTACTCGGCTACCGGGTGTTTCCCGACGACGAGGGGCGCATGAACCGCTCGCTCGCCGAAACCGGCGGCGGGCTGCTGCTCGTGCCGCAGTTCACGCTGGCGGCCGATACCCGCAAGGGCGCCCGCGCCGGCTTCAGCATGGCGGCAGCCCCGGACGCCGCGGCATCGCTTTTCAACGGTTTCGTCGCTGATGCTCGGGCGCGACACCCGACGGTCGCCACCGGCGAATTCGGCGCGCACATGCGCGTGGCGCTCGAAAATGACGGTCCCGTCACGTTCTGGCTGGAAGCGCACGCGTCCTGACGGCGAACTTTCCCGGTCCGCGCGCGTCTTTTGACCTATCATCCGCACACTTGCGCAAGGGTGCGCATTTTCGAGGTTCCTATGGGTATCGGGATGCGCGAGCTGATCATCATCCTGCTGGTGGTGCTGCTCGTTTTCGGCGCCAAGAAGCTTCGGACCATCGGCTCCGACCTCGGTGCGGCCGTGCGCGGCTTCAAGAAGTCGATGGGTGAAGGCGAGGCCGAGGGCAGCGCCGACGAACCGAAGCAGCTGAGGTCGGCCGACAAGGACGCCGAGTTCCCGGAAGTCGCCAAGCACGACGCCGGCAGCAAGATCGACCGCGGCGCCTGAACGGCCGCCGCTCCCCGCCGCGATGTTCGAGGTCGGCTTCACCGAGCTGCTGCTGATCTTTGCACTGGCATTGATCGTGCTCGGCCCCGAGAAGCTGCCGCGCGTCGCCTCGCAGGTGGGCCGCTGGGTCGGGCGCGCGCGCGCGATGGCGCGCCAGTTCCGCGAGCAGCTCGAGGAGGAGGCGATCCTCGAGGACAGGCCCCGCAAGCCGCCCGCCGCGCAGCCCGCACCGCCTCCGGCCGACGCGGCGCCATCACCCGCCGAAAAGTACTACCAGCCCGATGACGACGTCGCGCGCACCGACGTGAGCCACGCCGACGCCGGCGCCGAACCACCGCCTGCTGCCGCCGCGGACCATGAGCGAGGATCCTGAACGGCTCGCCGAAGGCACGCTGATCTCGCACCTGCTCGAGTTGCGCGACCGCCTGCTGCGCGCCTTCATCGCGGTGATCGTCGTGTTCATTCCCTGCGCCATCTACTCGAACGAGCTTTTCTCATTCCTCGCGCAGCCGCTGCTCGAGAAGCTGCCGAAGGGCGCGACGCTGATCGCGACGAGCGTGATCTCGCCGTTCATGACGCCGTTCAAGCTCGCGTTCTTCGTGGCGCTCTACGCCGCGATGCCGGTCGTGCTCTACCAGGCGTGGGCATTCGTCGCGCCGGGCCTCTACCGCCGCGAGCGCCGCTTCGGCCTGCCGCTGCTCGTGTCGTCGATCCTGCTGTTCTACATCGGCAGCGCCTTCGCCTACGTCGCCGTGTTCCCGGTGATGTTCGATTTCTTCGCGAAGACGACGCCCGCCGGCGTGACGATGATGACCGACATCACGAGCTACATGGACTTCGTGCTGACGATGTTCTTCGCCTTCGGCGTCGCCTTCGAGATGCCCGTGGCGGTGGTGCTCGCGGTGCTCGCCGGGTTCGTGAGCGTGGAGAAGCTCGCGCAGGCGCGTGGCTACGTGCTGATCGGCATTTTCGTCGTGGCCGCGTTCCTGACGCCGCCCGACGCGATCTCCCAGTCCATCATGGCGATCCCGATGTACCTCCTCTACGAGGGCGGGCTCGTGATGGCGCGCGTGATGCAGAAGATGCGCCGGGCCGACGCCCAGCGGGATTCCGCGGACCCGCAGTAGGCCGCCCGGCCCGCCCCCACCGTGCCCGCCGTGCCGTTGCCTTGCTGGGGCAAGGCAACATGGGTCACACTCCGGCGCCATCGCGGCGCCGCGCGCCGGCCACGTACAAGAGAGCCTCAAAATGGCCGATTCGATGTCGACGACGGTGGTAGCCGGTGATTCGAGCCGGGCGTTCTTCGGCCACCCACGGGGACTCGCCACGCTCTTCTTCACCGAGATGTGGGAGCGCTTCACCTATTACGGCATGCGGGCGATCCTCGTGCTGTTCCTCGTCGCGACGATCGAGGAGGGCGGTCTCGGCATCGACGATCGCACCGGCAACGCGATCTACGGCCTCTACATATCCGGCACCTACCTGCTGTCGCTCGCGGGTGGCTGGATTGCCGACCGCCTGACCGGCGCGCAACGCGCCGTGTGGTGGGGCGGCATCCTGATCATGGTCGGCAACGGCCTGCTCGCCACCGGTTCGACGCAGATGTTCTTCCTCGGCCTGATGCTGATCGTGTTCGGCGTTGGCCTCCTGAAGCCGAACATCAGCGCGATCGTCGCGCAGCTCTACCCCGAGGGCGGCTCGCGCCGCGACGCGGGCTTCTCGATCTTCTACATGGGCATCAACGTCGGCGCCTTCCTCGGCTCGACGATCGTGCCGATCCTCGCGGCGCGCTACGGATGGAGCATGGGCTTCGCGGCGCCGGCGGTCGGCATGCTGCTCGGCCTCGTGCAGTTCGCGATGACGCGCCACTTCCTCGGGCACGCCGGCGTCGAGCCGGGCATGACCCACGCGGACCCGGCGGCCACGCGCCGCGCCTGGTGGTCGGTCGCCGCGGTGGTCGCCGCGATCTTCGCGGTCGTGCTGCTCGCGATCGGCGGGCGCATCCATATCGATCCGGTCGACCTGCTCGAGAATTCCTTCTGGGCCATCAGCGCGTTCGCCGCGGGATACTTCGCCTACCTGCTGTTCTTCGCGGGCCTCGAGACCGTCGAGCGCAAGCGGGTCCTCGTGATGCTCGCCCTCTTCATCGCCTGCGCGATGTTCTGGGCGGGCTTCGAGCAGGCGGGCGCGTCGCTCAACATCTTCGCGGACCGGCACACCGACCGGCAGATCGGTGGCTGGCTGATGCCGGCGGGCGTGCTGCAGAACATCAACCCGCTCTTCATCATCATCTTCTCGCCGGTGTTCGCCGCGCTCTGGGTCGCGCTCGGCCGGCGCAACCTCGATCCATCGGCACCCGTGAAGTTCGCGCTGGGCCTCGTGCTGATGGGCGTCGGCTTCATCGTGATGTTCTTTGCCGCGCAGTTCGTCGTCGCGGGCGAAAAGGTGCTGCCAACCTGGCTCGTATTCACCTATCTCTTCCACACCTTCGGCGAGCTGTGCCTGTCGCCGGTCGGGCTTTCCTCGATGTCGAAGCTCGCGCCGACGCGCTTCGTCGGCCAGGCGCTCGGCGTCTGGTTCCTCGCGACCGCGATCGGCAACAACCTCGCGGGCCAGTTCGCGGGCGAATTCGACCCGAACAACATCGCCGCGATGCCGGGCCAGTTCCTCGGTATCTTCTGGTGGGGCGCGATCGGCGGACTCGTGATGTTCCTGATCTCGCCCTTTGCGAAGCGCCTGATGGGGGGAGTGCGATGAAGCGGGCTACGGGCTACGGGCGGCGGGCGGGGGGCCTGAGTGCGCTCGCTGCGCTCGCGCTTGCCGGTTGCGCGAAGGCACCGCCGGCCGGGTCGGTCGCGCAGCCGAGCGCTGATGAGTTCGTCGCGCAGGTCAACGCCGAGCTGAAGCCGATCCTGCGCGAGGTGGCGGCGGCGGACTGGACGCAGGCGACCGACATCACGCTCGACACGCAGCTCCTGAGTGCGCGCGCGAACGACCGCTACCTCGAATACCTCGGCGCCGCGACCGACAAGGCGAAGGCGTATACCGACGCGCCGGGCACGCCGGCCACGAAGCGCAGCCTGATGCTGCTCAAGTTGCAAACCTCCGCGCCCGCACCTTCCGATCCGGCGAAGCGCGCGGAGCTCACGGAGATCCTCGCGAGCCTCGGTGCCATGTACGGCGAGGGCAAGTACTGCCCGTCGGGCCCCGACTCCTGCCGCAACCTCGACCAGCTCTCCGAGACGCTCGCGACCAGCCGCGACTACAAGGCGCTCGAGGAAGCCTGGGTCGGCTGGCACGACACGGCGCGCCCGATGCGGCCGAAATACCAGCGCTTCGTCGAGCTCGCGAACGAGGGCGCGCGGGAGTTCGGCTTCGCGGACCTCGGCGCGATGTGGCGCTCCGGCTATGACATGCCGCCCGACGAGTTCGCCGCGGAAGCCGCGCGGCTCTGGGGCCAGGTCAAGCCGCTCTACAACGAGATGCAATGCTACGCGCGCGGCCGCCTTGCGCAGCGCTACGGCGAGGACAAGGTGCCCGCCGGCAAGCCGATTCCGGCGCACCTGCTCGGCAACATGTGGGCGCAGACCTGGAACAAGGTCTACGACGACATCCTGAAGCCCTACCCGAAGGCCAGCATCGAATCGGCCGACCGCGGGCTCGCGCAGCAGAAATGGGACGCGGTGCGGATGACGAAGTCGGCCGAGGCGTTCTACACGTCGATCGGTTTCCCGGCGCTGCCGCAGACGTTCTGGGAGCGCTCGATGCTGGTGCGGCCGCGCGATCGCGAAGTCGTGTGCCACGCGAGCGCGTGGGACATGGACGACGCGAACGACGTGCGCATCAAGATGTGCATGCGGCCGAACGAGGAAGACCTCTTCACGATCTACCACGAGCTCGGCCACGTCTATTACTACCTCTGGTACAACGACCTGCCGCTGCTCTTCCAGAACGGCGCGCACGACGGCTTCCACGAAGCGATCGGCGACACGGTGAACCTCTCGGTGACGCCGCAGTACCTGCACCGCATCGGCCTCGTGGGCGCGGTCAAGCCGTCGCCGGAGGCGGTCATCAACCAGCAGATGAAGATGGCGAGCGAGAAGATCGCCTTCCTGCCCTTCGGCAAGGTGATCGACGAGTGGCGCTGGAAGGTGTTCGCGGGCGAGATCAAGCCCGAGCACTACAACGAGGCGTGGTGGCAGCTGCGCACGCAGTACCAGGGCGTCGCGCCGCCGGTCGCGCGCACCGAGGCGGATTTCGACCCGGGCTCGAAGTACCACGTGCCGGGGAACACGCCGTACACGCGCTACTTCCTGTCGTTCATCATCCAGTTCCAGTTCCAGAAGGCGCTGTGCGACGCGGCCGGCTTCAAAGGTCCGCTGCATGAATGCTCGATCTTCGGCAACAAGGCCGCCGGCGAGAAGTTCGCGGCCATGCTGAAGCTCGGCCAGAGCGAGCCGTGGCAGGACACGCTCGAGAAGCTCACCGGCACGCGCCAGATGGATGCGTCAGCGATCCTCGAATATTTCCAGCCGCTGCAGTCGTGGCTGGCGGAGCAGAACAAGGGGCAGGCCTGCGGGTGGTAAGGGCGGCGGGCTAAGGGCTGCGGGCTACGGGCCAGAGACGTTGGTTGAGTCGTGTACGGTGCCGCCGGGAACGTTGCTCGACGGCTGTCGGCGCGAGGGCGCCTATGCCGATTGTTTTATGGCCGAGGTCGATCACCCGGTCACGCAGGCGCAGTTCGTGGCGGCGTTCTACACCACCTGGGCATTCAGGCTCGAGCGGCTGGTCCTGAGGTGGTGGGTGTCGCGGCCCTCGACCGATGCCGAGGCCCGTGCGCTCGCATCGGGCGACGCCGACACCTTTGCCGCCTGGCGCGTGGCGGGCCGCCGCAACGATGAAATCCTGCTCGCCGATTTCACGGGCCGCACGCGCTCGTGGTTGAAGTCGATGCCGCTTGCGGGCATTTCCACCGGCGAGGTTCCCGGGCGGCCACGCACCCGGCTTTTTTTCGGATCGGCCGTGATTCCTCGGCCTCATCCAGGGACCGCCCGTCCGTCGCCCGGCGGGAAGTTCAACGCGCTGCTCGGCTTCCACAGGCTCTATTCGCGCATCCTCCTGCGCGCTGCATGCCGGCGAACTACCTCCCCGGACTTGCGCTGATTTCGGCCACCTTGCCGTCGCGCAGTATGGTGACGCGCACGGGACCGCCACCCCGCTGGATCTCGATCAGCTTGCGGCGGATCAGCTCGTGATACGACGGTGACCCGATGTCGATGCCCTCGACCGCAAGCACGATGTCGCCACCCAGCACGAAACTCTCCTCGCCGACGGTCACGGGCAGGGTTCCCCCGCGCAGCCCCATCTGCGCGGCGGGCGATCCAGCCGCCACGCGCTGCACGAGGAGCCCGGTCGCGCCGCCGGGCACGTTGAGCGCGGCGGCGAGCTCCGGCGTCAACAAGTAGCCCTCGAGCCCGCTCCACACCGTCGGCGCGTCGAACAACAGCGCGCGCGCCATGTTCGAGGTCACGACGAAACCGATGCCCTCGGAGCCGCCCGAGCGGGAAATGATGTAGCTCACGACGCCGATGATCTCGCCCTTCATGTTGAACATCGGCCCGCCCGAGTTCCCCGGGTTGATGGCCGCGTCGGTCTGGAACAGCTCGGTCCTGCCCATGCCGCCATAGGTCGCGTTCACCTCGCGACGCGCGCTCAGGTAACCCACCGTCAGGGTGCGCGACATGCCGAGCGGCGCGCCGACAATGAAGATCTGGTCACCGACCTCGGCCTTGTCGGAGTCGCCGAACTTCGCAGTGACCGCACCCGGGGGTACGCCGTCGAGCTGCAGGAGCGCAACGTCGGCCGCCGTATCGGAAGCGATCACGCGCGCCCGCGCAATGACGCCGCCCTGGAACTCGACCGCAACCGCGTCCGCGGAGTGCACGACGTGTGCCGCCGTCACGACCTTGCCGTCGCCCGTCACGAGCACGCCGGAGCCCGAGCCCGCGACGCTGACGACCTTGCCGGCGGTCTCGCGCCCGACCGTGCGCCCGCGCGTGTGGATCACGACGACAGCCGGGCCGACGCGCTTGAAAACCTGCGGCAATGACTCGGGTTTGGAGTCGGCCAGTGCCTGGGACCCCGACAGCAGGCCGAGGAGCACCAGGGAAGCGAACCCATGTTTCATGATGCCTTGCTCCATCCTGTCGGTACGCAGGCGATAGTACATGGGACCCCCGGTGCCCGCGCACGGCGGCGCCCGCCAACGCCGCCAGCCCGCAAACATTGGCCAGCCGGAGCGTCTGGCCCTAAGCTCTTGGCCCTGAGCCGTGGGCTCATACGGGGGTAACAACATGGCCGCAACGGCCCAGCTTTCGGTGCGCGCGATCGTCCTTTCGATGCTGCTCGCGATGATCCTCGCGGCGGCGAACACCTACCTCGGCCTCTTCGCGGGCCTCACCATCGCCTCGGCGATTCCCGCGGCCGTGGTGTCGATGGGCGTGCTGCGCCTGCTGGGCGGCGGCACGATCCTCGAGAACAACATCGTCGCGACCGGCGCCTCCGCCGCCGCCTCGATCGCGGCCGGCGTCATCTTCACGATTCCCGCGCTCGTGATCCTGCAGTACTGGACCGACTTCCGGTACTCGTGGGTATTCACGATCGCGGGCCTCGGCGGCATCCTCGGCGTGCTCTTCTCGGTGCCGCTGCGCCGCTCGCTCATCATCGAGCAGAAGCTCAAGTTCCCGGAAGGCATGGCGGCCGCGGAAGTGCTGAAAACCGGCGCGAACCCCGCGCAGGGCCTCAGGATCCTCGCCGGTTCCGCGGTGGGCGGCGGCCTCGTGAAGCTGCTCGCGGGCAGCGGCATGCGGCTCATCCCGGACACCGCGGCGATCGCCGGCTTCGCCGGCAAGGGCATCGCCTACCTCGCGGTGAATCTCTCGCCCGCGCTGCTCGGCGTCGGCTACATCGTGGGCCTCAACATCGGCATCCTGATCGTCGGCGGCGGCATCATTTCCTGGAACATCGCGATCCCGTTCTACGCGGCGAACTACGCCAGCGCCGACCCGGCGCTCGCCGCCACGCTGCAGGGCCTGTCGGCGGCCGATGCCGCCTACGCGATCTGGGCCGCGAAGATCCGCTACATGGGCGTGGGCGCCATGCTGATCGGCGGCATCTGGGCGGTGATCAGCCTGCGCAGTTCGCTGCTCTCCGGCGTGCGCAGCGGCCTCGCCGCCACGCGCGCGGGCGCGGGCGCCGCGCTGGCCGAGACCGAGCGCGACCTGCCGATGAACTACGTGATGATCGGCATCGTGCTCTTCACGATCCCGCTCGCACTCCTCTACCACGCCATCGTCGGCAGCTGGGGCGTGAGCCTGCCGATGACGGTCATCATGATCGTGGCGGGATTCGTCTTCTGCTCGGTGTCCGCCTACATGGCCGGCCTCATCGGCTCCTCGAACAATCCCGTCTCGGGCATCACGATCTGCACGATCCTCTTCGCCTCGCTCGTGTTGTGGCTGCTGATGGGGCGCACCGCGCCGCTCGGCCCGGTGGCGGCGATCATGATCGGCGCGGTCGTGTGTTGCGCGGCCGCCGTCGGCGGCGACAACCTGCAGGACCTCAAGTGCGGGCAGATCGTGGGCGCGACGCCCTGGCGGCAGCAGGTGATGCTGGCGATCGGCGCGGTGTCCTGTGCGCTCGTGATGGCGCCGGTGCTGAACCTGCTGAACGCGGCCTACGGCATCGGCGCACCCACCGCCGCGCACCCGACGCCGCTGCTCGCCCCGCAGGCGACCCTGATGGCGTCGGTCGCGCAGGGCATGTTCGGCGGCGAACTGCCCTGGAACATGGTGGCGATCGGCGTCGCGATCGGCATCGCGATCATCATCGCCGACCAGGTGCTGAAGGCGCGCGGCGCGCACTTTCGCATGCCGGTGCTCGCGGTCGCGGTGGGCATCTACCTGCCGCTCGAGTACACGACGCCGATCTTCCTCGGCGGCCTCCTTGCCCACTTCGCCGATCGCGCGCGCGGCATCAAGCCGGGTGCGAGCGAGGCGGAGCGCGCGAGCGACAAGGGCGTGCTGTTCGGCGCCGGCATGATCACGGGTGAGGCGCTGATGGGCATCGTGATCGCGATCCCGATCGTCGCGACGGCCAATCGCGACGTGCTCGCCCTGCCGGACGCATGGCACTTCGGCGCATGGCTGGGCTTGCTGTTCATCGCGGCGCTCGGCTGGTGGCTGTATCGCGTCGCGGTACGCGGTGAAGGAAAGTGAGCCCCATGAAGAAGAACCTGCTGGCACTCGGCGCCTGCTGCGCAGCCGGCGCAGGTGGCCTGCCCGCCCTCGCGGGTCCGTACATCGACGACCTCGGCAAGTGCATCATCGAGCAGACGACCGTCGAGGATCGTGCCGCGGTCGTGCGCTGGATGTTTGCGGCGGCCACGCTGCACCCGGCCGTGAAGGCGCTGGCGAGCATTCCCGCCGAGCGGCTCGATGCCGAGAACAAGGCCACCGCGGGCCTCTTCATGCGCCTGCTGACCGAGTCCTGCCGCGACCAGACGCAGAAGGCCATCCAGTACGAGGGGCCGATGGCGATCGCGGCGGGCTTCCAGGTACTCGGCCAGGTCGCGGGCCGCGAGCTGTTCTCGAGCCCTGAGGTCTCGGCCGGCTTGGCCGGCATGGAGAAGTACATGGACAACGAGAAGCTCAAGGCCGTGACGGGCAACGCAATGAAGAGCGAGCCGGCATCCGCGCCCGCGGCCGTGCCCGCGCCCGCGCCCGCGCCCAGGTAGGCTGGCGGGATCGCGGTGAGCGTGCGCCCCACGGCGTTCGATGCGCCCGCCCTGCGCACCTACCTGCGCGATCACATCCCGCTCGCGGCGGCGATGGACATCGCCGTGCTGGATGCGCACGACGGCGCGGTGGTCCTCGGCGCCCCGCTTGCGCCGAACATCAATCACCGCGACACCGCATTCGGCGGCAGCGTCGCGGCGCTCGCGATCCTCGCCGCCTGGTCGCTGCTCCACTTGCGCCTGCAGGCCGCGGGCATTCCGAACCGGCTCGTGATCCAGCGCAGCACCGTCGACTACGACCTGCCGATCGCGGGCGCGTTCACGGCACGCGCTTCACTCGAGGCGCCGCCCGCCTGGGCGCCCTTCGTCAAGCTGCTGCAGCGCCGGGGCAAGGCGCGGATTGCCGTCGTCGCGACGCTGGAGTATGAGGGGCGCATTGCCGCGCGATTCGCGGGCGATTTCGTCGCCCTCGCCGGCCCCTGAGCCACGCATGACCGGTATCGCGCTCTTCGACACCCCACTCGGGCCTTGCGGCCTCGCATGGTCCGCGCGGGGCATTTGCGGCGTGCAGTTGCCCGAGGCCGACGCGGACAGCACGCGCTCGCGCTTGCAACGCCGGTATCCCGGTGCGCGGGAAAGCGTGCCATCGCCCCTCGCACGACTCGCGATCGATGCCATGGTTGCCCTGCTCGCGGGACGGCCCGCGCGATTCGACGACATCGCGCTCGACCTGCGCGACACGCCGCCTTTCAACCTGCGCGTGTATGAAATCGCGCGCGCCATACCCGCGGGCGAGACGGCGAGCTACGGCGAGATTGCCACCCGCCTCGGCGAACCGGGCGCGGCGCGTGCCGTCGGCCAGGCGCTCGGGCAAAACCCGATCCCGATCATCATTCCCTGCCATCGCGTGCTCGCCGCGGGCCATCGGCCGGGCGGTTTCTCCGCGCACGGCCAGGTCGCGACCAAGCGCCGCCTGCTCGAGATCGAAGGCGCGCTGTCAGTAGAAAAGCTGCCGCTCTTTCGCGAGGCGAATCATGTCGAGTGAGATTTCCGTGGAGGGCGGCTGCAGTTGCCGCGGGGTGCGCTATCGCCTCATCGCGACACCGCTCTTCGTGAACTGCTGCCATTGCAGCTGGTGCCAGCGCGAGAGCGGCGCCGCGTTCGCGCTGAACGCCATGGTCGAGACCGACCGCATCGTGCTGCTGGCCGGCGCGCCCGTCACGATCGACACGCCCTCGGCAAGCGGTCGCGGCCAAAGGATCGTCCGTTGCCCGGCCTGCCGTGCCGCGCTGTGGAGCCATTACTCGGGCGCGGGGCCCGCGATTGCGTTCCTGCGCGTCGGCACGCTCGACGTGCCGGGTCAGTTTCCACCCGACGCCCACATCTACACGTCGACGAAGTTGCCGTGGGTCGTCCTGCCGCCGGATGCACGCGCCACGCCGGAGTTCTACGACCCGAAAACCACCTGGCCCGCGGCCAGCCTCGAGCGGTTCCGGGCAGCGAGATCGCGCCTCGCCGGTTGAGTGTGGCAGCATGGCGGCCCCCATGACCGCTCCCGCCGCCTTTCGCACGCGCCTGATCGTGTGCTTCGCGATCATCTACGTCGTGTGGGGGTCGAGTTATCTCGCGACATCGGTCGGCGTGCACCACCTGCCGCCGTTCCTCTTCGCGGGCATCCGCTTCATGATCGCGGGCTTTGCGCTCACCGCGATCGCGCGTGCGCGCGGTGAGCGCATCACGATCGATGCGACCGACCTGAAGCAGCTCGCCGTGATGGCCCTGCTGTCGATCGCGGTGTCGAACGGCTTCAACGTCTGGGCGCTGCAATGGGTGCCGTCGAGCCAGGCGGCACTCCTGAACGTGACATCCTCGTTCTGGATCGCGATCTTCGGCCTCTTCGGCGCGCGCGGCCAGCCGATCGACCGGCGCACCGCCATCGGACTCGCGCTGGGCTTCATTGGCACGATCGCGATCGTTTGGCCGCAGGAGGGCTACTCCACGGCGCACTTCCTGCCGCAGCTCGGCATCCTCGCGGGGTGCATGGGCTGGGCGGCGGGCACGATCTATTTCCGTAATGCCGAGAAGTCGCTCGACATCCTCGCCTTCACGGGCCTGCAGATGTTCGGGGGCGGCGTGCTGCTCACCGTGGCCGGCATCGGCCTCGGCGAGCAGCACCAGTGGACCTGGACGGCGCCGGGCATGCTGTCGATGGCCTATCTCACCGTGTTCAGCTCCTGCCTCGCCTACACGGCCTACGCCTGGCTCACGCAGCACACGACGCCGGCGCGCGTCGCGACCTACGGCTACGTGAACCCCGCGCTCGCGACGCTGCTCGGCTGGTGGGTGCTGGACGAGCAGCTCACGGGCGTCATGCTCACGGGCATGGCGGTGATCCTGGCGGGCGTCGTGCTCGTCAACTGGCCCGAGGAGGTGTCGGCGCCCGAGTCGCCGGGCTAACGCCGCAGCGTCTCGACCTTGAGGCTCGAGCCGATGAAGCACGAGCCGATCCACGACACGATGCTCACGACGAGCGCACCGAGCACCGCCGGCCAGAAGCCCGCGATGGTGAAGTCCGGCAGCACCGCCGCGACGAGGCCCACCATGCCGGCGTTGACTACCAGCAGGAACAGGCCGAGCGTGACGATCGTGATCGGAAAGGTGAGCACCACCGCGATCGGGCGCACCACCGCATTGACGATGCCGAGCAGCGCAGCCGCGATCAGCAACGTGCCCGTGCTCGTGATGGAAAAGCCGTCGACCCACTGCGCGGCGAGCCACAGGCCGCCGGCGGCGATCACCGCCCTCAGGATGAATCCTGTCATTTCGCCTCCTTGTCCATGTTCTTCTCGAGATAGACCTTGAGCCGCGCAAGCGCGCGCTCCCAGCCTGCGCGCAGGCGCAGGTAGTAGGGATCCCACGCCGGATCCTCGGGGAAGCCCGAGCCGAGCAGGCGCACGATCGTCGCCTTGCCGTCGGCCTCGAGCAGGAAATCGTCGATCAGCGTGAGGTCGCTGGCCGGCAGGTCGGGCCGCTCCAGGTGAATGAGGCGCAGGCGGCGCTGCGCGTCGAACACGTCGATGTGCGCGTCGATCGTATTGATGCGATCGACGCTGGCGCGAAAGCTGCCGCCCGCCCGGGGCTTGATGGCCGACCCGGGCGCGCACCAGCGCGCGAGCGCTTTCGGCTCGGTGAACGCACGCCACACCCGGGCCGTGTCGGCCTCGATGTCGATGCGATGCGCGTAGCCACGAAGCTTGCCTGCCATGGCCGCTATTCTGCCATCGCCGCTTGCGGACGCGCGCGTGCATCGCCGAGAATGCCGCCATGGCCTGGGTCCACGCTGTCATCGCGCTGGCGCTCGCGGAATACCTCTTCTTCGGCATGGCCGTCGCGCGTGCCCGTGCGCGCTACGGCGTGCATGCGCCGGCGATCACCGGCAACCCCGATTTCGAACGCTACTACCGCGTGCAGGTGAACACGCTCGAACTGCTCGTGGTGTTCGTGCCGGCGATGGTGCTGTTCGCGTTCTACGTCGACCCGTCGTGGGCCGCGGGGCTCGGCGGCGTCTTCGTGATCGGCCGGGCGGTCTACTATCTCGGCTATACGCGCGCGGCAGGCCGCCGGCACATCGGCTTTGCGCTCTCCATGCTGCCGACCATGGCGCTGCTCGCGGGCGCGCTCATCGGCGCGCTGCGCGCTCTCGCCTGACCCGCAGCAGCATCAATCCCATCGGGATCACCGACACGACGACGATCAGCACGGTGACCAGGCCGAAGTTCTGCTTGATCCACGGCAGGTTGCCGAAAAGATAGCCGGCCACGACGAAGGCCACCACCCAGCCGCCGCCGCCGGCGATGTTGTAGGCCTGGAAGCGCCCGTACGGCATCCGGCCGACACCCGCCACGAACGGGGCGAAGGTGCGGATGATCGGCACGAAGCGCGACAGCACGATGGTCATCGGCCCGTAGCGGCGGAAATAACCCTCCGTCTCGCGCAGGTACTCGAGTTTCAGGAACCGGTAGCGGCCGCTGAAGGCCGGCGGGCCGATGCGCGCCCCGATCGCGTAGTTCGCCGTGTTGCCGAGGATGGCGGCCGCCGACAGCGCGACGATCACGTTGAGCGGCGTCAGCGTGCCGCTCGTATCGACCGCGGCAAGGGCCCCCACGGCAAACAGCAGCGAATCGCCAGGCAGGAACGGCGTGACGACGAAGCCCGTCTCGGCAAAGATGATCAGGAAGAGGATCGCGTAGATCCACACGTCGAAGCGCACCAGCAGCTCGACCAGGTGGCGGTCGAGGTGCAGGACGAGTTCGACGAGCGACTGCAGGAAATCCAAGCGTCAGTCGCCCGCACGCGCGAGGCGGCGACGCGACTTCAGCGTGTCGAGTGCGATGCGCACTTCGCGGTCGTTCGCCGCGCCGGTGGTGGCGGGCGCGGTTTCCTTGCCATCGATCACCACGTCGGGCCTGATGCCCTTGTCCTGGATCGATGCACCCGAGGGCGTGAAATAGCGCGACGTCGTCAATTTCACCGCGCGGCCGCCCGACAGCGGCATCACCGTCTGCACCGATCCCTTGCCGTAGGTGGTGCGTCCGACGAGCAGGGCGCGATGATGATCCTGGAGCGCGCCCGCGAGGATCTCGGCGGCGGATGCCGAGGCGCCATTGACCAGCACGACGAGGTCGGCGCCACCCGTTTCGTCGCCCGGCGAGGCTTCCATGCGAAAGCGCGAATCGGGCGTGCGGCCTTCGGCGGTGACGATGACGCCGGCATCGAGGAACGCGTCGGACACGTCGACCGCGGCTTCGAGCACGCCACCGGGATTGTTGCGCAGGTCGATCACGAGCCCCGCGAGGCGCCCGTCGCACGCGCGCCCGATGTCGGCGAGCGCCCGATCGACGTCGGCCGCCGTCGTCTCGCTGAAACTGGTGATGCGCAGGTAGCCGTAGCCGGGCTCGAGCATCGCGTGCTCGACGCTGTGCACGGCAACCTGCGCGCGCTGCAGCGGCACGTCGATCGGCGCGGGCGCACCCGCGCGTGCGAGGGTGAGCGTGACGCGGCTGCCCGCGGGGCCGCGCATGCGTTCGATCGCGTGGTCGACGTCGGCGCCGACCTTCTCGCCGTCGATCGCGACGATCAGGTCGCCCGAGAGCACGCCCGCCCGGAACGCCGGCGAGCCTTCGATCGGCCGCAGCACCTTGATGCCATCCGCCTCGGCGGCGATTTCGATGCCGACGCCGGGATAGGACCCGGTGGTGCTCGCGCGGATTTCCTCGTACTCGTCGGCGTCGAGGAAGGCCGAATGCGGGTCGAGGCCGCTCACCATGCCGCGGATCGCATTGTCCATGAGCGCGTGGTCGTCGACGCCATCGACGTAGTCGCGCTTGACCCGCTCGAGCACCTCGGCGAGCAGGCGGGCATCTTCCCAGGGCAGGGCAGTATCGGTCGATTCGCCGCTGCGCAGGTCGGCGAGGACGCTGCCGGTCATCGACGCGGAGATGCCGAGCACGGCGCCCGTGGCGAGGGCCAGCATGGTGCGGGAGCGGACCTGCATGGGCCGATTACTACACAGCCTGTGGCCGGCGGCAAGTTTCCACGGCCGGCTGGCGGATGGGGGGCAGGGCCTGATCGAGCGCCGCGGGCAGGTCGGCCAGCACCCCGGCCAGCGGCACCGGCCGGCCAATGGAAAACCCCTGCCCATAGTCGACGCCGAGCGCCGCGATGCGCTCGCGGATGAGGTCGGTTTCGACGTACTCGGCCACCGTCACCATCTGCATGGAGCGCGCGAGCTGCGCGACGGCCTGCACCAGCGACTCGGAACGCGCATCGCGCAAGATGTCCCGCACGAAGCTACCGTCGATCTTCAGCATGGAAACCGGCAGCTGTCGCAGGTAGGCGAGCGAAGAAAGCCCCGTGCCGAAATCGTCGAGCGCCACGCCACAGCCGAGCCGGCGCAACCGGCGCATCAGCACCTCGGCACGCGCGAGGTTCGCGATGGTCGCGCTCTCGGTCAGCTCGAAGCACAGCGATTGCGGCGGCAGGCCGCTCGCCTCGATGCGGGCGATGAGCTCGTCGGCGAATTCCGCGTCGTTCAGCGACTGGCCCGAGAAGTTGATCGCGAACACCGTGCGCGTGGCGGCGATCGCCGCGGCGTGGGCGCCGAGCTGGGCGAGCGCGTGATCGATCACCCAGCGATCGATGGTCGGCATCAGCTGGTAGCGGTTGGCGGCGGACAGGAACCGGTCGGGCCCGACCGTTTCGCCGTCGTCGTCGATCATGCGAAGCAGCAGCTCGAAATGCGGCGGATGATCGGGCGAGGCACCGAGCGGCAGGATGAACTGCGCATCGAGGCGCAGGCGGTCTTCGGCAACCGCGGCGCGCAGCGAGGCCGCGATCGTGATGTCGGTGAAGCGCCGCACGACGCTCTCGTCGGCCGCGAGATAGGCTTCGGCGCGGCTGCGCCCCCGGTCCTTCGCCGCCTTGCAGGCGGTTTCCGCCGCGGCGAGCGCATGGGTGAGCCCGTCCGGCCCGGCCGCGAGTTCCGCGACGCCGATGCTGAGGGACGCGCGCGATCGTTCGTCGCCCTGCACCGCGGCGAGCTGCGCGGCCGTGTCGCACCAGGTGGTGGCATGCTCGAGCGCGGCTTCGAGGCTGCCGGGCATCACGGCCGCGAAGCGGTCCCCCGAGATGCGCGCGAGCACGGCGCCCGGTGGCAGGCGCCGGCGCATCAGGTCCGCGAGCATCGACAGCATCAGGTCGCCGACATGCATGCCGAAGTTTTCGTTGACGAGATGCAACTGGTCGACGTCGACGTACAGCACCGCGCAGTGTTTCGCGGCTTCCTTCTGCGCCCGCATGTCGCCGACGCGCTGTTCGAAAGCCTGCCGGTTCAGCAGCCCGGTCATCGCGTCGTAGCTCGCTTCGATGATCATCGAGGCCTTGCGCGCGAGCACGTCGACGAGGCGCGCCTCGCGGTCGGTGAAATCGGCGGCGGCCTCGTGGCGAAAGAGCGCGAGGATGCCGATCGGCCGGCCCGCGGCGCCGCGCAGCGGGCACGAGAGGATCTTGTAGGGCAGCAGGCCGAACGCCGAGTGCTGCGTGAGCCGGTTCATGATGAGCGGATCGCGGCGCACCTGGGCGAGCGACAACAGGTGACGGTGCGTCTGCGCGAGCAGCCGCCCGTCGGCCGGGCTGTCCCGCGACATGCGAAAGAGGACGAGGCCCTTCTCGGGCACGAGCACCGCCGCCAGCGCGCAGCCGAGGTGCGCGACCGTGTTCTCGAGGATCACGCGCAGCGCCGAGGCATCGTCGCCGGGCCGCACGCCGTCGCGGGTCGACACGGCGAGCACGAGTTCGAGGTCGCGATCGCGGGCGCTCAGGTTCTCGGTCAGGAAATCGATGCTGTGCCGGGAGATGAGCTCACGGCGCAGGCACTCGAGCGCGGGCCGGACCAGGGCGTGCACGAAGGAGAACGAGCGCTGCTCGCCATCGCCCTGCGCGCGGCACTGGATCGCGACCACGGCCACGAGTTCGTGCGACTCGTCGTCGCGCAGCCAGCAGAGGTAGAGCGGCACGCCGCCGTCGAGCACGCGCAGTTGTCCGCCGTTCGCACTGTCGCCGGCGGCATCGCGTGCCGATCGCTCCACGGCCTGCACGAGTTCGGGCCAGGTCGCGGAGTCGCTGGACCAGCGCAGCTTCGCGGCCGCGTCGAACACGGCGACGCTCGACGCACGCGGCAACAGCGAGCGCACGAGTTGCGCGTACGGCTCGAGCGACGTCCATGGGCCCGAGGGCAGGTGTTCCGAGGGCGTAGCCATCCAAGCCTTCCCCTGATCGTGGCCGGCACGATGTCACAGTCCGGTGCACGGCGAGTTGATCGAGTTGGCGTTTCGCCGGGCCACGGGCAAGGCCGGCAGTGTCGCGCCGGACCGGATCGTGGGTGCAGCGGCAAATGGGGGGCAAATGGCCAGATTCGGTGTGACGGCGGTCACACGGCGCGGACGGCCGCTTCAGGGCGCCTTCGCCCGGAACCACGGCCCGGGGTCGACGGGCTTGCCGTTGCGCCGGATCTCGAAGTACAGCTCTGGCTGGCTGCGCCCGCCGCTGTCACCGGCCGCCGCGATCGTGTCCCCCGGTGCGACCCGTTCGCCGACCGCCTTGTAGAGCTGGTCGTTGTGGCCATAAAGGCTGAGATAGTGGTTGCCGTGGTCGACGATCACGAGCAGGCCGAGCCCGGGCAACCAGTCGGCATAGGCGATGCGTCCGCTCGCGATGCTGTGCACCGGCGCGCCACGCTCGGTGGCGATCATCACCCCGTCCCACTTGATCGCGCCGGCCCGCGCGGCGCCGAATCTCGCCACGAGCTTCCCGGCCACCGGCCAGGCGAGCTGCCCACGCAGTTTCGCGAAAGCCGCCTTGCCGTCGACGGGAAACCGGTCGAGCGCCCGTTTCAGGTCCCGCACCAGCTTCTCGAGGCCGGCCTGCTCCTGCCGCAACTGCGCGAGGGCAGCGGCGCGCGTGCGCGATTCGGCCTCGAGCGCGGCGAGCGCCTTGCCCCGCTCGGCGCGCGCGGCCTCGAGCTGCTTCACCTGCGCCTTCTGCTGCGATTCGAGCGCGGTGAGCCGCTCTTCTTCCTCGCGCAATCCTGCATCGAGGCTGGCGATCTGCGCCACATGGGCCTCGATCCGCGCGATCCGGTCGGCGCGCGCGCGGCCGAAATAACTGTAGTAGGCGAACATGCGGCCCGCACGCGCAGGATCTTCCTGGTTGAGCAGCAGCTTCAGCGGCTCTTCGCGCCCGATCAGGTAGGCGCTGCGCAGTTCCGCGGCCAGCTCGCGCCGCTCGGCCGCGAGCGCGGCTTCCCGGGCTGCCTTCTCCTGCGCGAGCTGCGCGCGCTTCCTGGTGCGCTCGTCGCGCTCGCGGCGCAGGCGGCCGGCTTCGGCGCGCGCCTCGGCCACCGACACCTCCGCGGCACGCAGGTTGCCGGTGAGCTTGTTGCGATCGACCGAATCGCGCTTGACCTGGGCGGCGATCTTCGCGATCTCGGCCCTGACGGCCTTGAGGTCGGCCTCGGCCCGGGCGGCTTCCTTCGCGGTCTGGGCCCCGGCCACCCCGGCCGTGACGACGACGAGCGCAACGCAAAATGACAGGAAAACCCGGGAACCTCGCATTGCGGCTAGTCTAGCGCAGCGCCCCCGCTATAATTCGCGGCCCTTTGCAGAGGTTCCCGGCCCCATGGAGCAGTTGCTCGAGTACACCGCCCGGCATCCGTGGCTCGTGAGCGCCACCGGGCTCGCGTTCGTGATGGTCGTTGCCTACGAGCTGCGCGCGCGCGCGCACGCCTTTGGCGCCGTGTCGCCGCAGGAAGCGATCCGGCTCATGAACCAGCACGCGCTGGTGCTCGACATCCGCACCGCCGAGCAGTTCGCGGCGGGCCATGTCGGCGGCGCGAGGCACCTGCCATCGGCGGAGATCCTGCAGGCCGGCGAAACCCTGAAGAAGCACCTCGAGAAGCCGATCGTCGTGTACGACGAGAGCGGTTCGCTCGGTGCCTCGGCGGTGCGCCAGCTCGCCGCACAGGGCTTCAAGAAAGCCATGAACCTGCGGGGCGGCCTGGCCGCGTGGCGCACGGAGAACCTGCCGGTCACGAAGGGATCGAAGTGACCGCGCCGAAAGTCGTGATGTACGCCGTGGACTGGTGCCCCTACTGCGCCCGCGCGCGCAAGCTGCTCACCGGCAAGGGCGTCGCGTTCGAGGAGATCGACGTCGACGCGACCGGGCGCGAGGAAATGATCCGCCGCAGCGGCCGGCGCACGGTGCCGCAGATCTTCATCGGCGACACCCACGTCGGCGGATCGGACGAGCTGCATGCACTCGACGCCGCCGGCAAACTGGATACGTTACTCGGGAGACCATCGTGAGCACTGAGACACCCGCCGCCAAGCCGGAGGACACCGGCCCGCAGCTCGCACTGCAGATCGTGTACCTGAAGGACTGCTCGTTCGAATCGCCGCAGGGGCCGCGGATCGAGGACAGCTGGAACCCGCAGATCAACCTCGACCTCAACACCACCGTGAACGTGCTGGGCGACGACCTGCGCGAAGTGCTGCTCACGGTCACGGTGTCGGCGAAGCAGGGCGAGCAGACCGCCTTCCTCGTCGAGGTCAAGCAGGCGGGCGCGTTCATGATGCGCAACCTCTCGGAGGACGACATGAAGCGCGCCCTCACGAGCGTGTGCCCGGGCGTGCTGTTCCCGTATGCGCGAGCCGCCGTTTCAAACCTCGTCATGCAGGGCGGATTCCCGCAGTTCCTGCTGCCGCCGGTGAACTTCGAGGCGCTGTACGCCCGCTCGATGGCCGACGGGCAGAACGCGACGAAGAACTGACGTGCCGGCGGGCGCCCTGTCGCGCGCGCCGATCGCCGTCATCGGCGCAGGATCCTGGGGGACCGCGCTCGCGATCCAGTTCGCGCGCGCGGGACACGACGTGCGGCTCTGGAGCCGGGACGCCGCGAGCCTTGCCCGGATGGGCCGCGAACGCAGCAACGCACGCTACCTGCCGGGCGCCGTCTTTCCCGAGTCGATCGCGGTTGAACCCGACCTCGCGCGCGCGTTGCGGGGCGCGCGCGACGCCGTCATCGTCGTGCCGAGCCATGCGTTTCGCGCGCTGCTCGGCGACGTCGCGGGTCTCATCGAGCCCGGCACCGGGCTCGCGTGGGCCACCAAGGGCTTCGAACTCGCGACGGGTCTGCTGCCGCACCAGGTCGTGCGCGAAGTGTTCGGCGAGCACGCGAGCGTCGCGGTGCTCTCCGGGCCCACCTTCGCGAAGGAAGTCGGCGCCGGATTGCCCACCGCCATGACCATCGCCTCGCCGGACGAAGGCTTTGCGCGCCGGCTCGCGCAGGACCTGTCGTCCGAGCAGTTCCGTGCCTACACCTCGACGGACATCGTCGGCGTCGAAACGGGTGGCGCGGTCAAGAACGTGCTCGCGGTCGGCGCGGGCCTCGCCGACGGGCTCGGCTTCGGCGCCAACACCCGCATCGCGCTGATCACGCGCGGGCTGGCGGAGTTGATGCGCCTCGGCGTCGCGCTCGGCGCGCGCAGCGAAACCTTCATGGGGCTTGCCGGGCTCGGCGACCTCGTGCTCACCTGCACGGACGACCAGTCGCGCAATCGCCGTTTCGGCCTGTTGCTCGCGGGCGGCGCGACCCCCGAGTCGGCGCTGCGCGAGATCGGCCAGGTCGTCGAGGGTTATCCCGCCGCGCGCGCGGTGCGCGCGGTCGCGCGGCGCGAAGGGGTGTCGATGCCCATCGTCGAGGGCATCCACCGGACACTTTACGAAGGCGTGCCCGCCGCGGAAGTCGTGAAAGATCTCATGACGCGGCCCGTGCGCGCGGAAGTGGACCCGACCGGCTCGGCATGACCGGCCAACGCTTCTGGCCGGTAGCCCGCAGCCCCTGGCTCGCAGCCTTCATTCCGCCCCCCGCTCGCCCTTTTCGACCATCGCGGCAACGGCGATGTCGGCGGTGACATTCGACACCGTGCGGAAAATGTCGGGGATCACCTCGACCGCGAGCAGCAGCGGCAGCAGCTCCAGCGGCATCCCCATCGCGAGCGCGATCGGCACGGTGCCCGTGAAAAACGAAGTCTGGCCGGGCAGGCCCACCGAACTCAGGCTGTTCACGACGGCGACCAGCATGCCGGTGGCGAGCGTCGTGACGCCGACCGGAACACCGTACACGTGCGCGACGAACAGCACGACCGCGAGGTTCATCGAGGGGCTGCTCACGCGAAAAAGCGTCACCGCGAGCGGCAGCACGATCGAGGTGACGCGCTCCGAGAGCCCGAGCGTCTCGCGCGCGCCGGTGAGCATGGCCGGCAGCGATGCAAGCGAGGATTGCGTGCTGAACGCGACCACCTGCGCGGGGGCCGCGGCGCGTGCGAAACGCGCAAGCGGCACGCGGCCAAACCACACCGCACACGGATAGGCGACGAGCGCAAGCAGGATGCCGACCGAGCACAACAGCAACAGGTAGACGAGGATTCCGCCCGCGGCAGAGAGGCCGCCCCGCATGCCGACGCCGAGCGCCAACACGAAAACGCCGAGCGGCGCCGCCCACAGCACCCAGTGCACGATCACCAGCATCGCCTCGCCGACGCCCTGGAAGAACTCGACGAGCGGCAGGCGTTGCGCGGGCGCGAGGCGGGCGGCAGCGAAGCCGAAGAACACCGCGAACACGACGAGCGGCAGCATCACGCCCGACGCCGCGCTCGCGACCGGGTTGACGGGCACGAGTGCCGTGAGCCATTCACCCGGTGGGGGCATGGCGGGCACCACCGTCGTGTCGGCGCTTGCGCCCGCGCGCAGGGCGAAACGCACCGAGTCGTCGAGCGGCCAGAGCGCGAGCGAGCCTTGCATGAAGGCCGCGCCAAGCGCGACCGACACGACGTACCCGGCCACGAACAGCACGATCGCCCGGCCCGCGAGCCGGCCGGTGGCCGCCGTTTCGGCCGCGGAGGCGATGCCGGTGACGAGCAGCGCGACCACGAGCGGGATCACCGTCATGCGCAGCGCGTTGAGCCAAAGCGTACCGAGCGGTTCGAGCCGGTCGGCGAGCGCGGCGAGTGTGGCCGCGCCGCTCGCCGAAATCACGATGCCGAGCGCCATGCCGGCAATGAGCGCGAGCACGATCCAGGTGCCGTTCGACTGCGTCCTAGCGGTAGCCACATTGCCTCCAGGCTTCATATGCCACGACCGCGACGGCGTTCGACAGGTTGAGGCTGCGATTGCCGGCGCGCATCGGCAGGGAAAGATGCCGCTCCGCGGGAATGTCCGCAAGGACCCCGGCCGGCAGGCCGGTGCGTTCCGAGCCGAAGAGGAACACATCGCCCGGCCTGAACGCGGCGTCGCTGTGCGTCCGCGCTCCGCCCGTTTCGATGGCAAACCAGCGCGCCCCGTCGAGCGCCGTGCGGCAGGCCGGCAGGTCGGCGTGCACGCTCACCGTCGCGAGATCGTCGTAGTCGAGCCCGGCGCGACGCAGCGAGCGCTTGTCGAGCGTGAAGCCGAGCGGCCGCACGAGATGCAGCGCGGCGCCCGTGTTCGCGCACAGCCGGATGATGTTGCCGGTGTTCGGTGGGATTTCCGGCTCATGTAGGACGATGTGGAACATTGGGGGCATGGTACGCGCTGCGGGCAACGGGCAACGGGCAACGGGCAACGGGCAACGGGCAACGGGCAACGGGCAACGGGCAACGGGCAACGGGCAACGGGCAACGGGCAACGGGCAACGGGCAACGGGCAACGGGCAACGGGCAAC
>JBFWZQ010000023.1:0-34895 GCA_050185195.1 Steroidobacteraceae bacterium | reverse complement strand
GTGTGTCCCCTCGGGGCACCGGCGCTCGGCGTGAGATCGCATCGAAACCGGCACCGTCGCGGTCGCCTCGCGCTGACCGGCGCCCGTCGGCGCTCTCCACGCTCGTCCGCGGATGAATCAGCGCGCGGCTTGCCCGCGGCCGGCCGCTCACCTGAGGCAGGTGCGTGCGAGGGGTGACTGGCTGCACGCAGCCGGCGCCGGTCCGGACCGGGAGCGGGGCCTGCGGTGACGAGCGTGGAGAGCGCCGAGGAGCGGCGAGCTGCGCCCGGCGTCCACCGTGCTATCAATCTCTGGCGGCCCCATGCGCCGGGCGCCGCCGCGACGAGGGTACCGCCGCAGGCGGCGCTCGACCCGTGAGGAACCGCAGGACCCGCTCCCGCTCCGGACCGCCGCGACTTGCCCGCAGCCCGTCGTCCGCCACCGCCACTCACATCTCGCATGACTCGATGCCCGCCGTGCATGTGCTTGACGGCAATCCAGCCGCCTCGCATGGTCGAGGGATGCCACCGAGTCCGCGTGAGTCGCTGTCGAAGCACGGCCAACTTCGCCGCCGCCTGCTGTTCGGCGCAGCCGCGCTGCCTTTTGCTCGATCGGCCATCGCACGCGCAGCCCCATCGAGCCTGTCACTCGCGCTGCTCGGCCAGTGCCTGATCGAGCATGACCTGCGCGCGCATCCCTGGCCCGGCTTCAGGCCGCTTGCGCGGCGCTTGCGCGCGAACGACGCCTGCTTTTCCGATCTCGAAGTCACGCTGCGCGGACCGCGCGCGGGTGCGCCCACGCGCGAGCCCGGCACCCTGCACACGGCCGATCCGGTCGTGCTCGATTGCCTGCGCGAGCTGGGCGTGAGCTTCCTCGCCACCTCGAACAACCATGCCTTCGATATCGGCACCGGCGGCATCCTCGACACGATCGACGCCTTGCGCGCACGCGGCTTCGCCTTCGCGGGCAGTGGCCGCTGCCTCGCCGAGGCCGCGGCCCCCGGATACCAGCAGACAGGGGCCGGCCCACTCGCCGTCGTCGCAGCTGCGGTCGGCAAGATCCGCGAGGGCGGTGCGGCGACGGATACGCGGGCGGGCGTGCACGAACTGCGCGGATCCGCGGCGGGTCTCGATGCAGGCGACGTGGAACGCATGCTCGATGCGTTGCGTCGCGCCGCCCGCGCGAGCGGGGTCGTGGTCGCCTATCTGCACAACCACCTGTGGGAAGAGGAGGTCTCGAGCACGCCGGATTGGCAGCGCGCGTTCGCGCGCCGCTGCGTCGATGCCGGCGCGAGCGCCTTCGTCGCGCACGGCGCCCCGCTGCTGCAGGGCATCGAGTTCCATCGCGGCGCCCCGCTCTTCCACGGCCTCGGCAGTTTCATCTTCCAGACGCGCAAGGCGCCGCACGCCTACGGCGAGCCGAACTGGGAAAGCCTCGTGGCCGAGTGCCGCTTCGAGGGGGGCCGCTTCAGCGGCGCCCTGCTCACGCCCGTGGCGCTCGCGCCCGTGGGCGTCGGCGGCTCGGAGGACTTCGTGACACGCGGCCGACCCTCGCCGGCGACCGCGGCCCAGGCGCACGCGACGCTCGCGCGCGTGGCGAGCCTGTCGAAACCCTTCGGCTACCGCTTGCGCCTCGACGGCGAGCGGGCGGTCCTCGGCGCCGCGTAGTTCGCGCGCGCAAACCAGGCGCGTGTCTCCTGCAGGAACTCGCGCGCGAGGCGGGTCGGCCCCGGCACGGCAGCCGTGACGAACGCGTACTCATGGCGCATCTCGGGGCGAAACGGCCGCGCAACGAGCCCGTCCCTCAGGTAGGGGCGTGCGAGCAATGCATTGACGATCGTGATGCCGACGCCGCGTGCGGCCAGGCCGCAGGCCGATCCGATCGTGTGCGTATCGATGCGCACGCGCGGCGTGATGCCGGCCCCGGCAAATGCCGCCTCGATCTGCATGCGCGACTGCCGGCCGGCGCCGAGCAGGATCAGGGGTTCGCCACGCAGGCGCGCCGGGTCGAGTTCGCGCTCGCGCGCGAGCCGGTGGTCGCTCGGCAGCACGCAGATGCTTGCGCTGGCGACGACCGTTTCGGCGGTCAGGTCGGTGCGGTCGATGGGCAGGCGCACGAAGCCCGCATCGACGTCCCGCGTCGCGATCATCTTGCGCGCCGTCTCGACGCTGCGCGAATCGATGCTCAGGTGCACGTCCGGGAATCGCCTGAGGAAGGCCGCCGCGATTTCGGGCAGCACGCCTTCGGTGAAGCTGGGCGGCGCCACCAGCCGCAGTCGCCCGACGCGAAACGCCGCGATGTCCTCCGCGAGCCCCTGCACCCGATCCACGCCGCCCAGCGCAAGCTCGACATCCTCGAACAGCAGCAGTGCATCGCTCGTCGGCACGAGCCGGCCGCGGTCGCGATGGAAGAGTTCGAAGCCGAGGCCGCGCTCGAGCTGCGCGAGCAACCGGCTCGTCGCGGGCTGGGTGAGGCCGAGTTCGCGCCCCGCGGCCGTCACGGTTCCGGTCCGCACGATGGAGCGGAACGCCCGCAGGGCGCGCAGGTCGGCGCTGCGCTTCATGCGCGCGGCGCAGGCAACAGCTGCAGTTCGATGCCCGAGGGGTGTTCGCGCCCGACATGGATGCGATTGGTGGCGACCACCGGCTCGCTGGGAACCCCGGCGGGCGCTCCCGTGTTCGGATTGACATCGAAATGCGGGAAATTGCTGCTCGAGACATCCACGCGGATCCGGTGCCCGGCGAGGAACCGGTTGGCCGTCGGAAACAGGGTGACCTCGATCGCGTAGACGCGCCCCGGCTCGGCGGGCTCGGCGCGCTCATAGCCCGCGCGAAAGCGCAGCCGCTGGATCCCGTCGGTCAGGTTCATCGCAAAGCCCTCGGGCCAATCCGGCGTGGGAGGATGCACGTCGAGGAGCTTCACCGTAAAGTCGGTGTCGCGCGCACTCGTGGACACCCACAGCCGGGCCACGACCGGCCCCACGGCGATCACGTCCTCGCGCAAGGGCGGGGTTTCGAACACCTGTACATCCTCGCGCGCGGCGAGCGCGCGCCCCGGGTCGCGTGCGCCATAGGTCGCCGCTGTCTCGCGCTGGTCGAACGCGCCGCCTTCCATCAGCGGCGCACCCGACGCAATCGCGCCGCCCATCGTCGGCACCGGATGGCGCGGATCGAAGCGCCACGCGACCTCTGCCTCGCGCACTGGCGGCGTCGTCGCGAGCCCACCGCCCTCCTGCAGGTACCAGTACGTCGGTCGCGCTTGCGGCGGCGGCCAGTCGGTCGCACGCATCCACGCGCCACCGTGCAGCAGCCGTCCCTCGGGTGTGCGCGTTCCCGCACCGCCGCCCATCACGAACAGGGTGACGGGCGCGGCCAGCCAGTCGGGCGCATCGAGGCCGCGCAGGTGGCGATCGAAGAAGTCCTTGCGCAGTGTCACGTAGTCGGGCGCGACATTGCCGTCGAGCGTCGCGGCCGGCCCGAAATCCACGGCGCCGGCGTGCGTCACCGAGCGCTGGCCGTGGGTCCACGGCCCCATCACGAGCCGCACCGGGCCGCGCTTCGACTTCGACAACGCCGCGAAATTCTCGGTGGCCGTCAGTGCGTAGGGGTCGTACCAGCTCGACATGTGCACCATCGGCACGTCGGCAAAACGGTCGTAGTAACCACGCGCGTACAGCTCGGGCCGCTGCCAGAAGGGTCCGAAACATTCCTGCGACCACTGTTCGATGACGTAAGCCTCGTACTCCGGCGCCGCGCTCACGGCCGAGTGTCCCCGCGTCCAGGGCATCACGCGCGCCCATTCGCGGATGTCGGCGGATTCGAGCGCCGCCCGCCGCCGCGGATCCGCGGCCGTCGCGGGCGAGAGGCGCGCGTGCTTCAGTGCCCAGGTGAGCTGCTTCAGCTCGAGCGCACCGCCCTGGCGGATGCCGCTGTGGAACGCGCTCGAAAAGCCGCCCGAATCGACGAACAGGGCGGCGAGACCCGCGGGTGCGGCCGCCGCCAGCGCGGTCTGGACATGGGCGCCGTACGAAAAACCGAGCGTCGCGACGCGGCCGCTGCACCAGGGCTGCGCGACGATCCACGCGATCGTATCGACACCGTCGGGCTGTTCGTTCAGGTACTTCGCGAACTCGCCCTCGGAGTCGAAGCGGCCCCGGCAGTCCTGCAGCACGTAGGCGTATCCCGCGTCCGCGAACTGCGCGGCGATCCGTGGCTTCGGGCGCGGCACGGGATCTGCCAGGCTGCGATCGGCGTGGTTCGTGCCACGCCGCCCGTAGGGCGTGCGCTCGAGCAGGGCCGGCCAGGGCCCGTCGCCCGCGGGCAGGTAGACATCGGTTGCGAGGTGCGTGCCATCGCGCATCGCGATGCGCGCACTGATCCGGCGCACTGCTTCGCCTTCGTTCACGGCGCACCCGGACCGACCGGCAGGCCGAGCACGGTCCAGATCGCGACCAGCAACAGGCCTGCAATGCCGAACGCCACGCTGAACGGCAGCATCATGGCGATCAGCGAGCCGACGCCGAAGCCGCGCGACCATCGCTGGCAGAACACGAGCACCAGCACGAAATTCGAGGCCACGGGCGTCACGATGTTGAAGATCGAGTCACCGACGCGATAGGCGGCCGTCGTCATCTCCGGCGAAATGCCGAGCAGCATCAGCATCGGGACGACCACCGGGGCCATCGCGCTCCATTTCGCGGACGCCGAGCCGATCAGGAGATCGAACACGGATGAGATGAGCAGCAGCGGTATGAGCATCGCGACGGGCGACAGCTCGAAACCGCGCAACCACTGCGCGCCGCGGATCGCGAGTATCGGGCCGAGGTTCGACCAGGCGAACATCGCGATGAAATGCGCCGCGACGAACGCGATGACGAGGTAGGGAGCGATGTCGCGCAGCCCGTCGACCATCATCCGCACGGCGTCACGATGCGTGCGGATGCTGCCCACGGCACGCCCGTAGGCCCAGCCACAGGCCAGGAACAGCAGCATGAAGCCCGCGATCAGCGCGCGGTAGAAGGGCGCCTCGCGCGCATAGCCCTGCGCATCGTTATCGAGCAGCGGGGTGTAGCCCGGCCAGAGCACCAGGGCCGCGAACAATCCGACGATCGCGAGCGCGGCCAGCCCCGCGCGACGCAGTCCACGTCGCTGCGCAGCGTCGAGGTCCACGGGCACGGTGTCCACGCCGATCGTCCCGAGGGCCTCGCCATCCACCTCGACCCGCGCGAGGCGCGGCGCCACCCAACGCTCGGCGACCGGCCAGCCGACGCACAGCAGCAGGCCGCCGAGCGCGGCGGTGAACCACCAGTTGCCAAGGGGATTGAGGGGGCGCGCCGGTTCGAGCAACTGCGCCGCACTCTGCGTGATGCCGAGCATCAGCGCATCGAACTGGCCCGGCAGCAGATTGCCGGCGAAGGCGCCCGAGATGCCCGCGTAGGCCACCGCCATGCCGAGCAGCGGATGACGGCCCGCCTCGCGATACACGATCGCCGCGAGCGGAATCAGCACGACGTAGGCGGCATCGGAGGCATGGTGCGAAAGCAGCGCCACCAGGAAGGTGGCAGGAGTCAGCAGGGCGCGCGGCGCGGCGCGCACGGCGCGGCCCACCATCACCGCGAGCAGGCCCGAGCGTTCGGCGACGGCGGCGCCCAGCATCACGACCACGACGAGGCCGAGCGGCGGGAAGTGCACGAAGGTCTGCGGCATCTCGACCAGCAGGCGCCGCACATTGGCCTCGGACAGCAGGCTCTTGGCGACGACCGGTGCCCCGGTGAGCGGATGCACGGCTGCGACGCCGAACGCAGCCGCCGCCACCGAGGCGGTGATCAGCGCCGCGATCAGCCACAGGAAGATGACGACTGGATCGGGAAGCGCGTTACCCAGGCGCTCGATGCGATCCAGTACCCGTGGCATGGGACCCGCGTCAGGCCTCAGAACGTGGCGCGGAACGTGGCGTACAGGTAGCGGCCGCGAATGTCATACGTGTAGATGTCGAAGTTGATCGGGTTGTTGGCCCGCGAAACCGGCGGCTGCCGGTCGGTGAAATTGTCGATGCCGAGCGCAACGCGGTATTTCGAGTCGGTGAACGAATACGCCAGTTGCAGGTCATGATACGTGATCGCATCGATCTCGCCGCCGTTGACCGGGTTGCCGGGCACATCGTAGCTGCTGCCGATGTAGCGTGCCTTGTAGCCGGCGTCGAAATTGCCGTACGAGTAGCGCAGGCCCGCCTGGCCCTTCCACCGCGGGAACGTGGAGCGCGGCTGGTCCGACTTGCCGGCGCGTTCGTCGATGTCGGTCGAACCGTCGGGCTGGACGATCGTCGTGCGGAAGGAGTCGAGGTAGCTGGCATCGACCGAGGCGACGAAGTCGCCGATGCGCGTGTCGAATGCGTAGCCGAGCGTCGTGTCGAATCCGCTGACGTGGATGCTCGAGAGGTTGACGACGGCCTGGCGCAGTTCGAGCACTTCGCCCGACGGCGCCCGATCGATGAGGTCGCAATTGACCTGGCGGATCGCGCAGGCCTGCAGCAACTGCGTGGCCGTCTGCGCGGCGATCGCGTTGTCGACATCGATGCGGAACCAGTCGAAGGTCAGCGAGGCGCCGGGCAGGAAAGCCGGCGTGAACGCGAGGCCGGCCGAGAACGTGTCGGCCGTCTCCGGCTCGAGGTTCTCGTTGCCCGAGACCACGCCGTTGATGGTGCCGCCCCCGAACTGGTTCTGGTTGTACGTCGGCGGTACGCCTGCGCAACCCGGCCGCCCCGCACCACCGCCGTTGCACGGATCGACCGCCTGGAAATTCGTCAGGCGCCGCCCCTGGTACAACTCGAGGATGGAAGGCGCGCGAAAGCCCTGCGAATAGGTGCCACGCAACAGCAGGTCGCGCACGGGCCGCCAGGCCAGGCCCAGCTTCGCCGTCGCCTCGCCACCGACCGTCGAGTACTCCGAGTAGCGCGCCGCGGCGTCGAAATCGAGGCGGTACGCGAATGGCAGGTCACGCAGCAGCGGCAGGTTGAACTCGGCGTAGAGCTCGTGCAGGTCGTAGGAGCCTTTCGTCGGTTCGCGCGCCTGCGCAGTGGTGGGCGGCTGCGGCTCGCCAGCGAGCAGCGGCAGCACCGTCGAGAGGGATGCGGCGAAGGCATCGGGACGGTCGTCGGCCTTCTCGCGACGATACTCGTAGCCCATCGCGAAGCCGACGGCACCGGCCGGCAGCATGAAGAGTTCGCGGGAGGCATTCACGGCGAAATCGACCTGGGTCGCGGTCTGCTCGTCGTGGCCGTTGTAGCGGATGTAATCCGCCATCTGCGGGGTGATATCACCGAACAGATTGAGCGGGGTGCAACCCTGCGCCGCTGCGCAGACAGCCGGCGAACGCAGCGCCTGGAAGACATGATCGTAGTTCACCTGGTTGCGCGCGTCGAAGGTGGCCTCGTTGCGCGACCAGGAAAGGAAGGCATCCCAGCGCCATTCGCCGGCGAGTTGCAGCCGCCCGTCGAGGCCGAGCGCCAGGCGCACCGTGTCGACCTGCTGCACGTTGTCGCGGTTGCCGACTTCCTCGGCGACCCGCTGGATGCGGAAGGAATTGCCCGAGAACGCGAGCGCATTGGCGAGCGGCACGCCGTTTGCCGTGCCGAAGGGATTGAACGCCTGGTCGTTCGAGATCGCGTAGCCGCGTGAGCCGCGGACATCGATCTGCACCGGGGAGAAGAGCTGGCTCGATTCGCGCCGGTTGTAGAGCGCCTCGGCGTGCATCTCGAGGTCATCACTGAAGCGCCAGCCGACGCGCGCGAACGCGCCGTAGCGCTCGCTCGGCCCGATCGCGTAGATGCCCTGCGACTGCGTGTTGAAGTCGTCGGCCGGCAGCCTCGCGACGCGGAAGGCACTGTCCGCGGCGGCGCCGGCGTCCACGGCGCCGCCGCCGGGCAGGCGGGTGATCGCATTGGCCGTGTTCGCGGCGAAGCCTGCGGGCGTTCCGAAGAAGGCGTTGTTTGAGAGGCCCGGCAGCACGAACAGGCCGCGCGGCGACGACGGCGGCGCGGTCAGCGGCACGATGGCGCGTTCCGTCAGCGCGCGATCCATCGTGAGCAACGGCTTCGTGTCGTTGTAGCTCAGCGAGAACAATGCCGAGGCACGCTCGCCCTGCGTGCCCCAGTTGACGAATCCGCTGGTGTTCTCGTTGTCGCCCCGATCGGTGATGCCGTAGCGGCCGGCGGCCTCGAACCCCTCGAGGTTCTGCTTCGTATGGATATTCACGACACCGGCGATCGCATCCGCGCCGTAGATCGCCGACGCGCCGTCCTTCAGCACCTCGATCCGGTCGACGATGCCGAGCGGGATGGTGTTCAGGTCGACGAAATCGCGAAAACCGCGGCCGCCGACGGCGTTCACCCAGCGATGCCCATCGACGAGCACCAGCGTGCGGTTGCCCGACCCCTCGGCGGAACCGAGGTAGCGCAGGTTGATCGACGACACGCCGAAGGACGTGCCCTGCGTGCCGTTCGAATTGAGGCTCATGCCGACGCTCGGCAGTGCCTGCAGCAGGTCGCCCACGGAGGTCGGCGCGGCCGCCACGATGTCTTCGGACGTCAGCGTCTGCAGCGGCCCCACCGAACTCGTGTCGGCGCGCTGGATGCGCGAGCCGGTGACGACCACTTCCTGCACCTGCTCGTCGCCCTCAGGCGCGCCTTCCTGCGCGCCTTCCTGCGACTGGGCGACCGCCGATCCAGCGACCAGGAGGCCTGCCAGCATGAAGCACGAGCGCGCGGGCGCACCAACACGATTGAACCTGGATGGCATGGACTCGACTCCCCCGGCAACACGGCGTTGCATGTCGGGTGGAGCCTACCGGGGAGTGCCAGCGATGCAACAGGATGGATATTTCGTATCAGGCCATGCGTTTTGGGCATGACCCTGATTCGCGCGTCAGGCGGGCGGCGGGCAAGCGACGGCGGGCCGGAGCGGGAGCGGGTCCTGCGGTTCCTCACGGGTCGAGCGCCGCCTGCGGCGGTGCCCTGGTCGCGGCGGCGCCCGGCGCATGGGGTCATCAGGAACTGAGAGTTGGTTGGACGCCGGGCGCAGCTCGCCGCTCCTCGGCGCTCTCCACGCTCGTCACCGCAGGCCCCGTTCCCGGTCCGGCCCGGCGCCGGCTGCGTGCAGCCAGTCAACCCTCGCACCTGGCCCAGGTGAGTGACCGGCCGCGGGCAGGCCGCGCGCTGATTCATCCGCGGACGAGAGTGGAGAGCGCCGAGGGGCGCCGGTCAGAGCGAGGCGACCGCGGCGGTGCCGGTTTCGATGCGATCTCACGCCGAGCGCCGGCGCCCCGAGGGCACACTCGCCGCAGGCGATGCGCTCGACCCGCGAGGAGGCGGATGAATCAGTGCGACGCCTGCCCGCCGCCTCTCGCCCGCTGCTAGCCCACCGGCTCCACCCGCAACGCCGCGTCGAAGATATCCTCGCCCAGCAGGAAATCGACCTCGTCGCTCGACAGCGAGGCGAGCCGCGGCCCGGCGCCCTGCGGATCCAGCGCCGACGTTGCCTGCGCGACGGGTGCACCCAGTCGCGGCGCGACACTTTCCGGCTGGCGGGTCCACAGCGCGATCGCGAGCACGGCCGCGGCGCCAAAGGTCGCGACCGGCAGGAGCGGCCACCAGGCTGCGCGCCGGCGGTGGGCGCGCTGCAGCTCGTCGAGCGCGGCGTGGCGTGCGCGCGTGAGCCGCGATCGCACGCGCCCATCGAGCTGCCCGACGCTCGCCTCGAGCGCGGCCCGGGAACGGGTTTCGAAATCGCTCACGATGCCACCTCTCCCTGCTCGGCCCCGAGCCGCGCGCGCAGCGTGTGCACCGCGCGGAAATAGTGCGTCTTGACGCTGCCCTCGGAACAGCCCATCGCGGCTGCGGTGCCTGCGACGTCGAGTTCCTCGAAATTGCGCAACAGGAAAGCCTGGCGCTGCCGCGCCGGCAACTGCGCGAGGAATTCTTCGAGCAGCGCCATCGCCTGCTCCGTCTCGAGCCGCGCCTGCGGCCCGGCCTCGGGACTCGGTGCGTTCGCCGCGGGGTCGATTTCCGCTTCGGCGTCACCGTCGTCGCGCGCGTTGCCACCGCGCGCGGGCCACCACGCGAAAACCCGCCCGCGCACCGTGCGCCGCCGCTGCAGGTCGCGGATGCGGTTCTCGAGGATGCGATAGAAGAGCGGCTTCCACTCGGCCTGCGGCCGCGCCGCATAGGCGCGCACGAGTTGCAGCATCGAGTCCTGCACGGCGTCGAGCGCATCGTCCTCGTGGCGCAGCGCGAGCTGCGCGATGCGAAACGCCTTGCGCTCGACCGCGAGGAAGAACTGGTCGAAGGCGGCGCGTTGCGCGCGCGTGGCGTCCTGCGAGTCGCGGCCGTCGCCCCGGGCAAGGCTCATGCTATAAGCGCGCGGCCATGCCGCGAGTGCGTCCATGAGGCAAGATAACGCGCTCGCGGGCCTGGCGTTGACGCCGTTCGCAAGTTCTTGGCACTCCACGGGTTTTCATTGGCCGAAGCTCCCATAGTACGCGTCGCGGTGGACACGCCGCTGCGCAGGACTTTCGACTACCTGGCGGGCGACCTGGCACCCCGGCCGGGCGCGCGCGTGCGTATCCCGTTCGGGCGCCGCCAGCTCGTCGGCATCGTGCTCGAGCTCGCCGGCGAGTCCGGGGTCCCGCGCGAGAAGCTCAGGCGCTTGGGTGAGGTCCTCGACCCCGAGCCGGTGTTCGACGCCGAACTGCTCGCGCTGCTGCGCTGGGCCGCGGAGTACTACCACCACCCCATCGGCGAGGTGCTGTTCGCGGCCTTGCCGAAGCTGGCGCGTGAGGGGGCGTGCGCGCGTGCCCTGCGCACGGTCTGGATGGCGACCGCGGAGGGCGCCACGGCGCACGCCGCGGGCGACCTGCGCCGCGCGCCGCGCCAGGGCGCGGTACTCGCGGCGCTGGTGCAGGCCGGTGGCCTCGATGGCGCGGCCCTCGCCGCGATGGGCACCGGGGCACGCGAGGCCGCGCACGCCCTCGTGAAGCGCGGCTGGGCCGCGACGCGGGAAATGCCCGATTCCCCACCCGACGCAGGCGGCCTCGCGCACCCCTCGCCGTTTTCGCTCACGGCCGAACAGGAAGCCGCGGTTGACACGATCGAGGCGGCGCACGACCGCTTCGGCGCCTTCCTGCTCCACGGCATCACGGGCAGCGGCAAGACCGAGGTCTACCTGCGGCTCGTCGAGCGCGTGCTGGCGCGCGGCGCGCGCGCGCTCGTGCTCGTGCCCGAGATCGGGCTCACGCCGCAACTCGTCGGCCGCTTCGCCGCGCGCTTCGCGACGCCGATCGCAACGCTGCATTCGGCGCTCACCGGCACGGCGCGGCTCGCGGCCTGGCGCGATGCGCTGTCGGGTCGCGCGCGCATCGTGCTCGGCACGCGCTCGGCCGTGTTCGCACCGCTCGGTGGGCTCGGGATCGTCGTGATCGACGAGGAGCACGACGCTTCGTTCAAGCAGCACGAGGGCGGCTTTCGCTACTCGGCCCGCGACATCGCCGTGGTGCGCGCGCAGCGCGCCGGCGTGCCGATCGTGCTCGGCTCGGCAACGCCCTCGCTCGAGAGCCTGCACAACGCGCAGCAGGGCCGTTACACGCGCCTCGCGCTGCCCCGGCGCACCGGCGAGGCGCTGCCGCCACGCCTTGCGCTCGTCGACCTGCGCGCCGAGGCGCTGCGCAACGGCCTGTCCACCCATGTCGTCGAGGCCATGCGTCGGCACCTGGACGAACACGGGCAGGTGCTCGTGTTCCTCAATCGCCGCGGCTACGCACCGACGCTCGCCTGCACGGCCTGTGGCTGGCTCGCCGGCTGCACGTCCTGCGACGCGCGACTCACCGTTTACGCGCGCGCGGCCCGCCTCAAGTGCCACCATTGCGGCCTTGATGCACCGCTGCCCGCGCGCTGCCCCACCTGCGGCTACGAAGTGCGCGCGGTGGGCCAGGGCACCGAGCGCGTGGAAGAAACGCTCGCCACGCTCTTTCCCGACACGCAGCTCGCGCGACTCGACCGCGACGTCGTGCGTCGCGACGAGGAGCTCACCGCGGTGCTCGCGCGCGTCGCCTCGGGCGAGGCCCGCATCCTCGTGGGCACGCAGATGGTGACGAAAGGCCACGATTTCCCGGACGTGACTCTCGCGGTCGTGCTGAACGCCGACCACGGCCTCTTCAGCACGGATTTTCGCGCGGCCGAGCGCCTCGCGCAGACGATCGTGCAGGTGGCCGGCCGCGCGGGGCGCGGGGCGCGGCCGGGCGAGGTGCTGATCCAGACGGAATACCCCGGGCATCCGCTGCTCACGAGCCTGCTCGAGCGCGGCTACGAAGGCTTTGCCGAGACCGCGCTCGCCGAGCGGCGCGACGCGGGCTGGCCGCCGTTCGGGCGGCTCGCCGCAATACGCGCCTCCGCCGCGTCCTTGCATGAAGCCGTGGCATTCCTCGAAGAGGCGCGCCGTGCAATGCCGACGCCGCGCGCCATCCGGCTGCTCGGGCCCGCACCGGCCGCGATGGCACGACGCGCCGATCGCTTCCACGCGCAACTGCTGGTCGAGAGCGCCGATCGCGTGGCCCTGCATCGTTTCCTGGACGCCTGGCTGCCACGGGCCGAGGGCCTGCCGGGCGCGCGGCGCGTGCGCTGGGCGCTCGACGTGGACCCGCTCGAACTATTCTGACGGCCGCGCCGGCGGCTTGACGGCATCCATGCGTTTGCCCTGCGGCATCTCGTCGCGCGTGATCTTGCCGTCCTTGTTGGCGTCGAGCTGGTCGAAGCGCCTCGCCAGCATCGGCATGCCGGCCTCGGCCTCGCTGCGCGAGATCGCGCCATCGCCGTCCTTGTCGGCGGCCTTCCAGTGCTCGCCCGCGCGCTCCTTCACGCGCTCGCGCATCGTCTTGCGCGCGGCGTTCATCTCATCCTGCGTGAGATAACCGTCCTTGTTGGCATCGAGCTGCTCGAAGCGCCGGTTGGCGCGATCCACCGCCGCATCGATCGACTCCTGGCGCGAGACGCGCCCGTCGCCATCGCGGTCGAAGTGCCGGATCAGCGACGCGTCGTTCTCCATGGGGCGGCCAGGGTCCATTTTCGGCCCGTCCGCGTGGGCGGCGAGTGGCGCGGCGGCCAGGGCGAGGGCCAGTAAAGTCGGTTTCATCTGTTTACTCCATCGATTGCAACCGTCATAACGCGGCCGGAACCTGCCGGTTGACCGCCGCGTTCCGCTAAAATGGCCGCTTGAAAACCGAACTCGAAAAACTGCTCGCCGCGGCGCTCGTCCGCCTCGGCGAAACCGGCCGGCTGCCGCCCTCCGACCCCGCCACGATCGTGGTCGAGCGCACCCGCGACGCCAGGCACGGCGATTTTGCCTCGAACGTGGCGCTGCGCCTCGCGAAAAGCGCCGGGCGCAACCCGCGCGAGCTCGCGGCGGAGATCATCCAGGCCCTCCCGGCCAGCCCGCTCGTTGCCCGCGCGGAGATCGCGGGCGCGGGCTTCATCAACTTCCACCTCGATGCCGCTGCCAACCTCGACGAACTGTGGCAGGCCCTCGAATCGGGCGCCAGGTACGGCCGCAGCACCGAGCCCGGTGGCGGGCGCAAACTGCTGCTCGAGTTCGTATCGGCGAACCCGACGGGGCCGGTGCACGTGGGCACGGGCCGGCAGGCCGCCTTCGGCGCCACCCTCGGCAACCTGCTCGAGGCGACCGGCTACGCCGTGCACCGCGAGTACTACATCAATGATGCCGGCCGGCAGATGGACATCCTCACCGCGAGCGTGTGGCTGCGCTATCTCGAGACCTGCGGCGAGGCGCTCGAGTTCCCGTCGAACGGTTATCGGGGCGACTACGTGCGGGCGCTCGCCCGCGCTCTGCACGCGACCGCGGGCGAGGCGTTCCGCCGGCCCGCCGCCGCGGTACTCGAGTCGCTGCCGCCCGACGCGCCCGCCGGCGGCGACAAGGACAAGTACGTCGACGCGATCATCGAGCGCATGCGCGCCCTGCTCGACGACACCGATTTCCGCCGCGTGCTCGATTTTTCGCTCGAGACGATGCTCGCGGACATCAAGGGCGACCTCGCCGACTTCGGCGTCGCTTTCGACCGCTGGTATTCCGAACGCACCCTCACGACGAGCGGCGCGATCGACCACGCGCTCGACGTGCTGCGCGGCCAGGGCCGGCTGTACGACAAGGACGGCGCGACCTGGTTTCGCGCCACCGAGTTCGGCGACGACGAAGATCGTGTCGTGGTGCGCGCCAACGGCGAGAAGACCTATTTCGCCTCCGACATCGCCTACCACCTCGAGAAGCGCGAACGCGGCTTCGAGCGGCTGGTGGACGTGCTCGGCGCCGACCACCACGGCTATGTCGCGCGCGTGCGCGGCGGACTCGTCGCGATGGGCCAGCCGGGCGACTGCCTCGAGGTGATCCTGATCCAGTTCGTGAGCCTGTGGCGCGGCAAGGAGAAGATCCCGATGGGCAAGCGCGACGCGCAGTTCGTCACGCTGCGCCAGTTGCGCGAGGAAGTCGGCACCGACGCCTGCCGCTTCTTCTACCTGATGCGCAGCCACGACCAGCCGCTCGACTTCGACCTCGAGCTCGCGAAATCGCGCTCGAACGAAAACCCGGTGTACTACATCCAGTACGCGCATGCGCGCGTCGCGAGCGTGATGAAGCAGCTGGCCGCGAAGGGCTACCGCTACGACGAGGCGTCGGCCCGCGCGAACCTCGGCCTGCTCGTCGACGAGCACGAACAGGCCGTGCTCACCGCGCTCGTGCGCTATCCCGAGACCGTGCGCCAGGCCGCCGCGAACCGCACGCCGCACACCGTCGTGCACTACCTGCGCGACCTCGCGAACGCCTTCCACACCTGGTACAACGCCGCGACCTTCATCGTCGAGGATCCGCCACTGCGCAACGCGCGCCTCGCGCTCGCGCTCGGCGTGCAACAGGTGGTGCGCAACGGACTCGAGCTGCTCGGCGTGTCCGCACCGGAATCGATGTGAGGCCCACCGCGCGCGACTACAAGTCGGCCCGCGGCGGGGGCCTCGATGCCGGCCGATTCCGGCAATTCGGCTACGGCCTCGCCTGCGGCCTCGTCGTCGCGCTGCTCGTGTTCGCGGTGATGAACCAGCGCGCGCTGCAGCCGGCCACCGGGGCGGAAGCGCCGCGCCCCGAGCCGCGCGCGACGGAGGCGCCGGCCGACGCGGCCCCCGCGGGCGATGAGGCGTCCGGCAGGCAGTACGACTTCTACGAAATGCTGCCGAAGTTCGAAGTCGTCGTACCCGAGAAGGATCGCGACGTGAAGCGGGACGCCCCCACGTCGACGGTCGAGCGACCCGGCGTCTATGTGCTGCAGGCAGGCTCCTACCGCAGCCAGCCCGATGCCGAACGCGTGCGCTCGCAGCTCGCCCTGCAGGGCATCCAGTCGGTCGTGCAGCGCGTGGCGGTCGACGCCGACGTGTGGCATCGCGTGCGCATCGGGCCGATCGCCGACCTGAAGGAACTGAACCGCGTGCGCGAGCGGCTGCGGTCGGCCGACATCGACGCCCTCGTGATACGCGTCGGCGACTGAGCATGGAGCCGACACCCGCAGCCCGCCCGTCGTTGGCCCTCATGGCGCTGTGGGCCGCCGCGGGAGGCGCCGCGCTGTGGGCGCTGTCGCCACTGTTCCTCGGCCTGCAGGAGCCCTGGGACGCCGGACTCCCCTACTACACGCCCGGACTCGTCGCCATCGGCGCAGGGCTCGCCTGGCATTCGCGTCGTCGCGTGGCGATCTGGCCGATCCTGGCGGGACTCGGGCTCGGGCAAGCCGCCTACGTGTTCCTCGTGCTCGGCGGCGGCAACCTGTGGCCGCTGACGCTGGTCGCACTCGCCGTGTACCTGATACCCGCCTATGTCGCGGCGCGCATCGTCTACTGGTGGATCGGCCGCAGTGATGCGGGTCGCTGAACGCATGACCCGCAGCGGCCTTGCGGCCCTGCTCATCGCCGCGGCAGCACTCGCAGGCTGCGCAACGCCCCCGCCGCCTGCGCCGCCCCCACCCGCGGAAGTCGTGCCCCCCCTCCCGCCTCCCCCGCCGCCCACCGTGATCTCGATCGCCGCGGTCGGCGACATCATGCTCGGCACCGATTTTCCGAAGGACATCCTGCCGGACGACGATGGCGTCGGCTTCCTGCGGCACGTTGCCCCGATCCTGTCGGCGGCCGACATCGCCTTCGGCAATCTCGAAGGCGTACTGATGGACGGCGGCGAGCCGGTCAAACAATGCGGCAATCCGGCGAGGTGCTTCCTCTTTCGCACGCCGACCCGCTACGCCGCCTATCTGGCCGCCGCGGGCTTCGACATGCTGAGCCTCGCGAACAACCACGCGCGCGACTTCGGCGAGGCGGGCCGCGATTCGAGCATGGCCGCACTCGATGCGGTCGGTATCCGCCATTCCGGGCGCGAAGGCACCTGGGCCGAGATGACGGTGCAGGGCGTGCGCGTCGCCATGATCGCGTTTGCACCGAACGTGGGCGCCAACTCGCTCAACGACCACGACATTGCCGTCGACCGGGTGCGCGCACTCGCCGCGGCGAACGACATCGTGATCGTGTCGTTCCATGCGGGCGCCGAGGGCGAGGGCGCCGAACGGCTGCCGTTCGCGCGCGAGTACTACGTCGGCGAGGATCGCGGCGACGTCGTGATGTTCGCGCGTGCGATGGTGGACGCCGGCGCCGACCTGCTCATCGGCCACGGCCCACACGTGGCGCGCGCGATGGAGCTCTACCGCGACCGGCTGATCGCCTACAGCCTCGGCAACTTCGCGACCTACTACGGCATCGGCGTCGAAGGCAATCGCGGCATCGCGCCGATCCTCACCGCGCGCCTCGATGCCGAGGGCCGCTTTCGCGGCGGGCACATCGACTCCACGGTCCAGCTGCGACCCGACGGCCCGTCGCTCGACCCGCAGGCGCAGGCGCTCACGCTCATCCGGGCGCTGACCGATGCCGCGTTTCCCGACGGCGCACTCGTGTTCGATGACAGCGGGGAGATGGCGCGGCGCTGAAACGGGCAACGGGCCAGAGACGCGGGTTGCGCGTGCCGGGTTCCGTGGGGGTGGTCGCGCGTCCTGATGATCTTGCGTAACCGCGCATGGATGCCCTCGATGGCATTGGACGTGTAGATCACGCGCCGTACGGCCGGCGGGAAGCGCCGCTTCAAGCGCTTCGCCAATGCCTTTCAGCCCATCGGGGAGTACCCCGGGCGCCAGGTAGATCGCCTTGTTGCGCAGGACAGCGTCCTCGCGGATCTTCACCCGCGGCGCGTCGAAGACCACCGGATAGCGCGGCTCGAGCGGGCGGCTCTGTCAGGCGCTGGCCTCGGTCGCGTACTGCTCGGCGAGAAACCCCGGGATCTCCCGCACCGTCATGCCGCGCGCGCCTCGGAATCAGCAGCGGCCCTCTTCGTTCAGCACGGCTTTCCCGCCCGGGCCGTTGCGGTGATTACCCGCTCCCTCGGGCTTGTCCGCCCCGGGCGCGTAGCCCAGGTGATGCGTCGGTTCGGCACCGGGCACCCGCTCGATCAGCGCCTTCTTGAAGGCCATCGACGCGGCGTTGACTGCCTCGGCGCTCGCCGGGCCACGGACAAATGGGTCCATCAGCCCAGGGGGCCGGCGGCAGCGCCGCTCCGACGGCCCGCACCGCCTTTGTCGTCCTTCTGCCTGGCATGGATGCTCCGGTTTGTCATCTTCTGCCTCACTCATGATTCCGGACAGGCTCGGTCGCGGATATCCCTGGCGCCGCTCTCACGTCGTTCCCTCATTTCGGGTACGGCTTTCGCACTGGCCAGGCCATGGCCGTATCGGCAACGCACCGAGACCGACCGGCGCCGAGGGCGCGGAGCGCCTCTGGCCCGTCGCCCGTCGCCCGTTGCCCGTAGCTCGTAGCCCGCAGCCCGTTCCGCGCGCCCGGAGCGCGCGCCACGCCGCGCTCAACCCGTGCGCGCCGCCAGCAGCTTGTCGATGCGCTTGCCGTCCATGTCGACGATTTCGAAGCGCAGGCCGCGCCAGGTGACGACGTCACCTGATTTGGGGATGCGACCGAAGCGCGCGAGCACGAAGCCGGCGGCCGTGTGGTAATCGACGGACAGCATGTCGCGCCGCCCGAGCGCGCGTTGCATTTCGTCGATCGGCAGGTGGCCGTCGATCAGCAGCGAGCCGTCCTCGCGCGTGACGATCTCGGGACGTTCACGGCTGCCGACGTCGGGCAGCTCGCCGGCGATCGCCTTCAGGATGTCGATCGGCGTCGCCACGCCTTCCACGTCCCCGTACTCGTCGATCACGACGGCAAGGTGCGTGCTCGAGCGGCGGAACTGGTCGAGCATCTGCATGACCGTGATGCTCTCCGGCACGTGCAGCGCGGGCATGAGGTCGCGCTCGGGATCGAGACTGCCGCGCCGCAGTGCCTCGCTGAGGTTCGCGAGCGTCAGCACGCCCGCGAGTTGCTCGAGCGAGCCATGGGCCGCGAGGAAGCGTGCGTGCCCGCTTTCCTTGGCCTCCTGCCAGAGCTGCGGCAGCGGCTCGTCGAGGTCGAGCCAGATGATGTCCTGCCGCGGCACCATCACCGCGCCGACACGCTGGTCGGCAAGCGCGAGTACGCCCTCGATCAGCCGCTTCTCGCTCGCGAGGAACACGCCCGAGCGCGTGCCCTCGGCAATCATCGCGCGCACGTCGTCCTCCGTGACCGACTTCTGCGAAGCTGCCGGCACCGGCACGAGCTTCAGCAACACGTCGACCGACCCGCGCAGCAGCCATACGAAGGGTGTCATCGCGACGGAGAAGCCGCGCATCACGGGCGCGACGAGGATCGCGAGCCCCTCGGCGTTCTCGAGGGCGATGCGCTTTGGCACGAGCTCACCCAGGATCAGGGTGACGAAGGTCACCACGACGACGATGCCGGTGAACGCGATTTCCTCGGCATACGCCATCGGGATGCCCCAGGCGGCGATCACGTCGTCGAGCTGCGCCGCGAGGGTCGCGCCGCTGTACACACCCGTCACGATGCCGATCAGCGTGATGCCGATCTGCACGGCGGAAAGGAAACTGGTCGAGTCCTCGAGCAGCGCGAGGGCGATGCGTGCGCCGCGACTGCCCTGCTCCGCCCGCGACTGCAGCCGCGAGCGCCTCGACGATACGAGCGCCATCTCAGACAGCGCGAAAAAGCCGTTCAGCAGGACGAGGACGAAGATGACGAGGATTTCGGTGGGAACCATGGGCCTTGTGTGGCAACCGGGCACCCGAGGGTAGCACGGGCGGCGGGCGGCGGGCGGCGGGCGGCGGGGACCCGCTACGGGCTACGGGCTACGAGCTACGGGCCAGAAGCGTTGAGTATACTGCGCCACGTTGGTCGCAAAGTTGGCCTTCCCCCGGATTGGCCGGGCGGCGGCAAGACGCCGCCAGGATGGCGTCACGGCCCGCGCTGGCAACAAGCGCGTCTGGCCCGTAGCCCGTCGCCCGTAGCCCGTAGCCCGTGGCGCGCGCCGCGCGCCGCCCTGCCACAATAGCGCCAGAATGCAGGCGACCGCCCACCGCACGGTGCTGATCGCGGATGACCATCCGCTCTTTCGCGCGGCGTTACGTCGCGCGATCGAGGACGCTGTCGAAGAAGCCGACGTCATCGAAGCCGCCGATGCGGAAACGCTGCGCGCCGCGGCGCGCGGCGCGCCCGACACCGATCTCGTGCTCCTCGACCTGATGATGCCGGGCAGTCGCAGCTTCGCGCCGCTCGCGTGGCTGCGCAGCCAGCATCCGGGCATGGCCGTGGTCGTGGTGTCGGCCAGCGAAAGCGCGGCCGTGGCTCGCGCCGCCCTCGCCTTCGGTGCCGCAGGCTACGTGCCGAAGTCGGCGCCGCTCGCCGATCTCGTCGCCGCGATCCGCACGGTGCTCGATTGCGGGCAATGGTTTCCCGCGGCCGCGCTCGCGGCACCTGAGGCATCCGCGGGGCTCACGGCAATGGCGGCGCGCCTCGCGAGCCTGACACCGCAGCAGTACCGCGTGCTCGAGCTGCTCGCGCTCGGCAAGCTCAACAAGCAGATCGCCGCCGAACTCGGCATCACCGAGCAGACGACCAAGGCGCATGTCTCCGCGGCGCTCGCGAAGCTCGGCGCGCGCAACCGCACCCAGGCGACGCTGGCCTTTCGTTCACTCGAGATTCAGGACCCGGACCCGCTGTCCCTCGAGCGCTGATCGGCGCCGTGCAGCGCGGCCCGCCGCAGCACGCTGTGCAGTGCAAGCGGCCGCACGGGCTTGCGCAGGTACGCGCCGCCCGCGACTTCGATTTCATCCCGGGTCGTGTCGGCCGCATCGGCCGTGATCACGACGAGCGGCAGCTCCGCGCCCACCGCCGCACGGATGCGCGCGGCCACGGCGAGCCCGGTGACGCCGTCGTCGAGGTGGTAGTCGACGATCAGCACGTCGGGGCGCCAGGCGTCGAGTGCCGGCAGGTCGCGTTCCGCGCCGGCGGCGCGCACGTCGCATTGCCATGACTCGAGCAGCACGACCATCGCGCGCAGCACCGCAACGTCGTTGTCGATCACGAGCGCACGCACGCCGGCGAGCGAACCGGCCACGGGCGTGCGGCGGGCCGGTCGCGCGAGGGCCGGCGTCGCGGTCCCGGCCGGCGCCTCGACCGCGAACAACGAGCCGCGGCCCAGCGTGGAGCGCACGATGAGCCGATGCTCGAGCCGTCGCGCGATGCGATCGGCGATCGCGAGCCCCAGCCCGAAGCCCTTGCCCGCGGTGGCGTCGCCCGCCCGCGCCGTCGGCGCCCGATAGAACTCTTCGAAGATGCGCCCGAGCTGCTCCGTTGCGATGCCCGGGCCGGTATCCCGCACCTCGATGCTCAACAGGCCGCCCCGGCGCCTGCACGCGACGAGGACGGCGCCTCGTGTCGTATAGCGAATCGCGTTCGCGACGAAGTTCTGCAGCACCCGCCGCAGCAGTTGCGCGTCGCTGCGCACGACAGCGTCGCTCGGCCGCATGCGCAGTTCGAGTCCGCGCGCGCGCGCGGTGAGGGCGAATTCCGCCTCGAGCGCGCCGAACAGCTCCCGCACCGGCACGTCGGTCACCTGCGCCTGCACCACGCCGGCATCGAGCTTCGAGATGTCGAGCAGGTCGGTCAGCACGCCTTCCGCCGTGCGCAGGCAGTTCTCGATGTCGCCGACGAGCCCTTTCTGCTCGGGCCGATCGAGCTTCTGCAGCAGCGCCCCGGCGAACAGGCCCGCGGCATTGAGGGGCTGCAGCACGTCGTGGCTCGCGGCGGCGAGGAAGCGGGTCTTGCCGAGGTTGGCGCGCTCGGCAACGGCTTTCGCCGCCGCCAGTTCCTCGTTCAGGGCGGACAGCGCGCGCGTGCGCTCGCCCACGCGCTGCTCGAGCGCGGCCTCGGTGCGCTTGTACTCCGTGACATCGGTGTAGCTGGTCACGAAGCCGCCGCCGGGCATGCGGTTGCCGCGGATCTCGAGCACCGTGCCGTCGGGCCCGACGCGCTGGTACACGTAGTCGGTGCCCCGGCGCAGGTGCGCCATGCGCCGCGCCACGAGCAGGTTCGCCTCGCCCGCGCCCAGCTCGCCGCGCGCCGCGTTGAACTCGAGCACTTCCTGGATCGGCTTGCCGATGTAGAGGAGATCCGGCGGGTAGTTGAACTGCGCCAGATAGCGCTGGTTCCACGCGACGAGCCGCAGTTCGTCGTCGACCACGCTGATGCCCTGGCTCACGTTCTCCATGGTCGCCTGCAGCAGCTCGCGGTTGAACTCGAGCGCGCGCGATGCCCGATCGACGATCGAGACGACATCCTCGAGCACGAGTTCCTTGCCGGATGCCGCCGCATCGATCACGCGCCGCGCGGAGGCGGCACCGATCACCGAACCGAGCAGCCGCTGCGCCGATTCCAGTTGCGCCGCATTCGCACGCCGCGCCGGCGCGCCGCCCGCCACTTCATCGCCGCCATGGAACTGCGCGAAGTGCTGCGCGGTGCGATGGCCGCCGACGAACTGCGCGACGAGCGCATGCAGTTCGCGCAGCGTCAGGGCGCCGGGGCGCGCGGCCGGATGCTCGAGCTGCCCATCGTCGGCGGCATCGACGAACGCCACGGCCTGGATGCGGTCCACCAGCGTGCGGCGCGTCGCGAGCGAACCGGCGACGAGGCCCATCGTGGTCGCGAGTACGCTCGCGGCCAGCCCGTGCGCGAGCGGGTTGACGCCTTCGACGCCGAAGAGTGCCGTGGGCCGCAGCCAGGAGAGGCCGAGCGGCCCCGCCGTCACGAGCGAGGCCGGCAGAAAACCTGCGTCGGCGAAGGCCGGTGCAATCAGCGTATAGAGCCACACGGCAAAACCGCAGGCGAGCCCGACCAGCGCCCCGGCGCCGTTCGCACGCTTCCAGTAGAGCCCCGCGAACACGAGCGGCCCGAAGAGCGCCACCGCGGCCATCGCGATCTCGCCGATTTCGGCCAGCGCCCCCGAGTACGCGATGGAGCGGTAGTACACGTACGCCGCCGCGAGCAGCAGCACGATCGCCACGCGGCGCACGCGCAGCAGCAGCCCCGTGAGGTCCGCGCGACGGCGCAGCGACGGGAACAGGTGCAACAGCGCCGGCATCGCGATTTCATTGCAGACCATCGTCGAGAGCGCGATGCAGGCGACGATCACCATGCCGGTCGCCGCCGAGAGCCCGCCGATGAAGGTGACGAGCGCAAGGACCGGCTGGCCCGCCGCGAGCGGCAGGTTCAGCACGAAGAGGTCCGGGTCGGGCGCGGCCGCGCCGAACATCACGAGGCCCGCATTGGCGACGGGCAGCACGAAGAGGCTGATCGCGACGAGGTAGAGCGGAAACAGCCAGCGTGCGATGCGCAGGTCGCGCGGCCCCGTGTTCTCGACCACCCCCACAAGGAACTGGCGCGGCAGGCAGAAGATCGCGAGGACGCCGAGCACGGTCAGTGCCAGGGAATGCCCGGCCGGGCGCGTCGCGTCACGCAGCGCGCGCACCTGCGGATCGGCCGCGACGCGCGCGGCCAGGTCCGCCGGGCCATCGAACAGGCCGAAGGTGATGAACGCGCCGACCGCGAGGAACGCGCCGAGCTTCACGATCGACTCGAAGGCGAGCGCGAGCATCATGCCGGGATGGTGCTCGGTCGCATCGGCGTGGCGCGTGCCGAAGAGGATCGCGAAGACGGCGAGTGCGACGGCGACGACCATGGCGGTGTCGGCGAACGCGCGGCTTGCCGTTCCCGCACTGGCGTCGATGCCCGCGAGCGCGACGAAGCTGATGTCGATCGCCTTCAGCTGCAGCGCGATGTAGGGCGTGAGGCCGCACACCGCGACGATCGTCACGAGCACCGCGACGCGCGGATCGCGCCCGTAGCGTGCGGCGAGGAAGTCGGCGATCGAGGTGATCTTCTGCTTGCGCCCGAGCCGGATCATCTTCTCGAGGAAGCGCGTGGCGAAGAGGAACAGCAGGATCGTGCCGGCATAGGTCGGCGGCAGCCACCAGCCGAGCTGCGAGGACTGCCCGCCCGTGCCGTAGAACGCCCACGAGGTGCAGTACACCGCGAGCGAGAGACTGTAGACCCAGGGGCGCAGGACGAGACCGCGCCCTTCCGCCGCCAGGCGATCGCCGAGGTGCGCCACCACGAACAGCACGCCCACGTAGGCGAGCCCGAGCAGCGCGATCAGCCACGGTGTCAACATGCCACCGTCATGGTCTCACAGGCTGAAGAGCGCCACCGCCAGCATCGTCCCGAGCACGGGAACGATGACCGTCAGGATGCCGAGCGACGGGTACGCCGCGGCGTACGATTCGCCGCAGATCGCACGGATGGTCGTCACGACGTAGCCGTTGTGCGGCAGCGAATCGAGCCCGCCCGAGGAGATCGCGACCACCCGGTGCAGCGCCTCGGGATCGACGCCCTGGTCGAGGTAATGCGGTGCGATCAACGGCAGGGCGATGGTCTGCCCGCCCGAGGCCGAACCGGTGAGCCCGGCGATCACGCTGACCGCGATCGCAGCGCCGATCAGCGGGCTGCCCGGCAGGCTCGTCATCGCATCGACCGCCGCCTGGAAGCCGGCCGTGAGTTTCGCGACGCCGCCGAAGCCCACCACGGCGGAGGTGTTGGCGATCGCCACGAGCGCGCCGAGCGCACCGGCCGCCGTGGCCTCGCCGAGGCGCTGCGCATAGCGGAAATTGAGCGCGATCGCGGCGAGTACGCCGGCGCCGAGTGCGACGATCAGCGCGGATTCCGCGAGCCGCCCGTGCAGCACATAGGACACGGCGAGCACCACGGCGAGCGGCGCGAGCCCGCGCCACACCGCCGGCAGGTCGCGATCGTGGGCCTCGGGGTCGGTGGCGCGCGCCGCGAAGCGCTCGCCGCCCGCGGTCGCGGCACGCACCATGCGCATCAGCCACCACTGGCCGAGCGCCAGCATGAAGAGGGCGACGACGAGGCTCACTTCCCAGCCGGCGTAGGCCGTGGTGCCGAGGAAGCGGATCGGGATCCAGTTCTGGATCTCGGGCGAGCCGGCCGAGGTCATCGTAAAAGTCACCGAGCCGAAGGCGATCGTCGAGGGGATGAAACGGCGCGGCAGGTCGGCGCGCCGGAACAGGCTCACGGCCATCGGGTAGACGGAGAACGCGACGACGAAGAGGCTCACGCCGCCGTAGGTCAGCACGGCGCAGGCGAGCACCACCGCGGCGACCGCGTGCTTCGCGCCGAGCTTGCCGACGATCCAGTGCGCGACGCTGTCGGCCGCACCGGTGCATTCCATCATCTTGCCGAAGAGCGAACCGAGCAGGAACATGAAGAACCAGTCCTGCACGTAGCCGACGAACCCGCCCATGTAACTCGCGGTGAAACTCGGCGCGCCGTGCACCGCGAGCTGCGGGAAGATCGCGAACCCCGAAGTGGCCGCGACGAGCAGCGCGCACAGCGGCGCGGCGATCAGCAGGTCGGTGCCGCGCATCGTCAGCCAGATGAGCAGCGCGAGGCCGAAGAGCAGTCCGAAAAAGCTCAGCATAGGGCCCGCACGGTGCCCGGTCCGGGGCCACGCGCTCCATAGTACTAAGGTACCAATGCGGCTGCGGGGGTGGCGGCGTACGTTGCCGCTCATCCAGCAAGAGGGGACTCCCATGATGATCAGAGAAACGACGCCGTTCGCGATCGCCGCGCTGGCGAGCCTCGCCGCGAGTGGCGTGGTCGCGACACCGGCACGCGCCCAGGAGTCGGGCGCCGGGGCCGGGCCAGTGCTCGAGGAAGTCATCGTGACGACACGGCGACGCGAGGAAAGCCTGCAGGAAGTGCCGGCGTCGGTCTCGGCCTTCTCCGCCGACCAGTTGCGCGAACTCGCGATCACGAACCTCGAGGACATCAACTCCCTCGCCCCGAACATCAAGGTGAACCCCGGCCGGGCGACCAGCAACACGATCAACGCCTACATCCGCGGCGTCGGCCAGAACGACCCGCTGTGGGGATTCGAACCCGGCGTCGGCATCTACATGGACGACGTCTACATCGCCCGCCCGCAGGGCGCGCTGCTCGACGTGTACGACGTGCAGCGCATCGAGATCCTGCGCGGCCCGCAGGGCACGCTCTACGGCAAGAACACGCTGGCGGGCGCGATCAAGTACGTGACGCGCGACATCGTCGGCGCGCCCGCGTTCGACGCGACGGTGGCGGCCGGCAGCTACGGCCAGATCGACCTGAAGCTCGCCGGCTCGCACGCGCTCGGTGAGCACGTCTACGTCGGCGGGTCGCTCGCCAAGCTCACGCGCGACGGCTACGGCGAAGTCGTGGCGGACGCGGGCCCCTACCAGTTCAACCATGTCGGCGAAGACGTCAGCGACAAGAACATCCTGGCCGGGCGCGGCGAAGTGAATTTCCTGTGGGGCGATTCGAGTCGCCTGCGCATCATGGGCGATTTCGTCAAGGACACCTCGAACGTGCGCGGCGGGCAGCGCCTGAACGACGTGTTCGGCCCGCGGCTCGGCAGCCGCTACGACGTGCGCAACGACATGCCGGTCAACCAGGAGAACTTCGAGAACAAGGGGCTCGCGGCGACCTACACGGTGTCGCTCAACGACCAGTGGGCACTGAAGGCAGTCGGTGCGTACCGCGAGGGTGACGGCACCACGTTCCTCGATTTCGAAACCCGCAACGTCAACCAGTTCAACGTGCCCGCGCAGTACGCAGACCACCAGGGGAGCGGTGAACTGCAGGTCAACTACACGGGTGGCCGGTTCAAGGGCGTCGGCGGCGTCTATTATTTCGACGGCACGGCGGCAGGCTCGTTCGACGCGGTGCTCGGCACCTTCCCGCTCTTCGGCGGGCTGATCGGCCTCACGCAGGGTTCGGTCGGCACCGAGAGCTACGCCGGCTACCTCGACGGCACGTTCTCGCTGACGGACCGCTGGGACCTGAACTTCGGCGCGCGCTACAACGAGGACCGGAAGAAGGCCCGCGTGTTCGTCGCGCAGTACGGCGGACAGATCCCGTCGGATACCGGCATGTTCGACCCGGCGCACCTGCCGACGGGCGTCTTCCCGCTCGGTGCACCGCAGAGCAACTACACGAGCCGTCGCTCCGACAGCGAGTTCTCGCCGAAGCTCGGCGTCGATTTCAAGGTGAGCGACGACGTCATGCTGTACGCGCAGTACAGCGCAGGCTTCAAGAGCGGTGGCTTCGACATGCGCGGCAACGCCACGGTGTTCCCCGGCACCGTCGACGGCTACAAGCCGGAGTCGGTCGACAACTACGAGCTGGGCCTGCGCTCCACGGTGCTCGACGGCCGCCTGCGCTTCAACGCAACGGTCTTCTACGCCGATTACACCGACGTGCAGGTCACCACGCAGCAGTTCGTCACCGTGATGGGCGTGCCGACGAATGCGACCGCGGTGCTGAACGCCGGCAAGCAGATCAACCAGGGCGCGGAGATCGAGACGGTGTGGCAGCCGGTGGAAGCGTTCACGCTCTCGACCTCGATCGGCTACCTCGACGCCGAGTTCAAGGAGTTCTTCGCGTCGAATCCCGCGAGCCCGGGCACGATCCAGAACTTCGCCTCGGTGACGCCGGTGATCAACGCGCCGGACTGGACGCTCGCCACCGACGCGCAGTATCGCTTCGACCTCGGCGCCGGCAAGGCGGTGGCGCGCATCGGCTACCAGTGGCGCGACGACACCTCGATCGCACCGCCGCCGTTCAGCAAGACGAGTCCGACGGACCAGCCGGCCTACGGCCTGCTCGACCTCGGCCTCTCGTACCTCACGGCCGATTCGCACTGGCGCGTGGCGGTCGACGCGAAGAACGTCACCGACAAGGCGTACCGCACCGCCGGCTACGATTTCGGCACGACGGGGCTGTTCGCCAACGTGAGCCAGATCGGGTACTACGGACCGCCCCGGACCGTCACCTTCACCGTGAGGTACCAGTACTGAAGCGGGGCCACGGCCTCGTCAATTCGACGAGGCCGTGGTCATTCCGGGCAGTTCGACCTGTTTCTTGCCCACCAGTTCGAACGGGTCCCGGTCGACGGACGGAACCCACGCGCCTTGTGCCAGCTTCCGGACTTCTTCCGATGCCTCGTAGTAGCGCCCCTTGCGCTCGCCCCTGGGGACCAGCAATCCATTCTCCACCAACGTCCGCAGATCCTTGCTCGCGCTCTCGTTCGAGATCCCGACCTGATTCCGATAGGCCGAGTTGCGCACCTTGATGCCAATGCTTGCGTCGGCAATCGCGAAAGACACTCTCTCCATGAGTCGCCTTTGCCGCACCTTCTCGCCTATTGCTTTCCAGATGTTGTTCAGCGTCGAATCCTGGCGCAGAAGGTTCTCTGCCTGTTGAAAGTGCGCCACGAGGCAAAACCTGACAAACGGCAGCGGATCCCGTTCCGGGTGCCAGGCCCCGCCGGCTACTTGCCCGAGTACGTCGTAGTACGACTGCGTGTGGGAACCGAGCCATTCTTCGATGCTCGAGAAAACCGGATCGATGATCCTTTCACGCGCCAGCACCATGGTCTGGATGGCGCGCCCCATGCGTCCATTGCCGTCCGAGAACGGATGGATCATGACGAGGTTCAGGTGGGCAAGTGCCGCCTTGACCATCACGGGCATGTCGGCCTTGTCGTTCAGGAACATGACGAACTCGCGCATGAGGTCGGGCACCAGTTCGGGCTCCGCCCCCTCGTACACGATCGCCTGATCGGCTTCCCGCCGGACGTAGATGGGTCCACGCCGCCAGATGCCCGGGTGCGAGTTCATGTCATGCGACAGCATCATGAAATGCATCGCACGAAGCGTTCCTTCCTCGATCGCGAGGCTGGTGTCCCCCGACAGTTGCAGTGCATACGTCAACGACTGGCGATACCCGATGATGTTCGCCCATTCCTTGTCCTTGGCATCGACAGGCTCTTCACCATCCACGGCAGCGATCGCGTCGTTGTAGTTGACGTTGTAGCCCTCGATGCTGTTGGAGCCCTGGATCGCTTTGGCCAGCGTGGATCTGCGCAGGATCCCGGTCCACCTTCGACGTTCATCACTGAGCGCAAATCGGAGCTTCTTGCGCGCTTCCATAATAAGTTCAATGACTTGCAGGTAGTCCTCAGGGACGACCGAGAGGGCATGCAGTGGCATATCCTGTTTCCATCTGGAAATTATCCATATATTATTCGGAAACTTTCCTGATAGAAATAGGATAACCGGAAAGCGCTTCCGAGAGAGGTGGCTTGCTCTCTTCAGGGGGGGATTGTCATGGCCCCGTTTTCGATCGTGATCGCGTCCGTACCGGGCGAGGCCAGGATCTCCTTGCGCACGACCTGGCTCGGCGGGAGTGACTTCAGGTCGCCTCCCAGCCGCGCCGCCATCAGGTCCGTTGCGGCCTCGAAAAACGGCTGCATCGCGACGTAGTAGCCGGCGAATCCGGGCAGCGGCAGGAACGCATCGAAATGCTGGCCGCGTTCGACCTCGTAGTAGCGGATGCCCGCATCCGCGCCACCCGCCGCGACACTCGCCGCGTAATACGGCCGCGACGTGTGGTTCACCGGGATGAGGCCATCGCCGCGGCCGTGCATCACGACCAGCGGTCGCGCATCGGCGCGCGGATGCGCGGCCACCGCGGCGAGGCCCGGCGCCACCGCGTCGTGCAGGCCGCGCAGGCAGAGCGCGAGATCGATGCTGCCGAAGTTCGCCGCGGCGGGCGCACCGCCCGCGCGCGGGGCCACGAGATTGATGCCGGCCGTCGGCGCAATGCCGGTGCTGTCGGCGAACAGCCGCGCGAGCTCCTCGTCGGTGAGCGCACGCGGTGCGCCTGCCGCATCGGTTGCGGCAAAGCTCACGCCACAGGGCAGCGCGTCGGGCGTCATGCCGGCGAGGGCCGCGGCATAGGACACGGCGACCGCACTCCAGAGCGAGGCGTGCACGTTCACGTGCCCGAGCCGCAGCGCCTGCGGCAGGATGCCGAGCGCGAGGATACGGTCGCGCGCCGCGCGCGCGAGCGCACCGATATCCGTCGATCCCGCGTCGTTTGCCCCCGCGGCGATCTCACCGCGCGCGGCGAGATCGCGACACCACTGCTCGAGCGCGGGCCGCGCGGCCGTGGTCGCCGCGAGGAACGGCGCGGTCCTGTCTTCGTCGGCCAGCACCGCGCAGGGTTGCAGCAGGAATTGTGCGACGGCGAGGTCGTACAGCGGTCGCGCTTCATAACCGAATAACCGAAAACCCGGCACCGTGATGTTGGGCTCGGAGGCGACCGCGCCGTCGATCCAGCCGGCCCGGTCGAGTTCCATCGCGTGCAGCACCGTGCCTCCACCGTTCGAAATACCGGCGGCGATCACGAGCGTGTTGGCCGGTGCAATAGGCGCTGCGCGGCCGGGAAACTCGCGGTTCAGGAGCTCGAAGGCGACATCGATCGCCTGCAGCAGGTACTCGCCCCAGTGCGCTTCGACGTCGAGGCCCGAATTGGCATGGCGGAAGAGCACCGCATCGGGCCGTTGCACCTTGAGCTTCGCGACCGCGGTCGCATCGGGCAAGAACGAAAGCAGCGGATCGTCGGCCGAGCCGACCGTGCCGTCGATGCGTAACCCTCGACCGCTCGCCACATCGAAGATTCCACTGCCCGTGCCTTTGTCTGTATGCACCACCGCGCAGCCCCGCCGCAGGCCCCAGCCGCCGGCGGTCGGCAGCGCGCCGTAGATGCCACGCGAACCCGAACTCGCGACGGCGATGAGGCAGGGCTTGCCGGCATCGAAACCGCGCGGAATCTGCAACAGGGCGGTGGATGGACCCGCCTTGGAGTGCAGGCCGACCAGCAGCTCGATTCCCGGCACCGCCGGTCCGCCGCCCGGCGCCGCACCCAGGTCGGCCAGGCCGCGGTAGTTCATGTAGATGGCGCGGCGGCGCAGTTCGCGCGCAGTGGGGTGCCGAGGATCGGCGAACACGGGTGCCGCGCCGAGCAAGCCCGCGGTCCCGAGCCCCGCGGTCAGCAGATCGTCACCGACCCCGTCGAGTTCGTAACGGATCGGCTCGCCGATGCGCTCGGCATGGAACAGGGAGGGAGGCGTGCGCGGCGACGCGGCGCAACCCGCCAGGAGGGCGACGCCGAGCGCCGCGACCGGGAAAAAGGCTTGCTGGATAGTCATGGCACCAGTTCACCGCGGTCCGCGCATGTGCAGAATGCTACTAAGGTAGCAGGGTCTCGCAGGGGGCAGCTCGGCTAGCGTGTCGGCATGGCATCACGACGCATCCTGATCACCGGCGCCGGCAGCGGCATCGGGGCGGAACTGGCCGCGCTGCTCGCCGCCGCGGGCCACGAGATCGTCGCCACCGACATCGACCGCGCGGCCGCCCTGCGCGTCGCCGACGCCATCAACGAACGGGGTGGCGCGGCGGCGGGCTACGGACTCGACGTGACGCAGCCCTCGGCGGTCGAAACCGCCGTGCGCGCCGCCGGGCGCATCGACGTGCTGGTCAACAACGCCGGCTTGCAGCATGTCGCGCGGATGGAGGAGTTTCCCGCCGATCGCTGGGCCTTCCTCGTCGCGGTGATGCTCACGGGCGCCGCCAACATGGCGCGCGCGACCCTGCCCGGCATGCGCGCGCGCAACTTCGGGCGCATCGTCAACATCGGCTCGATCCACTCGCTCGTGGCGTCGCCGTTCAAGAGCGCCTACATCGCGGCCAAGCACGGACTCATCGGGCTGTCGAAGACCCTCGCGCTCGAGAACGGCGACGTCGATGTCACGGTGAACACCATCTGCCCGGTGTACGTGCGCACCCCGCTCGTCGAGAAGCAGATCGAGGCGCAGGCGCGTGAACACGGCCTCTCGCCCGAACAGGTGATCGGCGACATCATGCTGAAGCCGATGCCGAAGAAGGCCTTCGTCACGGTCGCCGAGATCGCCGCGCTCACCGAGTACCTGGTCTCGGATGCCGCGCGCAACGTGACCGCACAGGCCATCGCGATCGACGGGGGGTGGACGGCGCAGTGAGGGCGGCGGGCAGGCGTCGCACTGATTCATCCGCCTCCTCGCGGGTCGAGCGCATCGCCTGCGGCGAGTGTGCCCTCGGGGCGCCGGCGCTCGGCGTGAGATCAAGCCGTAACCGGCACCGTCGCGGTCGCCTCGCTCTGACCGGCGTCCCTCGGCGCTCTCCACGCTCGTCCGCGGATGAATCAGCGCGCGGCCTGCCCGCGGCCAGTCGCTCACCTGGGCCAGGTGCGTGCGAGGGGTGGCTGGCTGCACGCAACCGGCGCCGGGCCGGAGCGGGAGCGGGGCCTGCGGTGACGAGCGTGGAGAGCGCCGAGGAGCGGCGAGCTGCGCCCGGCGTCCACCGTGCTATCAGTCTCTGGTGACCCCATGCGCCGGGCGCCGCCGCGACGAGGGCACCGCCGCAGGCGGCGCTCGACCCGTGAGGAGCCGCAGGCCCCGCTCCCGCTCCGGCCCGCCGTCTCTTGCCCGCCGCCCGCTACCCGTCGCCCGCCTCAACGCTTCCCGTACTCGTCATTGCGGCGCCACCAGGGGCCATCGGCCTCGTTGCGCCCGCGCGGCGCACGGTCGAGCCACGGGTACATGCCCCAGAGACCGTCGAGGCCGCGCGCGTACGTCGAATAGGTGTGGTAAACGGCGCCCTCCTCGAGCACGAACGCGCTGAGGCCCGGCCGCTCGCGCATGAACGAGAGCGAATCGGTGCCGCAGCGGGCCGCGAATTCACCGACGACCGGCGGCACCTGCGCCGCGTCGAGCGGATGGCCGCCACGTTCGTAGTTGTATTCGACGCCACCGTCACGCTGCTGCGCTTCCGTGATCGAGGCGCTGAAGTCGAGGTTGAAGGCGCCATCGCGCGAGGACGCCCACGGGAACGTCCATCCGAGCCGCTGCTTGTACGCCCGCAACTTCGCGAGTGGCGCACGCGACACCGCCATCAGCGTGACGTCGTGGTGCGCAAGGTGCACCGTGACGCCATTGAAGCCATCCGCGATCGCGGAACAGGATGGGCAGCCGGCCTGGTAGTCAGGCCCGAACATGAAGTGATAAACGAGCAGCTGCGAGCGGCCGCCGAACAGTTCGTGCAGCGAGGCATCGCCTGCATCGGTTTCAAACCGGTACTCCTTGTCGACACGCACCCACGGCAGTGCCTGGCGGCGACGCGCCAGTTCATCGCCCCGCCGCGTGTGCTCCTTCTCCGCCTCGAGCAGCGCGAGCCGCGCCGCCAGCCATTCCTTGCGTGTGCCTGTCAGGTGGGTGGCCATCGTCCTGTACTCCGCCGGTGGTGGAACGTGGGATAGATTAAGTGCCGGCGAAGGCGAGCGGGAGTGACAAACGTGACGGGATTCCCGTGGACTCGATGATCTCGGCGGCGGCACGCGCGCTCGCGGCAGGCGACCCGCTCGGTGCGCTGAAGCGAGTCGCGCTGCGGGACGACGCACCGGCGCTCGCGCTGCGCGGCATCGCGATGGCGCAGCTCGGCGACTTCGAGCGTGCGCGGCTCCTCGTACGTCGCGCGGCACGCGCCTTCGGCTCCGCGGAGACCGTGGCGCGCGCACGTTGCGTCGTCGCCGAAGCCGAGATCGCCCTCGCCTCGCGCGACCTTCGCTGGCCGGCGAAAGCGCTCGACGCGGCCGGTGCGGCACTCGCGGCGCGCGGCGATCGGGTGAACGCGGCACATGCGCGCTATCTCGGCATACGTCGCCTCGTGCTGGTCGGCTCCCTCGAGGACGCCGCCCAGGCACTCGCGGCGATCGATCCCGCACCCTTGCCGCCCGCGTCACGGGCCACCCATGAACTGGTTCTCGCGGCGATCGCGACCCGGCGCCTGCAGGCACGGGCGGCGCGCCAGGCGCTCGCGCGAGCGGGACGCGCGGCACGCCACGCGCGTATCCCCGCGTTGCTGGCGGAAGTCGCGGCCGCCACACACGCGCTGGAAAACCCGGCGGCGCGGCTGTTCGCGGACGGTCGCGAACGGCTCCTGCGCCTCGACGAAGTCGAAACCCTGTTCGCCTCCCGCACGTTCGTCGTCGACGCGTGCCGGCACGTCGTGCGCGATGCGCAGGCGGTCGTGAGGCTGGCGAGGCGCCCGGTCCTGTTCTCGCTCGCACGCACGCTCGCCGAGGCCTGGCCGGGGGACGCCACGCGGGAAACGCTCGTCACGCGGGCGTTTCGCGCGAAGCGCGCGGATGAATCCCATCGCGTCCGGCTGCGGGTCGAGATGGGCAGGCTGCGCGCGATGCTGCGCGGCATGGCGAGCGTGCGGGCCACGCCCCAGGGCTTTGCGCTGCTGCCGCACCGCGCACGCAAGGTGGCCGTACTCGCGCGACCCACCGACGACAGTCACGCGCCGGTGCTCGACTTCCTTGCCGATGGCGAGGCGTGGTCGAGTTCCGCGCTCGCGCTGGTCCTCGGCGCCAGCCAGCGCACGGTGCAGCGCTCGCTCGACACGCTCGCCGCACGCGGCAAGGTGCAGGCGTACGGTCGCGGACGCACGCGTCGCTGGATGGCGGCGCCCGCGCCAATCACGACGACGTTGTTACTCCCGGCGCTGCTGCCGGGCGACTAGGATGCAGCGATGAAAAAATCATCGGCAGAGATCCTTCGTGAGTACGGCCCCTTCCCGGGCGTCGAACAGGTGGGCGGCGTGACCTTCGACGGCCACCAGGTCTGGCTGGCCGCCGGCGACAAGCTGAATGCCATCGATCCGGCGAGCGGCAAGACGATGCGCTCCCTCGACGTCGCCGCCGACGCGGGAACCGCCTTCGACGGCGGGCACCTGTACCAGATCGCGGAGGCGCGCATCCACAAGATCGAACCGGAGACGGGCCGCATCGTCGCGTCGATCCCCGCGCCCGGCGGCGGCGGCGATTCGGGACTCACGTGGGCGGAAGGCACGCTCTGGGTGGGTCAATACCAGGCGCGCAGGATCCATCAGGTCGATCCCGAAACCGGCGCGATCCTGCGCACCATCGAGAGCAACCGGCTCGTCACGGGCGTAACCTGGGTCGACGGGGAGTTCTGGCACGCCACCTGGGAAGGCGACGAGAGCGACCTGCGGCGCATCGAACCTCGCACCGGCGAAGTATTCGAACAGCTCGAGATGCCGCCTGGCGTGGGCGTGTCGGGGCTCGAGAGCGATGGCGGCGACCGCTTCTTCTGCGGCGGTGGGCGCAGCGGGAAGGTGAGGGTCGTGCGCAGGCCGCGAGCGGGCGGGTAGCGGGCGGCGGGCAAGAGGCGGCGGGCCGGAGCGGGAGCGGGAGCGGGGCCTGCGGCTCCTCACGGGTCGAGCGCCGCCTGCGGCGGTGCCCTCGTCGCGGCGGCGCCCGGCGCATGGGGTCACCAGAAACGGACAGTACGGTGGACGCCGGGCGCAGCTCGCCGCTCCTCGGCGCTCTCCACG
>JBFWZQ010000022.1:0-36032 GCA_050185195.1 Steroidobacteraceae bacterium | reverse complement strand
AGATTCGGCCTCATTCGAGTCTCGGGCAGCTGACGCCGCATGAGTTCAAGAAGTCGTTATCACAACCAACCCCGAAGGAAGCCATCCTTTCCAAGCAATGAATGGTCCGAAGAAAGCCAGCAGGTCACCTTCTTCGCTGAACTATGTACAACGGAATTTGTAGAACTATTTTGGAAGTGTAGACTCGCCAATAAGTGAGACCCAGTCTCATTTGTTTGGACAACTCCTCAACGGTGGTCTATGGACAAGCAACAAGAAGAAATCTGGTTGCCCGTGATCGGCAAGGCGCTAGCTGTGCTGGCGATGCACAGAGCCGAACTCGGCAACAGTGAAATCATCGCGAAGGCAGAATTCCTCGAAGGGCTCGGCGTTCCTCGGGCGGATGTCGCGACGATGCTGGGATCGTCGTCGGAATCGCTGCGTGTGATGCACAGCAGCCGAAAGAAGAAAAAAGGAGCTAAGCGTGGCAAAGGCAAAGGCAAAAGTAAGAAAGGTTGAAATCAGGACGAAGAAGGTGGAGCCGATGGATCGCATCGCGAATCTGTTGGCACTGCTTTTGGTCAAAGACTCCAAGCCGGGCGAGGCGATCCTGCTGCTTTGGAGGGCTGGATTTCCTGACGAGGCGATCGCCGAGATGCTCAACACCACGTCGGGCAACATTCGGCAGACGCGATACATGGCAACGAAGACGAAGAAGAAGGATGACTAGTACGCATGCCTGTTGATGCCCGCTTGTTCGACGCGATCAAGAAGAAGCTCGACAGGAGCCGACCCGCTGTGTACCGACTAATCTCCGACCAGGCGCGCAGGCTTAGCGTTCGCCCGGAGATCGCGGCGCTAGAAGTGGCGTCGATGGCGGGCCTGAACTTCCAGCGCTTCGCCAGCGAGGAGCAACTGGAGGCGCTTCGTAGGGCGCGAACATCGGCTCCCTCAAGCGTCGGGTTGCCTACGACTGCAGCCCCCACTCCGGCTGCGCGTAAACAGACGAACGGCGGACGCCGGAAGTCCAAGTCCCCGGGCAAGGTCGTTTGGATCGTCCACGGACGCGACGACAAGTTACGCCGCGCGATGTTCGACTTCGTTCGCAGCCTTGGGCTCGAACCGCTGGAGTGGTCGTCGGCGGTGAAGGCCACGCGAAAGGGTTCGCCGTATCCCGGCGAGGTACTGGACAAGGCGTTCTTGAGGGCATCGGCGGTCATCGTGCTCCTGACGCCCGACGACGAGGCGCAGCTCCGCAGGGTTCACTGGCGAGCCGGCGAGGAGGCGTACGAGAAGCGGCTGATGGGTCAGGCTCGGCCCAACGTGCTCTTCGAGGCGGGAATGGCCTTCGGAACACATCCCGCCCAGACCGTGATAGTCGAGATCGGAAAGTGCCGACCGTTCACCGACACGCATGGGCGGCTGGTGGTTCGCATGAACGACACGGCCCCGAAGCGCAAGGAACTCGCCGACCGGTTGGCGGCGGCCGGGTGCACCGTGGACATAACAAGCTCGAACGCTTGGATGGAAGCGGGGGATTTCTCTTCGGCGGGCTGAAGCCGTACGCCTTGAAGTCCCCCCCGGCCCCCCAACAGGGGGACCCGGGGCGCGGATTGGCCCTACCTACGATCCACCAGCGGTATTGCTAAGGCGTAGGATCCGCCAAAGCCTGCCCCCGCTACCAATTTTTCAGTCCTTCGATCGCCTGCTCCCATTCAGGGCAGCGGCACAGTGCTGTCGATACGCACCGAGCCCGCCATTGCCGGTTCGGCGGAGCCGGGACACCGGTAGCTGAAATCGATCGCGAGCTTGCGGATGGTATTCGGATCCTCGAGCTCGATCTCGCGCACATCGAACCGGCCGGTGATGCCCTCGCAGTAAGCCGAAGACGAGAGCGGAGCCACGCCGTCCAGGAAGAATCCCGAAGACCTCGTGATGCCGTAGTCGCCCAACTGCAATTGGTTGCCGAATGCCGTCCACATCTCGAGGCGGGCGAGCGAATTCCCCGCGGTGGCGTCCTTTGCTTCTATCCGTACGATGCGGCGCTCCGCATGTTCGAATGCGATCGCCTGCCTCGCGCTCGAGTAGAGCCGCGAGACGGAAGGGGTTTCGCCTTCGCTGTCCGATTCGCCGTTTCGCAGGTACACCATCGCCTCGCCCGCGACGGGCAGGTGTGCGTAGGCAATGACGCGGTCGGTGTCCTCTTCGCCCCGGTCGTTGCGCACCGTGAGGTCGAACTCGAAGGCTTCGCCGTCGGCGGCGCCGGGAGGTACCGTGAAGGAGGCATTGGCCCGATCCGAATCGAGGAGCGTCACGGGCGTGCCGGAGAGCTGGGTCCAGCGATGGCTTGCGATACTGCCGGCGGTCGCGGCCGAGCGGTCCCCGATGAGCAGGACGGATGCAGCCGGCAGCGCCGCTCCTGGCGATGCCCGGCCTTCGGCTACCAGCGAGTTGCCGGTTCGAAATGACGGGACCGGCGGCGGCGAAAATCCCCGGTCCAGGCCGGCAGTCCGCAGCTCGCCCGCCAGCTCGGGCCGATAGGCCGTGCCGTGCAGCAGTTGCGAGGCGGGCGTGACTACGACCTTCGCACCGGTTATCGCGATCGTTGCCGGGATGCCGGGGTCCTGGAAGAAGTTCCTTTCCCGCTTGAAGTTCACGGCAGCGGTACTGGCCGGATCGACGGGCCTCGAGTAGTAGAAGGTGAAGGCCGGGTTGACGGCCAGGGCCGCGCTGCTGTTCGGCGCGGGATCTGAAAACAGCACGTCGAACCTCTGCCCCGCGGTGCCCGCCCCGACCGGATAGAGGTCGCCCGACGGCTTGGCTCCGAAGCGCGGATCCCAGAACAGGTAGAGCGCGATGAAGTCTTCCCATGGCCGCGGTTTCGTCGCGCCACCGAAGCGTTCGCCGACATTGCGGGTGGTTTCGTCGAGGGCATCGAAATAGAAGAGTGCGCTGGGCTCGCCCTGGCACGCGAGCGTGCCGCGGGTGGGCGGCATGTTCAGCACGTTGGTGAACGGCGTCGTGGTGGTGCAGGTGAACTGGCCTCCCGCGAACTGGCTGTGCACGTCGAGTTGCTGCACGTCCACCGTCATGGTCGCCGCCGCGTAGTCGATGTCGCGCCCGATCGAACCGCTGCGGTAACGCTCGACGAGGGTGCCGGCGGTGCCCGAGGCGCTGATCGTGAGGCCCGGATCGGCCATCGTCATGGAGACGGCCAGCAGTTCGCGCGACAACTGCACGGCGATCCGGGCACTGCCCGCGACGGTCACATCGGCCGTGGTGGAGCGACCGACCGACAAGCGATCAAAGAGCAGTGTCGCGGCATAGGCCTGCTCGACGGGCCGCGGACCCTGCGGCGGCTCGCGCAACTCGATGCGGATGACGCCATCGAGCGTGTCGTGGAGCACCTGCCGGTAGCAGCTGCGAAAACTGGCCGAGATCGTGTCGCCGTTCGATGGGCGGCCGTTCTGGTCGGCGTCGCTGAAGTCGTAGTCGATCGTGCCGCTCGGCGAGGCAAAAGGATCGATGCGGCACTCTTCCTGCGAGTGGGTCTGCGGCTGGCGATAGATGCGGTCGAGCGTGTCGGCCGCCACCTGCAACAACTGGAGAAGGCCTTCGGCGCCCCCGATGCCCGCGATCCCCGCCTTCTCGACATTGCCACTCGACAGTTCGAGCGGCTTGTCCTCGGGAGGGACGACAGGAGGCGGCGTGCCGCCCCCGGGGGGTGGCGTGCTCCCGCCGCCATCGGCGCCACCGCCGCCGCCACAGGCCACCACCGTGGCGGCGGCCAGGCTGGCCAGCAGGAGCCGCAGCGAGGGGTCACGTGAGGGCTGGCTTGTATCCATTAGGTCTTCTCCCCCGTACAAGCGCATGCTCGCGCAAGTGCGGTTCCATTGCTAGGATGCCCCGCTGCCAGCATGTAGGGGGTCTCGCGGATGGCATTCTGGAACCGGCGCACGTCGATCGACGGGCTCAACAACATCGACGAACGCCATCGGCTGAAGCGCACGTTGCGCTGGCCGCACCTCGTCGCCCTCGGCGTCGGCGCCATCGTCGGTACCGGCATCTATACCCTGATCGGCATCGGCGCAGGCCGCGCGGGCCCCGCGGTCATCCTCGCGTTCCTGATCGCGGGCGTCGTGTGTGCGTGCGCGGCGCTCTGTTACGCCGAGCTTGCAACACTGATGCCCGCCGCCGGCAGCGCCTATACCTACACCTATGCCGTGGGTGGGGAACTCATCGCGTGGGTGGTCGGCTGGAGCCTCATCCTCGAGTACTCGGTCGTATGCAGCGCGGTCGCGGTCGGCTGGTCGGGCTACGCGGTCGGTTTCCTGGAGACGGTCGGCATCCACCTGCCGCATTGGCTGACCGCAGGTCCGCACGCCGGTGGCATCGTGAACCTGCCGGCAGTCGTGATCCTGTTCGCCGTCGCCGGCATGCTGATGCTCGGCACGCGCGAGAGCGCCACGGTGAATGCGTTCCTCGTCGTCTTCAAGGTCGCGGCGCTGCTGCTCTTCATACTGATCGCGCTGAAGGCCTTCAACGGCGCGAACTTCACGCCCTTCATGCCCCACGGCTTCGCCGCGCATGCCGAGGGCACGCAAGTGCGGGGCGTCATGGCCGCGGCGGCCATCATCTTCTTCGCCTTCTACGGTTTCGACGCCGTATCGACGGCCGCCGAGGAGACGATCGACCCGAAGCGCGACCTGGCGCGCGGCATCATCGGCTCGATGATCGTCTGCACGCTGCTCTACATGGTGGTGGCGGCCGCCGCGCTCGGTGCGATGAACTACGAGGCGTTCTCGGCCAGCCCCGAGCCGCTCGCCTACATCCTGCGCACCCTCGGCAGTCCGCTGGCGGCGACCCTCATCGCCGCGGCGGCGGTCATCGCGCTGCCCACCGTGATCCTCGCCTTCATGTACGGCCAGAGCCGCATCTTCTTCGTGATGGCGCGCGACGGCCTGCTGCCCGAGCGCCTCGGCCGCATCAACGAACGCAGGGGGACGCCGGTGACGATGATCCTCGTCACCGCGATCGTCACGTCGCTGATCGGCGGCATCTTCCCGCTCGCTGAAATCGCCGAGCTGGCCAACGCCGGCACGCTGTGTGCGTTCATCGCGGTTGCCGCGTGCATGCTCACGCTGCGGGTGCGCGAACCCGCGCGCCCGCGCGTGTTCACGACGCCCTGGCCGTGGGTCGTGGGTCCGCTGGCGATCGCGGGTTGCATCTACCTCTTCCTGAGCCTGCCGCCGGCGACGCGCAATCGTTTCTTCATCTGGAACGCGATCGGCATCGTCGTCTACCTGCTCTACGGCCGGGCCGCGAGTCTTCTCGCGAAGCGGGTTTACCAAGGCGGCTGACAGGGCTACAATCCGCGCCCTCGGTGGAGCCAGCGCGTGCGTGCACGGGCGGGTTCCTCGAAAGCTCCAGTGGAGCTTTGGGTGCCAAGTGATTGATTTGGAAAGCCCCCCGAGGGGCTTTTCTTTTTTACGGACCCCTGGCCGGGGTCCCGGCGCCGGTCGCAAGGCCTGCGTTCGTATGGAGTCGGGGTGGGCCTTCGGGCCCTTTTTTTTTCGCGGAGGTTCGGTGACTTCGACGGTGCTTCGCGACCGGCTCATCGTGCTGCTCGAGCCGCTGGTCGAGCAGCTCGGCTACGAGCTGGTTGATGTCGAGGCCAACCCGGGCCGCGGTTCCGGCCTGTTGCGCGTCTATCTCGACTGCGCAGCCGGCGTCGGGGTCGATGACTGCGAGCGGGTGAGCCGCGAAGTGTCGGCGTTGCTCGATGTCGAGGACCCGATGCCGGGCGCGTTCACGCTCGAGGTGTCCTCGCCGGGCTTCGACCGAGTGCTGCGCAAGCCCGCGCACTACGGGCGCTTTCGCGGCGAGCGGGTGAGGGTGGAACTCGTGGAGGCGCGCGACGGGCGGCGCCGCTACACGGGTGATCTCGTGGCGGTATCGGAGCACGGCATCGAGCTCGAGGTCGATGGCGAGGCTGTGGCAGTGGATTTCGCGGCGATAGACCGCGCGCGTCTCGCGCCGCTGTAGTGCGGCGCGACGCGGTAGAGGAGTCGGGATGAACAAGGAAATTCTGATGGTCGTCGATGCCGTCTCGAACGAGAAGGGCGTCGACAAGGAAGTGATCTTCGAGGCGCTCGAGGCCGCGCTGGCCGCGGCGACGCGCAAGAAGCACGGCGAGGAGTGGGACGCGCGTGTTGCGATCGATCGCAAGACGGGCGACTACGACACGTTCCGTCGCTGGAAGGTGTTTGCCGACGACTCCACGGAACTCGAAGTCCCGGACCGGGAGCTGCGGCTCGAGGATGCGCTCGATCTCGACCCGAAGGCCGAGGCCGGCGGTTTCGTCGAACAACCGATGGAATCGGTCGCGTTCGGCCGCATCGCGGCCCAGCAGGCGAAGCAGGTGATCGTGCAGAAAGTGCGCGAGGCCGAACGCTCGCAGGTGATCGACCAGTACAAGGACCGGGTCAATTCGCTGCTGTCGGGCGTCGTCAAGCGCGTCGACAGGAACGGCATCTACATCGACCTGGGCGGCAATGCCGAGGGCTTCGTGCCGCGCACGGACATGATTCCGCGCGAACAGGTCAAGCAGCAGGATCGCGTCAAGGCCTGGCTCAAGGAAGTGCGCCCCGAGCCGCGCGGCCCGCAGCTGTTCATGTCGCGCACCGCGCCGGAGTTCCTGATCGAGCTGTTCAAGCTCGAGGTGCCGGAAGTCGGCCAGGGCCTCATCCAGATCCTCGGCGCCGCCCGCGACCCGGGCATGCGCGCCAAGATCGCGGTGCGCAGCAACGACCCGCGCATCGATCCGGTAGGCGCCTGCGTCGGCATGCGCGGCTCGCGCGTGCAGGCGGTGTCGAACGAAATCGCCGGCGAGCGCGTCGACATCATCCCGTTCAACGAGAACCAGGCGCAGTTCGTCATCAACGCGATGTCGCCGGCCGAAGTGCTGTCGATCGTGATGGACGAGGACGCGCACAGCATGGATATCGCGGTCGCCGAGGACAAGCTGTCGCAGGCGATCGGCCGCGGCGGCCAGAACATCCGCCTCGCGAGCCAGCTCACGGGCTGGGACCTCAACGTCATGACGCAGTCGGACGCCGAGGCGAAGAGCGAGACCGAATCGCGCGTGCTCGTCGAGAATTTCATGAAGCAGCTCGACGTCGACGAGGACGTCGCGACCATCCTCGTGCAGGAGGGCTTCTCCTCGGTCGAGGAAATCGCCTACGTGCCGCAGGCCGAGATCGCCTCGATCGAGGAGTTCGACGAGGACATGATCCGCGAGCTGCGCAACCGCGCGCGCGACGTGCTGCTGACCCAGGCGATCGCGTCCGAGGAGTCGCTCGACCAGCAGATGCCGGCCGAGGACCTGTTGCTGCTCGAGGGCATGCAGCCGGACCTCGCGCTCGCGCTGGCCCGGCGCGGCGTGCGCACCCGCGAGGATCTCGCCGACCAGGCGGTCGACGACATCCTCGACATCGAGGGGCTTTCGCCCGAGGAAGCCGGCAAGCTGATCATGAAGGCGCGCGAACCCTGGTTCGAGGCGAGTCGCTGAAGGATGAAGGGAACAACCCATGGCTGAAGTGACCGTCACCCAGTTCGCAGAAGTGCTGAAGGTGCCCGTGGATCGGCTGCTCGTGCAGCTCGACCAGGCCGGTATCCGCGTGTCCGGGCCGGAAGACCGCATCAGCGACGAGGCGAAGCTCGAGCTGCTGACGCACCTGCGCAAGAGCCACGGGCAGGAAGGCGATGCCACCGGTGCGCCGCGCAAGATCACTCTGAAGCGCAAGTCGCAGAGCGAACTGAAGCTCGCGAGCGTGCAGGGCCGTGCGCGCACCGTGAACGTGGAAGTGCGCCGCAAGGCGACCTACATCAAGCGGGACGTGTTGCAGGAGCAGGCGCGCCAGCAGCAGGAGGAACTCGACAGCAAGAAGCGCGAGGCCGACGAGACGGCGCGCCTCGAGCAGGAGCGCCTCGAGCACGAACGCGCCGAGCACGAGCGGATCGAGGCGGAGAACCGCCGCCGCATCGAGGACGAGCAGTCCCGCAAGCGGGCGCAGGAAGAGGCGCGCCGCGCGGCCGAGGAGCAGGCGCGCGTGGATGCCGAGAGCGAGCGGCAGCGCAAGCTGCAGCCGGAGCTGCCACCGCCGCCGCCGGCCGCGCCGGCGAAACCGGAGCGGGCCGCGCGCGCAGCGCCGCAGCAGGGCGCCGGCCAGCCCACCCGCTACGGGCGAGACCAGCTGCACGTCACGGGCGACGCCACGTCGCGCCTGAAGCGTCGCAAGCGTTTCGTGCCCACCCGTTCACGCCAGTCGGTCGCCTCGGGCGATGGCGCGCGCCACGGATTCGAGATGCCGACCGCGCCGGTCAAGCGTGACGTAGCGATCGGCGAGACCATCACGGTCGCCGAACTCGCGCAGAAGATGGCCGTCAAGGCGACCGAAGTCATCAAGGTCATGATGAACATGGGCGTCATGGCGACCATCAACCAGCCGATCGACCAGGACACCGCGATCCTCGTGGTCGAGGAGATGGGCCACACCGCGCGCGCGCAGAAGGACGACCAGGTCGACGCCGACCTGCAGGGCGCCACGGCCAGCCCGGAAGACTGGCAGCCGCGTCCGCCCGTCGTCACGGTCATGGGCCACGTCGACCACGGCAAGACCTCGCTGCTCGATTACATCCGCCGCACCAAGGTGGCGGTGGGCGAGGCGGGCGGCATCACGCAGCACATCGGCGCCTACCATGTCGAGACCGACAAGGGCGTCATCACCTTCCTCGACACGCCCGGCCACGCCGCCTTCACGGCGATGCGAGCGCGCGGCGCCAAGGCCACCGACATCGTCGTGCTCGTGGTGGCCGCGGACGACGGCGTCATGCCGCAGACGATCGAGGCGGTCCAGCACGCGCGTGCGGCGGGCGTGCCGATCGTCGTGGCGGTCAACAAGATCGACAAGAGCGACGCCGATCCCGACCGCGTGCGCACCGAACTGTCGAAGCACGAGGTCATCCCGGAAGACTGGGGCGGCCAGAACATCTTCGTGCACGTCTCGGCGCGTGCCGGCACCGGCATCGACCAGTTGCTCGATTCGATCCTGCTGCAGGCCGAAGTGCTCGAGCTGAAGGCGCCGGATACGGGCCTCGCCTCGGGCGTGGTGATCGAATCGGCGATCGAGAAGGGCCGCGGCGCCGTCGCGACCGTGCTGGTCAAGAAGGGCACGCTCAAGGCGGGCGACCCGATCATCGCGGGCCAGGAGTTCGGCCGCGTGCGCGCCATGCTCGACGAGAACGGCAAGCCGGTCAGCGAGGCCGGGCCTTCCATGCCGGTCGTGGTGCTGGGCCTGTCGGGCGCGCCGAATGCCGGCGACGAAGTGCTGGCCGTCGAGAGCGAGCGCAAGGCGCGCGAAGTCGCGCTCTATCGCCAGGGCAAGTACCGTGACGTCAAGCTCGCACGCCAGGCCACGCGCGCCGAGGACGTCTTCTCGCAGATGGGCGGGGAGAAGGCGGGCACGATCGCGATCGTGCTCAAGACGGACGTGCAGGGCAGCGCAGAGGCGCTGCGCGACGCGCTGACGAAACTGTCGACCGAGGAGGTCAAGGTCAATGTCGTCGCGAGCGGCGTCGGCGGCATCACCGCCTCCGACGTGCAGCTGGCGGCCGCGGCGCGCGCGCAGATCATCGGCTTCAACGTGCGCGCGGATGCCGCGGCACGCGATGCACTCAAGGACAACGGCATCGAGGTGCGCTACTACAGCATCATCTACGAGGCCATCGACGACGTGAAGCAGATGATGTCGGGCCTGCTCGCGCCCGAGATCAAGGAACAGATCGTCGGCATCGCCCAGGTGCGCGAAGTGTTTCGCTCGAGCAAATTCGGCGTAGTGGCCGGCTGCCTCGTGACCGAAGGCTTCGTGAAGCGCAACAACCCGATACGCGTGCTGCGCGACAACGTGGTGATCTTCGAAGGCGCGCTCGAGTCGCTGAAGCGCTTCAAGGACGACGCGGGCGAGGTGCGCGCGGGCACCGAGTGCGGCATCGGCGTGAAGAACTACCAGGACGTGCGCGTGGGCGACCAGATCGAGTGTTTCTCCCGCATCGAGGTGGCGCGCTCCATCGAATGATGGGCGCGTGAACCATGGCCGGCAACGCACGCCGCGAACGCATCGAAGGCGAGGTGCAACGCGTGCTCTCGACGCTCGTGGCGCGCGAGGTCAAGGACCCGCGCGTCGGCAGCGTCACGATCACGGCCGTGCAGCTCGCCCCGGACCTGTCGGTCGCGCGTGTCTTCTTCCTGCCTTTCGGCGGCCGGCACACGGCTGACGAAGTGCGCGAGGGGCTGGCCAGCGCGGCGGGCTTCCTGCGTGGCGAAGTGGGCCGGCGCCTTTCGCTGCGGCATGCACCGCGGCTCGAGTTCGTGATCGACCGGCACCTCGAGGAAGCCTCGCAGCTCACCTCGCTGATCGATCGCGCGGTGCGCGACGATCGGTCGCGCGCCGGCGAAGACGAAACGCCCGATCCCAAGTCGACCTGAGGGCCTGCCATGCCCTCCGGAATCCTGCTCCTCGACAAGCCACGGGGGCTGTCCTCGAACGCGGCGTTGCAGCGCGTGAAGCACGCCTATGGCGCGGCGAAAGCGGGCCACGTGGGCAGCCTCGATCCGCTCGCGACCGGCATGCTGCCCATCTGCCTCGACGAGGCGACCAAGATCGCGGGCGAGATCCTCGCCGGGCGCAAGCGCTACGAGTTCACCGTCGAACTCGGTGCGCGCACGTCGACGGGTGATGTCGAAGGCGAGGTGGTGGAGCGTGCGGCGGTGCCTGCGGCCGATCGTGCCCAGGTCGAGGCCGTGCTGGCGGCCTTCCACGGCGCGCAGTCGCAGGTGCCGCCGATGTTCTCGGCGCTGAAGCGTGACGGACGCCCGCTGTACGAACTGGCCCGCGCCGGCATCGAGGTCGAGCGCGCCGCCCGCGACATCACGATCCATGCGCTCGCCCTCGAACACATCGAAACTGGCAGCCTCCGGCTCGCCGTGGAGTGCTCGAAGGGGACCTACGTGCGCACCCTCGCGGAAGACCTCGCGCGTGCGCTCGGCACCGTCGGGCACGTGACGCGGCTGCACCGCGCCTGGGTCGAGCCCTTCGCGGGCGAGCCCATGCATCCGCTCGACGCGCTGCTCGAGGCCGTGCAGGCCGGTGCGCCACCGCCGCTCCTGCCCCTCGACCGGGGCATTCCGGACTGGCCGGTGGTGCGCCTGTCGCCCGCCGGCGTGCGACGGGTGCGCCAGGGCCAGGCGATCGGCCGGGCCGACCTGCCGGGCGCGCGCGGCGACGCCGGCAGCGGGGTTTCGGCAGGTGCCGCCGTGCGGCTGGTCGATGACCAGGACCGGGCCGTCGGCCTCGGGGAAGTGGACGGTTTTGGCGGCATCCGGCCCCGGCGGATCTTCAACTTGTGAGCAGCAGGGCGTGCGAGTAGAATCCCGCGCCTCCAAAACGGTACAAAGCCAAGATTTTCAAGGATTTCCCCGTAATGTCGCTAACCACGGAAAAAAAGAGCGGAGTTCTCGCGCAATTCCGCCGCGATCCGAAAGATACCGGGTCGCCCGAAGTGCAAGTCGCGCTGTTGTCCGAACGGATCAACGGCCTCGGCGGGCACTTCAGCGCGCACAAGCGTGATCACTCCTCGCGTCGCGGGCTCGTCAAGCTCGTGAACCAGCGCCGCAAGCTCCTCGACTATCTCAAGGCGACGAAGCCCGAGAAGTACCAGGAACTCGTCGAGCGCCTGGGGCTCCGCCGCTAAGGACCCCGACGAAGGGCCGCGCCAATCGAAAGCGCGGCCTTTTCGCTATCGCAACCCTTTTTCGTGAGGACTGAAGCGTGAGCGCTTTCAAGAAATCTTTTGCATTCGGCGCACATACCGTGACGCTCGAAACCGGCGAGCTGGCTCGCCAGGCCGGCGGCGCCGTCGTCGCCTCGATGGGCGACACCCGCGTGCTCGTCACCGCCGTCGCGGCGAAGGAAGCGGCCAAGGGCCGCGACTTCTTCCCGCTGACCGTCAACTACGTCGAGAAGACCTACGCCGCGGGCCGCATTCCCGGTGGTTTCTTCCGGCGCGAGGGTCGCCCTTCGGAGAAGGAAACGCTCACCTCGCGGCTGATCGACCGGCCGATCCGGCCGCTGTTCCCCGACGGCTTCTACAACGACGTGCAGGTCGTCGCGACCGTGTTGTCCCTCGACCCGGAGATCGACGCGGACATCCCGTCGCTGCTCGGCGCCTCGGCGGCGCTCTCGATCGCGGGCGTGCCGTTCAACGGCCCGATCGGCGCGGCGCGCGTCGGCTACAAGGACGGCAAGTACCTGCTGAACCCGACGGCGAAGGAGTTGGCGGCCTCGCAGTTGCACCTCGTGGTCGCCGGCACGCAGCAGGCCGTGCTGATGGTCGAGTCGCAGGCCGCGGGCCTCTCCGAAGAAGTCATGCTGGGCGCCGTGGTGTTCGGCCACACCGAGATGCAGGTCGCGATCAAGGCGATCAACGAACTCGTCAAGGAAGCCGGCAAGCCGCGCTGGGACTGGAAGCCCGCGGAAGGCAGCGCCGAACTCGCCACGCTCGTCAAGGGCGCGGGCGAGGCGAAGCTGCGCGAGGCCTACACGATCACCGAGAAGCAGGCCCGTTACGGCCGCGTCAAGGAGATCAAGGCGGAAGTCACCGCGGCGCTGGCCGCGGGCGACGCCCCGAAGTGGACCGCCGACCAGGTCGACGACCAGCTCTTCAAGCTCGAGAGCGACATCGTCCGCCAGCGCATCCTCGCGGGTGAGCCGCGCATCGACGGCCGCGACGCCGTCACCGTGCGCCCGATCAACGTGAAGGTCGGCGTGCTGCCGCGCACCCACGGTTCGGGCCTCTTCACCCGCGGCGAGACCCAGGCGCTCGTTGTCACGACGCTCGGCACGACGCGCGACGCGCAGATCATCGACGCGCTCGAGGGCGAACGCCGCGAGCCGTTCATGTTCCACTACAACTTCCCGCCGTTCTCGGTCGGCGAGACGGGCATGATGGGCTCGCCGAAGCGCCGCGAGATCGGCCACGGCAACCTCGCGCGGCGCGGCATCGCGGCCGTGATGCCCGACATGGCGAACTTCCCGTACACGATCCGCGTCGTGTCGGAGATCCTCGAGTCGAACGGTTCGTCGTCGATGGCGAGCGTCTGCGGCGCGAGCCTCTCGCTGATGGACGCGGGCGTGCCGATCAAGGCGCCGGTGGCCGGCGTCGCGATGGGCCTCGTGCTCGAGGGCGGGCGCTTCAAGGTCATCACCGACATCCTCGGTGACGAAGACCACCTCGGCGACATGGACTTCAAGGTCGCGGGCACGAAGGACGGTGTCACCGCCCTGCAGATGGACATCAAGGTCGAGGGCGTGACGCCCGAGATCATGAAGATCGCGCTGGCGCAGGCCCTGCAGGGGCGCCTGCACATCCTCGGCGAGATGGCGAAAGTGATTTCGACGTCGCGCGAGACGATGTCGGAGTTCGCGCCGTCGATCATCACGATCAAGATCGACCCCGAGAAGATCCGCGACGTGATCGGCAAGGGCGGCGCCGTGATCCGCCAGATCACGGAAGAGACCGGCACCACGATCGACATCGAGAACGACGGCTCGGTCAAGATCGCTTCGGTCAACGGCGAGGCGGGCCGCGAGGCCCAGCGCCGCATCGAGCTGATCACCGCGGACGTCGAAGTCGGCCGCATCTACGAGGGCAAGGTCGCGCGCCTGATGGACTTCGGCGCCTTCGTCACGATCCTGCCGGGCCGTGACGGCCTCGTGCACATCTCGCAGATCTCCGAGGAGCGCGTCGAGCGCGTCTCGGACAAGCTGAAGGAAGGCGACAACGTGCGCGTGAAGGTGCTCGAGGTGGATCGCCAGGGCCGCGTGCGCCTCTCGATGAGGAACGTGGACGCCTGACGCAGCGCGCGCGCGTAGCGCGCGGGCTGCGTGCGACGGGCTACGGGCCAGAGAAGAGGCCGGACGGCTGACGCCGCCCGGCCTTTTTCATTTCATTCAGGCTTCATGTTTGTTGCCGGAGAGCCTGCATGATTCAGGGATACCGCCAGGGGGTTCGGTAGCGACCACTCCACGCGCCTCGCCCTCACCCGGACTCTCTGTCCATCCAGCGTCCTGGCTGCTGCCATGCCCGATAGCACACGATTCATTGCGTTCGAACTGTTCATGGTGTCATTGAAGCGCGACGGCGAAGCGAACTGCGCGGCGGACTTGCGGCAGCGTGTGGCCGCGCGCCTCTGGCCCGTAGCGCGCAGCCCGTAGCTCGACGCCCGCCGCGCGCGGCGGCGCCGCGCTAGCCGTGTGGCGGTGCGCCGGCATCCCGCGGTGACTTGTCCTCGTCCTCCCGCTCGCGCGGGCGGCCGCCGGGGCCGAGCAGGGTGCGGAAGATGTCGTCCTGCACGGCGCGCCAGCGCTGGTAGTTCTTCTGCGTGACCTGCGCGACGGCGTCGATGGGGTCGACGCCGACGACGCTGCGCACGCGCTCGCGCATCTCGCGCTGCTGCGTATTGAAGAGCTTCAAGCTCTGTTCGAGGTAACTGCCGACGATGCCCTGCATCTGCCCGCCGTAGGTGCGGATGACCTGCGAAAGGAAGTCGCGGCTCATGACGGGTTCGCCGGCGTGTTCCTGCTCGGCGATGACCTGCAGCAGGATCGATCGCGTGATGTCGGTCTGGGATTTCTTGTCGATCACGACGAAGTCGATGCGCTCGACCACGAGGCGGCGGATGTCGCCGAGGGTGATATAGCGGCTCTCGACGGTGTCGTAGAGACGCCTGTTGGGATACTTCTTGACGACTCTGGGTTCGCTCATGGCAGTTCCTCGCCTCGTCGGCCCCAGCTTGCTGCCCCCTACCTTAGTACAACCGGGCAGCGGACCCCAAGTTATTCCGGGACCGGGAGCGAGCGGGCGCCACGCAGGCGTTCCGTGGACCATCGTGGCGCGGCCCACGCGAGCAGCTCCCGGGGGCTGGCTCCGGCGAGTTCGGGTGGCACGGGCAGGCACAGGAATGCCAGCACGGCCTCGAGCGCGCGTCCGGCGTGCTGCGGGTCGATGGCGACCGCGCGCCGGGACTTCGCGAGCTTGCGACCGTCCGGTTCGACCAGCACGGGCAGGTGGGCGTGCTGGGGAGGCGAAATACCGAGGGCACGGGCGATGGCGAGTTGCCAGGGCGTCGAATCGATGAGGTCCGCGCCACGCACGACGTCGGTGACGCCCTGCCAGGCGTCATCGACCACGACGGCAAGCTGGTAGGCGCAGGTGCCGTCGCGACGGCGCACGATCACGTCGCCCCGCGCGCGCCAGGCCCCCTGCACCGTGCCCTGGATGCGGTCCGTGAAGGCATATACGCCCGCATCGACGCGAAATCGTGTCGCCGTGGGCCCGGGGCGAGTGGGGCCCGCGCGGCAGGTCCCGGGGTAGGCGGTGCTGCCCGTGCCGTCGGCGCCGTCTTCCATCGCCTTGCGCGTGCAGCTGCATTCGAACACCCGTCCGGCGCGCGCGAGCGCTTCGAGCGCATCGGCATAGGCGTCTAGGCGGGTGCTCTGGCGCAGTGGCGTGGCGTCCCACTCGAAGCCGCACGCCTCGAGCGTCGCAAGGATGCGCGATTCGGCGCCGGCCACGATGCGGGGTGTGTCGAGGTCCTCGATACGCAGGAGCCAGCGCTGGCCACGATGGCGCGCATCGAGGTAGCTGCCCGCGGCGGCGAGCAGCGAGCCGAGGTGCAGGTCGCCGGTGGGTGAGGGCGCGAAACGCCCGCAGCCGCGGTGCGCGTCAGCGATAGCGATCGTCGCGGTCGCCATACTGGCGTTCGCGGCGTTCGCGGCGTTCCTGCGCCTCGAGCGAAAGGGTGGCGACGGGCCGCGCCTCGAGACGCTTGATGCCGATCTCCTCGCCGGTCTCGAGGCAGTAGCCGTAGGAACCGTCCTCGATGCGCTTCAACGCGTCGTCGATCTTGCGGATCAGCTTGCGCTCGCGATCGCGCGTGCGCAGTTCGAGGCTGAACTCCTCTTCCTGGGTCGCGCGATCATTCGGGTCGGGGAAGTTCGCGGCCTCGTCCTTCATGTGCGAAACGGTGCGGTCGACTTCCATCATGAGGTCCTGCTTCCAGCTGAGCAGGATGTCGCGGAAGTGGTCGAGCTGCGCCTTGCCCATGTACTGCTCGCCGCGGCGCGGGATGTAGGGCTGTACGTTGCGCGGGCCGGCCAGCAGGTTTGCCATGCCTTCGATGGTGTCGGCGTCGTCACCCTCGGCCGCACGCGTCGCGGCGAGGCGGCCATGCAGCTCGGGGTTTGCCTCCGGCGCATGGCGCACGAAAGTGGCTTCGACGGGAGCGGTCGGTTTTGTCACGGGCTTCGGCACGGGCGCGGATGCTTTCTTTACGGGCTTGGGTGCGGCGGCCTTCGCTCGCGCGGGCGCCTTGCGGGCAGCGGCTTTCGCTGCGGGACGGGGGGCGGACTTCACGGAAGTCTTTTTCGGCTTGCTGCTCTTCGCAGGCGCCTTCTTGGCAGGCATCCTGGGCTCCTTAACGCATCGGACCCGAAAACGGACGCGGGATTATACTGGCGTATTCCCTCGTGTACAGCGTTGCGTCAGGGCCGGTTTTCAGGGCAGCTCGACGGGCCGAGGAGGTTCCCAGCCTACCTGTCGGTGCTCGGCGACGACCGTGGTGTAGATGCCGCCACGGACGTTGAATTTCGCGGTGAGGCGCATGAAGCGCGGCTGGGTCGCCGCGGCCAGCGTGGCGACGATCTCGTTCGTCACGGCCTCGTGGAACGCCCCGCGATCGCGAAACGACCAGATGTAAAGTTTCAGGGATTTCAATTCGACACAGCGCTTGTCGGGGACGTATTCGAGCTCGAGCGTTGCGAAATCGGGCTGGCCCGTCTTCGGACAGAGGCAGGTGAATTCGGGGAGGGACATGCGGATCGTGTAGTCGATGTCCGCCTGCGGATTCGGGAAGGTTTCGAGGCTGGTCGAGGGCTGTGAAGGCATGGCGATTAATTTACACTAGCCGCCTTCATGCGACTCACCAAGATCAAGCTTGCGGGCTTCAAATCCTTCGTCGATCCCACTGCGGTCAGCTTCCCGAACAACCTGACGGGCGTCGTCGGCCCGAACGGCTGCGGCAAGTCGAACGTCATCGACGCCGTGCGCTGGGTGATGGGCGAGCTGTCCGCGCGCCATTTGCGTGGCGATTCGATGACCGACGTCATCTTCAACGGCTCGAGCGCGCGCAAGCCCGTCGGCACCGCCCACGTCGAACTGGTGTTCGACAACTCGGACGGCAAGATCTCGGGGCCCTACGCGAGCTACAACGAGGTCTCGCTCAAGCGCCAGGTGTCGCGCGACGGCAGCTCCACTTATTTCATTAATGGCGCGCGCTGCCGCCGGCGTGACATCACGCAGTTGTTCCTCGGCACCGGCCTCGGCTCGCGCAGCTACGCGATCATCGAGCAGGGCATGATCTCGCGTGTCATCGAGTCGAAGGCCGATGACATGCGCGCCTTCGTCGAGGAAGCGGCCGGCATCTCCCGCTACAAGGAGCGGCGGCGCGAGACGGAAAGCCGCATTGCCGACACGCGCGAGAACCTCGAGCGCCTGCAGGACCTGCGCGACGAGGTCGACAAGCAGATCCGCCACCTGCAGCGCCAGGCGGCGACCGCGCGCCGCTACCAGGCGATGAAGGAAGACGAGCGCAAGCTCACCGCCGAGGCGCTCGCGCTGCGACTGCGCGACCTCGACAGCGGCGCCGACGTGCACGATTCCGCGGTGCGCGAGTGCGACCTCGCGATGCAGGCGGCGCTCGCGGACCAGCGCGCGGCGGAAGCGGCCATCGATCGGCAGCGCGAATTCCACGGCGAGCAGACCGCGCTCGTGTCGGCGGTGCAGGGTCGCTACTACGAAGTCGGCGCGGACATCTCGCGTACGGAACAGGCGATCCAGCACGCGCGCGAGTTGCGCGAACGGCGCACGACGGATCTCGCCGGCACGCGCAGTGCGCTCGGCGAGGTGGCGCTGCTCATCGAGCGCGACGCGGCCGAACTGGCGGCGTTGCGTGGGGAAATCGCCTCCCTCGCGCCGCAGCTCGAGGAAGCGCACCGCCTCGAGGGCGTGGCGGCGGGCTCGCTGGCCGACGTGGAAGCCGGCCTCGCGCAGTGGCAGCTGGGCTGGGAAGGATTCAATCGGGAATTCGGCGCGGCCAACCAGGCGACGCAGGTCGAGCGCGCACGCATCGAGCAGCTCGAGAACCAGTTCCGGCGCCTCGCCGGGCAGTCCGATCGGCTCGCCGTCGAGCGCGATGCGCTGATCGCGCAGGAATCGAACGCACAGCTCGCGGAGCTCGCCGGGCGCGAATCGACCGCGCGCGCGACGGCCGACGAACTCGCCGCGGCGCTCACCGCCGCACTGGCGCTCGTGCAGGAAGCGCGCGGCCGGCAGCTGCAGAGCGAGATGCGGCTCGAAGGCCTGCGCGCCGAGCGCGAACGCGTGCGCGGCGAGGTGCTGTCGCTCGAGGCGTTGCAGAAGGCGGCCCTCGGGCGCGACGGCGGTCGCGCGGGCGAGTGGCTCGCTGGCGCCGGCCTCGCCGGACGCGGTCGCCTCGCCGAGCTGCTGTCGGTGGAGGGTGGCTGGGATCGTGCGGTCGAGACGGCGCTCGGCGACTACCTCGAGGCCGTCTGCGTCGACAACCTCGATGATGTCGCGGGGGCGATCGATACGCTCAGCGGCGCGAGCGTGACGTTGCTCGAGCCCGAACGCACGACGGGCGGCAGCGCCCACGGCCCGTCGCTGGCCGGGTTCGTGCGCGGTCCGGCGGCGCTCACCGACCTGCTCGGCCGGGTCCTGACGGCAGATTCCCTGGCGGCGGCGTTGCAGATGCGCGGCAGCCTGGCAACCGACCAGTCCGTGATCACGCGGCAGGGCGAATGGGTGGGGCGTAGCTGGCTGCGCGTGAGCCGTGGCGTCGATCACCATGCCGGCGTGCTCGAGCGCGAACAGCGCCTGAAGGGCGTGCGTGCCGAGTTCGACTCGGCGGACGGGCGCGTGCGGGAAGGCGAAGGGCAGGTCGCGAACCTGCGGGCGGCGCTCGTGGCGGCCGAACAATCGCGCGACGCGGCGCAGGCGCGCATCCAGAGCGCCCATCGCGAGCATGCGGACGTGCTCGGCCAGCTCGAGGCAGGGCGCGCGCGCGCCCAGGAAACGGCGCTGCGCCGCGAGCGACTCGAGCTGGAAGCCACCGACGTCGCGCGCGACATCGGCGTGTCGCAGGATGCGCTTGCGAAGGCGCGCACGGCGCTCGATCGCGGGCTCGACGCCCTGTCCATCCTCGACGCGCGCCGGCCGCAGCTCGAGGCGGAGCGCGAGGAGCGGCGCGAACAGGTCGCGGGCGCGCGCCAGCGGGCCCAGGCGGCGCAGCTTGCCGCGCGCGACCTGCTGATCCGCAGCGAATCGCGCCGGTCGAGCGAAGCCGGCAAGAACGTCAATCTCACGCGCCTGCACGAGCAGCGCGGGCAGCTGCAGGCGCGTGCCACGGAGCTCGATGCTGAACTCATGGGCGCCGACGAGCCGATCCGCGAGGCGCAACAGCGGCTCGACGAAGCGCTCAGCCGGCGCATGACGATCGAAGGCGAACTCGCCGCGGCCCGCCGCGGCCTCGAGGAGGCCGACGCGGCGCTGCGGGAACTCGACGAACGGCGCCTGGGTGCCGAACAGCGGGTGGCAGCGGCGCGCGAGGCCATGGAGGCAGCGCGCCTCGCCGCGCAGGAAACACGTGTACGCCGCGAGAGCATCGCGGAGCAGTTCGCCGCGACGCGCTTCGAGCTGGCTGCCGTACTCGAGGGTCTCGCGGCGGATGCCGCCGTGCCGCTGTGGGACGAGCGGCTGGCGGCCGTGCGCGCCGACATCGAGAAGCTCGGCCAGGTGAACCTCGCCGCGATCGACGAGCTGAAGGAAAATGCCGAGCGCAAGGAGTACCTCGACCGGCAATTCACCGACCTCACCTCGGCGCTCGATACGCTCGAGCAGGCGATGCGCAAGATCGACAAGGAGACGCGCACGCGCTTCGAGGACACCTTCAACCGCATCAATGCCGGCTTGCAGGAGAAATTCCCGCGCCTCTTCGGCGGCGGCCATGCCTACCTCGAACTCGTCGGCGAGGATCCGCTCGCGGCTGGGGTCGCGATAATGGCGCGCCCGCCGGGCAAGCGAAACAGCACGATTTCGCAGCTCTCGGGCGGTGAGAAGGCACTGACTGCCGTCGCGCTCGTCTTTTCGATCTTCGACCTGAACCCGGCGCCTTTTTGCCTCCTCGACGAAGTCGACGCGCCGCTCGACGAGCACAATGTCGGGCGCTTCTGCGAGATCGTGCGCGACATGTCGCAGCGCGTGCAGTTCATCTTCATCACGCACAACAAGGTGACGATGGAACTGGCTTCGAGCCTCCTCGGTGTCACGATGACCGAGCCCGGCGTGTCGCGACTCGTGGCGGTGGACGTCGACGAAGCCGTGCGGCTCGCCAGCGCGTAGGTTCGTTCGTCATGCCCGAGCTGCGCGTCATTCTCGTCGTTGCCGGTGCGATCCTGATCGTCGGCCTGCTCGCGTGGGAGCGCCGCAAGGGCAGGGTTGCCGCGCGGCCCGAGGCACCCATGGAAGCGCCGTCCGCAACCGTGCTGTCAGCGCCTGCGCCTGCGGAGCCGCAGGCGCCCTTGCGTGTCGCGCGCGAGCCGGCGCACGACCTGCCGGTGATCCAGGTGGGCGATGCTGCCGAGATCGACCTGTCTTTCGCGACAAAGCCGCCGGAGCCTGCCGTGCCGGTGCATTTCGACGATGAGCTGGGCGAACCGGTCGAGGTGACTGCCAAGGACGCGCCCTGGCAGGCGCCCCCGATGACACCGGTTTCGGCGGCGGATCTCGTGCTCGAGTGGCCGCCCGAGGCCGAGCGCCGGGTCGTGGCCTTGCGCGTGGTGCCGCGTGGCACCGATCGTTTCGCGGGCCGGTCGGTTCGCCAGGCGCTCGTTGGCGAAGGATTCCTGCACGGGCCGATGGAGATTTTCCATTTGCCGCGCGAGGACGGGCGCGTCCTGTTGAGCGCAGCGGGTCTCATGCGCCCGGGCACCTTCCGCCTCGACGGCATGGACACCGAGCGCTATGCCGGCATCAATGTGTTCGCCGTGCTGCCGGGCGCGCTGCCGGCGGATGAGACCTTCGATCGCCTGGTCGAAGTCGCGCGCGCCCTGTCGGCGCGGCTCAACGCGGACCTGCGCGACCAGCGCGGCGAACCGCTCACCACCGCGCGGGTGGTCACGTTGCGCGCACAGTATGCCGGGGACGGTCCGTGAATGAGGCGGCGCGGCAGCGGGTCGTCGCGCTGCGTGCCGAGATCGCCCATCACAACCTGCGCTACCACGCGCTCGACGATCCCGAGATTTCCGACGCCGACTACGACCGGCTGCTGCGCGAACTGCGCGCGCTCGAGGCCGAACATCCCGATCTCGTCACGCCCGATTCGCCGACCCAGCGGGTCGGTGCCGGGCCCGCGGCGGGTTTCGGCGTGGTCGTGCACCGGATACCGATGCTCTCGCTCGGCAACGGAATGTCGGACGACGACGTGCGGGATTTCGACCGACGCGTGCGCAAGCTGCTCGGCAGCGACGCGCCCGTCGAGTATGCCGCCGAACCCAAGCTGGACGGACTTGCGATCTCGGTGACCTACCGTGACGGTCGCCTGGTGCAGGCGGCCACGCGCGGCGACGGCAGCCGGGGTGAGGATGTGACGGCCACCGTCGCGCAGATCGGCAGCGTGCCGAAACGCCTGAAAGGGGCCACCGCGGGGCTGCTCGAGGTGCGCGGCGAGATCTTCATGCTGCTCGAGGGCTTTCGGCGGCTGAACGAGGCGATGGCCGCGCGCGGCGACAAGACCTTCGTGAATCCGCGCAATGCGGCCGCCGGCAGCGTGCGCCAGCTCGATCCGGAGGTGACACGCGAGCGGCCGCTCGAGTTGTACGTATACGGCCTCGGCGCCGTGGACACCGTGTCGCCCCCGGCGCGGCAGGACGCACTGCTCGCGTGGCTGGGTTCGCTCGGCTTTGCGACCAACCCGCTGGCCGCCACGGTGACGGGCCCCGATGCCTGCCTCGCCTACTATCGCCGCCTCGCATCGGAACGTGCCTTGCTGCCGTACCAGATCGACGGCGTCGTCTACAAGGTGAATGACCGGCAGGCCCAGGAGCGGCTGGGTTTCATATCGCGCGAGCCGCGCTGGGCGCTCGCCCACAAGTTTCCCGCGGAGGAGGCGTTCACGCTGTTGCGTGACGTCGAGTTCCAGGTCGGACGCACCGGCGCCCTCACGCCGGTGGCGCGGCTCGAGCCGGTGTTCGTCGGCGGCGCGACGATCAGCAATGCGACGCTGCACAACATGGACGAGGTGGCACGCAAGGACGTGCGCATCGGCGATACCGTGGTGGTTCGGCGCGCAGGCGACGTGATCCCGGAGATCGCCGCCGTGGTCATGGATCGCCGCCCGGCCGATGCGCGCAGGATCGTGCTGCCGGCACGCTGCCCGAGCTGCGGCTCGCCGGTGACCAGGGACGAGGGCGAAGCCGTCGCACGCTGCACCGGTGGCTTTCGCTGCAAGGCGCAGCGACGCGAGGCGCTGCGGCATTTTGCGGGGCGAAAGGCCCTCGACATCGATGGCCTCGGCGAACGCCTCATCGACCAGCTCGTCGAGCGCGAGCTGGTGCGCTCGCCCGCCGATTTCTACGCGCTCACGGTGGAAGCCCTCGCACCGCTCGATCGCATGGGCGGGAAGTCGGCGGGCAACCTCGTCGCGGCGATCGCCGCGAGCCGCGCGACCACGTTGCCCCGCCTCCTGCTGGGCCTCGGCATTCGCGACGTCGGAGAATCGACTGCGCTCGCGCTGGCGAAGTCCTTCGGCGACATCGACGCCCTCATGGCGGCCGATGAGGCGCGCATCCAGCAGGTGCCCGATGTCGGGCCGGTGGTGGCCGCGCACGTGGTGCAGTTCTTTTCGGCCGCCGACAACCGGGCGCTGATCGATGCGCTGCGTGCGCGCGGCGTGCATTGGCCGGCGGTTCCGGTCGCGCCGGAGGGTCAGGCGCCGCTGGCCGGGCTCACTTTCGTGCTGACGGGAACGTTGTCGGCGCTGACGCGCGACGAGGCGGCCGAGGCGCTCGTGGCGCTTGGTGCGAAAGTCGCGGGGTCGGTGTCGAAGAAAACGAGCTTCGTGGTGGCGGGCGAAGAGGCCGGCAGCAAGCTCGAGAAGGCACGCGCCCTCGGTGTGCCTGTCATCGACGAAGCGGCGCTCGCCGCAACGATCGCGTCAGGAAGGCGCCCGGAGGCCTGAGCAGACTTGGTGCCGGGTTTTCGGCATTGCCGAAAACCCGGCACCAATGCCAGGTCAGGGGGTCTTTTCGATCTTCGCGGCCTTCATCAATTCGTCGGCGTAGGCCGTGAACTTCTTGGCCTGCACGATCTGCACGAGGCGCTCCTTGACGTTGTCGAACGGCGGCGGCTGCACGTCGCGCACGTCGTCGAGGCGGATCACGTGCCAGCCGTACTGGGTCTGCACGGGCGCCTTCGTGTACTCACCCTTCTTGAGCGCGACCACGGCGGCCGCGAACGGCGGCACCATGTTGCCGGGCGTGAACCAGCCGAGGTCGCCCCCGTTGTCCTTCGACGAGTCGATCGACTCGCGCCGCGCGAGCGCCTCGAACTTCTCGCCCTTGTCGAGCTTGCCGATGAGGCTCTTCGCGAAATCCTCCGTCGCGACGAGGATGTGGTGCGCACGATATTCCTGCTTCGAGAGCGCACCAACCTGCGTCTCGTACTCCGCGCGCAGTTCCTGCTCGGTGGGCGTCTTGTCGGCGAGGTACTTCTGCATCATGTCCTGCTGCAGGATGTTGAGGCGCGACAGCTCGAGCATCGCCGCGGTTTCCGGCTTTGCCGCAATGCCGTCCTTCTCCGCCTGGGACGCGATCAGCTCCGCACGCACCAGGTTGTCGAGGATCTGGCCCCGCTGCTCTTCGGTGAGCGCCGCCGCGTCCTTGCCCGAGACGCCCTTGGCGTAGGTCTCGTAGAGATTGCGCGAAATCGCCTTGCCGTTGACGGTGGCGACGGGTTTCGCTTCGGTGCTGGCTGCGGGAGCGTTCGCGCCGGGCTTGCACGCAGCGGCCAGCAGGGCGGTGGCGAGCATCGCCGGGATCAAGGCTGATTTCATGAAATATCTCAGTGGGTTGTGGGTTTAAGTGCCAGTCAATTGGAGGGGGGCCGCGCGCTGATCGACAGCGCATGGATGTTTCCCTGCATCACGTCGGCGAGCGCAGCATAGACCAGGCGGTGGCATTCCAGCGACGAGCGGCCGGCGAAGGCGCGCGCCACGATTTCGACCCGGAAGTGCCCGCCCTCGCGCGCGCCCGGATGGCCCACGTGGTGGGCGCCGTCGTCGTGGATCGTGAGGGAGTCCGGCGCGAAGGCCGCCTCGAGCGCGGCGCGCAGCAGGCCGGTTCGTGCGGCGGGATCGACGGCGGTCATTCGGTGCGGGTCCGTTTCAGCAACCAGGGGAGTTGCGCGGCGATGAAGGCGAAGGTCAGCGCAGTCAGGCCGAACACCTTGAAGTTGACCCACACCCGCTCGCTCGCATTGAAGGCGACCGCGAGGTTGAGGCAGCCGAGCGCCACGTAGAAGGCCACCCACAGCAGGTTGATCCGCTGCCAGGTCGACTGTGGCACCTGCGCCTGCGGACCCAGCGCGGGGCCGAGCAGGCGTTCGACGAGCGGGCGCTTGCCGATCCAGCGGCTGGCGAGCATCGCGAGGCCGACGAGCCAGAAGAACACGGTCGGCTTCCACTGGATGAAGCGCTGGTCGCGCAGCAGCAGCGTCGCTGCGCCGAAAATGAGCACGAGTGCCGCTGAAATCCAGTGCATAGTCGGCACGCGCTTCAGCAGCAGCCAGTCGGCCGCGAGCATCGCGAGCATCGCGAGCATCAGCGCGCCCGTCGCGAAATACAGGTCCTTCAGGTAGTAGGCGCCGATGAATACGACGAGCGGCGCAAAATCGAGGATCTGCTGCATGGTCCAACGCTGTCCGGCGGGGCCGATATGATACCCGCATGAGCCTCTATTTCGAGCTGCATCCGGTGAGCCCGCAGTTGCGCCTCGTCCGGCAAGCCGCGGACGTGATCCGCAAGGGCGGGGTGATCGCGTATCCGACCGATTCGTGCTATGCGCTCGGCTGCCACATCGGCGACAAGGATGCGCTCGAGCGCGTGCGCCGCATCCGCCAGGCCGACCGCCATCACCACTTCACGCTGATGTGCCGCGACCTCACGGAAATCGGTCGCTACGCGCGCGTCGATACCTGGCAGTTCCGGCTGCTCAAGGCCGCGACACCGGGCGCCTACACCTTCCTGATGCCGGCGACCCGCGAGACGCCGCGGCGGCTCCAGCACGAGAAGCGCCGCACGATCGGCATCCGCGTGCCGGACCATGTGGTGCCGCGGATGCTGCTCGCCGAACTCGGCGAGCCGATCATGACCTCGACGCTGCTGCTGCCGGGCGACGAACAGCCGCTCAACGACGGGCGGGAAATCCAGGCGCGGCTCGATCACGAGCTCGATCTCGTGCTCGATGGCGGCCCGTGCGGCCTCGAACCCACGACCGTCGTCGACCTTGCCGTCCAGCCGCCTGCCGTGCTGCGCGTGGGCAAGGGGGACGTGGCACGCCTGGGGCTCGCCGCCCCGGGTCCGTAGCCCCATCCAGCTACGCTATAATGCCCACCCATCCGCGCGCGCCCCGCGCCTACCCAGTGAAGCCTGACCACGACGTGCCGAGTCCGACGCCGACCCGACCGATGATCCTTGCAGCGAGGCCCGCATGAACGCCAATGCGCAGGCGCGCCGCGTGCTGTCCGGCATGCGCCCCACGGGGGCGCTGCACCTCGGCAACTTCCATGGTGCGCTCGCCAACTGGATCGAGCTGCAGTACCAGTACCAGTGTTTTTTCTTCGTCGCGGACTGGCACGCGCTGACGACCGACTACAACGACACGAGCCGCCTGCCGACCCACATCCACGAGATGGTGGTCGACTGGCTCGCGGCGGGCGTCAACCCGGGCGTCGCCACGGTATTCGTGCAGTCGCACGTGCCCGAGCACGCCGAGTTGCACCTGCTGCTGTCCATGATCACGCCGCTCGGCTGGCTCGAGCGGGTGCCGACGTACAAGGACCAGCAGGCCGAGCTCAAGGAAAAGGACCTCGCGACCTACGGGTTCCTCGGTTACCCGTTGCTGCAGTCGGCCGACATCCTGGTCTATCGCCCCGCCTACGTGCCGGTCGGCGAAGACCAGGTGGCCCACGTCGAGATCACGCGCGAAGTGGCGCGCCGCTTCAACCACCTCTACGGTGGCGAGCCGGATTTCGAGGCGAAGGCCGAAAAAGCGGCGAAGAGCCTCGGCGGCAAGCTCGCCACGCAATACCGCCAGTTGCGGCGCGAGTTCCAGCAGGACGGCAACCAGGCCGCGCTCGAGCAGGCGCGCGCGCTCGTGCTCGCCAACAACCGCATCACCGTCGCGGATCGCGAGCGGTTGCTCGGCTGGCTCGAAGGCAGCGGCGTTGCCGTGCTGACCGAGCCGCAGGTGCTGCTGACGAAATCGCCGAAGGTGCCGGGGCTCGACGGTCGCAAGATGTCGAAGTCGTACGGCAACACGATCGGCCTGCGCGAGGACCCCGACAGCGTCGCGAAGAAGCTGAAGACGATGCAGACCGATCCGGCGCGGGTGCGTCGCACCGATCCCGGCAATCCGGACAAGTGCCCCGTTTTCGACCTGCACAAGATCTTCTCGGATGCCGCCACGATCGCATGGGCCGACCACGGTTGCCGCACGGCGAGCATCGGTTGCCTCGAGTGCAAGAAACCGCTCATCGACAAGGTGGTCGAGTTCGTGGGCGGGATGCGCAAGCGTGCCCAGGAGTACGAGGAAAACCCGGAACTCGTGCGCTCCATCCTCGTCGAAGGCGGCGAGAAGGCACGCGACGCGGCCCGGGACACGATGGACGAGGTGCGCCGCGTGATGCACCTGCGCGCCGACCTGTGAAGCCCGACCTGAAACTCGTCGTATCGAATCCGGACGCCGAGGCCGCCGGGCCGGCCGGCGAGGCGGCGCCGCAGCAGGCGGAGATGCCGTTCGCGATCGTGCACGGCGAAGCGGTGACCGAGGTGCCGAAGGACCTCTACATCCCGCCGCAGGCCCTCGAGGTTTTCCTCGAGGCGTTCGAGGGCCCGCTCGACCTGCTCCTCTACCTGATCCGCCGGCAGAACCTCGACATCCTCGATATCCCGCTCGCGGACATCACGAAGCAGTACATGGAGTACATCGAGCTGATGCAGGACCTGCAGCTCGAGCTCGCGGGCGAGTACATGCTGATGGCGGCGACCCTCGCGGAGATCAAGTCGCGCATGCTGCTGCCACGCGCGCACGTCGATACGGGCGAGGAGGCCGACCCGCGCGCCGACCTCGTGCGCCGCCTGCAGGAATACGAACGATTCAAGCGTGCGGCCGAGAACATCGACGCGCTGCCGCGCCTCGAGCGCGACGTGTACGCCGCGGGGGTGGAGGCCGACCGCAAGGTCGTGCGCCTGCTGCCCCAGGTGCAGTTGCGGGAAATGCTGCTCGCGTTCCAGGACGTGGTGCAGCGCGCGGAAATGTTCGCGCACCATCATATCCAGCGCGAGCGGCTGTCGGTCCGCGCGCGCATGACCGATATCCTCTCGACACTCGAGGGGGCGAGTTTCGTAGAATTCGCACGCCTGTTCCGCCCCGAGGAGGGACGCATGGGCGTGACGGTCACCTTCGTCGCCATCCTCGAGCTGGTGCGCGAAGGGCTGATCGATTTCGTCCAGGCCGAGCCCTACGCGCCGTTGCACGTGCGCGCGGCGCAGCCTGGCCACAGTGGATTGCAGCTGGTCGCGGACAACCCGGCCGGCGAGGCGGGCACATGAGCGACACCCAACTGCGCAACATCGTCGAGGCCGCGTTGCTCGCCGCAGGGCGGCCGTTGTCGCTCGCGGATCTCGCGGGCCTGTTCGAGGAGGCCGATCGGCCGGCCAGCTCCGAGTTGCGCGCCGCGCTCGAGGGGCTCGCCGGCGAATACGATACCCGCGCGTTGCAGCTGCTCGAGACCGCGAGCGGCTGGCGTGTGCAGGTGCGCGCGCAGTTCGCGCCGCAGGTGTCGCGGCTGTGGCCGGAGCGCCCGCAGAAGTTCTCGCGGGCGCTGCTCGAGACGCTCGCCCTGATCGCCTACCGCCAACCCATCACGCGCGCCGAGATCGAGTCGGTGCGCGGCGTGGCGGTCAATCCGAACATCGTGCGCACCCTGATGGAGCGCGGCTGGGTGCGCATCGTGGGGCACCGTGATGTGCCGGGCCACCCCGAACTCCTCGGCACGACCCGGGATTTCCTCGACTATTTCGGGTTGCGCAGCCTCGATCAGCTACCGTCGCTGGCGGAACTGAAAGCCATGACCGAGCTTTCCCCCCAGCTCGACCTGCCGGGCACCGCCGATGAAGCCGCCGTCGTCGCCGCGCCGCTGGAGCCCACCGAGGGCGATGGCGAGGTCGAGGTCGAGGGCGAAGGTGAGGGCGAAGGTGACGACGAGGCACCCGGGGCGGCCAGCGACGGGGCGCCGGGACTGGTGGCCGCGCCGCCCGACGCGGAGTCGTGAGCCCGGCGCCCGGCGAGCGCCTGCAGAAGGTGCTCGCGAGCCTCGGACTCGCCTCGCGCCGGGAAGCGGAAGCCTGGATCCGCGCGGGCCGCCTCACCGTGAACGGCGAGGCGGCGACCCTCGGGGTGCGCATTGGCGCGCGCGACGAAGTGCGCCTCGATGGCCGGCCGATCCGACGCCACGCCGCCTCCGCGCGCGCCACCGTGTTCCTCGCGAATCGCTCCCCGGGCGAATCCCTGCAACAGCCTGACGAATCGGGCCACGAATCGCTGCTGGCGCGCATGCCGCGGCGGTCGGGGCGGCGCTTCGTGGCGGTGAGCCCGATGCCGCGCATCGATGGCGGCCTCGAGGTCTTTACCCCCGATGGCGAGGTGGCGGCGCGCCTGCAGCGCTCGGCCCGGCACGTGGAGATCGAGTTTCGCGTGCGCGTCCATGGCGAGCTGCCGCCCACGCGGCTCGAATCGATGCTCGGCGGCGAGCTCGACAACGGCGAGCGCCTCGCCGTGCTCGGCTGCGTCGAGGCCGGGGGCGAGGGCAGCAACCGCTGGTACGCGATCGTCACGCGCGGTGCGAGCGGCAAGTCGGTGCGACAGCTGTTCGAACGCCAGGGCGCGACGGTGAGTCGCGTGTTGCGCGTGCGTTTCGGCACCCTCGAACTTGATCGCACGTTGCCGCGCGGCCATTCGCGGGCGCTGACGGACGTGGAACTCGCAGCCCTGCTGCCCGCGGCGGCGGGCGAGCCCGACGAGCCGCGCGCTACCGAGGGGGTGGCACGGGCGCCTGGGCGTCCACGGTCTGGCCCGTCATCCCGCGCCCGCCCGGCCCGAGCAGGCAGACGTAGGCCGCAGTGATCGATTCGGGCAGCGGCGTGCTGCCGGGGGCTTCCGCAGGGTAGGCGGCGCGTCGCATGGCGGTGCGCGTGCCGCCCGGATTGATCGCATTCACGCGTACCTGCGATACGCCCGACATTTCCTCGGCGAGCACCTGCGTGAGGCCCTCGAGCGCGAACTTCGACACGGCATACGCGCCCCAATAGGCGCGCCCGCGCCGGCCGACGCTGCTCGAGGTGAACAGCACGCTCGCATCGGGCGCCGCGCGCAGCAGCGGTAGCGTGACTTGCGTGAGGGCAAAAGCCGCGGTCACGTTCACGTGCAGCACGCGCGTCCAGAGCGGCACGTCGTAGTGTTCGATCGGGGAGAGATCGCCGAGCAGCCCCGCGTTGTGCAGCAGCCCGTCGAGTCGGCCAAAACGCGCGCCGATCGCGTCCGCGACGGCGTCGTACTCCCGCGCGGTGGCACGCTCGAGGTCGAGCGGCGCAATGACGGGTTCGGGGCCGCCCGCGGCGCTGATTTCATCGTAGACGCGCTCGAGCTTGCGCACGGTGCGGCCGAGCAGCACGACCTCGGCGCCGTGGGTCGCGCAGGCGAGCGCGACCGCGCGACCGATGCCGCTGCCGGCGCCGGTGATGGCAATCACGCGACCGGCAAGTTCGTCGGGTGCGGCCACGTGCAGGCGGGGTTCGGGGGTCGTAGACATGGGTTCCTCAGGTTCGGCCGCGCAACGCGCGGCGTGCGGCGCGCCACGCGGCCCAGTTCTCGGCGAAGGCCTCACGGCGCGTGGCGCGGGTGTTGGGCAGCCGCAAGGCGAGGGTTGCCCACACGATACCGCTGCACAGCGCCGGCGTGAGTGGCGCTGGCAGCGCGCGCAGCACCGAATCGAGCGCCGCGCGCGTCGGGTCCGCCAGGGCATGTTCGTGCGCGTGGAGGGCGCGGCCCAGGGCGACGGCGCTCGCATCGACGCCTGCCTCTGGCGCGGCGAGCCGCGCGAACGGGCGAAACAGGCCTTCGGCCCACAGGATCGCTTCCGCAGACGCCTCGTCCACGGTCGCAGGCCCACGGCCGAGGGTGCGTCGGGCGAGCTCGCGCGCCGCCAGTTCCGGCAGCGCCCGCAGATCGGGCGACGACAGCCCCGCGGCCAGGAAGCCGTTGCGCGCGGCCAGGGCGGCCGGGTGCTGCGGTATCGACGCGTTGAGCCGCTCGGTCTCTTCCTGCCACCATCCGAGGCGCGAATGCGCCACCGCATGATCGAGGCCCGGTCGAATGCCCGCCATGATTTCGTGTTCGATCGACAGCAGCGCCGCCGCGCCATCGCGTGCGTTCGCCGGGGTGTAGAGCCACGCGTAGTAGCGCGCACCCGCGGCGCGGGGGGGCGGTGCGACGGATGTCGTGCTCACGGCGCCCCGTCGTCGGCTACTTTGGAGGCGGGTTCACGCGCGAGGCGCTCGACCGGGTCGAGCGCGGGCAAGGCGGCATCGGCCGTGACGCCGAGTTCGGTGAAGCGGCGCGCCTGCGGCAACACCTGCCGTTCGAGCGAGCCTACGGCGCTGTTGTAGGACTCGACGGCATTGCCGAGCCGCTGGCCGACCCTGGCAAGATGCGTGGAGAAATTCCCGAGGCGCCGGTACAGCTCCTGCCCGAGGTCGCGGATCTCGGCGGCATTCTGTGCGACCTGTGCCTGGCGCCAGCCGAATGCGATCGCCTTCAGCAGCGCCATCAGCGTCGAGGGCGTCGCGATCACGACGCTCTGCTTCAGCGCGTTGTCGATCAGCTCCGGTCGCTCGGCGAGCGCCGCAGACAGGAACTGGTCACCCGGCAGGAACAGCACCGCGAATTCCGGGCTGCGCGCGAACTGCGACCAATAAGCCTTGCCGGCCAGTTCGCGGACGCGGGCCTCGACTTGCTGCGCGTGGCGCGCGAGCGCCGCACGGCGCGCCTCGTCGTTGTCGGCCTCGATCGCCTCGAGGTACGCATCGAGCGGCGTTTTCGCATCGACGACGAGGTCGCGCTCGTCGGGCATGTGCACGACGAGGTCGGGGCGCAGGTTGCCCTCGGCGGTCGTGACCTGCGCCTGCTCGGTGAAATCGGCGTGTTCGGCGAGGCCTGCGAGTTCGACCACGCGGCGCAGCGTGATTTCACCCCAGCGCCCGCGCACCTCGGGACGGCGCAGCGCCGTGACCAGGTTGCGCGTCTCGCGGGCGAGCTGCACCTGGCCGTTGTGCATCGCCTCGATCTGCGCGCGCAGGCTGGTGAACGCCTCGCGCCGTTCGCGCTCGAGCGCCTGCACCCCGGTCTCGGTGCGGGCGAGCGCCGCGCGTATCGGCTCGATCAGCTGGTTGAACGCCGCCTCGCGCTCGCGGAGCGCGCCCTGCACGGTCGCGTGCTCGCGGCCGAGCGACTCGCGCGCGAGCGCGAGGAACACTTCGCTGTTTGCCCGCAACGACTGGGAGGCGAGCTCGTCGAAGGCGGCACGCAGTCGCATCTCGCTCTGCGCAAGCAGGTCGAGCTGCTCGCGCGCCCGCTCCCCGTCCACCGCGAGGCGCGCTTTCGCGGCCTCGAGCGCCGCGCCGAGACCGGCCGCCTCGCGCGCGGCGCGCAACTGGCCAACGAGCCAGCCGATGACGCCGCCGGACAGGAAGGCACCGGCCACCGCGGCGGCGACGAGGGGAGCGTTCACGCCGCGGACTCGAGCCAGGCAATCAAGTCGCCCGGTTCGTTGAGCCAGGCCTGCGCGGGCCACAGGTGATGCGCATCCGCCGCGCAGACATAACCGAAGGATGCGACGAGTGCCCGCATGCCGGCCGCGCGCGCGGCCTCTACGTCGCGCAGTGCATCGCCGACGTAGATGCAATCCCCGGGCGCCACGCCGAGCGCCTCCGCGGCGTGCAGCAGCGGTTGCGGGTGCGGCTTGCGCACGGGCAGCGTGTCGCCGCTCACGAGGCAGGCCATCCGCCGATCGAGGCCCAGTGCGGCGAGCAGCGGCTCGGCGAGCCAGGCGGGCTTGTTGGTGACGATGCCCCACGGGAGCGCGACGTTCTCGAGGTGCTCGAGCATCGCGGCGCCACCCGGGAAGAAATCGGTTTCCTCGGCCAGCCGCTCGCGATAGAGCGCGAGGAATCGATCGCGCAGGCGGTCGAGGGTGTCGCCCTGGGCGTCCGGGAAGGCGACGCGCATCAGGCCGTTCGAGCCGTGCGACACCTGTGCGCGCGCCGTCGCGAAATCGACCGGCGCCAGCCCTTCCTCGCTGCGCAGCGTATTCATCGCGCCGACCATGTCCGGGGCCGTGTCGAGCAGCGTGCCGTCGAGGTCGAACAGCACGGCGCGGATCGGCGCGCGCTCCGCCGCGCTCCTCATGCGGGGCCCGCGTCGCGACGGAAGTGCGCCAGGTAATTGACGGAGGGGTCCGTCGAGAGCGCGCTCGTGCCGGCAAACGGATCGTAGTCGATGCCGGCGAGATCGAGCGCGGTGAAGCCCGCCGCGCGCGCCTGCGCGACGAGTTCCGACGGGCGAATGAAGCGCGCGTACTCGTGCGTGCCGCGTGGCAGCAGCCGCAGCAGGTATTCCGCCGCGACGATCGCGTGCGCGAAGGACTTCACGCCCCGGTTGATCGTCGAGACGAACAGCGCGCCGCCGGGACGCACGAGCGCGCCGAAGCTCGCGAGGATCGCGCGCGGGTCCGGCACGTGCTCGAGCATTTCCATGCACGTGAGCACGTCGAAGGGTGCACAGCCCGCGGCGACGAGCGATTCCGCGCTCGCGACGCGGTAGTCGATCGGGAGCCCCCGCTCGAGTGCGTGCAGGCGCGCGACCTCGATCATGGCGGGCGCGAGGTCGATCGCGGTGACCTGCGCGCCGGCGTCGGCGAGCGATTCCGCGAGCAACCCGCCGCCGCAACCGACGTCGAGTACGCGCGCGCCCGCGAGCGGCGTCCGTTCCTGCACGAACCGCACCCGGACCGGGTTCAGGCGATGCAGGGGCAGGAACTCGCCCTGCGGATCCCAGAAACGGTGGGCGAGGGCGTCGAACTTGGCGAGTTCCGCGTGGTCGGCGGCCGGCGTCATGCGACGGCTCCGATCGCGGGGCGTGCCGGGAACTCCCTGGCAATCGCCGCGAGCTCCCCGGCGTCGAAGGCGAGCAGCCGGCCCTCGCGCACCATGCTGCGGCCGGCGATCCAGACATCGTTCACGGCGCCGCGCCCGGCGCAGTAGACGATCGCGTCCGCGGGATCGCCGACCGGCTGGCACGCGGGTGCCGACAGGTCGATGCAGATGATGTCCGCCGCCTTGCCGGCGGTGAGGGAGCCGATTTCGCCCGCCAGCCCGAGCGCCTGCGCGCCGCCGATCGTCGCCATGCGCAGGGCATCGCCGGCCCCGAGGGCCTGGGGATCGTGGGTCGAAAGGCTGGCGAGCAGGCAGGCCGCGCGCGCCTCGGCGAGCACGTCGAGCGCGCCGACGCTGGCCGCGCCGTCGGTGCCGAGCGCGACATTGATCCCGGCGGCGCGCAAGGCGCCCACCGGGCAGGTGCCGCTGCCGAGCCGCTGGTTCGACTGCGGGCAGTGCACCACCGAGATGCCGGTGCGCGCCGCGAGGTCGATATCCTCTTCGCTGAGACAGTTCATGTGCACCGCCGAGAATCCGGGGCGCAGCAGGCCTTCATCGCCGAGCCAGGACAGCGGGCGCCCGCCGTGCGCGGCGAGGCTGTCCTGCACTTCCGTCTGCGTTTCGTGCAGGTGCATCGCCAGCGGCGCGTCCAGCTGGTCGACCAGCCGGCGCAACCGCGTGAAGGTCGCGCGCGCGACGGCGTAGGGGGAATGCGGAGCAAAGCACGGCTGGATCAGCGGGTCGTCGCGGTACTCGTCCCACAGCCGTGCCGCCTTGTCGAGGTGCTCGTCGGCATCGGCGGCCCAGGGCGTGCGGCCGTCGACGATCGGCGCGCCGATCACGACACGCAGGTGCCGCGAGCGGGCGAGGCGCGCGACTTCCTCGGGGAAGAAATACATGTCGGCGAAACAGGTGATGCCGGCCGCGAGCATCTCGGCCATGGCGAGCTGGGTGCCGCTGCGCACGAACTGCGCGTTCACGCAGCGACGCTCGAGCGGCCAGATGGTTTCGTTGAGCCATTGCATCAGCGGGCCGCGCACGGGCACGCCGCGCAGCAGGCTCATGGCGGCGTGGGTGTGCGCGTTGACGAGGCCCGGTGCGAGCGCGTGCTGCGGCCGGCGGACGTACTCGCGCGGCGCGAAGCGTGCGCCGAGCGCCGCGGCCGCGCCGATTTCGAGGATGCGCCCGCCGTCGATCGCAATCGCCGCGTGCTCGAGCAGGGCGGAGCCGTCCATCGGCAACGCCCAGCGGGCCTCAATGAGTAGGTCGATCGGCTGCATCGGCAAAATTATATCGGCACCCCCGGCCGGGCGCTGCGCCGATCAGGGGCCGGGGCGGGGGGATGTGGTAAAATTTCTCCTTTCAGCCTCGCCAGAATCGATACTCCGCATGGTCGATATCGCCCGCGAAATCCTGCCCGTCAACCTCGAAGACGAGATGCGCCGCTCGTATCTCGATTATGCGATGAGCGTGATCGTCGGGCGCGCGCTCCCCGACGTGCGCGACGGGCTGAAGCCGGTGCACCGGCGCGTCCTCTTCGCGATGCGCGAACTCGGCAACGACTGGAACAAGGCCTACAAGAAGTCGGCGCGCGTCGTCGGCGACGTGATCGGCAAGTACCACCCGCACGGCGACGCGTCGGTCTACGACGCGATCGTGCGCATGGCGCAACCCTTCTCGATGCGCTACCTGCAGGTCGACGGCCAGGGCAATTTCGGCTCGGTCGACGGCGACATGCCCGCGGCGATGCGCTACACCGAGGTGCGCATGTCGCGCTTCGCGGGCGAGCTGCTCGCGGACATCGACAAGGAAACGGTCGATTTCGCGCCGAACTACGACGAGTCGGAGCACGAGCCCACGGTGCTGCCGACCCGCGTGCCGAACCTGCTGCTGAACGGTTCTTCCGGCATCGCGGTCGGCATGGCGACCAACATCCCGCCGCACAATCTCACCGAGATCGTCAACGCCTGCATCGCGGTGCTCGACGATCCGGCGATCTCGCTCGCCGGCCTCATGCAGATCGTGCCCGGGCCCGATTTCCCGACCGCGGGCATCATCAACGGGGCGCAGGAAATCGTCAGCGCCTACAAGGGCGGGCGCGGCCGGCTGTCGATCCGTGCGCGCACGCACTTCGAGGACCTCGAGAAGGGCGGTCGCCAGGCCATCATCGTCACCGAACTGCCCTACCAGGTGAACAAGGCACGGCTGCTCGAACGCATCGCCGACCTCGTGCGCGAGAAGTCGATCGAGGGCATTTCCGAGCTGCGCGACGAGTCCGTCAAGGACGGCTTGCGCGTCGTGATCGTGCTGAAGC
>JBFWZQ010000021.1:0-36483 GCA_050185195.1 Steroidobacteraceae bacterium | reverse complement strand
AGCGCGCCGCTTGCCCGCCGCCTCTCGCCCGCCCCCCACCCGCCCCCCGCCCGCGGCTGCTATCCTGTGGCCGTCCCAGCCGTATCCAACGCGCCTGCCCCCGGGGCAGCGCCAGAGGCCGCTGTTTCCATGCCGATCCCCCATCCGCGTCCCGCCGTGACCGCTCGCCGCCCCGCCGGCGCGAAGCGCGCGCGGCCGCGCGCGCGGCCGGCGTCCTGGGCGCGGTTCGGCGACGAGCAATTGCTCGCGATGCGTTTCTGCGACCTGAATCTGAAACTCGAGCGCACGCCGCTCGTGCGCCAGATGCGCGGGCTCTATCGCGACCTCGAGCGCCGCGGCATCACCTTTCGCCCGCACGCGTGGATCGGCGAGGAGTGGTTCTCGCCCGACGGCGTGCCCGGCATCTCGATCCCGTTCTATCTCGCGCACCCACGCCTCGAGCGCCTCGAGCGCACGATGATGAAACAGGTCGAGGGCGGCAACGCGCAATGGCTCAAGCGCATCCTGCGCCACGAAGCGGGACACGCGATCGACACGGCGTTCCGGCTGCGTCGGCGCAAGCGCTGGCGCGAGGCCTTCGGGCCCGCATCGCTCCCCTATCCCGATCGTTATCGCGCGCGGCCCGGCAGCCGGCGCTACGTGCAGCACCTCGGCGACTGGTACGCGCAGTCGCATCCCACCGAGGACTTCGCCGAGACTTTCGCCGTGTGGCTCACGCCGAATTCGGCCTGGCGGCGCGGTTACGCCGACTGGCCCGCCTACCAGAAGCTCGAGCTCGTCGATGAGCTGATGGGCGACCTGCGCGGGCGCCGCGCCCCCGTGCGCAAGCGCGCGCGCATCGAGCCGATCGATTCGCTCACGCGCACCCTCGGGGAACACTACGAGGAGAAGCTCGACCGTTATCGCCAGTATCGTCGCGGCCTCGTCGACGTGATGCTCTCGAAGGTGTTCACGCCCAACCGCTCGCGCAGCACGACGCCGCGCGCGGGCACGCTGATCCGCGGCGCGCGGCGCGAGCTGGTCGACGCAGTGCTGCGTGAACAGGGCGTGGCGCGTTATAGTGCGTTCCAGATCTTGCGCATGATCATCGAACGCAGCGACCAGCTCAGGCTTTATCCGCGCGGCAGCCAGCGCGATGCGCTGCGCAGCGCGCGCTGGGTGCTCTCGCGCCTCGTGCGGCTCTATGCGGACGGCGCCAGCCCGCAACTGAGGCTATGAAGAAACTGAAGGTGCTGGTCGTCGTCCACGCGACCCTCATCCCGCCCGACAGCCTCGAGGGGCGTGCCGAAAAGGAAATCGAAGAATGGCGCACCGAGTTCGACGTCGTCTCGACGTTGAAGCGGCGCGGCCACGAGGTGCGCTGTGTCGGCGTGCTCGACACGCTGACCGAACTGCGCAGCGCCATCACCGACTGGCAGCCCGACGCCGTCTTCAACCTGCTCGAGGAGTTCGACGGCATCGTCACCTACGACCAGCACGTCGTGGCGTTCCTCGAGCTGATGCGCCAGCCCTATACGGGCTCCAACCCGCGAGGCCTGCTGCTGTCGCGCGACAAGTCGATCTGCAAGCAGTTGTTCGCGTATCACCGCATCCCTTCGCCCCAGTTCGCGGTGTTCAGGAAGGGCGTCAAGTTCAAGCTGCCGAAGAAGCTGCGCTTTCCGCTGTTCGTGAAGTCGACCACGGAGGATGCCTCGCTCGGCATCGCGCAGGCGTCGGTCGTCGAGGATGAGGCGAAGCTGCGCGAACGCGTCGGGTTCGTGCACGACCAGATCGGTTCCGATGCGCTCGTCGAGGAGTACATCGAGGGCCAGGAGTTGTATGTCGGCGTGCTCGGCAACGACCGGCTCACCCGCCTGCCCGTGTGGGAAATGGTGTTCGGCACGATGCCCGATTCGCTGTCCGCGATCGCGACCCGCAAGGCGAAGTGGGACCGCCGCTACCAGAAGAAATACGGCATCACGACGCGGGCGGCGGATGAGCTGCCGCGCGAGATCGTCACGCGCCTCGACGCGTTGTCGCGGCGCATCTACCGGGCGCTCGGACTCTCGGGTTATGCGCGCATGGACTTTCGCCTGGCGCCCGATGGCCGCATCTTCGTGCTCGAGGCGAATGCCAATCCGAACCTCGCGGAGGAGGAGGACTTCGCCCAATCGGCGCTCGCGGCGGGGGTGGCGTACGACGAGTTGCTGGAGCGTATCATCACGCTCGGGCTCGGTTACCGGGCGGAATGGCGGGTCTACTATGGCTGAACGGGCTTTCGCGCTCTGCACACTGCTGTTCCTCGCGGCCTGCTCGAGCACGGCCGACCTGCGCAAGGCCGAACTGGCGGAGCTCGCGGGCTGGCTGCCCGGCACCTACGGCGAGGGCGAGGCGTCGCTGGCATTCGTGCCGATCTACGCGCCGTTCATCAGCGACAACGTGTTCCTGATGGAAGAGTCGCAGTTGCAGGACGGTCGCCGCGCCGCCGCGCAGCGCGTCGTCGCTTTTGAGGTGATCGACAAGCACATCGTGCAGGCGAGCTACCTGCTCGCCGATCCGGCGCGCTGGCGCGCGGGCCTGCTGCATCCCGACCTCTTCAAGAGCCTGATGGAGTCCGACCTCAAGCTGCTCGCCGGTTGCGAGATGCTGTGGGTGCGGGACAAGGACAAGGACAAGTTCGTGGGCGCGAACGATCGCAAGAATTGCCGCAGCTCGCGCCCCGGCGGCAGCCTGGCGTTCCTCGATTCGCGCGCCGAGGTTTCCGCGGACGACTATGCCCGCAACGATCGTTATTTCGATGCGGCGGGCCGGCAACTTTCGGGTCCGCCGGACGATGCACTGGAGCGGTTCCGAAGGCGATGACTTTCAGGGGCGCCATCTCGAAGGTGGTCAGGCGTCTCGACGAGACCACGCAGCGCATGCGCGTACTCAAGGCGCCCCCGCCACCTGCGCCGCCGCCGAAGCCTGCGGCGGCGGCCCCGGGCGAAGGCACGTCGGGCCGCGTGCGCCATGACGAGCGCGGCAACGCGGTCTGGGACCTCGCGATCACGACGGGCGTGTTCGCGCTCGAGGCAACATCGAAGCTGCTGAAGCGCCTCGAGGCGCCCGAGCTCAGGATCGAGGACGACACGAAGGACGGCGGTTACGATCCTTACAACCGCCGCCGCTGATGCTCGCTTCGGCACCCAGGGGACACGACCGCGTGCCGCGCTGCCGGGCATGCCCGCTCGATGGCCAGCGGGCGCGTTCTGTCAGCTCGCCGGTGGCGGGCTCGTCGCCGCCTCGGGGAAGCTGACATCCGGCGTCGTCTGGTCGATGTCGAGCTGGATCAGCCACTGTCCCGCATCATCGCGTCGATAGACGAGCAGGGATCGACCGGCGTCGCGAAACGGTTCGGCACGCCCGGGCACCTTGAGGGTGAACCAGTATGCACTCAAGGCATAGGCGGTGCGCCCGTCCACCTGCACTCGCTCGAGCTTTGTCAGGAACTCGACCTCGCCCCGCCCGACACGCTGGCTGAAGTATTTCCGGATCGCGTCGATGCCCTGCAGCATCGGCTGGTCGTGCAACGCGACGGTCGCGTCCGGCTCGTACAGGCGCAGCAATCGTTCAAGGTCGCCGGACTTGAAGGCAGCAACCCACTCGTTCCCGGCTTGCTCGATGGCTTTTTGGTCCGCAGGCGAGGGTTCCGACGCAAGGGCGGTCGACGCCAGCAACGTGCAGGCGAGGGCGAGCAGCGCGCCCTTTGTGCATCCCGTGATCGTGCAGAGTGATTTCATGGCATCACTTGAAGCGGTACGCGACACGCAGGTCCCACGTACGCGGATCGCCGAAGTAGGGCCCGATGAACCACGACGTGATGTAGCGCTCGTCCGTGCAGTTCTTGCAGGACAGCGTGGCGGACCACCGATCGTCGGGGGCGCGGTAGCCGAGTTGCGCCTGGTACAGCCATTCCCGCGGCACGTAGGAGACCGGTGGCGAATTGGCGGCAGAGACCCAGTGCGTGCCGGTGAACGAAACGTCGGCGCCGAGGCTGAATTCACCCGCGAGGGCCGGGATCGTATAGACGAAGCCGGCGTTGCCCGTGATATCCGGCGTGCGCGTGGGCTGGGTGGCCGTCGTGATCTGCGATTGCGGTTGCGGCTTGATCGACGTGAATTCGGCATCGAGCAGGCCGAGCGTCACCGAGACGCTGAGGCGGTCCGTCGGCAACCATTGCCATTCGGCCTCCACGCCACGGAAACGCCCTTCACCCGAGTTCTGGGTCAGGAACAGTACGCCGCCCGCGGGATTGGCCACGCCACTGATCAGTTGCAGGTCGGTCACGTCGGCCCAGAAGGCCGTTGCGTTGAGGCGCATGCTGTCGTCGAGCATCTGCGACTTGAAGCCCGCTTCGTACGACCAGATCTCTTCGGGGCCGAACGGCAGATACGACGAGGCCGTGTGCGGCGCCGCGCCGCGGGCATTCCAGCCCCCCGACTTGAAGCCCTGCGTCGCCGAGACATACCAGAGCCAGTCGTCGGTCTGCTGGAATTCGGCACTGAACTTGGGCGTGAACTTCGAGACACTCTGCTTGACGGGTACGCCACCGGCGATGAGCTCGGCCGTCGAGATGTTGAAAATGCCGCCGCGGTCGTTGCGGCTCGCAAACGAGATGTCCTTGTCCTCGTCCGTGTAGCGCCCGCCGGCCGTGAGTGTCAGCCGGTCGGTTACGTCGTAGTCGAGCTGCAGGTAGGCGGCGATGCTCTCGGTGCCGTTCTCGACCGTCCGATCGATCAGGACGAGCGGAAACGCACACGGACCCATGGGCACCGCCGGCGCGCAGGTGACGTCCTGGAAATCCGTCTTGTTCTGTTCGTCGATGTAGAAGAGGCCTGCCGTGTAGTGCAGGCGGTCCCCGAACTTGCCGACGGCCTTCACCTCCTGGGTGAACTGCTCGGTGTCCTGCAGGTTCGAAATCGCAAACGCCGAGAACCCGCGCTGCCCGTTCGGCACGAAATCGATGATGTAGTCCCAGCTCTCGTCGCGATAGCCGGTGATGAAGTTGAGCGAGACGTCGCCGAACTGCCAGCCGAGGTTCGAGACGAGGAATACGGTGTCGGTCTGGGAACCCAGGCCCTCGCCGCGTCGCAACTGATCGAGCAGCGAGCCGGGGCCTTCGTGCTGCGTGATGCCGGTGATGTTGGTCTCCGGCGCGGCGAGATTGCGGATGAGATTCAACTGGCTGTCGTGTGCGTATTCCCCGGCGAGATCCCAGGTCACCGAATCGGTCGGCAGCAGCCGCACGGCGATCCGCCCGCCGTAACCCTCGAGGCCGTTGTTCTTCTCCCCGGTCACCGTGCTGCGCACGAATCCGTTGTTCTCCTTATAAAACCCGGAGAACTTCGTGAGCACGGTGTCGGTGAACGGTACGTCGACCGAGGCGCGCACCATCCGGCGGTCGAACTCGCCGACGCCGACTTCGACCAGCCCCGCGAACTCGCGGCCCGGCTTCTTGGTGATGACGTTGATCGCGCCGGCGGTGGTATTGCGTCCGAACAGCGTGCCCTGGGGCCCGCGCAGCACTTCGATGCGTTCCACGTCGAACAGGGCGTAATTGTTGGCGCTCTGCCGGCTGATATAGACGTCGTCGACATAAGTCCCCACGGGCGGGTCGAACGTCGCGATCGATTCCGTATTGCCGAGCCCGCGCAGGAAGTAGGCATTCGAGTTTCCCGGGCCCGTGTTGTTGTGGCCGACGAGATTGGGGATGACCCGGACGAGGTCGAGCGTTTCGGTGATCTGGCGGCGCTCCATCTCGGCTGCGCTGAACGCGCTGACTGCAATGGGGATGCTCTGCACGTTCTGTTCGCGGCGCTGCGCGGTGACGATGATCTCCTCCAGCGCTCCCGCCGAAGCCGCGCCGCCGCCCGGCGGGTCTTGGGCGAATGCCGTCGATGTTGCACTGCATGCGAGCAACGGGACCATCAGCACTTCAGGCAGTCGGGTTCGTTTCACTTCCGGATTCCTCCCCTTGCGGACACGCGATCCTAGTCGAGTCCGCAAGTTGCCCGCATCCCGCCGCAGCGTCAATTCGCGGATAAGTGGCGGCAACTTCGCGAGTGCCGTTCACGCAGCGCGAGCCGTCGGCCGGATTGACCGCCAGCGGAGCTCCCCCTAATAATTGTTCGCATCCACAGGAGGTCGCGATGTCGAGGGCAGAAGCCTTGGCTTTCTATCTGCTCGTGCCGGCCTGCATCGGGCTGCTGTTGGGCTGGGGCCACGTGGGGCAGGTGGCGGGCCTGTTGCCGCATTACCTCAGCATCCTCTACTGGGTCGGCCTCGCCGTGCTGATCTGGACGCTGAATGATCCGGCGACACGGCTCATCTCCTTCGTGCTCGCGCCCACCCTGAAGCGCATCCTGCTCGTGAGCCTGCTCGGCGGCGTGCTGGCGACCCTGGCGCAGCGCCCGCTCGTCCTGCTGTATTCGGCGGGGTTCGTCCAGGCGCTCGGCATCCCGCCGCCCGATCTTGTCCAGGACGTCGGCCTGAAGATCCTGCCCGGGTCCCTGCAGCAGGTCGGCGCCGCGATCGTCCACTGCGCGGAGTGGATTGGCCTCTGGGCGATCGCCAACTGGGCGCTGGTACACGTGGGTGGCAAGTCGCGCTTCGGCATGAAGGAAACGCTGCGCAAGGTGGGCCCGCCGGCCCGGCCGCACGCCGAAACGCAGGTGGGCACCGAAACGCCGGCGAGGGCTGGGATGCAGGGTGCCGACGCGGTCGCGCCGGCAAGGCCCATCCTGTTGCGCGCCAAGCGCGACCTCGGGTCGCAGGTCCTGGTGCTGCAGGCGCAGGATCACTTCGTGCAGGTCACGACGCCAGTGGGCAGCGAACTCGTGCTGTATCGCTTCAACGACGCCATCCGGGAGATGGGTCAGGACGCGGGATTGCAGGTGCACCGGTCCTACTGGGTGGCCCGCGACGCGGTGCGCGCCCTGTCCATCAGCGAAGGGCAGTACACACTCGAGCTGTCGAACGGAACCCGGATCCCCGTCAGCCGCGCGCGACGCGAGGCGGTCAAGGACTATTTTTCGTACTGCGGGATCACCCAGGATTCGGCCTCCGCCGCCGCCATCCATTCGCGCAAGATCGGATCGGCGAGCGCGTGCTCGACATAGGCCGCCGCCGCCGCCGATAGCGACGCGCCATAGGTCAGGAATCGCAGCACGACTGGCGCGAACATCGCGTCGGTCACGCAGTATTCGGCGCCGAAGAGCCAGGGACCGCGTGCGCCGAACTCCCCGCGGCACTGCGACCACGCCGAATCGATGCGTTTGACCTCGGCGGCCAGCTCGGGCGTCATCGTGGTACGGCGATTGCGTGCGCTCGCGATCATCGGCCACGTGCTGCGCAGGACCTGGAAACCGGAGTGCATTTCCGCGGCGAGCGATCGTGCGCGCGCGCGATCGGCCGGATCGCGCGGCCAGCCCCGGCCCGCGAGCTCGCACGCGTATTCGCAGATCGCAAGCGAGTCCCAGATCCGCAGCGCGCCGTCGCGCAGCACCGGCACGCGCAGCGCCGGGCTCCATTCGGCCACCTGGGCCTTGAACTGCGGCGTATCGAGTTGCACCAGCACTTCATCGAACGCAAGCCCGAGGTGCTTCAGCAGCATCCAGGGCCGCAGGGACCACGACGAGTAGTTCTTGTTGCCGATGACGAGTGTGAGGGTGCTCATGGTTTCAGTGCCTGTCCGCGGGTTTCGACGATGTACGGCGCGAGCAACGCAGCGGCGAGCGGTATCACCGCGACCCACAGCATCGTGGCGAGCAGGGCCGTCGGCGAGCCGTCTGCGCGGGAAGTCACGACGCCGACGACGAGGGGCCCGAGCGCCGCGATGATGCGGCCGAAGTTGTAGCAGAAACCAGCGCCGCTTGCGCGCAGGCGCGACGGGAAGAGTTCCGGCAGGTAGAAGATGTAGGTGCTGAAGATGCCGTAGACGCCGATCCCGACGAAGAAGAGCAGGCGCAGCCGCGTTTCGGGGGCGAACTCGAGCCCGAACACCAGCAGGATGGCCGCCGCGGAATACAGGAAATACGCGGCGAACATCGCGCGCCGGCCGAGCAGGCGGGCCAGCGGCAAGGCAGCGAGGGCGCCGACCAGTCCACCGATGTTGAACGCGTTGGCCGCGAGGGTCTTCCATTCCTCGACGAAGCCGGGCGCATGTTCGGTGGCGAGCCATGCGCCGAGGAGCGGCACGAAGGCATTGCAGGCCCACCAGGTCAGCAGGCCCGCCACCGACACCATGAAGCCGACGAGGGTCGAACGCCGCACGGCCGGCGCGAACAGCTCGAGCAGCGACGGCGGCGGCTCGGTGGCGCGTGCGCGGGCCCAGGCTTCGGGCTCGTGGATGAAGGCGCGTACCACGAACGCGAGTACCACGGGCGCAAGGCCGGCGAGGAACACGTACCGCCAGGAATTCGCCGGGTCATGGGCGAACCAGACGCCCGCCACCTGGTAGTTCACGGCGCCGGCGAGCAGCAAGCCGAGCGGCGAGGCCGTATAGAGGATCGTGCCGGCGAACACACGCCGATCCTCCGGGACCGTCTCGGCCACGAGTGCCGCGCCGACCGCCCATTCACCGCCGATGCCGAGGCTCGCGAGGATCCGGAATGCCACGAGTTGCGTCATGTCGGTCGCGGCCGCGCAGAGCGTGGTGCCGATCGCGTACAGCGCGACGGTCACGAACAGCGCGCGGCGGCGGCCGTAACGGTCCGCATACCACCCGAAGAGGACGCCGCCGATCGCCCAGCCGACCAGCAGGATCGACGAGAGAATGCCCGTCCACAGCACCGTGGCGTCCCGCGCCGCCGCGCTTGCGGGCGGCAGGCCGAGCAGCGTGGGTACTGCATTCGGTGCGACGAAGTTGAAGAGCAGGGCGTCGAACACGTCGAAACCCCATCCGAACCACGCGGCCGCGAGCACCAGCCATTGATATCGCGTCATCCCCGAGGACCCCCGTCGCTGTCAGCAGTGTAACCGCCCGGCTGCCAGTGCAGAACCGTTGCGCACACGTGCACAAACCCTGCGCGCGTTCACGGTTTGTTCAGCCGGACTGGCGGAGGCTTGGGTCCATGGTCGTCAAGGTGCACAGCCTGCGTGAGTACTTCCGCGAGACGCTGCATGGCGCACTCGAGCACCAGCGGATTGCCGTGGGCGGCGAGACGGAGCAGTACGTCGTCAACCTCCTGACACTATTCGCCCGCTCCGAGGCGCTCTTCGAGCAGACGCCGGACGGCGCGCGCGTCCGGCCGCTCGTCGCGATGCTCACCGACGCGCTCGCTGCGCCCACAGCCGAAGCGCGCTGCGCGGGGCTGCAGCGGCTCGGCGACGTGTCGCTGTTCATGGCGGGCTTCTTCGCGCAGGGCTTTGCGCGCAAGCTCATCGATATCGACTACCACATCGCGATGGGCGGTCGCGCCTACGGCACCTTGTCCGACGTGGTCAGGCGCAGCGGCCGGCCGGCGCTCGGCCCCGTGTTCGGTGAGCTGGCCGAGAAATTCCAGCGGCTGGTCGATGCGCTCAACGAAGTGAGCGAGGCGGGTCGCGGGCACAGCGATGGCGACATCCTGCGCCTCTACGAAATCTGGCTGAAGACCGGCAGCCGCCGCGCGGAGCAACGGCTCGCGGACCTCGGGGTGTCGCCGTCGACCGCCGCGCGCACGGACTTCAGGCACTGAAGGCGATCGGCATGGTTCTCGATGCCATGCAGGACCTGCTCGCCGGCATCTACGATGTGCCGCTCACGCACGATGTCCGCGATTTCCTCGTGACGGACGCCGGCTGTGTGCCCCGGGCCGACCGAACTTCAGGTTGCGACGAGCAGCTCCTCGTGGCCCGCGACGGCGACGGGATGGCCATCGCCCTTTACCTCGATCCGCGGGTGCTCGAGCGGCTCGCCGATGCAGACCCGCTCGAGCACCTCACCGCAGCCAACCTTGCCGACTGCTGGACGGCGCTCGAGGGCGTGAGCCACTTCCACTACCTCGCGTTCCACGCCGGGCACGACCACGAGGTCTCGCGCCTCGAACTCGAAACGCAGGCGGAAATCGACAAGTACGTGGCCTCGTTGTGGCTGCTGCGACGGCAGATGCCCGGCCATTTTCCGTATGAACTGCACCGCATCCTGTTCGGCCGTACCTGCGTCGACCCGCAGTTGCCGCGCGAGCGGGCGGCACTGTACCGGCGGGCGAGCCACTATGCGGCGCGATTCTGCCGGCGCATCGAGGGCCGGCTGCTGCGACCGGCCGAGGAAGCCTCGCGCGACATGGCAGCGGAACTGCGCCGTTTCTACCGGCTCACGGAATCGCGCAAGCTCGCGCACATCGATCGCTGCGCCTGATTCGGGCTGCGCGCTGCGAGCGACGCGCGACGGGCTACGAGCTACGGGCGACGCGCCAGAGGGCGCTTCGCCGGTGGGTTGCCATGCAGCGCGGTTGGGCGCAACTGCCTCGATGGGGCGGGCACCTTGCGATGATTCGATTCGATGTAGCGGCTTGGCGAATTTCTGCGGAACGCAGCGGCAATGCGGCGAGTCTGCGGTGAAGAGGGATCGGTCCGCGCGGCGAGCGCCGCTTGCGCAAGGGCGCCGAAGGCGCGCACTCTGGCCCGTCGCCCTATTCTTCTTCGTCCTCGCCCCGCGCCTTGCGCGCTTCCATCTCGCGCTTCAGCTTGATCCACTCCGAGAGCTTCCTGAGGTCGGTGCGCGTGGTGTTGCCGCCACGTTTGTCGGAGGCGCCGGCCTGGCTGGCGTGACCGTACGGATAGGTGGCCGCGTGGTCGGCGGCCTCCTCGCCCTCGATCTCGAAGGTCGGGCGCTCGAAAGTCCCGGTGCGATCATCGGGAATTTCCATCCATTCGACGCGCGCGTTGCCGAGATCGTCATGGACGATGCGGGCAACGCGGCGGGCGCCGGAAGCCGGGGGTTTGCGCTTGTCGACTGGCACGATCCCGCTGAGTTTAACCGCGGCCCGATCCACGAACCTTGGCCCAAGTCACATCCCGAGGCGTTCGGCGGCGCGGAGCAGGCCCACGCAGGTCTTGCCGTCGTTCACTTCGCCGGCGAGCGCCCGGCGGCAGGCCTCCGCGAGCGATACCCAGTGCACCTCGAGCAGTTCCCCGTGTTCCGTATCCTGGACGGCGGGCTCGAGTCCCGTGGCGAGAAAGAGATGCACGGTCTCCGTGAACACGCCGGGTGAGCTGAGGACCGTGCCGATCGACTCCCAGTGGGCGGCACGCGCGCCGGCTTCTTCGATGAGCTCGCGTTGTGCGGTGGCGAGCGGCGGCTCGCCCGGCTCGAGCTTGCCGGCGGGCAATTCCCAGACCCATCCACCCGCCGCGTGCCGGTACTGGCGCAGGAGGCAGACGCGCTGGTCGACGTCGACGGCGGCCGTCGCGGCGCCACCCGGGTGGTGGATGATGTCCAGCGTGACACGCTGGCCGTTCGGCAGTTCGACCTCTTCGATGTTGCCGGTGACGATGCGGCCGCGGAACTTCGTCTCGCTCGAGATCAGCATCGTGCGACGCTCAGCGCGACAGCCCGTGGTATTCAAGGTTGGGCATCATGTCGGTGGCGGTCGCGAGTCGGTTCGTCATGTTGAAGAAGGCCGCGACGGACGCGATGTCCCAGATGTCGCGCGCGCTGAAGCCCGCGCGCGCGAGGCGCTTGCGGTCGGCTGCGCCGGTTTCAGCGGGGGTCGCCGTGAGCTTGTGCGCGAAGTCGAGCATCGCACGCTGTCGTGCGGGCAGGCGCGCTACGCGGTAGTTCATCACGAGCAGCTCACCGAGGGTCGGGTCTCCCGACAGTTCGCGTACTGCCTGGCCGTGGGCCGTGAGGCAGTAGTAGCAGCGGTTCGTCGCCGACACGACCACCGCGATCATCTCGCGCTCGAGCTTCGACAGGCGTGAGTCGCCCAGCATCAGGTCGTTGTACATGTCGATGAAGGCGCGCAGTTTCGCCGCATCGAAGCTGTAGGCCGCAAGCACGTTGGGCAGGAAGCCGATCTTCTGTTCGCAGACCGCGAAGTACTTGCGCAGGTCGGCAGGCAGCGCGCGCCGCGCAGGCAGGGGAATGCGCAGGGCAGTCAGGGTGGGCGGCTGCGCGCGGCGGCGGGCGGATTTGGCTTTCATTGGCTGTCGACCTCGTCGACGTCCGCCTGGCCCGTGAGGCGCCGGCGGAAATGCGACCACGTTACACCCATGGCCAGGATCGCAGCGGCGACCACGAGGCCTATCCACACGAATGCGCGCGCTTTCGCCTCGAGCCAGCCGAACTGAACGGCGACCCAGGCCAGTGCGGCGAAGAATGCAAGTGCGAGCAGCACGCCGGCGGCGCCAAGCGAGCGCAGCGTCGCGTGCAGGTAGACGACCCAGCCGATCAGCAGCACGACCCCGGCGAGTGCCTTGGGTGCGTCGACCGCCGGGAACCCTGCCGCCAGCCAGTGGTAGTAGGAATAACCCGTCGGGTTGAAGGTGAGCAGCACGAGCAGCAGCGCGAAGCCGAACCGCAGCGCGAGGCCGCCGAAGCCGGGAGTTTCATCCGTCATGGGTTACCGTCCAGGAAGGGTCCGCGGATGATCCGGCAATCCGCGGTGCGCGACAACCTCGCCGGTCGATCGTATATTGCACGGTCATGTCGAAGTCCGCGCATCTGGAGAAACTGAACGTCGCGCAGCGCAAGGCCGTGACCTACGGCGAGCCGCTGGACCAGAAGGGGTTTCGCGCCGGTCCGCTGCTGATCATTGCCGGCGCCGGCACCGGCAAGACGAACACGCTGGCGCACCGCGTCGCGCACCTCGCCATGCACGGCGTCGACCCGGCCCGCATCCTGATGCTCACCTTCACGCGCCGCGCGGCGCTCGAGATGCGCCGGCGCGCGTACGAGGTCGCGAAGCTCGCGCTCAACGAGGCGCTGGGCGGCGTCAGCCAGACGATCCTGCAGCGCCTCGGCTGGGCCGGTACGTTCCATTCGGTGGGCAACCGCCTGCTGCGCCACTACGCGCGCCAGCTGGGGCTCGACCCGCAGTTTTCGGTGATGGATCGGGCCGATTCCGCCGATCTCCTCGACGGCATCCGGCAGGAACTCGGTTTCGCAGGCAAGGAACAGCGTTTTCCGCGCAAGGACACCTGTCTTGCGATCTACTCGTATCGCGTCAACACGCAGAAATCGCTCAAGGACTCGCTCGATGCGCAATACCCCTGGTGCGCGCAGTGGGAGGGCGAGCTCACGAAGCTGTTTCGCACCTATGTGGAGCGCAAGCAGAAGTTCGCGATCCTCGACTACGACGACCTGCTGCTCTACTGGCATATCCTGATGAGCGAACCGAAGCTCGCGCAGCACGTCGCCGGGCATTTCGACCATGTGCTCGTCGACGAATACCAGGACACGAACCGGCTGCAGGCGGGCATCCTCTACGGCCTCGCGCCGGGCGGCAGCGGGCTCACCGTAGTCGGCGACGATGCGCAGGCGATCTACTCGTTTCGCGCCGCCACCGTCGAGAACATCCTCGAGTTTCCGGACCGCTTCCAGCCACGCGCGGAAGTGGTTGCACTGGCGCAGAACTACCGTTCGACGCAGGCCGTGCTCGATGTCTCGAACGCGCTGATGGCCGAGGCGCCGCGGCAGTTCCGGAAGCACCTGCTGTCGCTGCGCGGCGCCGGCTCGCGCCCGCGCCTCGTCACGGTCGAGGACCTGCCGACCCAGGCCGAGTATGTGTGCACGCAGGTGCTGAAGGCACGCGAGGCGAACGTGCCGCTCAGGCGCCAGGCGGTGCTGTTCCGTTCCGCGAGCCACAGCGACCTGCTCGAAATCGAACTGTCGAAGCGCAAGATCCCGTTCATCAAGTATGGCGGCCTCAAGTTCCTCGAGGCGGCGCACGTGAAGGACCTGCTCGCGATCCTGCGCTGGCTCGACAACCCGCGCAACGCGATGGCCGGCTTTCGCGTGCTGCAGTTGCTGAAGGGCATGGGGCCCGCCAACGCGCGTCGCGCCCTCGACCACCTCGTGAGGGAGGGCGGCAGTTTCGCGGCATTGCGCAGCTTCGAGCCGCCATCCGACAGTACGCTCGACTGGAAGAAGCTCGTGGAGCTGCTGGCGACGCTCGCGGATCCGCACGCGCCGTGGCCGGGACAGGTGAATCAGGTGCGCACCTGGTATCGCCCGCACCTCGAGCGCCTCTACGAGCACGTGCACACGCGCATCGGCGACCTCGACCAGCTGGAACTGCTGTCGGGCCAGTATCCGTCGCGCGAGCGCTTCATCACGGAGCTCACGCTCGATCCGCCGCAGGCGAGCGGGGACCTTGCCGGCCAGCCGTTGCTCGACGAGGACTACCTCGTGCTGTCGACCGTGCACTCGGCGAAGGGCATGGAGTGGGATGCGGTCTACGTGCTGAATGTCGTCGACGGCAGCTTTCCGTCCGAGTTCGCCACCGGCCGCGCCGAAACGATCGAGGAGGAGCGGCGCCTGCTCTACGTGGCGATGACGCGCGCGAAGGACGACCTCACGCTGGTGCAGCCCCTCAAGTTCCAGGTCACGCAGCAGCCGAAGCATGGCGATGCGCACGTCTACGGCGGGCGCAGCCGCTTCATGAACGAAAAGGTGCTGAAGACGCTCGACAGTACCTCGTTCCAGGGCACGAGGCTCGGCGAGGCGCCGCTCGCCGAGTCCGGACAGGGCGCGCTCGACGCCGTCGAGCGCGTCAAGGGCATGTGGTAGCGGGGCGGCCCCGCTACGGTGCCGAGGGCTTGATGAACTTCAGCGTGAAACGGTCGCTCTCGCCGATCGCCGCGTACTTCGCCCGGTCGGTGTCGCCGAGCGCGTAGGTGGGGGGCAGCGTCCAGACGCCCTTTTCGTGGTCGCGGGTGTCCTTCGGGTTCGCGTTCACTTCCGACTTCGCGACGAGCCTGAAGCCGGCGGCCTCGATCATGCGGATGGCGTAGTCCTCGTTCACGTAGCCGCTCTTCGCCTTCGGGTCCTGCGTCACCGCCGGATTGCCGCGGTGCTCGGCGACGCCCAGCGTGCCGCCCGGCTTGAGCGCCTTGTACATCGCGGCGAATGCCGCGGGCGTGTAGTCGCGACCCATCCAGTTGTGGATGTTGCGGAAGGTGACGATCAGGTCGACGCTGCCCGGTGGTGCGATGTCGGCGGTGCTGCCGGGGCCCATGGCGGTGACCGTCACGTTGCCGTAGAGGTCGGGACGGGCGGCGAGCTTGTCGGCGTAGGCCTTGAGCGCCGCGGTCGTGCCCTTGCTCTCGGGGTTCGGCACGAACTGCGCGGCGTAGTACTTGCCCTTCTGCGCGACGAGCGGCGCGATGATTTCGGTGTACCAGCCCCCGCCCGGCCAGACCTCGAGCACCGTCTGTTCCGGCCGGATGCCGAAGAACAGCAGGGTTTCCTTCGGGTGGCGATAGACGTCGCGCGCGCGATTCGCCTCGCTGCGCTGATCGCCCGCCAGGATGCGGTCGAGGTCCGCTGCCGTGCTGGTGCGGGTGCTGCCCGCGGTGGCGCAGGCGGTGAGCGCGATGCTCAACGCAAGCAGCGCCATCATGGATTTCTTCGCGTGTGCCATCGGCAGTTCCCCCAGGTTTTCCGGAGGCGCTACCGTAGCCCGCCGCGGGCCGCAAGGCAAAGAGTTGGTGCCGGGTTTTCGGTTATTCGGTTATCGCGGGCTGCCGCCCAAAAACCGAATAACCGAAAACCCGGCACCAACTCCCGTCAGCGCCTGAAAGGCCCGCCGTTCGAGCGCGGTCGCTGGGGTCGCTCCTGCGCTTCGTTGACACGCAGTTGCCGGCCGTCCATGTCGCGGCCGTTCGTCGCCTGGATTGCGCCCTGCGCGTCACCCTGTGGCATCTCGACGAAGCCGAAGCCGCGGGGGCGGCCGGTTTCGCGATCGTTGATCAGCTTGACCGACTCGACGGTGCCGTGCGCCTCGAACAGCGCACGCACATCCTGTTCCGTCGCGGAGAAAGGCAGATTGCCAACATAGATAGTCGTCATCCCGTCATCCCATCTGAAAGGCGGACGAAAAGATGCTACTCCCCGCGCGACGGGCAAGTAAATCGGGGCCGGGCCGGGGCACGATCGCCCTCCAGCCCGGCCCCGGGGCCGCGATCAGTGGCGAGCCGCGGGCGCCGGCGGCGGCACCTTCTTCATGAAATAGGTCCAGCTCGTCTCGTTCGGGCGCTGGTCGTCGCCCGGCGGCGGAGACTTGTACTTCGGATAGTTCGTCTCGATCTCGTGCCGGAGCACTTCCGGCATGTCCTCGAACTTGTCGACCTTGCGGCCCGTGGTGTGGAAGTACACGAGGCCCTGCCGGCCACCCATCTCCATCCACGGCAGCCAGTTCGACAGGCGCACCCAGCCGACCTTCACCGCGGCGGTGTCGCGCTTGTCGTTCACGAGGTCCGACACGTCGCCCATGAAGCTGAACATCTCGGTCGCGTGATAGTCACCACCGATGTACTTCTGGTAGGGACCTGCGAGCGGATTGTTGTAGAAGAGCGGCACGGTGATCGTGGTCCACCAGCTGTCGCCGACCATGTCGGCCCGCCAGGCCGTTGGCTTGCCGTCGCGGCCGACCGGGAACACCGCCGGCTGGTTCACCGGGTCGTTGTCGATGTGCAGCACGTCCACGGTCTTGCCGGTCCAGGGATTCTCCCAGGTCTTCAGCACTTCATTGGTCTTCGGGTCCATGTAGAACAGCACCTCGCGCGACACGAGCCGCCAGCCGGTGCCCTTCTCGGGGTCGTTCACCGTGACGCAGGCGCGGATGTTCATCGCTTCCACGTGGAAGAGCCTGCGATCCGGCTCCCCCTCGATGCGGCTGAACATGTTGCCGTTGAAGTAGTAGATGACCGGCGCGTTGTCCTTCACGGAGCACTGCACCTTGCGCATCGCGAGGGTCGCGCCCTCCGGGGTCGACAGGTCGATCTTGCCCGCGTGCGCGGTGCCGGCTGCCGCGAGCAGCCCCGCGGCCACGAACAGGCGGGAGGAGATGAAAGCAGAACGGCTCATCGGGGAGGTCCTCGTGTTGTCATATGGCCATGACATACTAAACGCGCGCCACGCGTTATGCTGGTTTCCATGCGGCTCGCCTTTCACCTGCTGAACGTGTTCATCCGCGACGCGGGCAGCCTCACCGGCAATCCGCTCGCGGTCTTCGAGCACCACCCCGGGCTCGACGCCGCGCGGATGCAGGCGCTCGCCCGGCAGTTCAACCTGTCCGAATCGACCTTCCTCGCGCCCTCCGCGCGCGCAACGGCGGCCGTGCGCATCTTCACCCCGACGCACGAGATGGGCTTCGCGGGGCACCCCACGCTCGGCACCGCGCACGTCGTGCGGCTCCTGCAGGGTGGCGATGCGATCACGCTCGAAATGCCCGCGGGCGTGATCCCCGTGGGGGCGCAGGGTGACACCTGGACGCTGACGGCCAATGCACCGACGCATCGCGAGGCGGGCGCCGATCGGGCGGCGATCGCAGCCGCGCTCGGACTCGAGGCAGGCGCCGTGATCGAGCACCCGCTCTGGGTCGACGCGGGCACCGAACAACTGATCGTGCCGGTGCGCACCGCGGCGGACGTGGCGCAGGCTCGCCCCGCCGTCGCGCGGCTCGGCGCGCTGCGAGGCGCGCAGGGGCTCATCGATGTGCTGGTGTTCGCGCCCGCGGCGGGCGAGGCAATCGCCGCGCGCTTCTTTTTCGGCAATGACGACGAATTGCGCGAGGACCCCGCCACCGGTTCCGCCTGCGCGAACCTCGGCGGCTGGTTCCTCGCGCAGGGTGCGCCGCCGCCACTGGCGCGGCGGGTGTTGCAGGGTGATGCGATCGGCCGGCCCTCGACCCTGCTGCTATCGATCGACGCGCAGCAGCGTATCCGCGTCGGCGGGGCGGTGCGCCGCATTGGCGGCGGCACGCTCGAGATCTAGCCGCGCACGGCCGAGTAGAGCGTCCAGGCGCCGATCACGACGAAGCCGATGCCTGCGGCGACCTGCAGGTAGCGCACCGGGATGTACTTCGCGACGAAGCTGCCGGCGAGCACCGCCAGCGCCGTCGACACGACCAGCGCCAGCGCGGCAGCGATGAACACGTTGGTGCGCCCCACCTTGCCGTCCGAGGCGTACAGCAGCGTGGCGAGCTGCGTCTTGTCGCCGAGTTCGGCCATGAACACCGTGCCGAACACGATCAGGAAGGTTTTCATGTCCATGTCAGGCGGGCTCGAGGTAGGCGTAGCCGTTCAGCTCGCCCTCGTAGAAGCGCTTCAGCGCCTGGCTTTCACTGATCGTCATGCGCCCCTCGCGGATGGCGCGCTCGCAGTCGCGGGCGAGCGCCGGGTAGAGTTCCTCGACGTCGTATTCCATGTATTCGAGCACCTTGTTGGCGGTATCGCCCTTGACGATCTCGTCGATCGCCCAGCCGCCGCTCTCGTGCAGGCGGATGTGCACGACGTGCGTGTCGCCGAACAGGTTGTGCAGGTCGCCGAGCGTCTCCTGGTAGGCGCCGACGAGGAAGACGGCGAGGTAGTACTCGTCGTCCGGGCGCAGTTCGTGCAGTTCGAGCGTGCGTTTCACGTCGCGCGGCGAGACGAAGCGGTCGATCTTGCCGTCCGAATCGCAGGTGATGTCGGCGAGCACGCCCTTCCTGCCGGGGCGCTCGTCGAGCCGGTGGATCGGCATGATCGGGAACAGCTGGTCGATCGCCCAGCTGTCCGGCAGCGACTGGAACACCGAGAAGTTGCAGAAGTAGATGTCGGAGAGGATCTCCTCGAGCCCGGCGAGTTCGTCCGGCGTCTCGCCGGACCGCCGGCAGAAATCGCGGATGCGTGCGCAGGTTGCCCAGAACAGGCGCTCGGCGAGCCCGCGTATCTTCAGCGAGACGAGCCCGAGGTTGAACATCTGCAGCACCTGCTCGCGCGCGGTGAGTGCGTCGTGGTAGCACTCGACGAGGCGGCGTGCGCTGATCGTGCCGTAGGCTTCGAACAGGTCCTGCACGGGCTGCGGCAGGACGTCGTCGCCGTCGTAGTCCACCGCGGCGTTGCCGGACACGCGAAAGCGGTCGAGCGCCGAGGTGCCGAGCGTGTTGAAGATCAGCACGCTGTGCGGCGCCGCGATCGCACGGCCCGATTCGCTGACGATCATCGGGTGCGCGATGCCGCGCGCGTTGCAGACGCTCGCGATGCGGTACACGACGTCGTTGGCGTACTCGCCGACCGTGTAGTTCATCGACGATGGGAAGTTCGTGCCGCTGCCGTCGTAGTCGACGCCTAGGCCGCCGCCCACGTCGATGTAACGCAGCCCCGCGCCGAGCAGCGAGAGCTCGGCGTACACGTGCGCCAGCTCGTTGATCGCGTCCTTGACCCGGCGGATGTCCTGCAGCTGGCTGCCGGGGTGGCAATGCACGAGCTGCAGGCAATCGAGCATGCCGCGCTCGCGCAGCACCTGCACCACCTCGAGGATTTCGGTGATGAAGAGGCCGAACTTCGATTTCTCGCCGGCCGATCCGCTCCAGCGACCCGAGCCCTCGCTCGAGAGCTTGACTCGCACGCCGATGCGCGGGCGCACGCCGCACCTGTCGGCGTGCTTCAGGATCAGGTTCAGCTCGGCGAAGTTCTCGACCACGGGGATGATCGTGCGGCCGAGCTTCGTCGCGAGCACCGCCGCTTCGATGTAGCTGTCGTCCTTGAAACCGTTGCAGATGATCAGCCGGTCCGATGACCCCTCGGTCATCGCCATCACGGCAAGGAGCTCGGGTTTCGAACCGACCTCGAGCCCAAAGCCGTGCGCCGCGCCATAGCGGAAGACTTCCTCGACGACGAGGCGCTGCTGGTTCACCTTGATCGGGAACACCGCCGCGTAGGTGTTGCGATACTCGTTCTCGGCGATGGCCTGCGCGAAGGCATCGGCGAGGTGGCGCAGGCGATGGGCGAGGATGTCGGAGAAGCGCACGACGACCGGTGTCGTCAGGTCGCGCGCCCTGAGCCCCTGCACGACCTCGAAGAGGTCGATCTCGCGCGCCGCGGTGGTGTCGGGCCGCACGACCACGTGGCCGGCGGCATTGACGCCGAAATAGCCCTTGCCCCACGCCGCGACCTGGTAGAGGTCGGCCGAATCCTCGACGCGCCAGGGCTGGCCCAGTCCGGGTTTTTCAGCGGCCACGCGGTGCTCCCGAAAAAAGGGCGCGCACGATAGCAGATCACCCGTCGCCGGTCGCCACGGGCCGCGACGGGTCGCGCGACCACTCGCTCCACGAGCCGGCGTAGAGTCGCCCGCCGGGCAGGCCCGCGTGCTCGAGCGCGAGCAGGTTGTGGCAGGCGGTGACGCCCGATCCGCACATCGACACGAGTTCAGCGGCCGGGCGACCCGCGAGCAGCGCCTCCCATTGCTCGCGCAGGGCCTGCTCGGGCAGGAATCGCCCGTCGGGCCCGAGATTCGCGGTGAAGGGGCGGTTGCGCGCGCCCGGGACATGCCCGGCAACGGGGTCGACATTCTCGTTCTGGCCGGCGAAGCGGTCGGCGCTGCGGGCGTCCACGAGCTGCATGCCGCCCTGCGCCTGCAGCTTCACGATGTCGGTCGTTGCCAGTGAGCGTTGCGCCTGCAGGTGTGGCACATAGAGCCGCGGGTCGCGGCGGCGTACGTGCGTCTCGACGGCCATGCCAGCCGCCTGCCAGGCCGCGAAGCCGCCATTCAGCACGGCGACCGCCTCGTGCCCGAGCCAGCGCAGCATCCACCACGCCCGCGCGGCATAGGCGCCGGGCCCGGCGTCATAGCAGATGGCCTGCACGTTCGCGTTGATGCCCCAGCGGCCGAGCGTGATCGCAAAGCGGTCGGGCTCCGGCAGCGGGTGGCGCCCGGTCGTGGGGCCGGCCGGACCCGACAGGTCACGCTCGAGGTGCGCGTACTGCGACCCCGGGATGTGGCCGGCCGCGTAGGCGGCGGCCCCGGCGTCCGGGGCCGCCAGCTCGAAGCGGCAGTCGAGGATGACGACCTCGGGGCGGCCGACCAGCGCGCCGAGCTGGGAAACGTCGATGAGCGTCGAATACATGCGACAATTTTGACATGATCGACGTCTACTGGGGGAGCGGCAGCCCATACTCGTGGCGGGTGCTGCTCGCGCTCGAGCACAAGCGCCTCGAATATCGCAGCCACCTGCTGCAATTCTCCCTGCAGGAGCACAAGGCGCCGCACATCGTGGCGATGAATCCGCGCGGCCGCCTGCCGATCCTGAAACACGACGACTATGTCGTGTTCGAGTCGGTCGCGGTGCTGTACTACCTCGACCTCAAGTACCCGGAGCCGCCGATCTTCGGCCGCACGGCCGAGGAGGCCGGCGTCATCATGCGGGTCATCTGCGAGTTCGAGGCGTATGCGGAGGACCACCTGATGAAGATCGTCCGCGCGCTGTTCGAAGGCGGCGTCAACGAGGAGAACGTCGGCGAGCTCACGCGTGCGATGCTCGCCGTCGCGAGCGAGGCGCGCACGATCGAAGGCAGGCTCTCGAAGGGCGACTGGATCGTGGGCGACGCGTATTCCGCCGCCGACATGGTCATTTTCCCCGCGATCCAGGTGCTGTTGCGGGCACTCAGGAAACCGGGCGCGGGCGTGCTCGCGTCGCGCTTCCTGCCGGTCGAGGTGAACTACCCGTCGCTCGGCCGCTGGCTGGATCGCGTCGCCGCGTTGCCGGGTTTCGACAGGACCTGGCCGCCGCACTGGCGCGCCGCCTGACCGCAGGCCCGCGCGCTGGCCAGCGTGTGACGCGGTTGGTACCCTTCCGCGGATGAACGACAAGGTCTATATCGATTTCCCGGGGCGCATCGTCCTGATCGGCTTCGGCAGCATCGGCCAGGGCGTGTTGCCGCTCATCCTGCGCCACGTCGGCATCGGCCCGGAGCGTGTCTCCATCGTCACGGCCGATGAACGAGGCCGCAAGGTGGCCGAGGAATACGGCATCAAGTTCGTGAAGGAAGCGCTCACGCGCGAGAATTTCCGTCGCATCCTCGACGCCAATGTCGGCCGCGGCGATTTCGTGCTGAACGTCTCGGTCGACGTTTCGAGCATCGCGCTCGTGAAGTACTGCTGGGAACGCGGCGCGATGTACCTCGACACCTGCATCGAGCCCTGGGCGGGCGGCTACACGTCGCCCACGATCACCGTCGCGAAGCGCACCAATTACGCGCTGCGCGAGGAGGCGATCGCGCTCAAGAACGGCAACGCGCGCGCACCCACCGCGGTGATCACGCACGGCGCGAACCCCGGCCTCGTCTCCCATTTCGTGAAGCAGGCGCTGCTCAATCTCGCCGCCGACCTCGGCGTCGAAGCCGCGCCGGCGAAGCGCGCCGACTGGGCCCGGCTCGCGCGCAAGCTCGGTGTCACCACCATCCACATCGCCGAGCGCGACACGCAGGTCTCGAGCCGGCCGAAGCGCATCAACGAGTTCGTCAACACGTGGTCGGTCGACGGATTCGTCGGCGAGGGCTGCCAGCCGGCCGAGCTGGGCTGGGGTACCCATGAGCGCAATTTCCCGCGCGACGGCAAGCGCCATGACTTCGGCTGCGGCGCGGCGATCTACCTGATGCAGCCGGGCGCCGCGACACGCGTGCGCACCTGGACGCCGAAGGCGCAGAACATCATGGGCTTCCTGATCACGCACGGCGAGTCGATCTCGATCGCCGATTTCCTGACGGTGAAAGAGGGCATCGAGCCCGTCTACCGCCCGACCGTGCACTACGCCTATCACCCGAGCGATGCGGCCGTGCTGTCGGTGCACGAGCTGCAGGGCCGCAACTGGCAGCTGCAGGACGAAACCCGCATCATGATGGACGACATCGTGGGCGGGATCGACGAACTCGGCGTGCTGCTCGCCGGGCACAAGAAGAACGCCTATTGGTACGGCTCGCAGCTCTCCGTCGAGGAAGCGCGCCGGCTCGCGCCGCACAACCAGGCGACGAGCCTGCAGGTCACGGTGTCCTGCCTCGCCGGCATGATCTGGGCGATGGAAAACCCGAACCGCGGCCTGCTCGAGCCCGACGAACTCGACCACCGCCGCCTGCTGGAGATCTGCATGCCCTATCTCGGGCCGGTCGTCGGCGAGTACACCGACTGGACGCCGCTGTCGGATCGCGAGCGCATCTTCCCGGAAGACATCGACAAGAGCGATCCGTGGCAGTTCAAGAACGTGCGCGTGTTCTGACTGGTCCACACCGGAGGGGGCGATGCCCTGGCTGCTGCTGGTATTGGCCGGACTGTTCGAAGTCGGCTGGGCGATCGGGCTCAAGTACACCGAGGGCTTCACGCGGCCCCTGCCAACGCTTTTGACCGTGGCTGCCATGGTCGTGAGCCTCGGCCTCCTGGGGCTCGCGATGAAGGCGCTGCCGCTCGGCACCGCCTATGCCGTGTGGGTTGGCGTTGGCGCGGTCGGCACCGCCGCGCTCGGCATCGTCCTTTTTGGTGAGCCCGCGAGCGCCGGACGATTGTTGAGCCTCGCCCTCATTCTCGCGGGCATCGTGGGGCTCAAGCTCGCGACGCCGGCCTGAGGATCCGCGGCGCCAGCCGCGCGCTAAGCACCGTACTCGATGCCGACGATGGCGTAACGACTCACCCCCTCCGGCGCCTGCACGACGACATCCTCGTCGAGGCGCCTGCCGAGCAGCGCGCGGGCCAGCGGCGCGTCCATGCTGACATAACCCGGCGCGGCGTCGAACTCATCCGGCCCGACGATCCGCACGCGCAACTCGCGCGCGTCGTCGGCCTCGAGCGTGACCCAGGCGCCGAAGAACACGCGGGCCCGGTCCGACGGCGGCCGATCGACGACCACCATGCCCTCGAGCCGCTGGCGCAGGAAGCGCACCCGCCGGTCGATCTCGCGCAGCCGGCGCTTGCCGTAGGTGTAGTCGGCGTTTTCCGAGCGATCGCCCTGCGCTGCGGCTTCGGATACCGCCTGGGTGACCCGCGGGCGCTCGATGCGCCAGAGCCGGTCGAGTTCGGCCTTGAGGCGGGCGTGGCCTTCCGGGGTGATGAAGCGGGAACCGGGGGTCTCCCGGGGGCGGTAGCGGCTCATGGGGCGGGGATTCTCGTGTTTTCTGCGCCAGTTCTCATCCCCACGCCGGGAGCGGGGGAGGGAGTGTGCCGGGCCTCACAGTCTCCACGGGGTCATCGGGGCTAGCCTAGGCCCCATGTCCGCTCGGTACTACACGCATTTCGTGACCCCGGCCGACGAGGCGCGCCAAGCGCATGAGTGGAGCGGCGTGGTCGAGCTTGGACGAGAACTCGACCAGCGCGCCGGCACCGGCGAACTCGCGCGGTTGCTGGCGCAGAGTTTCGAACTCGAGCGAGAGGACATCCGGATTTTGCACTGGGCGAGGCTTCATTGATTCCCTGAGATCCCCTGGCGGACTTCCTTCCCTTCATTGAAAGTCCGCATACTCCGGCCCCGGTCCACAAAACCGGGGCCTTTTTTTTTGGATTCGCTACAGGGGAGAGCGATGCGCCGGATCAAGCCCCTCGCCTGGGCTGCAGCAATCCTCGCGCTCCTGGCCGCCGCCTACGCCTGGGCGGGCTACTGGCTCGCGCCGCGGCTCATCAAGTCGAAGCTCCCAGCCGCCATCGAGGCGGCAACCGGCCAGCGCCTCGCGCTCGGCGCGGTCGTCGTCAAGCCTTTCCAGCTCTCCGTCGACGTGGCGGACATCGCGTTGACGGAACCCGACGGCACGCCGCTGCTCGGCGCGAAGCGCCTGTTCGTCGACGCGCAACTCGCCTCGATCTGGCGTCGTGGCGTCGTGCTGCGCGCCATCGAACTCGACGATCCCACCGTCAATCTCGTGCTGCGCCCCGACGGCCGTCTCAACCTGATCGAGGCGCTCACGCCGAAGTCGTCGCGGCCGACCGCGGAGCAGGACGGCGGCGATCCGCTGCTCGTCAGTATCGAGGACATCCAGGTGGCCCGCGGCGTGATCGACGCGGCCGACCTGCGGCGCGTACCGGCGCTGCGCGAGCGTGTCGCGCCGATCAACGTGCGCGTGCAGCACTTCACGACCTCGGCGGGCGGCGGCGGCCGCTTCCACATCGTTGGCCGGGGCCAGCAGGGCGCATCGCTCACGCTCGACGGTCGGGTCGCCGTCGCACCCTTCGTGCTGGACGGCAACCTCGCGCTCGAGGGTCTCGCCGCGGAAACAGCCTGGCGGATCGCCGGCCGCTACGACCGGATCGCGCCGCCCGCGGGCACGATCGACCTGAAGACGATGTACCGGGTCGCGTCGACGGCGGACGGCGTGCGCGTCAACCTCGATGCGCTCGGCGTTGTCGCGCACGATCTCGCGCTGCGCGCGGCCGGCGCCGACGGCGAGTGGATCAAGGTCACCGAGCTTGCCGCGAGCGAGGCCAGCATTGACGTGCACGCGGCACTCGTGCGCGTGCCCGAGCTGCGCGTGACCGGCGCCGATGTCCACGCGTGGACGGATGCGGAAGGCCATTTCAATCTCGCCGCGCTCGCGCCGCCAACACCTGCGGCCGACCCGACACAAGCTGCGCCCGCGACGGCAGCGGCTGCGGGCCATGCATGGCGCATCGAAGCGCCGCGGCTGCGCGTCCTCGCGTCGAAGCTCCTCTATGAAGATCGGCGGGCCCAGGCACCGGTCGTTTACCAATTTGCGCCGCTCGAACTCGACGCGGACGGTTTCGCCACGGACGCCCCGGCCGTGAAGCTGGCGCTGCGCACGGGCTTCAACGACACGGGCCGCATCTCGATCGCGGGCGACTGGCGCCTCGACGAACCGGGCGGCGCCTTCGAAATCGACGCGCAGCACCTGCCCGTGCGCTTCACCCAGCCCTATCTCGATCGCACGACCGACCTCGTGCTGAAGGACGGCGAGATTTCGGTGGCGGGCAAGCTCGCCGTCGAACGTCCCGCCGGCGCCGACATGCGGTTCGCCTTCGAGGGTGGCGCGACGCTTGCGAATTTCCACGGCGTGGATCGGGCGTTGCGCGAAGATTTCGTGCGGTTCGGGCAACTCGCGCTCACGGGCATCGACTATCGCTCGTCGCCCCGCGCCTTGCGCATCCGCGACGTGCAGGCGCGGGGCGCGTACTTCAAGTTCGTGATCGCGCCGGACCAGTCCACCAATATCGCCGACGTGCTCTCGCCGCCGCGGTTGCGGGCACGCGCGCAGCCCGGCGGTGCGCCGGCCGCGGCCGGGCCTGCGGCCACGCCGCGCCAGCGTGCGCTGCAGGCGCGCATCGACCGGGTGCGGGTCAGCGCGAGCTCCGCGAACTTCGCCGATCTCTCGATCCGCCCGAACTTCGCGACCGGCATCGAACAACTCCATGGCACGGTGAGCGGCCTGTCTTCCGATCCGGCCACGCGCGCGAAAGTCGAACTCGACGGCAAGGTCGACCGTTACGCGCCCGTCGAGATCCGTGGCGAAGCCAACCTGCTGGCGGCGAGCGTGTACACGAACCTGTCCGCGAGCTTCAGCAACATCGAGCTGCCGACCTTCACGCCGTACTCCGGCAAGTTCATGGGTTACGAGATCGAGAAGGGCAAGCTCAACGCGAAGTTCGAGTACCGGATCGACCACCGCAAGCTCGATGCGAAGCACAACTTCGTCCTCGACCAGTTGACGCTCGGCGACAAGGTCGCGAGCGAGGACGCCGTCCACCTGCCCATCAAGCTCGCGATCGCATTGCTGAAGGACCGCAATGGCGTGATCGACATCGACCTGCCAGTCGCCGGCTCGCTCGACGACCCGAAGTTCCGCGTCGGCCCGCTCGTCTGGAAGGCGCTCAGGAATCTCCTCGTGAAGATCGCCACCGCGCCGTTCGCGCTGCTCGGCTCGCTGTTCGGCGCGGGCGAGGAAGTGCGCTTCGTCGATTTCGCCTACGGCAGCGCCGCGCTCGACGCCGCGGCGCGCGAGCGCCTCGCCAACGTGGGCAAGGCGCTCGTCGATCGGCCGCAACTGAAGGTCGTGGTGCCGCTGGTCGCGGAGGCCGCGGGCGATCGCGCAGCGCTCGTGGAGCAGCGCTTCGACACGCTGCTCGGGGGCGCCGCCACGCAGGCCCTGCGCACGAGCGATCCGGCCGCCTACCAGAAGGCGCTCGATGCCGCCTGGCGTGCGACCACCGGCGAGGCGCGCGCGCCGCGTCCCGAGCGCGGCAAGGGCGAGGACCGCGACGCGTGGGCCCTGCGTGGCATCGATGCGGGAGACGCGGCGCTGCGCAGTCGCCTCGCCGTGCCAGACACCGATCTCGCGGCGCTCGCGAAGCAGCGGGCGGATGCCGTGCGCGACGCACTGATCGTGACCACGGGGCTCGACCCGGCGCGTGTGTTCGTCGTGACCGGCGCTCCCGAGGCGGGCGCGGCGAACGGAGTGCGCCTCGCGCTCAAGGTCGAGTGATCGACCTTATACTGTGCGCATGCGCACTTTCATCCTCACCGCCGCGGTCACGGTACTGACCGCCTGTGCAGCGCCCGCCCCGGCGCCTGCCCCACCCGCGCCTGCCGCCGAAGTGGCTCCTGCCACGCCGCCGCGCCCGAGCGGACTGCTGCTCGCGGGTTTCGATACCGCCTTGCGCCCGCAGGACGACCTGTACGAATACACCGGCGCAACATGGCAGCGCGATACGGAGATTCCCGCCGATCGTTCGAGCTGGGGCAACTTCGCGATGCTCGATGAGCGCGCCGAGTCCGACGTGCGCGCCATCGCGGAAGAAGCCGCGAGTCGCAACGACCAGGCCCCGGGTTCCGACGGCCAGAAGATTGGCGACCTCTACGCGAGCTTCATGGACGAAGCGGCGATCGATGCGGCGGGCCTGCAGCCGCTCGAATCGCGTTTTGCGCGCATCCGCAAGATCCTGACGCACGCGGACGTCGTGCGCTTCCTCGGCGAATCGCAACGGGTGTTGCAGCGCGTGCCGCTCAACTACTACGTGTCGCAGGACGCGGGCGACGCGACGCGCTACATCGGCATCCTTTCGCAGGGCGGGTTGTCGATGCCCGATCGCGACTACTACCTGAAGACCGACAAGGTGAACGCGGCCTTCCGCAAGCAGCACCTCGCCTACATCGAGCAGATGCTGAAGCTCGCCGGGGCGAAGAATGCCGCCGCGCGGGCCGTGCGCATCGCGCGGCTCGAGACGGAGATCGCTGCGATCCAGTGGACCAAGGTGCAGAACCGCGACCCGGTGGCCACGTACAACAAGAAGGGGCCCGCGGAACTGGCCCGGCTGGCGCCGTCGTTCGACTGGTCGAGCTTCTTCACGGCCGCTGGTGCGCCGGCGGCCGCCGTGGACGTCAACCAGCCCACGTTCGTGCAGGCTTTCGCGCAGCTCGTCACCGACACGCCGGTGTCGGTCTGGCGCGAGTATTTCTTCTACGAATTGCTCGACGTCTCGGCGCCCTACCTCGCAAAGCCCTTTGCCGCGGCGCACTTCGACTTCCACGGCAAGGCGCTGCAGGGCGTGGAGCAGCAGCCCGAACGCTGGAAGCGCGGCGTGGCGCTGCTCGACTCGCAGGTCGGGCAGTTGGTCGGCAAGGAGTACGTGGCGCGGCACTTCAAGCCGGAATCGAAAGTGCACATCCAGGCGCTCGTCGCGAACCTGCTCGCCGCCTTCGACCAGTCAATCGACACGCTCGCATGGATGAGTCCCGCGACCCGCGCCGCCGCAAAGGCAAAGCTCGCGAAGTTTTCCGTGAAGGTGGGCTACCCGGACAAGTGGCAGGACTACGGCGCGCTCGCCATCGTGCGCGACGACCTCTACGGCAACGTGCAGCGCGGCACCGAGTACTCCTTCAATCGCGACCTCGCGCGGCTCGGCGCGCCGATCGATCGCAGCGAATGGTTGCTGACCCCGCAGACGGTCAACGCCTATTACAACCCCGTGATGAACGAGATCGTCTTCCCGGCGGCGATCCTGCAGCCGCCGTACTTCGACGCGGCGGTCGACGACGCCGTGAACTACGGCGGCATCGGCGGCGTGATCGGCCACGAGATCAGCCACGGCTTCGACGATTCGGGTCGCCAGTACGACGGCGACGGCAACCTGCGCGACTGGTGGACGGCCGAGGATGCGGCGCGCTTCAAGGCGCTCGCGGACAAGCTCGTCGCGCAGTACGACGCGTACACGGTGCTCGACGACCAGCACCTGAACGGCCGCCTGACGCTGGGCGAGAACATCGGCGACTTGTCCGGGCTCGCGGTCGCGTATCGCGCCTGGCAGATCTCGCTCGGCGGCCAGCCCGCGCCCGTGATCGACGGCTACACGGGTGCGCAGCGCTTCTACCTCGGCTGGTCGCAGGGCTGGCGCTCCAAGTACCGCGACAACAACCTGCGCATGCGCCTCGTGGCCGATCCGCACAGCCCGGCGCAGTTTCGCGTCAACGGCGTCGTGACCAACCTCGACGGGTTCTACGCGGCGTTCGGCGTCGACGTGGGCGACAAGCTGTATCGGGCGCCCGCGGATCGTGTGAAAATCTGGTAGCGGGTCCCAATGCACACGGAGGCAATCATGCGCGCCCTGAAATTCCTGTTCGCCGCGGGCGTCGCGCTCGCGCTCTCCGGCTGCGGCTACAACTCGCTGCAGTCCCAGGACGAGGCGGTCAAGTCCGCGTGGTCCGAGGTGGTGAACCAGTACCAGCGGCGCGCCGACCTCGTGCCGAACCTCGTCGCGACCGTGAAGGGTTTCGCGCAGCAGGAGCAGACCGTGCTGCTCGGCGTCACCGAGGCGCGCGCGAAGGTCGGGTCGATCCAGGTCACGCCCGCGCTGCTCGACGATCCGGCGGCGCTCGCGAAGTTCCAGGCCGCGCAGGGCGAACTCACCACGGCCCTGAAGAGCCTGCTCGCGGTAACCGAGAACTACCCGGACCTCAAGTCGAACACGAATTTCCTCGAGTTGCAGGCGCAGCTCGAGGGCACCGAGAACCGCATCGCGGTGGCGCGCAATCGTTACATCGCCTCGGTGCAGCAGTTCAACACCACGGTGCGCTCGTTCCCGACGAACCTCACGGCGATGTTGTTCAAGTTCAAGGTGAAGCCGAACTTCGCGGTCGAGAACGAGGCGGAAATCGCGAAGCCGCCCACGGTCGACTTCGGTGCGGCGGCGCCCGCCCCGGAGGCGGACCAGAAGCCCATGATGATGCCCTCGACCTGAGGATGGCCACCGCTTCGCCATGAGCCGCCTCGCCCGGCTCGCCGCTTGCGGCGTGCTCGCGCTGCTGCCCGCGTTGGCGACGAAGGCGTCGGCGCAGGGCGAGTTGCCCGTCCCGCCGCTCACCGCGCGCGTCACCGACACGACCGGCACGCTCTCGGCGGCCCAGAAGGCGGCGCTCGAGGCGAAGCTCGAGGTGTTCGAGCGCGAGAAGGGCGCGCAGGTCGCGGTACTCATGGTCGCGACCACGCAGCCGGAGGACATCGCGCAGTATTCGATACGCGTGGTCGATGCCTGGAAGCTCGGGCGTGCACAGCCCGACGACGGCGCGCTGCTGCTGGTCGCGAAGGATGACCGGCGCCTGCGGATCGAAGTCGGCTACGGGCTCGAGGGCGTGCTGCCCGATGCGATCGCGAGCCGCATCATCCGCGAAGCGATCGTGCCGCGACTCCAGCAGGGCGACTACTACGGGGCCATCGACGCAGGCGTCGATCGTTTGCTCGCCGTGATCCGCGGCGAGGCCTTGCCGCCGCCCGACGCCCGCTGGCAGGGCGAGGGCGCGAAGAATCGGGGCGCACAACTGCTGCCGATGCTGTTCTTCGGCGTGCTGGTGGCCTCCGGCGTGCTACGCGCGATCTTCGGGCGCGGCCTCGGATCGTTGCTGACGGGCGGTGCCGTCGGCGTCGTCGTCTATCTCGTGCTCGCAACGCTCGGCGTCTCGCTCGCCGCGGGCGTGGGCGCGTGGTTGCTGTCGCTGCTGCTGTCGGCGGCCGGCGGCGGACACTGGTCGAGCGGGCCTCGCCATGGCGGCTGGGGCGGAGGCTGGGGCGGGGGCGGCTTCGGCGGCGGTGGCCTGGGGGGTGGCTTCGGCGGCGGCGGTGGTGGCTTCGGGGGCGGCGGCGCCTCGGGGAGATGGTAGATGGCGCCAATGCGCTGGATGCGGCATCTCTTCATGCCCTGGTGGCTCACGCATCGCCGGTTCGGTCGTGCCGCGTGCCTTGCGATCGAGCGCGCCGTGGGCGACGTCGAGGGCCGCCACGCCGGCGAGATCCGTGTCGCGATCGAGACCGCCCTCGACCTGCCCGACCTGTACTACGGCGTCACCGCCCATGGGCGCGCGCTCGCGGTCTTCGGCCTGCTCGGCGTCTGGGACACCGCCGGCAACAACGGCGTGCTGATCTATGCGCTGATGGCCGACCGCAAGGTCGAGATCGTCGCCGATCGCGGCATCGCGGCGCGGGTGCCGAAGGCCGAGTGGGAGGCGATCTGTCGCGGCATCGAGGGCGCGTTTCGCGCGGGGCGCTACGGCGACGGCGTGGCCGATGGCGTGCGTGCGGTCGGCTCGGTGCTCGCGCGGCATTTCCCGCACGAGGGCGGTGACCGCAACGAGCAGCGCAATGCACCCACATTCCTTTGAGCTGGCGGCGCCAGATGCGATAATTGCTTGATGCTACGCACAATTTCACGCGCCACCACGTTTGTCTTGCCGCTCGTCTTCCTCACGGGCTGTTCCCTCCTCGGCGACACCCTCGGACGCAAGCCCGAACCGAAGGTGCCCGAGCCGCCGCCGCCGCCGCAGTACGCACCGCCCGTCGCCACGGGGCGCTTCACGATCGATCCGGAACAGGAAGACGTCGTGGGCGTGGTGCAGAAGACCGTGATCGGCCAGGAAGACACGTTCTCGGACATCGCGCGGCGTTTCAACGTCGGCTACGAGGAAATGGTGCGCGCGAACCCGGGCGTCGATCCGTGGCTCCCGGGCGTCGGTCGCGAGGTCGTGGTGCCGACCCGCTTCATCCTGCCGAATGCGCCCCGCAAGGGCATCGTGATCAACCTCGCGGCGATGAGGCTCTGGTATTTCGAGCCGCACAAGGCGAACGAGCCGCAGGTCGTGCATACCTATCCGATCGGCATCGGCCGCGTCGGCTGGGCGACCCCGCAGGGCGTGACCAAGGTGTCACGCAAGAAGAAGGATCCCACCTGGCGCCCGAGCGCCGCGGTGCGCAAGGAACACGCCGAGAACGACGACCCGGTGCCGGCGGTGGTGCTGCCGGGGCCCGACAATCCGCTCGGCAACCGCGCGCTGTACCTCGGCTGGCCCAGCTACCTGGTGCACGGCACCAACAAGCCCTATGGCGTCGGTATCCGTTCGAGCCACGGCTGCATCCGCCTCTATCCCGAGGATATCCTGCAGTTGTTCGAGCTCGCGCCGATCGGCACGCCGGTGCGCGTCGTGAACCAGCCGTTCCTGTTCGGCTGGCACGAGGGCAAGCTGTACCTGCAGGCCTACGACGTGCTCGAGGACGATCCGCGCGATTTCGCGAAAGCGCGCAAGAAGCTGCTGACGAAGCAGCTCGCCGCGCGCATCCAGAAGGACCTGAAGGCGCGCGGCGAGACGATCGACTGGGACGCGGTATCGGCGATCGCGCACCAGCCGCGCGGCATCCCGGCGCCGATTGCGGGTGGCACGGCGAGCGTGGATGCGGAAGTGGCCGCGGCGGCCGTCGTCGAGAACCGCGTGCCGGAGGGCGCCACCTGGGACGGCGTCTCGGGCCTGCCGGTCGACGAGGCGACGTTCCGGGAAATGTTCTCGGACAACGAAGCCGACGCCACCACGGCACCGGCCGCCACCGCACCGGCCGCGAAGAAGCCGCAGGGCTGAGCGTGATGCGCCCGCACCGCTGCGCGGCCGGCGCCGCCGCGCTCCTGCTGCTCGCGGCGTGCACGTCGCAGCCCGCCACGCGGCCGGCCGACGCGGCCAGGCCGATGGCAGCCACGCCCATCGAAAGCGGGCGCGACTATCACACGCTGGCCAATGTCGACGAATTCCGGGTGCGCCATCTCGGGCTCGACCTGCGCGTCGATTTCGAAGCGCGGCGCCTCGTCGGGCAGGCGGACCTCAGCATCGAACGCGTGGCGGGCGACGCCCGCACGCTCGTGCTCGACACGCGCGGGCTCGACATAGCACGCGTCGAATGGGTGGCAGGCGGCGCGGCGCGCGAGCTGCCTTTCTCGGTCGGCGCGGAGCAGGCCACGCTCGGCGCCCCGCTTTCAATCGCGTTGCCGGCGGGCCTCGGCCCAAGCTTCCTGATCCGCATCGGCTATTCGACCCGGCCGGAGGCGTCGGGCCTGCAATGGATCGACGCGGCCGGGACCGCGGGCCGGCAGCAGCCATTCCTCTATTCGCAGTCGCAGTCGATCCACGCGCGCAGCTGGGTGCCGCTGCAGGATTCGCCGCAGGTGCGCCAGACCTTCGATGCGACGATCCGCGTGCCGCCCGGCCTGCGTGCGTTGATGGGCGCGGAGCACGATCCCGCCGCGAGCGCCGATGGCGTGTACCGCTTCCACATGCCCCAGCCAATCCCGTCGTACCTGCTGGCGATCGCCGCGGGGCGAATCGACTTTCGCGCGATCGGGCCGCGCACGGGCGTGTACGCGGAGCCGGAGGTCATCGAATCGGCGGCGAAGGAGTTCGCCGACACGGAACGGATGCTCGAAGCGGGCGAGCGGCTCTTCGGTCCCTATCGCTGGGGTCGTTATGACCTGCTGGTCCTGCCGCCCTCGTTCCCGTTCGGCGGCATGGAAAACCCGCGCCTCTCGTTCATCACGCCGACCGTGATCGCGGGCGACCGCAGCCTCGTCGGCGTGATCGCGCATGAACTCGCGCATTCCTGGTCGGGCAACCTCGTCACGAACGCCACCTGGCGCGATTTCTGGCTGAACGAGGGCTTCACCGTCTATCTCGAGAACCAGGTCATGGCGGCGGTCTACGGGCCGCGCCGCGCGGCGATGGAAGCGCTGCTCGGCTTCCAGTCGCTGGAGCACGAAATCGCCACGCTGCCGCCCGCCGACCAGCTGCTCGCGATCGACCTGCGCGGCCGCGATCCCGACGACGGCATGTCCGATATTCCCTACGAGAAGGGCCGCGCCTTCCTCACCTGGCTCGAATCGCGTGTCGGTGCGGCGCCGCTGCACGATTTCCTGCGGGACTACTTCGCGCATTTCGCCTTCCAGGGCATCAGCGTCGAACAGTTCCTCGCCTACCTCGACACGCGGTTGCTGGCGAAGCACCCCGGTGCGGCCGCACCGGCCGAACTGCACCGCTGGATCTTCGAGCCGGGCCTGCCGGCTTCGGCGGTGCGGCCGCAGTCGGATGCACTCTCGCAGGTCGATGCGCAGCGCGCCGCGTTCCTCTCGGGCGCCGCGGGCGCGGCGGCGCTGCCCTACGCGGCCTGGACGACGCAGGAGCGCCTCTATTTCCTCAACAACCTGCCGCAGGCGATGCCGTTGGCGCAGCTCGCGGCACTCGATGCCGCGCTGCGCCTCACCGACGAGGCGAACAGCGAGATCGCCTTCAGCTGGCTCTCGATCGCCATCCGCAACGAGTACGCGCCGGCGTGGCCGCGCCTCGAGCGTTACCTCGTGGCGATCGGCCGGCGCAAGCTGATCGTGCCGCTGTACGAGAGCCTGATGAAAACGCCGGCCGGTGCCGCGCGCGCGCGGGCGATCTATGCAAAGGCGCGGCCGGGCTATCACCCGATCGCCACCGCGACACTGGACAAGACCGTACTCGAGGGCACGCCACCATGACCGCCGAATCGAAACTGCCGACCGAATGGCTGGAACTGATGCTGGGCGAGATCGCGCGCAAGCGCGGCGATGCGGACGCGGCGCGCACCGAGCAGGCGCGGCGTGACGCAGAGGCTGGCGCAGACGGGGAACGCCCCGCCGGCTGACTCGCGCCGCGCGCTGCGCACTGTCGCCGTTGTGCTACAGTCCCGGGGATCACGGGGGGCATCGGTGGCCGACGCCGTCACTGGTTTCGACATTGCGGAACAGAGCGGACCGGGGCACGCGATTGCGCGCCTGACGACGGGCGTGGCGGCCTTCGTCGGTCGCGCGCTCAAGGGGCCCGTCGACCTGCCGCTCGTCGTGCACAGCTTCGCCGAGTACGTGCGGCTCTTCGGCGGCCTGTGGCAGCCGTCGACGATGAGTTACGCCCTCGAGCAGTATTTCGAGAACGGCGGCCGCACGGCCATCGTGGTGCGCGTCGCGAACGGCGCGCGCCCGCCGACCATCACGCTGCCGACCGCCGGCGCACCGCTCACGCTCATCGGCCTCGCGCCGGGTTCGCGCGAGTACCTGCGCGCGTCGGTCGATCTCGACGGCATCGGCGACAACGAGGATGACCGCTTCAATCTCGTCGTGCAGCGCACGCGCACGCCGGACTCGGAGCGCATCGAGGAGCAGGAGATCTTCCGGCGCCTGTCGGTGCTGCCCGGCAGCGACCGGCCCGTCGCCACGGTGCTGCTCGACTCGCGGCTCGTGCGGGTGCGCGGCGAGGTGCCGCGCGAACGGCCGCTGCGCACCCCGTCGCGACACGCCGGGCTGCCCGTCGGTTACGCCGCCTCGAACCCCGACGGCGACGACGGGGCGCCGCTCACCGACTACGACATCATCGGCTCGAGCCAGCGGGGCACGGGCCTGTTCGCGCTGCGCAGCGCGCCGCGCTTCGACCTGCTCTGCGTGCCGCCGCTGACGCGCGGCGATGACGTCGGCCTCGCGACGCTCACGGTGGCCGCGCGCGTCTGTCGCGACCACCACGCGATGCTGGTGGTCGATCCGCCGGCCGCGTGGGCCACCGCCGCGCAGGCGGTCGAGGCCCTGAAGCCCTGGCCGTTTCGCAGCGAGCAGGCGGTGATGTACTTCCCGCGCCTGCTCGCGCTCGATCGCGTGCGCGGCCGCTACGAGGTGTTTGCCTCCTGCGGGGCGGCCGCGGGGCTCATCGCCCGCGGCGACTCGGCGTCGCCCGTCTGGGGTGCCAGCGAAATCGACGAGCCGGTACTGCGCCCGACGCTGCGCAACGCCGTCGCGATCGAGGACGGGGAGCGCGCGCGCCTCGCGCAGCTGGGCGTCAATACCTTCTCGACCGTACGCCCGCTCGCGCGTCGCGCCGCGAGCCCGCGCACGCTGGGCGCCGGAGGCTCGGGCCCGGCCGACTGGACGTGGCTGGCCGCACGCCGCCTCGCGCTCTTCGTCATCGCTTCGGTCGAAGAGGGCACGCGCTGGATCGTCTTCCAGCACGATCGTCCCGACGCCTGGGCCCGCCTGCGCGCGCAGGTCGAGGCTTTCCTTGCCGCGCTCGAGGATGACGGCGCCTTCGTCGGCCGTACGTCGGCGGAGCGCTGGTTCGTGATCTGCGACGAACGCGTCAATCCGCCGGAAACGGTGGCGGCCGGCAAGGTGAACCTGTTGCTCGGTTTCGCGCTCGCGCGCGCGGGCGAGTTCCACGCCTTCCTCGTGACGCACCAGTCGGGCGCGAGCCGTGTGCGCGCCGTGAG
>JBFWZQ010000020.1:0-50241 GCA_050185195.1 Steroidobacteraceae bacterium | reverse complement strand
ATGTCGGCTTCGCGCAGGATCTTCACCATCTGTTCTTCGCTGAACCGGGTCTTCTTCATGGCTTCCTCGTTCCCCAGGAAGCCATCCTCTCAAGAATCAACTGGTCCGAAAATCGACCAGCAGGTCAGCCAAGCGCCGCAAACCGTCGCGCCCATTCGTGGGCACCCGAGCAGGCTTCCAGCCCAATCACGCAAGCCGGAAGCTGCGCCACCACCGACGCCAATCGCGTCCGGCTCACCTTACTTGCGCAACATCACCTCGCCTCGCGCATCGACCGCATGCAGTGAAAACACATTCTTTGCCAAATCAACTCCCACGGTAGTAACGTTGCTCACAAGACTTCCCCTTCGTGGTCGTGATTGAAAATGCACACACACTTCAATCTTGGCACTTCGATGCCTCGCCGCGGCGGGGAAGTCCCTTACATTCGTTAGCTCTCATCTCCTATCGCATGCAGTTTCTCCACGCGGACGTAGATAGCGAGTACAAGCGATGGCGCGAACTCATCGGACCCGACCTGCAGGTTCCCCAGAGCTGCGTCGGCGCGCTCGACGTTCTTCGAGCGCACTTCCTGATCGTCGATTTTTTTGTCGGCACGGAGTACGGCATTGGCGGTGTGGGCCCGCGAGATGTAAACCTGCTTCAATCAGCCGTTTCCCGGCAGTTCGTGGCTTTTGGCGCGACAGAGAAATGGCCACAGCCGCTTCAGAAGTGTGCAACCCTCCTTTTCGGTCTCGTCAAGGACCACCCGTTTCACGACGCCAACAAGCGCACGGCGTTCCTAGTAGCGCTTTACCAGCTTCAGCGTCTGCACCGCACTCCGCGCGTAGTACACCGCGAGTTCGAAGACTTTATCGTGGAGGTAGCGGATGACCGCCTCGGAAAGTACGCGCGATTCAAGGATCTTTCTGCGAAGGAGCAGGACGCAGAAATACTGTTCATTCACGATTTTCTGAAGCGCAATACGCGTGTAATTGACAGAACGCCACGTACCGTCACGTATCACGAGCTCAATCTGATACTGAATCGCTACAATTTTTCGCTCGCGAATCCTAGGGGCAACTTCATCGACCTAGTGCGAATTGAGAACAGGAAGAAATTTCCTTCGTTTGGTCGCCGTACGGAGCGCGTTGAGGTCACGATTGGGCAGGTCGGATTTCCTGGTTGGAAAAAGCAAGTCGGTCGCGGGGCGGTTCAGACAATTAGGAAAGAGACGGGTCTGACTCCGGAGAAGGGCTACGATTCGCAGGTACTCTATGAGGGCGCCGATCCCCTAGCATCGCTGGTCTCCATGTATGAAGAGCCACTTCGTCGATTAGCAGACCGTTAGCCAGATGAGAGCTAACAAGCAGTTGCAGCGGACGCGATAGTTTCTTCACTTCAGTGGACACCCTGAACTAACGATCAGGAGTGTCAGATGCCCAGACCCGGTCCGAGAACGACGCCTCGATACACGGAGCATTTCAAGGCGACAGCCGTGCGGCTGAGCCAGTTGCCCGGCGTTCCGGTGAAGGACGTTGCCGAGTCCCTTTACATCCACCCGTTCATGTTGTCTCGTTGGCGCAAACAGGTGCGCGAGGGGCTGATCGTGACCCAGGGTGTCAAGCTGGATAAGGAAGTGGCCGCGGAGCTGAAGGAACTTCGCAAGCTCAAGAAGGCGCACGAGCGCCTGAAGATGGAGCACGACCGTTTAAAAAAAGCCATCGCCTTCACTTCAGCTCGAAGGGCGAAGTTTTCGCCTTCATCGGCCGTTGTGAAGGCGCGTACCCGCTCCGAGTGATGTGCCGTCTGTATGGGGTGAGCCCGGCCGGCTACTACGCGTGGAAGCGCCGGCCGCCGAGTGCCCGGGCGGTGGAGGATGAGCGCCTGGCTGGCCAGATTCAGCGCGTGCATCGGGACAGCCGCGAGACTTACGGCAGTCCCCGAGTTCACGCCGCGCTGCGCCGGGAAGGCGAAGCCACCAGCCGCCGCCGGATCGAAAGGATCATGCGTGAGCGTGGCATCCGCGCCTGCTCGGCAGGGCTGTACCGGCGCCTGCCGGGATTGGGTCGCTTCTACGGAATGATCGGCAGTCAGGCCCACGACGTGGTGGTGAGCGCCCCCAACCAGGTCTGGGTGGCCGACGTGACCTATCTGAAGGTCGCGGGCCAGTGGCGATATCTGGCCACGGTGATGGATCGTCATTCGCGACGCTTGCTGGGTTGGGCGCTTGCGGCTGAGAAGTCCGCGGCGGTGGTGCGGCGGGCGCTGGCCGGCGCGCTTCGCACCCGCAGACCCGAACGCGGAACGATCTTCCACAGCGATCGGGGTTCGGAGTTCCTGGCGTATGCGCTGCGCACGAAGCTGGACAAGGTCGGGCTGGTGCAGTCGGTGAACCGACCCCGCCGCATGACCGACAACGCGCACATGGAGTCGTGGAACAAGACGCTGAAGTCCGACCTGTATCACCGACAGGACTTCACCAGCGATGGGCAGCTGCGCTCAGCGTTGCACGGCTATATCACCTTCTACAACCGCTACCGACTGCACTCGGCTCTGGGTTATCGTTCGCCCGTCGAATTCGAGAACAGTATCCACTAACCACAGGGTGTCCACTTTTGAGAAGGAACTCTCCGGGAAAGTACGGTGAGGGCGCGCTGCCGGCGCCTCGGAAAGTTTGCGTCGGCAGCGTGCTCTATAGCGCGGCAGCCGGCCGCTGATCGCAAGCGTTAGGCGGCACTTGTTGCGCGTCGCGCAACGCGGTACAATGCAGGCGTGATCCAGTCATTCCGGCACAAGGGCCTGCGCCGTTTTCATGAGACCGGGTCACAGGCTGGCATTCAGCCCAAACACGCTCAGCGGCTACGTATGTTGCTGGTGGCGCTGGAGACCTCGCAGAGGATTGAAGATATGGACGTTCCGGGGTTCAGGTTGCACCCCTTGAAGGGCCAGGAGAAGGGTCGCTGGTCCGTCTGGGTCAATGGCAGCTGGCGCCTGACCTTCGCGTTCCGGGCCGGCCAGGCATATGTGCTCGACTATGAGGACTATCACTAATGGCTATGCACAACCCCCCGCATCCGGGTGAGTTCATCACCTCGGTCTACCTCGAACCGAATGGCATCAGCGGCCGGGAGCTGTCGGCCAAGCTTGGCGTGTCGGCCTCGACGTTGAATCGCATTCTGACCGGCAAGAGTGGCATCACTCCCGAGATGGCTCTGCGACTATCCAAGTGCCTCGGGCGCTCACCGGAGAGCTGGCTTGCGATGCAGCATGGGTATGACCTGTGGAATGCCAAGAAGCACGTCGATTTGAAGGCGGTAGGAACCCTTCGTCTAACTGCCGCCTAACATCACTGGAGCGCGGCCGGATAGGGCATGCGAGGCGCTGAATCCGGAGGTTTGAGCCGATGCCCGAACTCTTGCCGCTGGGTCCCGGCGAACAAGCTGGCGGTTGCCAATGCGGCGGCATCCGGTTTGCAGCGCCGAACAAGCCCTTGGCACTCTACGCATGCCATTGCACCGAATGCAGGAAGCAGTCGTCTGCCGCGTTCGGGATCTCTTTCACGATAACGAGGGACGCACTTCGGCTACTGCAGGGCGTGCCGGCCTACTGGTCGCGTCGGACGGCTTCGGGTCATTCGCTTGAATGCGCGTTTTGCCCCACGTGCGGCTCGCGCGTGTGGCACCAAAGTAGCGGGCACCCCGCTACGCTCAATATCAAGGGTGGCAGTCTGGACACGGCCCTGGACATGAGCGACGCCGTGCACATCTGGACGGCCAGCAAACTCCCGGGAGTCTGCATTCCACCGGGAGCGCGTTCATTTCCCGGCGAACCCGACCGTGAGCACTGAAGGCCCATGATGGATGTCCGCCCGGCCCGAAAGATCCTGATCATGCTGATGCTTGCAGCGCTCGTGGCCATTGTCGCCGTCTTTGCGTCTGCCTTCGGCACTTCCCCATATCCCGCGGGCGGCGCAGTTTCATTTGCTGTGGCGATTGTCGCGGAGGCCGCATGGCTCCTGGCCATCTTTCGGGCACAAGGTCGTTTGCCGTTGTGGGCCAGGACGACACTGGCTACCGCTGTCATCGTCGGTTGCATGGGGCTGGGCATCTGGAGCGCAAGGAGTGGTTCATGACGGGATCTCGTGTCTCCTCCCGGTTCAAGGCGAAGCTGCTGCAACCGGCACAACGGGGCGAGGAGGGTGGCTGGGTGTTTCTCGTGCTGCCGAAATCAGTGAGCGCCAAGTTGCCGAGGCGCGGCAGGACGACCGTCCAGGGCACCCTCAACGACCATCCCTTCCAGGCCACGCTCGATCCCGATGGGCAACTGAGCCACTGGCTGAAGGTGGACGAAGGGCTCCGTGTGGCGGCCGGCGCGGATGTCGGCGATGTCGTCGCGCTCGAAGTTTCGCCCGTGGAACCAGAGCCCGAGCCACGCTTGCCGGCCGACCTGCGCAAGGCGCTCGCGGCATCCCCGCGGGCCAAGGCCACTTGGAACGGCACGACCACGATCGCACGCCTCGACTGGGTGCATTGGGTCGAGTCGGCCAAACAGCAGAAGACACGCGAGCGCCGAATCGAGAATGCTTGCGACATGCTGGCGTCCGGCAAGGATCGCGTGTGCTGCTTCGATCAGTCCGGCTACTACAGCAAGAGCCTCAGTGCCCCGAAGGCGGCGGGCTGAAGCGCGGGCCAAGTCATCGAACGCGGCGATAGTCGAATGCGATGAACGCCGCGCGCCCGCGCCCCGGGAAATACCGATAGTCGCCGAACGCATAGTCCGCGCGATCCGCATAGGCCGTGTCGGCGAGGTTCAGCGCGCGCAGCGACAGGCGCCACGCAGGCGCTGGACTCCAGCTCGTGCGCAGGTTGAGCAGCGTATGGCCGACGTAGGCGTGCTCGTTCTCCGCGTCGAGCCAGTAGCGGCCGACATCGAGGATCTCGAGTTCAGCGTCGAGCGCAGGCGCGGGCGACCAACCGATGCGCAGGGCATGTACGTTGCGCGGTGCGGTGTCGACGTCGTTGCCAAGGCGTATCGTTTCGCCGCCACCCACGGCGGCGCTGAAGGCATAGCGATGCCAGGCAACACTGCCCGATGCGCTCACGCGCCAGGGTGGTGACGGGCGCCACTCGAGTTCGTATTCGACGCCGCGGTGGGTCGTGCGCCCGCCGTTCACGTTGAAGCCCGCACTGTCGCGCAGGATCACATTGCGCTTCTCGAGTGCATAGGCGGCGAGCGCCCAGTCGAACAGCTCGTGGTTTCCCCGCCAGCCGATCTCGGCGCCCTGCAGTTCCTCGGAGCCGAGCGCGGCGACTTCCTGCTGCCGTTGCAGTCGATAGAGCTCCGTCTGTTCGGGCGGGCGAAAGCCGCGCGACCAGCTTGCATACAGGCGTTGCCCGGCGCGCGGCGTGAACATCACGTCGAGCTTGGGCGCGACGTTGCCGAAGCTGTCGGTGCGATCGGCCGGACGGTGATAGAGGCAGCCACCCGTTCCGCACGGCATGCCCTTCTCATCGGTGTTGCCGGCGATCATGCGGTTGTCGTAGTCGTAGCGGGTTCGCTCGAGGCGCAGGGCCGCGCCGATCGCCCATCGGCTGTCGGGCGCGAAATCGAGCGTCGCATGGGCGCCAGCCGTACGGCCTTCGACACGATAGTCGTAGTGCTTGCCGGCTGGCCGGATGGCGTTCGCCGCGGGCGAGCCGTCGGTGGTCGGCCCATCCTGCGTTTCGCGCAACATCGAGCTCGATGCCTCGAGGTCGAGGCCCGCGCCCCAGGTCCAGCGTGCGGCGAACGCGCGTCGTAGCGCGGCGCCGGCGAGCAGGCTCGACTGCGCGTTCTCTTCGAGTGGCTTGCCGAGCAGGAAGTGTTGCAGCAACTGCATCTGCGAGCGGCGCACCGCGACATGCAGGTCGTCACTGCAGCCCGCACAGGCCGCACGCGACCAGAGCGCCGCGCCGCGCGCGCTCCAGGCGTCCCGGAAGGCCTCCGGGTCGGGGTTCGAGCGGGCGAGCGCGCGGTCCCGATAGCCATCCTTGCCGAGGATGTAACCGGCCGTTTCCTGGTTCAGGACCGTGCCGGCCGCGCGCACGCGCAGGCTGCCGCCCGCGAGCTCGAGGTCGTCATAGGCGAGATCGAGCTTGCCCTCGTCGTAGCCCGATGCGGCGCGAAAGCCGCCGTCGTGCGTGTACAGGCCATAGGCACCGATGCCGCGCTGCCCATCGTGCGTGCCGGCGGCGAGGCGCGCGCGGCGGTAGTCGTCGGGTCCGTGCTCGAGACCGGCGCCGAACCGCGGCAGGTCGGCGACCGGGGGCGTGCGTACATTGACGATGCCGTGCACCGCGCTCGCGCCGTAGAACGCAGGCCCCGGGCCACGGAATACCTCGATGGCGGCCGCCTGCTCGGTGTTCACTTCGAACAGGTCGTTCACGTTGCAAAAGCCGACCGGCCGGATCGCGATGCCGTCGACTGCGACGAGGTAGGCCCCGCAGGCGCCTGCACCCGTGAGCACGGGCGAGCGGATCGCGACGAGGCTCTCCTCGCCACTGCCTCGCTGCACGTAGACGCCGGGGACCCGGTTGACTGCTTCGGAATACTGGGTGGCGCCTACCATCGCGAGATCCGCCGCATCGACGATGCCAAGGCTCGCGGGTACCTCGAGGCGCGGCTCGGGCACGCGCGAGGCGGTGATGGTGAGTTCCTGCAGGCGGCTCGTCTCTGCACCGCTCGCCGCCGCACTCGCGAGGGCAGCCAGCACGATCGACAGGGCCCTCATCGCGGCAGCGCGTACGCGATGACGTAGTCGCCCTGCGGCGTGCCGAGGCCCCCGTGTCCGCCGGCTGCGATCACGACGTACTGTCGATGGTCGGGGCCGGCGCGATAGGTCATCGGCGTGGCCTGGCCGCCCGCGGGCAGCGCGCGCTTCCAGAGTTCCTTGCCGGTTTCCACGTCGAAGGCGCGAATCCGGCTGTCCATGGCGGCGGCCACGAAAACGAGATCGCCGCCCGTGACGATGGCGCCACCCAGGCTCGGCATGCCGAAGTCGCGCGACGGCAGCCAGGCCGGGGCGACGCCGCGCGTGCCGCCGAGCGGCACTTGCCAGTCGATGCGGCTCTTGTCGAGATCGACGCTCACGAGGCTACCCCACGGCGGGCGCACGCAGGGCAGGCCCCAGGGCGAGAGCAGCGGCTCGCGGCGCATGCCGTAGGGCGTGCCGCTCTGCAGGGCGAACTCCGAATCCGGATAGTCGCCCGAGTCGCGCTGCTGGCGCAGCACGTCGCGCGGCGCGAGTGTCACGACCATCGGCAGGTGGTTCACCACGGCGATGAGGCGATTGCGCCGCACGTCGTGCGCGACGCCACCCCAGCTCACGCCACCCGCATAGCTCGGGAAGAGGATGGTGCCGGCGAGGTCGGGCGGCGTGTAGGCACCTTCGTTGCGATACTTCGCGATGAGATCACGACACTTGCCGCGATCCCAGAAGGTGAGCCCCCAGGCGTCCTCGGGCTTGATGGGTGCGAGCGATGCCAGCGGTGGCGTGGCGGGAAAGGGCTGCGTGGGGGAGGCCTGCTCGCCGGGCACGCGCGACGCCGGCACCTTGCGCTCCTCGATGCCGTAGACGGGCTCGCCGGTCTCGCGATCGAGGACGAACAGCAGGCCCGTCTTCGTCGCCTGGACCACGGCCGCGATCGAACGCTCCCCGTTGTCGATCTCGATCAGCGTGGGCTGGGCTGCGAGGTCGAAGTCCCAGAGGTCGTGATGGATGAGCTGCCGGTACCAGCGCACGGCCCCGGTCCGCGCGTCGAGTGCGATGAGTGAATTGGCCATCGCATTCGTGCCGAGCCGCTCGCCACCGTAGAAATCGGGGCTGGCCGAACCCGTCGGAATGTAGGCGATGCCGCGCGCCGCATCGACCGTGATGGGTGCCCAGGCGTTGGCGCCTCCCGTGCGCTGCGCCTGTTCCGGTCGCCATTCGCTCGCGGTCGGATGGTCGGGGCCATCCGGGATCGGGTCGAACTTCCACAACATCGCGCCGCTGCGTGCATCGAAACCGCGCACGATACCGCGCTCGAGTTCGACGCCGCGATTGTCGCCGATCGCGGACCCCACGATGACGACGTCTTCGTAGGTGGCGGGCGGTGAGGTCACGAGGTACTCACCCGGGTGCGTGATGCGAGCGTCGACGCCGAGCTGCACGGCGCCGCCCTGGCCGAAGTCGGCGCAGGGCCGCCCGGTCCCGGCGTCGATCGCGAGGAGCCGTGCGTCGAGCGTGCCGAGGAAGACACGCCGGCGGCACGGGCCCTTGCGAGCTGCATCGGGATCCTCCCAGGCGGTGACGCCGCGCGAGGTGGCTTCCGCGTAGTGCTGCTGGCGCGCGATGCGCGGGTCGTGGCGCCAGCGCTCCTTGCCTGTCGCCGGATCGAGCGCGATCACGATGTCGGTCGGTGTCGACAGGTAGAGGCTGCCGAAGGCCAGCACGGGGGTCGCCTCGAAGGCGAGCTTCCCAGTCCGCGCGAACCCTGCGCCGAGCTCGCCGGTGCGATAGGTCCAGGCGACCTCGAGCTGGGCCACGTTGCCGCGGTTGATCTCCCGCAAGGGTGAATAACGCTGCGCAAAGCCGTCGCCGCCATAGTGGCCCCAGTCGCTCACGGCGGGGGTCTGCGCGTGGACCGCGCCGGCGAGGAGCATCAGCGCAAGCAGCTTGTTCCCTGGCATGGCGGCATTATCCGTCATCACGGGGCTGGTATCCTTCCCGCGTGAAGCTATCACGGCTGCTTTTCCTGCTGGTCCTCGCCATGCCGCTCGCTGCGGCCGCCGCGGAGTCCCGGCCGCGGGTGGGGCTCGTGCTCTCGGGCGGGGGTGCGCGTGGCGCCTCCCATGTGGGCGTGCTCGAGGTGCTGGAAGAGATGCATGTTCCGATCGACGCGATTGCCGGCACGAGCATGGGCGCTGTGGTCGGCGGCCTCTACGCCAGTGGCATGTCCGCCGCCGAGATCGACACGACGCTGCGTGCGGTGAACTGGGAGGAGATGCTCGGCGATCGCCCGCCGCGCGACGACCTGTCGTTTCGGCGCAAGGAAGAGGATCGCAACTTCCTCGTGCGCCTGCCGCTTGGCCTGCACGGCGGCGAGTTTCGCCTGCCCAAGGGCCTGGTGCAGGGCCAGCGGCTCAACGAGCTGCTGCGCAGGCTGACCTTGCCCGTCGCCACCGTGACGGACTTCGATGCGCTGCCGACGCGCTTTCGCGCGATCGCGACCGACCTCGAGACCGGCGATCGCGTGGTGCTGCGCTCCGGCGACCTCACCACGGCGATGCGCGCAAGCCTGTCGGTGCCCGGTGTGTTCGTGCCGGTCGAGCGCGACGGACGGCTGCTCGTCGACGGCGGGCTCGCCGACAACCTGCCGGTCGACGTGGCACGTGCCATGGGTGTCGACGTGTTGATCGTCGTCGACGCGGGTTTCCCGCTCCTCGCCCGTGACAAGCTCTCGACCGTGCCGATCATCACGAACCAGATGATCGCGATCCTCGTGAGACGCAACAGCGAGGTCCAGCGCGCGTCGGTGACGGCTGCCGACGTGCTGATCGATCCGGCGCTGGCGAACGCATCGTCGTTCGATTTCAGCCGCTTTGCCGCGCTGATCGACGCGGGGCGCGCCGCCGCGCGCGCCACGGCGCCGACACTCGCGCATCTCGCATTGCGCGAGCCGGCGTACGAAGCATGGCTTGCGGCCCGCGCGAAATCGCGCGGGGATGCCTCGCCGCGGATCGACTTCGTGCGCGTGGCGCCAGGCTCGGAACGCTACCAGCGGCCGATCGACGAGCTGTTCGGCGAGTTCGTGGGCCGGCCGTTCGACGGGGACGCGATCGGCGCGCGGGTCACAGCGCTCTACGGACTTGGCAACCTCGAGACACTCGACTACCAGGTTCGGCAGGACGAGGCGGGGCGGGAAGGGCTCGAAGTCACGGCGAAGCGCAATTCCTGGGGCCCGAACTACATGCGTTTCGGCCTCGGCCTCGGCGACGACTTCGAGGGCAACTCGGCGTACAACGCCACGGCCCGCTTCGTGCTCGCGGAAATGAACCAGCTCGGCGGGGAGTGGACCTGGGACCTGCAGATCGGCGAGTCGCCGCGCGTGGCGACCGAGCTGTACCTGCCGTTCTCCTATCGCAGCCGCTGGTTCGCGTTGCCGCAGGCGAAGTACGAGGCGCGCAATGTCGCGCTCTTCGATGCGACCGGGCGCCGCCTTGCGGAGTATCGCGTCAAGGGCACGCGCTACGGGATCGACTTCGGGCGCGAGTTCGGTTCCGCGTTCGAGATTCGCGCCGGCGTGCACCGCGAAGACGGTGAATCGCGCGTGCGGCTCGGGGACCCGACGCTGCCGTCCGACGCCTTCGACGTGCGCCAGTACTACGCGCGCTTTGCCTATGACGGCCTCGATGACGTGGGCTTCCCGCGCCGCGGCGCCTCGTTGTTCGTCGAATGGACGGGCGAGCACGACCTGACGGGCGAGGGCGTCGATTCGAACCTGCTGACGGTCGACTGGCAGATCGCGCGTTCGCGTGGCCGCAACCGCGGCGTGTTGTCCGCGAGCCTCGGCACCAACCTCGACGCGGGGCCGGGCGACGTGCGCAACCTCTACCCGCTCGGCGGCTTCCTCAATCTCTCGGGGCTGGCGCCGGGCGAGATCGCCGGGCGGCATTTCGCGATCGCGCGCGCGATCTACTACCGCCAGATCGGGCGTGCCGGAACCGGCATCCTCGACCTGCCAACCTACATCGGGCTCGCCTACGAAATCGGCAATGTGTGGGACGAGCGGCGCGATATCGGCTTCGGTTCCGCGCGCAACGACTTCAGCGTGTTCTTCGGCGTGAACAGCTGGCTCGGCCCGCTCTACCTCGGCGCGGGCTACGACGACTCCGGCGACATGGCGTACTTCCTGTCGCTCGGGCGCTCGTTCTAGCGCCTGTTAAAACTGTTGACATGAGCATTCTTAAGCCATGAGTGCCCTCGAGCAAAACGCGCGGTCGAAGAGGCTCATGGGGCTGTTTCTGTCGCTGCTCGCGCTCGTGATCGGTCAGGGAAGCTTGTTCTCGATCCTGCCGCCGCTCGCGCGGGAAGTCGGCATGTCGACGCTCGAAGTCGGGCTCGTCGTTACACTGTCATCCGCCGTCGCATTTTTGTGCGGGCCGTGGTGGGGCAGGCGCGTATCGAGAGCCGGTTCCCGGCGGGTGATCCTGGAAGGGTTGTGGGGCAGCTTTCTCGTCTTCGTCGTATTCGGCATTGCAGGCGCGCTAGCGCTCGACGGAACGCTCGACGCAACCTGGTTCTTCGCCGTCCTCGCGATCGGCAGAGGGCTCTTGTTCGGTATTTTTCTGGCGGCAGTGATCGTGGCCGCCTACGCTGCCGTGCCGTCGATCACAGCAGGCGAGAAAGAGCGGGTGCGCGGCTTCGCCTTGATTCAGGGCGCCAACGGCACCGGCAAGATCGCGGGACCGCTGATCGGTGGCTTGCTGGCAGGCATCGGCTTCCTGTGGTCTTTCGCACTGATCCCGCTTTTCGTCCTCATGGGGATCATGGTGGTCACGTTCGTCATCCCCGCAGATCACGAGAATCAGGCTGGCAAGGGCCCGGCACCGAAACTGAAATTTACCGACGCCAGGCTGCGGTTCCTGCTGCTCGCCATCTTCATCGTCCTGATGCCGCTCGCGATCAGCCAGATCACGGTGGGATTCGTGGTCCAGGACAATCTGCAGCTTGCGGGAGAGATCGCGGCATCCTGGACCGGCATTGCGCTCGCGATCCTGTTCGCCGCCCTGACTATCGCGCAACTCGTCATCATCCCCGCACTCGGTCTGAGAGCGCTGACACTGGTGATGCTCGGCTGCGCGCTGGCGGCGGTCGGCCTGGTGGGAATGGTCGTCAGCCACGACAAGCTGCTGCTGGCAACGAGTCTGGTCCTGCTCGGCATTGGGGCCGGTTTTTCCCAGAGCGGAGCCATCGCGTCTCCCAGTCTCGCCGTAAGCCCGGATGAGCAAGGCGCGGTTGCAGGCCTTGTCGCCTCGACGAACACGCTGGCTTTTACGGTTGGCCCGGCAGCCGCGACATTCCTCTACGAGATCCACCCCGCATCGCCTTATCTGGCTACGGCCTGCCTGCAGATCTGCCTCGTCGCATGGCTCGCACTGAGCCGCGGTGCGCGACGTCGATATTGAGCACGGGTGTCTGCGGGTCGAGGCTTACAGCCCGCGGCTCTCGGCGAGTTTTTCGACCTTGTCGAAGCGCAGTGCCGGCGTGTCGCCGGATCGCGAGTACTCGTGCTTGCGGCTCATTTCCGCGAGCGCGGCGTCGCGCTCGCCGGCGCTCGGGTACCAATGCGTGCGACTCCAGTCCTGGCCCAGGAGCTTCCTGAAAGGATCGTTCGCGCGCAGGCTCACGCGCAGGCCATAGGGACGCTGGTTGCGGCTGTCGGGGTTACCCCGGAGATTGTGCGGTTGTGAGATGCCCATCGGATGCAAAGCCTATCAGACTCACGCCACCCGAACGATGCGGAACACCCGCGTGTCAGCGGCGTGATCGACCAGGATTCGTCGCACGCGCCCCTGCCAGAGGTCGGCGAACTCCTGGCGCTCCGCTGCGCTGGCGCGTTCGGCGATGCAGGCCTGCAGCAGCGGTCCCATGGCCGGGTCGCCCGGCACGCCTGACAGGTCGGTCGCGGCATCAACCGCGGCACCGGTGTCGAGGCGCGTGAAGCGCAGGTGCAAGGGCAGGTCGCACCCGAACGCCTGCAGGTCCCGGCGAACGTGGCGGCCCGCGATTCCTTTGAATCCGCCGTCCTGTGCAGCGCCCGTCAGCAACGTCACGACGCTTGCGATCACGCCGGTGACGCCTTCGCCGAGCGGCTGCGCGAATTCGACCCGCACGCCGCCGCGTTCAGGCACGGCTTCGGGATAGAGCGCCCGCAGTGCCTGCACCGTCAGCAGGTAAGCCGACGCGACGGTCGGGCAGGAGTGACCCGCGAGCTTGACGGCATCTTCGTAGCCGTACTCGAACAAGCCGTCCTGCGCGGCGCCAAGCAGGTCGGCCAGCGGGTCGCGGACGACGAGTCGGGGCGCTTGCGCAAAGAAATCGGGAAGGTGCATCGAACGGGACTCCTTCGTGGGTCGATAGGCCATGTAGAAAAATCCGTCGGCATCGTTCACCCGCACGCGCTCGAGCCGCCCGCGGTCGACGAGCGCGCGCAGGGCGTGAACGGCCTCGGCCTTCGAGTACCCGTCGCGCAGCATCTGTTGGCGGATGTCGTGCCCGGAAGCGTAGTCGCATCCCGGGGTCTTGTTGCGGGCGAGTGCGGCCAGCGCGGCGGTTTCGCCATCGTGCAGCACCGGTGGAGAGTCAGAATCGTCGGTCACCGGCACCCTCGCGATCGGCCCAGTGGAAGACTCGCCGCGTGATGAACAGGTACAGCCGCTTGCCCGTGCGCATCCAGAGGCGCGACAGAAGGGAGGGCGTGGCGAGGATGCGCCGCTCGCGCGCCGTGAGGCGGGCGGGCAGGTAGCTGCGCTTGTGCTTCAGCAGGTGGCGCAGGTCGTCGTGCGCCAGCGCACGAAAGAGACGGCCGCGCCGACGCACCGTCCAGGCGAGCTGGAAATCGACGAGTGCAGGTCCGCCGGCCGTTGTCACCAGCCAGTTCGGCTCCTTCGCGAGATCGTTGTGCACCACCCGCCGTGCGTGCAGCCGTCGCAGGAGATGCAGCGCCGCGCGGTAATACGCTGGATCGGTGGGCCGTGCGTGCTGCATTGGTGCGCCGTCGATCCAGCCACGTGTCAGCACGCCCGCACGGTACCCGATGAGCCGCGGCACGGCATCGAGGCCGGCGAGCCGATCGAGTGCACGCGCTTCCCTGCGTGCGAGCCAGCGTGCGAGCGGCTTCGCCCAGGTGCGCGCGAGGCGCGTGTCGCGGCACACGTGCTGACGTTGCCCGGCCGCGTCGTGCACGAGGAAGACGGCGCCGAAGTGATCGCGCTTGAGTTCGAGTTCGGTCGCCGCAGGCCCGGTCACGGCAGGATCGCGAGGGTCGGCAGCGCGCCCGCCTCGCGCAACGCCGCGCCGGCGAGCAGCACGGCGTACAGCAGGAAAAAAGCGCCGGCATCGACGAAGGCCTTCCACAGGATCGCGGGATACACGGTCGTGGATGCCGGCATCGCCCACTGCGAGAAATCCGGCCGCCAGCGACGTGTCCTCGCTGCGTACCGTGTCCACGCTTCACAATGGTGTTCGCCCAGCCAGCGCTCTTCGCTCCGCGCCGCACTGCCCAGGAGCGCGCCGAGTACGCAGGCCGTGAGCACGACCAGGGTGCCCGATGCCGTGGCCGCGGCGAGGCCGAGGCCGCCAATGAAGGAGAGCGAATAGAGCGGATGGCGCGATACTGCGTACGGGCCGTCCGTCACGATGGCCGCGTCCTTGCGTCCCGCGATGAATACCGAGCACCAGATGCGGCCGAGACAGGCGAGTGCAACGAGCAGCAGCGCGACGATGCGCGCCAGCGCGAGTGCGCGCGGGTCCGTCAGGCGCGGTGCGCAGACGGCAGCCGCCACGGCCAGCGCCAGGAAGTAGGCCAAGGTCAGGCGCAGGCGGGGCGTGCTGGCGGAGCGGGTCATGTCCTCGCCGATTCTAGCAGCGACCTTGAGTTGTCCGCGGTCCGCCCCCACACTTGAAGTTTCCCGAGGAGGTCGCCATGGCACTCTTCCGCAGGCCCGCCACGTTGCCCACCGCCGCCGAAGCCTTGCCCGGTCGCGCCGCGCCGCTGCCGGTGCCGGACGCGCATTTCGTCAACGGCAATCCACTGCAGCCGCCGTTCGCCGCGCCGCTCGAAGAAGCGGTGTTCGGGCTCGGCTGCTTCTGGGGCGCGGAGCGACTCTTCTGGCAATTGCCCGGCGTGCACACGACGGCGGTCGGTTATGCGGGCGGCTACACGCCGAACCCCACCTATGAAGAGGTGTGCACGGGCCGCACGGGACACACGGAAGTCGTGCGCGTGGTCTTCGATCCGCGCGTGACAAGTTACGACGCGCTGCTCAAGGCGTTCTGGGAATCGCACGACCCGACGCAGGGGATGCGCCAGGGCAACGATGTCGGCACGCAGTACCGCTCGGTGATCTACGCGACGAGCGACGCGCAGCTGCGCGCGGCGCAAGCCTCGAAGGACAGCTATCAGCAGCGCCTGTCGGCCGCGGCGCGCAGCGGGATCACGACGGAGATCCGCGCCGCGCCGGTTTTCTACCACGCCGAGGACTATCACCAGCAGTACCTCGCCAAGAATCCCGGCGGGTACTGCGGGATTGGGGGCTGCGGCGTCGCCTACTGATTGCGCGGCATGAAGCCTGTCGTTCGCTGGATGTTGGCCCTCGGACTCACCGGCCTGCTGTGCGGCTTCCTCGGGCCGATCGTGCTCGCCCCCGATGCCAACCAGGGCCCGCTGCTCGGGATCTTCATCACGGGACCGGGCGGCGTACTGGCGGGACTCGCGATCGGGGTCCTCGCTCGTGTCCTGCCGTGGTCGGTCGCGACGGAAAGAAAGGCGCGGGTTGCGTGCTGCGCGGCGCTTGCGCTCGGCACGCTCTGGTTGAGCCTGCCGGAACCGCGCACCCGTGGCATGGTGCTCGAGGCCAGCATCGTCGAATGCCTCGCGCCCGCCGAACTGGAAGCGACTGCCATGGCGGATTGGGATGCCCGCATCGCGAGCGTCACGTGGGCCACGCCGCGCGCAGGGTGGCAGGACGAAGCCCATCGCGAATTCGAGCATCCCGATGGCGTCGTACTCGATCTCGAAGTGAAAGCGCGGCGTGCAGCGCGCGAGCAGCGCAGGCCCTGGAGCCGCGGGCGCGTCACCCTCGAGCCCGAAGCGGGCGTGGGCGACGTGCGGCGCGTGTACGCGCGCTACGCGGGTGCTGCCTGCCGTGACTATCCGCCGGGCCCGGCGATCCTCTACTACGAAGCGACCCTCGATCCCCAGCCGGGCCCGTGGCCCCCCGACGACCTGCCGGGACTGCTGGGCCTCGTCGTCGCCGGCCCGCCGCCCGCCCCCTACCTGGCGGGCTTCTCCTCGAGCGGATAGGTCTTCACGCCCGAGCCTGTCGCTGCGGCTTCGGCGGGCGTGATCGCCGGCGCCGCCGTCGTCGTGACCGTCGCCGAGGCCGGTCCAGTGCTCGCGGTGATCGCGGCGAGGAAGCGCTGTGCGCCGTTCGAACTCGTGCTGACCGCGCCCTTGAGGATGTCGCCGGCGTCGGTTTTCTTGCCGTAGAAATCCGCGTTCGACTTGTCGTCGATCGTGAGCGCGCTGCCGTCGAGCGCGACACCGATGAAGAGGCCCTTGCTGCGGGAGTAGGAATAGACCTCCGCCTTGAACGCCGCATCGGTCGCCGCCGACGCCGTGCGTCCAACGGGACCTGCGGCGACGGAGGCATCGGCACCGAGCGTGACCTTGCCGTCGGTGATGCCCTCGATGCCCTTGCGCGTCGTGAACACGAGCACGACATCGGTCGACTGGGCGCCGATCTGCGGGCCGAAGCTGCCGCCGCTCAGGTTGACGAACACGGGGCTGGAGAATCGGCCGGTCTCATCGCGAACCACCATCACGCCCTTGCCGTAGCGGCCGCCCAGCCAGAAACCCACTTTCACGACATCCGGCACCACGACGACGCCATAGGCGCGGTCGAGCAGCCATTGGGGGATCTCCTGGTCGCGGCTCTGGCGCAGTTCGGTCATCACCGCGGTCGCCGTGATGAGTTTCGCTTCCTCACGGCCTTGTGCATGCAGCGCGGGCGCGGCGAAGCACGCGGCGGCCAGCAGCGCCGGCCAGGCGCCGGTACGGATTGTTCGCATCATTCAAGCCTCCTCGAGTGCCGCCCCTGCGGCGGACGCAAGCTTACTCCAGTCCGGGTGAACGGACGCTGAAGGCTTGGACCGCGGCGAAGGCGCGGCGTTCAGAACCAGATCGAGAGAAAGACCTGGTAGATGCTGGCATCGAGCCTGTAGAGCGGCTCGGTGCCCGGCACGGTGACATTCGCGCGCACGTCGCGAAAGTCGTCGTAGTCGATCGTCATGAAGTTGTAGCGCAGGTTCGCCTGCGCTTTGTCGACCCAGGGCAGGCGCGCGATCTGGAAATCGTAGCTCGCGCCGAGGCCGAAGGTGAGGGCGGTGAAGGTCGACAGTTCCTTGTCGCGCGCGAGGAAGTTGGCGTAGTTGCGCCGCGGGAAGAGGTCGGCGTAGAAATCGGCGGCGTCCTGCCGGTAGTACCGCACCGATCCCGTGAACGTCCAGCGGTCCCACATCGGCTGTGTGTACGACACCTCGCCGGTGTGGGCGTTCACGCCCCACGAATCCGTATAGAAGCGATACCACCCGTTCAGGGCGGCACGCCACGGCAGGAAGTAGTTCAGCTTCAGCGACGCGGCGTTGCTGGTGCGCGTGTTCGGGTAGACCTCGCCCTGGTAGGTGTAACCCTTCTGCGCGCCGGGGTCGAAGTAACGCACCGAACGATACGGGCTGTTGAGATAGCCCTCGTCGCTGATGACCTCGAAGTTGGCAATGCCGATCAGGCTGCGCGTCAGCACCTGGGTGATGCCGACCGCATAGCTGCGGGTGTCCGAGGCACGCTGGAACGTGGGGTCCTTGCCGCCGCCGATGTTGCGGAAGATGTCGTTGTTGCCACGCTTGAAGCTGAACGAGACCGTCGTCAGGTCGCCGAACATGTCCTGGCTCACGCCCGCGTACCAGGTCTTCGCGTCGTAGTCGCTCTCCGAGCTGCTGATATAACCGGCGCTGTAGGTCGACTTGCCACGCAGGTAGTCCGCAGTGAGGCTGTACTGCCGACGCTCTTCCTTGTAGGGGCTCGCGGTCGAGACGACATCGATCGAGGCGCTCGACACGAGGTCGACGTAGTAGTTCGCGGCCACCGACACCTTGTCGGCGAACTTCTTGCGCACGAGCAGCGAAGGGCCGTCGATCACGACGCCGCCGCCGTCGTAGCGGTGATAGAGGAGGTCCGCGCGATCCTCCGGCAAGACGCCGCCCGAAGCGACCGACGCCAGGAACAGGGGACCGAGCGCCGCGAGCCAACAGCGCGCGCCTCTTTTCTTGCCCGTAGCCCGTAGCCCCAAGCCCGTCGCCCGTTTCATCAATTACACCCGCACCCGCCGCCCGCATTGCCCGTCGCACCGCGCGCGCCCTCGCGCGCCTCGAACACGTGGTCGAGGTAGGCGGTCGAGACAGGGAAGCGGTCGAAGGCCATGACCGGATCGGCGAGGTTCTCGCGCTCGTAGGGCTTGACCCACGGCTCGATCGGCGCGCAGGCGGACAGTGCGCCGGACAGCGCGATGCCGATGACGAGTGCGCGAACGATCATCCTCATTCCTTCACGAGCGTGCGGATCTGGTCGAGATAGGTGTTCTCGTCGCCGGGCTTGTAGCCGCGATGCAGCAGGCGCACGTTGCCCTTGCGATCGATGATCACGCTGTTCGGCATGCCGTTCACATTGTAGAGCTTGCTCACCTTGCTGTCGGTGTCGAACGCGATCGGGAAGCTGACCGGCCCCTGCTTCGCGAGCCATTCCTCGGCGGCCTTCGAGTCGGGCTCGACGTTCACGCCGATCAGCGTGAAGCCCATCGGTTTGTACTTGCGGTAGATGCCCTCGAGCAGCGGCATTTCCTTGCGGCACGGGCCGCACCAGGTCGCCCAGAAGTTGATCATCACGACCTGCCCCTTGAGGTCCCCGAGCGAGACCTGCTTGCCGCCGAGCGCGGGCAGGCTGAAGTCCGGCGCCGGGCCGCTGGAATTGGAAGCCGCGGCGGGGACCGCGAGGAGGAGGGCAAGCAGGAATGCGCGCATCTTGTGTACCTCAGAAGAATACGGTCACACCCAGGTACGCCTCGAGATTGTTGACCAGCTCGTTCTTCCCGAAGATGTCCGACTCGTACACGCGGTCCTGCACTTCGATGCTGACCGCGAGCCAGTCGGTCGGGAGGATCTTGTAGCCGCCGCCGAAGTTCAGCGTGAAACGCTCGTCGTCCGCGAACTTCGTGCTGCCCACGCCGCCCAACACGTAAAAGGCGCTGTTCATGGCGAGGTTGCGACCGAGAAACACCTCGCCCGGCAGGAAGTTATAGCCGAGCGACAAGCCGTAGTATGTGAGGCGCCTATCAGTCCCGAGGTTGAGCGGGTCGGAGCCGGGGTTCAGGATCTCGAAACTCGTGAGCCCGAGCTTGGTTTCGCCGGCCTCGGCGCGAAAGAAGAAGTCCTCGGTCACGTGGTAGGTGAGGGTGGCGCCGTAGACCGGATTCGAGCCGAAATCGTCGACGCTCATCGTGCCGTAGAAGCCGCCGACCTCGATGTTTTCCTGGTCGATCTTCGCCACCTTGATCTTGCGGCGCTCGACTTCGGGCTCGATCACGCGCGGCGGCGGCGCAGCGTCGCTGTCCGCCGATTCCGGCTCGACGACGGGGGGCTTGTCCTGCCACGGCCAGCGAAACGACGCGCAGCCGGGCAGCACGGTGGTCGCCGCGGCGAGCGTCAGAAGAAGAAGGCGAGTCCGACTTTCCATTCCTCGAGTTCCTCGTTGTCGTTGCGGCTCGTGAACACCACGCGGTTCTTGTATTCGCCGCGGACGAAAAAGCGCCGTGTCAGGTAGAAACGAAAGCCGGCGCCGTAATACGCCGACTGGTCGTGCCGGTCGACCGCCTGCGGATTCTGCGGGTCGCGGTTCACGTTGAAGAGGCCGCCGCCGAGCGTCACGAACGGCGAGAAGCGCCACTCGGGTGCGAAGACATGGTTCAGGCCGATGTCGAGCGTGTAGCCGCTGCGGTCGGCGGGCGCCGCATTGCTCGTGACCCCGAGGAACTGCGACGGCGACAGGTCGATCAACAGGTGATCGGTGAGCGAGAACGCGAGATAGCCCGAGACGAGGTTCGCGCCGTCGAAGTCGCCGACCATGCCCCCCGCTTCCCAGCGGTGCGAGGTGAATCCGGCGCGATCGCCCAGGTCGATCGACAGCAGGGTGCCGTCGGCCAGCAGCGTCTTCACCATGTCGCGCTGCGCAGCCCAGCCCTCGATGCCGCGTTCGGTGCGGACCTTGAGCCAGTCGGTGCGGCGCTTGACGATCTCGACGGACTCGCCGCGCCCGACCACCTGCGTGACGGGATAGCCACGACCGGGGCCCGTGCGCAGTTCGAGGTAGGGCTCGGCCACGAAGACCTGCAAGAGCTCCTTCGCGGCGCGCGCCGCGGGGGCCGCGACGAAAAGGGCGAGCAGGCCGCACAGGAGGACCGCGGGCCTAATTGACCGGTACGCCAGGATCGAACGGATTGTTGTAATACTGCGCTCCAATATCGACCCATTCCGAAATCAGGCGTAGTTCGGCCGGCGTGAGGTAACCCGCGTGGGTGCCTCCCGCCGCGAAGCGACTGAAGAAGCGAGTGGACCCCCGCGCGTTGCCGGCGCTCAGCGGTGGAGGATACGGTATCGGTGCGAAGATCGGCAGTCCCGAGACCGGATCGATGCCGACCTGCTGCTGGCAGTCGATCACCGCACCCGTCGCCGGATCGAGACACTGCTGGTTGCTGGTAAAGAGGAGTTCGCGATAGGCATTGAACTGCAGCGGTTCTGCCTGCGAGGCCCCGTCCTGCAGGTCGAGCTGCCCGGCCGGGACCATCGGCGCCGCCGCGGCGTTCGTCGTGTTGTGGCAGCCGGACTGGGCGCAGGTATGGTCCGCGACCTGCAGCATGGTGGCTGGGTCGATCACCGGCCTCGGCAGCGACCAGAGCGGATGGATGTGCTGCTCGTAGTTGATCACGATGCGGCAGGTCGGTGTCCAGCGCGCCTGGCATTCCGTCGAGGTTGGCGCAGGTGTAAACAGCGCGCCATAGTTGTATGCGACGTCCGGATCGGGGGTGCGCACCGCCGGGTCGGTCCACACGTCCTGGTAGACGACGTTGACGGTGGGGTTCACCGACTCGCAGTTGACACCGGTGGTGCAGGCGGAGGTGACCCGCGCACGCGTCTCGGCCATGGTCTCGCTTGCCTGCGGCAGGAAGGTCGGGACGGTGTTCGGGAAGGGCGTGCCGGTCACCTGCGCACCGCTGTAGGCGCTGCCGAAGAGGCCCGCGCGGCCGTGTGAGGTCGGTGTCTGCGCATCGCGCACGTGGCAGCCGCCACAGGTGCGCACTTCGCCGGGGCGCAACTGCAGCCAGTTGGCGTGCCGCGGAAAGCCGGGCAGGCGGCGGCCGTTCACGTCGAGGATCGCCATCTGGAAGGCGACGTTGGCGGGCACCTTGATGCGCACCGAGCCGTCGGGTTCGATCGGCGCGTAGGCGAGGATCTCGCGCATGAAGTTGGTGGCGCCGAACGCGGCGTTGTCGATGTCGAGCACGTCGTCGTCGGGGATCGAGACCATCTTCTCGATGCGGATGAAACGCGCGAGGCGCTGGTCCGCGGTGGTCTGCGCGGGATTCGCCATGCCGCGGATGCCGCCGCCACCCGGCGGCGCGGCGCGGTCGACGCCGTCGAAATCGTAGATGCTCTTGATGTCGAGGATGCCGGCCCCTTCGGCGAAGAGGTCCGGGTCGGCATCGACGCCCGGCGACTTGTCGAGGATCACCGCGGGCGGCGTGCGCGGCTGCGCGATCACGACATCGGTGATCATGCGGCCCGCCTCGGGTGTCATCAGCGGCAGGAAGGCCTGTGCGTCGAGGTCGTACATCCAGAGGCTGTACTGCGACGGGGCGGGCAGCGCCGCGGGGTCGTTGACGACATCGTCGGTGCACGGCCGGTCCTGGCCGTTCAGTGTCGCGCGGCATTGCGCCCAGCTCACGACGATGCGGTCGGTGCCGTCCCACAGCGGGAACGCGTCGTGGAAGCGGCCGCCCGGCGAGATGCCGGGCACGGTGCGTACGTCGTTGCCGGTCGCCACGCGCTGCGCAGGGCCGGCGAGCCCGACGTTCGCGAGGGTCGGCTGCGTGTTCTCGACGTACGTGCCGACATCGATCAGGTAGAGGTTGCCGCCGAAATCGGCGTCGTCGCGCGGACGCACGAGCGCGAGGATATTGCCGTTCGGCATCTCGCGGGCCTTCACGAACTCGATGGTCGAGTTGTCCGTGCCGGTGTCGTGGCTTTGCGCGCCGTACAGCAGCTCGAGGCCGGTGCCGTCGGGGTTCGCCTGGTAGAGATGGATGCCGTCGCGGCCGCCGGGCGCGTCGTCCCAGCGGCTCCACATGATCTTGCCGCTGCGTAGCACCGTGGGGTCGATGTCATGGTCCGGGTTGTAGGACACCTGGCGGATGTTCGTGCCGTCGGCATTCATCACGTGCAGCACGAAGGCGGGTTCGTTGCGCGAGGTGGTCTGCGCTTCGAACTGCGGCTTGCCCTCGTCGATCAGCACGGCCTTCGAGCCGCGCTGGCGTGTCGAGGAGAAGAGGATGCGGCCGTCGGGCAGGTAGTGCGGCGCGATGTCCTGGCCTTCCTCCGCGATGATGTCGGAGGAGATCACGCGCCGCAGCGCATCGGTGCCGAACGTGTACTCCCAGATGTTCCAGCTGGGCGGGTCTTCCTCGTCCTGGTTCATGTCGAGCGGGCCGCGCATCGCAAAGACGATCGACTTGCCGTCGTAGGACACGTCGATGTCGCGGATGTCGTAGAGGTCCGTGCCGGTCACGCGCTGCGTGACGTTGCGCTCCGGCGCGGACGGATCGGCGCGGTCGCGCACGTAGACGCCGATCGCGGCGTCGGGTTGCACGTCGCGCAGTTCCGTGAGGCTGTCCGCCTGCATCGGCGCGGGCGCCGTGCGCTTGATGTACGCCATCGGAAAGTCGGCTGCGACCGGATCGCGATCCTGCCCGCTGCCGATGTCCACGTTGCCGCCCGGGCTGCACGCGGCGATGGTGCCGAGCGCGACGACGGCAACGAGCCCGCGCACGATGCAACGCGCCGCGTGACGTGCCGCACTCTTTCGCTGCCTGCTCATGCCGCATTCCTCATGTGACGTAATCATGCCCGCAATTTCTCGCACCGATCTGCCGAGACGGTCACAGCGCGCGGCGGCGCGCCGCGGTCTCCTGTGCGTGTGACAAGGACGCTCCGTTGATAGGCCGGCGCTCGCCCGCGCGGTGTGACGGCAGTCGCAAAAGACCGCGGCAAGCATACCTGCATGACGTAACGGAGCGGCATGTCGTCACACGGCGACGTCGGTGCAATGAGACATTCCGGGGGCTTGTTTGGACTGCGTATAGTCGCAGCCGCAATCAGGGAGCCGCTATGAAATTCGATCGTCGAACCGGGGCAGCCTGCCTGCTCATGAGCCTCGCGGCAGCCATCGCGGCCGCCGGTCCGCGTGAACAGGCGAAGCGCATGCACGATCGCCTCGCGGGCGTGCCGGCGACCGAATCCGTGCTCGCTAGCATGGCGGCCGACATCCAGGGCGGCAATGCGACGGATGCCGCCGAGACGGCGATGCAGAACCGCGCGTTCTACGATGTCACGCTGAAGAACTTCGCGACGCCGTGGACCAACCGCGACCAGACCGTATTCGCGCCGCTGAACGACTACACCGCCACCGTGATCGGCATGGTGCGCGACGACGTGCCGTTCAACACCGCGCTGTCGGCCGACCTCGTCTACGTCAGCAATGCCGCGGGGCTGGCGGCCTATTCGCCGGTCAACAACGATCACTACGCGCAGGCGGAAACCCGCGGCGTCGACCTCAAGGCGACGCTGGTATCGCGCCAGCAGTCGGCGCTCCTCGGCATTCCGGCGGCCGCGACGGCCGGCCTCATGACCACGCGTGCGTCATCGGAAGCCTTCTTCATCGACGGGACCAACCGCGCGATGTTCCGCTTCACGCTGATGAACCACCTGTGCCGCGACCTCGAGCAGGTGCAGGACACGCAGCTGCCGCCCGATCGCATCCGCCAGGACGTGAGCCGCAGCCCCGGCGGCGACAGCCGCGTGTTCCTGAACAACTGCATCGGCTGCCACACGGGCATGGACCCGATGACCCAGGCGTTCGCCTACTACGACTTCGACGAAACCCAGCAGCGACTCGTCTATGCGGCCGGGGCGCCGAACGCGAAGTACCTGGTCAACGCCGACAATTTCAAGCCGGGCTACATCACGCCCGACGATCACTGGGACAACTACTGGCGCAAGGGCCACAACCGGCTGCTCGGCTGGGGCTGGGGCACGACCGCGACCACCGGTGCGGGCACCGGCGCCAAGTCGCTCGGCGAGGAGCTCGCCAACAGCGAGGCCTTCGCCACCTGCCAGGTGCAGAAGGTTTTCAAGGCGGTGTGTTTCCGCGCGCCGCAGGACAGCGCCGATCGCGCTAAGGTCGCGACGATCACGCAGCTGTTTCGCAACAACGGTTACCGGATGAAGACGGTCTTCGCCGAAACCGCCGCGTACTGCATGGGACAGTGAGGTGAGTGCCGTGAGTATCGTGCGCCTGACGACACACATCCGTACGGCGATGGCCCTCGCCGCGCTCTCGACCCTGGCCGCGTGCAGCGGAGGCGGGGCGCCGACCGAGGTCAACCCGGTCACGACGCCGCCGCCGGTCGCGGACTACACGGGCCCCGCGCCGGCCAACGCCGACGTGCAGGCCTTCCGCATCAACCTCTGGGAGAACATCAAGGCGAGCAACCGTTGCGGCGGCTGCCACAACGCGGGCGGCCAGTCGCCGAACTTCGCACGCAACGATGACGTCAACCTCGCGTACCAGGCCGCCATCGCCCTCGTCGACCTGACGCAGCCCGACCAGTCGCGGCTCGTGGCGAAAGTCGCCGGCGGCCACAATTGCTGGCAGGCCTCGGCCACCGCCTGCGGCGACACGATGACCGTGTGGATCCGCAACTGGGCGGGGTCGGTCGCCGGCGGCGGCAAGACCATCCAGTTGCAGGAGCCGCCCATCAAGGAAGTGGGCGCGAGCAAGACTTTCCCCGACAGCTCGAGCCTCTACGGCTCGACGATCTGGCCGCTCGTGCGTGGCCAGGGCAACTGCCTGCGCTGCCACACGCCGGCCTCCGCGACCGCGCAGTCCCCGTATTTCGCGTCGAGCGACGTCGAGGCGGCCTACGCGGCGGCCCGCGCCAAGATCAACCTCGACGCGCCCGAGTTGTCGCGCCTCGTCGTGCGCCTGCGCGAAGAGTCGCACAACTGCTGGACGTCGAGTTGCGCGAACGACGCCAACACCATGGAAGCGGCGGTGCGCGCCTTCGCGAACGGCATCCCGGTCACGCCGGTCGATCCGTCGCTCAAGCTCTCCAAGGCGATCACGCTCTACGACGGCACCGTGGCCGCGGGCGGCAACCGTTACGAAACGTCGCAGATTGCCCTGTATGAGTTCAAGACCGGCATGGGCACCACCGTGTACGACACGAGCGGCGTCGAGCCTGCGGCCAACCTCACGATGTCCGGCTCGATCGAGTGGGTCGGCGGCTGGGGCCTCAACGTCAAGACGGGCGGCAAGGCCCAGGGCACGACGAGCGGCAGCAGGAAGCTCGCCGACATGATCAAGGCGAGTGGCGAGTACTCGATCGAGGCGTGGGTCGCGCCCGGCAACGTGGTGCAGGAAGACGCCTACATCGTCAGCTACTCGGGCGGCACGATGGCGAACAACGCGACGCTATCGCAGATGGCCTACCAGTACCAGGCGATGACCCGCAGCAGCGACACGGACGCGAACGGCATGCCGGCGCTGCTGACGCGTGCCGCGGATGAGGACGCGCAAGCGTCGCTGCAGCATGTCGTGCTCACCTACGACCCGGTGAACGGACAGCGCCTGTACGTCAACGGCGAATACACGGGCGACACCGATGGCAACGGCGGTTCGCTCTCCGACTGGGACGACAGCTTCGCCCTCGTGCTCGGCAGCGATCCGTCGGGCCAGCGCCAGTGGACGGGCACGATGCGCCTCGTCGCGATCCACAATCGTGCCCTGTCGCTGCCGCAGATCCAGCAGAACTTCGCCGCCGGCGTCGGCGAGCGTTATTTCATGCTCTTCAACGTGAGCGAGCTGCTCAACCTGCCGAAGAGCTACGTGATGTTCGAGGCGAGCCAGTACGACAGCTACAGCTACCTCTTCACGAAGCCGACGTTCATCAGCCTCGACTCGAGCGTCGCACCGGCCGGCATTCCGCTGAAGGGCCTGCGCATCGGCGTGAACGGCCAGGAAGCGCGTGTCGGCCAGGCCTATGTGCCGCTCGACCTGACCGTCGGCGGCTCGAACTATGTCGCGGGCAGCGGCCAGCTGCTCTCGAACACGGGTACCGTGATCGGGCTCGAGAAGGGGCCCGAGAGCGACCTCTTCTTCCTCACGTTCGAGCAGCTCGGCAGCGCGACGCGCAGCTATCCGGAGCCGCCGATGCCGACGCCGCCGGTACTCGCCGACAGCCAGAACCCGGAACTGGGGCTGCGCACGTTCGACGAGATCAACCAGACGATGTCGAACATCACCGGCGTGCCGACGACCACCGCGTCCGTCGCCGGCACCTACGATCTCGTCAAGCAGGCGCTGCCGTCGGTCGAGTCGATCGACACCTTCGGCTCCTCGCAGCAGATGGGCGTCGCGCAGCTCGCGATCTCCTATTGCGACGCGATGGTCGAGGACGCGTCGCTGCGCAACGCCTTCTTCGGCGGCGCGCCCGACGTCAACTCGCAAGGCGGCCGTGACGCGATGATCACGAGCATCGTCGGCAAGGCGGTCGGCACCAACCTCGCGTCACAGCCGACCGACGGCGAGGTGCGCACCGAGCTGAACGCACTCGTCACGAAGCTCGCCGCAACGTGCGGCGGCAGCTGCAACGCGACGCGCGCCGCCACGATCGCCAAGGCCTCGTGCGCCGCCGCCATCGGCAGCGCCGCGATGCTGCTGCAATAGGTTCGAGGGAGAACACCCATGCTGATCCGCCACAAGCCCCCCCGCGAACTCGGCCTCGACGAGCCGCTGCGGCATCCCGACCACGCGCCTCCGGTGTCGCGCCGGGAGCTGATCGCACGCGGCTTTCGCACGGGCGCCGCGGTCGTCGCCGCGCCTTCGGTGTTGAGCCTGCTGGCGCCGCGTACCGCGCACGCCACGCTGTCGCCCGACATCGACGCGCTGAAGCAGGCCTGCGGCATCACCGACGGCGCCGGCAAGATCCCGTTCATCGCCTTCGATCTCGCCGGCGGCGCGAACCTCTCGGGTTCGGAAGTGCTGATCGGCGGGACCGGCGGCCAGCTCGATTTCCTCTCGACCGCCGGCTACGGCAAGCTCGGCCTGCCGGGCGACATGGTGCCGAACTCCGCCGGCCCGACGACTTTCGTCGACACCTCGCTCGGGCTCGCCTGGCACGCCGACGGCGGCATGCTGCGCGGGATACTTTCGAAGGTGAGTGTCGCCGCGCAGGCGAACACCAACGGCGCGGTCATCGCCGCGCGGTCCGAGAACGATACCGCGAACAACCCGCACAACCCGATGTACGGCATCCAGAAGGCCGGCGCCGACGGCCAGCTGCTGACATTGATCGGCTCGCGCGCGTCGGATTCGGGCGGCAATTCGATGGCGCCGATGCCCTACGATCTCGCGTATCGCCCGACCAAGGTCGACCGCACGAGCGATGTCACGGGCCTCGTCGACACCGGCAAGCTCGCCGAGCTGATGGCGCAGAATGACGCCGTCGCGGTGCTCGAGTCGATGGTGCGCCTCTCCGGCGACAAGCTGGGGCGCGTCAACACGAATGTCAGCCGGGACCAGGCCATCAAGACGATGGTGGAGTGCGGCTACACGAAGACCGCCTACCTCGCCGACCGCTTCGGCCAACCGTCCAACCTGAATCCCGAGCTCGATACGCGCATCAAGGGCGCCGCGGGCATCTTCTCGGACGCCGAGTTCGACGCCGACGGGGAGTTCGAGAAGACCGCCGCGGTGATGAAGATGGTGATCGAGGGCTACGCCGGCGCGGGCACGGTCACCATGGGTGGCTACGATTACCACGGCCAGGGTCGTGCCTCGGGCGAAGTGCGCAACTTCCGCGCGGGCCAGTGCATCGGCGCCTGCCTCGAGTTCGCGCACCGCGCGGGCAAGCCGCTCATGATCTATGTGTTCAGCGACGGCTCGCTGTCTTCCAGCAACCAGGTCGACAACACGGTGAACGGCCGCGGCAAGTTCATGTGGGTGAGCGACAACCAGTCGACCGCGTCGTCGTTCTTCCTGGTCTACAACCCGCGCGGGCGGCCGGTGGTCACGCCGAGCGGCAGTTCGTTCAGGGCCGGCAACCAGATCGGCTACTACACCGACGACGGCTCGGTCGCGAACAACTCGAACCCGGCGGCGAATGCCGTCAACCTGCTGGTCAATACGGTGCTGCTGAACTACCTCGCCCTGCACCAGCAGATCGGGCAGTTCACGACGACCTTCCCGAACCACGGCCTCGGCTCGGGCGCGCAGCTCGACAGCCTGGCCGTGTTCGCGCCGATCGTCGACGCCGTCATCACCAGCCCGCTCTGACGCGCTGTCGCGCTTTGCCGACGCTCCGTCCGGAGCCGCGCGAAGTGTGCGGCGGGTCTCGCGCCTGCAGCTCGATTCGGCGGGGCGCTCCGTTGACATTGTCAAGTGCGCATGCGACGGTCGCAGGCACAGGGCGCGCCGTTTTTCGCTTGCCGCGCGTGCTGTCATGAGGACCATTTTCTTGACCAACCGTGCCGTCCCCGCGTTGCTGTCGCTGTGCGCGGCGTTTGCCGCATGGGCAGGCGACCCGGCGCTGATCGGGCGCGAGGCGCCGGATTTCGCGCTGCGCGCGATGGCGGGCGACAACGTGCGCCTCTCGGAGGCGCGCGGGCAGGTCGTCGTGCTGGCGTTCTTCGGCAGCCGCTGCAACACCTGCCGGGTGCAGCTGGCGAAGCTCGACGAGCTGCACCGCACCTACGGTCCCGCGGGGCTCGTCGTCTATGGCGTCAGCATCGACGACGACGCGACCGATGCGAAGGATTTTGCCGCGAGCGTCGGCGTCGGCTTCCCGATGCTCGCGGATCCGGGCAAGTCCGTCGGCCGCGAGTATGCGATCGACCGGCTGCCGTCCCTGGTCTTCGTCGATCGGGCGGGCAAGGTCCGTTACGTGCATCGGGATCCGAAGCCGCGCGGCGAGGCCTACCTGGGCCAGTTGCGCCGCCTGCTCGACGAATGAGCGCCAGAGCCACCAGCGAGAGACAAATGCCTATCGAGTCGTCCCCGAACGTCGTGATGCGCCCCTGGCTTGCGCTGCTCGCCACCCTCCTGCTGGGCGGCGCCGCCCATGCGCAGGACTCACCCGTGCCCGCGCAGGCACCGGGCGAAACCCGCGCGCTCGACAGCGAGGTCCAGGACCTCAAGAAAGAAGTCGTCGACCTCAACAAGGAACTGTTCATCCTCGAGGAAGAGCTGCTGTTCCCGGCCAATACCCAGGTGGCCGTGTTCGTCTCGATGGACGTGGGCGAGTTCTTCGCGCTCGATTCCGTGCAGCTGAAGATCGACGGCAAGGAAGTCTCGAACTATCTCTACACGCCGCGCGAGGCCGATGCCCTCCTCAAGGGCGGTGCACAGCGTGTCTACGTCGGCAACCTGAAAACCGGCGCCCACGAACTCGTGGCCTTTTTTGCCGGCAAGGGCCCCAATGCGCGCGACTACCGGCGCGGCGCGACCCTCAGGTTCGAGAAGGGTGTCGGCGCGAAGTACCTCGAGCTGCGCATCAGCGACCGGCAGCGCAAGGCGCAGCCGGAATTCGAGATCAAGGACTGGGAGTAGATGCGGCGCCTCGTCCTCGCATTCGTGGCGGCGATCGGCGGCGCGGCCGCGGGCACGGGAAGTGCCGCGGCGGCCACGGCGCCCGACACGCTGCCCGCGATCCGGGTGCAGGACCTGCACTACGGAGACGTCCTCTTTCATTTCTACCAGGACGACGATTTCGAGGCGCTGACGCGCCTGCTGGCCTACGGACAGTGGGGCCGCCTGCCGCACCACCTCGCCGACGCCGAGCTGCTGGCGGGCGGCCTGTACCTCTCGCTCGGCATGCACAACGAAGCAGGGGCGCGCTTTGCGCGCCTGCTGACGCCGGCGACGCCGGCCGGCGTGCGCAATCGCGCCTGGTTCTACCTCGGCAAGGTCTGGTACGCGCGCGGCTACGATGACAAGGCCGAGCAGGCGCTGCGCAGCGTCACGGGCCTGCTGCCGCCGGACCTCGAGGCGGAAAGGACGCACCTGCTCGCGAACGTGCTGATGCACGGCGGCCGCTACGACGAAGCCGTGCAGCTGCTCGATGCGTTCAAGGGGCGTTCCGACTGGGTGGCCTATGCACGCTTCAATCTCGGCGTGGCACTCGTGCGCAAGGGCCAGCTCGCCGACGCCGATCGCTACCTCACGAGCGTCGGCGAGATGGCGAGCGGCACGCCCGAGATGCTCGCGCTGCGCGACAAGGCCAATCTCGCACTCGGCTTCGCCTACCTGCAGGCGGACCAGCCGGCCAATGCCAAGGTCGTGCTCGAGCGCGTGCGCCTGAACGGTCCGCTGTCGAACAAGGCGCTGCTCGGCGCGGGCTGGGCCAATGCGGCGCTCGGCGACTTCGAGGGCGCGCTGGCGCCCTGGCTCGAGCTGCGCGACCGCAACCTGCTCGATGCAGCGGTGCAGGAAGCCTTCCTCGCCGTGCCGTACGCCTACGGCAAGCTCGGCGCCAATGCGCAGGCGGCCGAATACTACGAAACCGCGATGCGCGAGTTCGACAAGGAAGGCGTGTCGCTCGACAAGGCGATCCAGGGCCTGCGATCGACCCGGCTGCTCGACGACCTGCTCGCGAAGGAGACCGAGGGCCAGCAGGGCTGGTTCTGGCAGTTGAAGGAATTGCCGGATGCGCCGCAGTCACGCTACCTCTATGCAGTGCTCGCGGGCCACGATTTCCAGGAAGGCCTCAAGAACTATCGCGACCTCGCCTTCATGCAGCATCGGCTCGGCGCATGGTCCGAGAGCATGGAGGCCTTCGGCGACATGGTCGACGCGCGGCAGAAGGCCTATGCCGGGCGGGTGCCACGCGCCGATGCGCTGCTGGCGACGGCTGCGCCCGAGCGGATCGAGCGCGAACGCGGTGAGCTCGAGTCGCAGCTCGATGCGATCGAACGCAACCACGACAGCGCGGCGCTCGGCACGGCCGCGGAGCGCGACCAGTGGGCGCGCATCCAGCGCATCGAGCAGGCGATCGCAGCCGGCAATGCCGGTGTCGAAGGGGCCGGGCTCGAGGCAATGAAGGACCGGCTGCGACTCGTCAAGGGCGTGCTCGCCTGGCGGCTCGATGAGGCGATGCGCGCGCGCGTCTACCAGCAGCGCCGCGAGATCAAGGATCTCGACGCGGCGCTGCGCGAGGCGCAGCGGCGCTGGGTGCGCGTGGAACGCGCGCGCAGGAACGTGCCGACCAACACCGGCGAGTTCGAGGTGCGCATCGCGGCGTTGTCGGCGCGGCTCGCCAGCCTGCAGGCGCGCCTCGCGGCGGCGCGCGACAGCCAGAACGACTACCTCGAGGCCACGGCGATCCACGCGCTCGAATCGCAGCAGGCGCGCCTCGCTGCCTATCGCGTGCAGGCCCGCTTCGCGCTCGCGACGATCTACGATCGCGCGGCCAGCCCACCGCCGCCGGGCGAGGAGGCGCCGTGAGCCGAGCGGTGCCCCGCCCGCTGGGCCTTGCGCTCGTGCTCGTCGCGCTGCTCGGGCCGGTTGCGGACGCGGCCGAGCGGTCGAAGGCGGGTCCGGCGCCCACGATCAAGGACCTGCGCGCCCGACCGATCGAGGTGCGCAAGAGCGCGCCCGTGCCGGCCAGCGCGCCGCGGGCGATGGAAAACTACCGCCGCTTCCTCGAGTTGCAGAACACGGACCCGAAGCTGCGTGCCGAAGCCCTGCGTCGCCTCGGCGACCTGAACCTCGAGGCGGGCGAGCTCGAGCGCATGCAGAACGAGGTCACGGCGATCGACGCCGCGGGTGCCGAGGCGATCTCGCTCTACTCGACGCTGCTCAAGGCCTATCCCAACTACCCGCGCAACGACCAGGTGCTCTACCAGCTCGCACGGGCCTATGAGACGACCGGCCAGCCAGAGCAGGCGCTCGCCACGCTCGACGAGATCGTGCGTCGTTACCCCACCACGCCGCACCTCGATGAAATCCAGTTCCGGCGCGGCGAGATGCTGTTTTCCGCCAAGCGCTACCCGCAAGCCGAAGCGGCCTACGGCGAGACGATGAAGTTCGGCGCGAAGTCGGCCTTCCAGGAGCAGAGCCTCTACAAGCACGGCTGGGCGCTCTTCAAGCAGTCGCGCAACGAGGAGAGCCTCGTTTCCTTCGGCGGCGTGCTCGATGCGATGTTGCTCGCACCGGGCGCACGCGGCGGGGATCAGCGTTTCGATGACCTGTCGCGCGCCGACCGGGAGCTCGTCGACGACACGCTGCGCGTCATGGCGATCACTTTTACGTATCTCGACGGCGCGGCCTCGCTCGAGGGCTTCGTGGCGCAGAAGGGCACGCCACCGTACTCGCACCTGCTGTACTCGCGCCTCGGCGACCTCTATGTCGACAAGCAGCGCTATCAGGATGCGGCGACGACCTATCGCGCGTTCGTCAATCGCGACCCGAACAACGAGTACGCGCCGGGCCTGTCGATGCAGGCCATCGAGGCCTACAAGAAGGGCGGCTTCACCGACCTCGTGCTCGACGGCAAGCGCGAGTTCGTCGAGCGTTATCGTTTCGGCGGCGCGTTCTGGGCGGGGCGGGAGCGCTCGCAGTACGCGAAAGTCACGGCGGAACTGAAGGCGAACCTCAAGGACGTGGCCCAGTACTACCACGCGACCGCCCAGGCCTCGAAGAAGATCGAGGACTACCAGCAGGCGGCGCGCTGGTATCGCGATTACCTGCAGTCCTTCCCCGACGACCCCGATTCGGCGGCCACCAACTACCTGCTGGCGGAAACCCTCTTCGAGAGCCGCCAGTACCTCGATGCGGCGGGCGAGTACCAGCGCACGGCCTACGACTATCCAAAGAGTGCGCAATCGGCCACCGCGGGCTACGCGGGGCTCGTGGCGTGGCAGCGCCATGAGGAAGGCCTGCCGGCCGCGGAAAAGGCGGCGGCGCACAAGCTGGCGGTCGACGCGGGCGTGAAGTTCGCGACCACGTTCCCCGAGCATCCCGACAGCGCCGGCGTGCTGACACGCGCGGCCGAGGACATATTCGCCGCGGGCGACCTGCCGCGCGCCATCACGGTGGCGGAAACGCTGCTTGCACGGCAGCCGCCGGTGGAGGTCGCCAGGCAGCGCATCGGCTGGACGATCATCGGCCAGGCGAACTACGACCTGCTGTACTTCGACAAGGCGGAGGCCGCGTACGTCAATGCGCGTGCACTGACCGCCGCCGACGATCCGCAGCGCGCCGATCTCACCGAACGGCTGGCGGCGTCGGTCTACAAACAGGCCGAGGCAAAGCGCGCCGCGGGTGATGCGCTGGGCGCAGTGGACGCCTTCCTGCGGGTCGCCACCGTGGCCCCCGAATCGAAGATCCGCTCGACAGCGACCTATGACGCAGCGGCGGCGCTCGTGACGCTCAAGGCCTGGGATCGCGCCATCCCCGTGCTCGAATCGTTCCGGCGCGATTTCCCGCAGGACAAGCTGCAGCCCGAGGTGACCCGCAGCCTCGCGGTGGCCTATTCGGAGACAGGGCGTGCCGGCGAGGCGGCCGGCGAATTCGCGCGCATCGCGGCGTCGCCCACCGAGGACCCGGCCGCACGCCGCGAGGCGACCCTGCAGGCGGCCGACCTGTACGAAAAAGCCGGCGACGGCGCGCAGTCGGTCGCGATGCTCGAGAAGTTCGTGGCCGGCTGGCCGACGCCGGTGCCCGACGCCATCGAGGCGCGCCAGCGCCTCGCCGAAGCCGCGGCGCGGGGTGGGGATCCGGTGAAGGAGCAATACTGGCAGCGCGAGGTCATCCGCAGCGACGCGAGCGCGGGTGCGGCGCGCACCGATCGCACGCGCTTCCTCGCCGCTCGTGCGCAACTGGCGCTCGCGACCCCTGCGCGCGATGCATTCCGCGGCGTGCGCCTCGCGAGCCCGCTCAAGAAGAGCCTCGCCGCCAAGCGCACGTCGCTCGAGGCCGCGCTCGCGGCGTACCAGGCGGCGGCTGCGTACAACGTTGCCGATGTCACGACGGGCGCGACCTACGAAATGGCGGAGCTCTACCGCACCCTCGCGCGCGACCTGATGGAGTCGGAGCGGCCGAAGAACCTCAAGGGCGATGCACTGGAGCAGTACGACCTGCTGCTCGAGGAGCAGGCGTTCCCTTTCGAAGAACAGGCGATCGCCGTGCACGAGGCCAATGCCGCACGCGCGAAGGAGGGCGTCTACAACGACGGCGTCAAGGCGAGCTATGCCGCGCTCGCGCAGCTCAATCCCGGCCGCTACGGCAAGACGGAGCAGCCGCAGGATGTGGTCGCGGACCTGACGGCGCTCGATCCGCCGCCGCCGGCGATCGCACCGGGCGTCGAGCCTGCGCAGGCTGCCGCAACGCCACCACCCGCGCCACCGGCGCGCGCCGTCGCCGACTTCGCGCGCGCCGTAGGCCTCGCGCGCGCGGGCGACACCGGGGGCGCGGCGCTCGAGTTCGGGCAGTTGTCGGTGGCCGTGCCGCAGTACGCGGCCGTGTTCTTCAACCTCGGGGTGGTACAACGCAGTGCGAACCATCCCGATGAGGCGGTCACGGCGCTGCGCGCGGCGCTCGAACGCAGTCCCACGAACGCGCGGATTGCCTGCGAGCTCGGCCTCGCGCTGCGGATGACCGGCCGGTTCGCCGACGCGCGCATCGCCTACGAGCAGGCGCTCGCCGCCGACGACACGCTGGCCGCCGCCCATCGCGACTACGCGGTGTTGCTCGATCTCTATCTGCTCGAGCCCGCGCCTGCGCTCGTGCACTTCGAGCGTTACAAGGAACTCACCGGCGAGGACAAACCCGTCACGGGCTGGATCGCCGAACTGCGCCGGCGGACCGGCGGGGCGGAGCCCGTCGCCGATACCGTCGTGCCACCCCCAGGAGCCGGGACATGAAGATCATCCCGATGTTGGCGCTCATGGGCCTCGGGCCCTTCGCGCTCGGCCAGGAACCGCCCGCGCGTGAGTCGATCGATCCGGCCGTCGTCACATCGCCGGCCGCCGCGGCAGCGCCCGCGTCGGCGTCGCCTCCCGCGCCGAAGGCGGCGACCGCGACCGCGACCGCGCCGTCCGTGAAGCCGGGCGGTACGAAGGGCGTGATGGATCGCCTCGAACTCGACGCCACCCAGATCACCGGCAACCGCGAATTGCCGAAGGTGCTCTATATCGTGCCGTGGAAGCAGTCGGACCTCGGCGACCTGATGGGCCGGCCGGCCAACAGCCTGCTGGACGAGGTGCTGGCGCCCGTGGACCGGGACGTCTTCCGTCGCGAAAACCGCTACTACGACGCGCTGCGGCCTGATGTCGCGCAGCGCACCGACAAAGCTGAGAAATAGGTCGCAGCTTTTTGGGGTTATGTCATTCAGTTTGCGAACGCCTGGCCTGCCAGAATTCTTCGAGGAGTCACGTCGATGGACCTTTACAGTTCGATAGTCCGTTTTTTCCAGGGCGGGGGAGGCTTCATGATCCCCATCGCCATCGTGCTGGTGCTCGGGCTCGCGATCGCGGCCGAGCGCTTCATCTATCTCTGGAACGTCGGGCGCCGCAATCGCTCGCTGTGGTCCGAGATCACGCCCTTCCTGCAGCGGGGCGACTTCCGTTCCGCCGTGCAGCTCACGTCGAAGTCGGATTCCGCGATCGGCCAGATCCTGAACTACGGCCTCGCGCGCGTCGCTTCGGCCCGCCGGCGCGATGACATCGAGAAGGCGATGGAGGAAAGCCTGATGGAGGTCGTGCCGAAGATCGAACGGCGCACCCACTATCTCGCCACCTTCGCCAATCTCGCGACGCTGCTCGGCCTCCTCGGCACCGTGTTCGGCCTGATCCACGCCTTCGCGGCCGTGGCGACCGTGAACCCGGCCGAGAAGGCGAACCTGCTGTCGGCGAGCATCTCGGTCGCGATGAACTGCACGGCATTCGGCCTGCTGACCGCGGTGCCGCTGCTGTTCATCCACGCCTGGCTGCAGTCGCGCACCACGGCGCTGATCGACAGCCTCGAGATGGCGTCGGTGAAGTTCCTGAATTCGATCACCGAGCGTCGTCCGGACGCCCCCGCCGCCGCGTAGAGCCGAGGAGCGAGCGATGCGCAGGTCCTCTTTCGAGGCCCGGAAGATCGCGAGGCGCGGCCGTCGGCCGGCCGAGCTGCTGCTCGTGCCGATGATCGACATCTTCATCGTGCTCGTGACCTTCCTGCTGATGACCGCGGTGTTTTCGCGCACCGTGATCCTCGAGCTGAACCTCCCCGCCCAGCTCTCGGAGTTCCGGGAGCCGCCAAAGGGACTGCAGCTCGAGGTGATCGTGCGCAAGGACGGGCTGGTCGTCGCGGACCGCAACAGCGGCCCGCTGGCGCCCCTGCCGAATGGTGCGGCGGGCTACGACTTCGACGGGCTGGCGGCCTACCTGCAGCGCGTGAAGGTGAGGTTTCCCGAGATGACGGCCGCCACCATCCTGCTCGAGCCCGACACGCCGTACGACACGCTCGTGCAGGTGATGGACAAGGTGCGCGTGCTCGAAGTGGACAAGGGCGGGCAGACGGCGCAGGCCGAGCTGTTCCCCGACATTTCCATCGGCGATGCGCCGGCCATCGACGCTGCGGCAAGGGGTGGTCCATGAGCATGTCGGGCCGCGCACGCCGCATGGCGAAGAGCCACGAGCGCCACCGGGGCGAACTCGAGCTGAACCTGATCCCGATGATCGACATCCTCACCGTGCTCGTGATGTTCCTGCTCGTCTACTCGACGGAAGTGGAGGTCATCCAGAACACCAAGGGCATCGAGATCCCGCAGTCGATCGCCGAGGCGCAGCCGAAGGACTCGGTCGTGCTGATGGTCACGACGACCGACCTGTTCGTACAGGGTGAACACGTCACCTCGCTCGCGGAGATCCGCGCTTCGGGCTCGCCGCTCATCGAACCACTGCGCGCGGCGCTCAAGCGGCCGCTGCTCGTCGGTCGCGCGATGACCGAGAAGGACCTTGCGGCCCGGGAGATCACGATCCTCGGCGACAAGACGATCCCGTACGACGTGCTGAAGAAGGTGATGGCGACCTGCACGGATGCCGACTACGGCCGCATCTCGCTCGCGACGCTGCAGAAGGAGAAGCCGGTGCCGGCCGGCTTCAAGCCGGCGTGACCGACAGGAGCCGCACGTGGAGCTGAGACCCTATTACCGGACCTTCGACCTGCCCTGGGACATCGATCCCGAGGAGAGCGAGCGGCTGCGCAGGTTCCTCATCGTGGCGCTCGCGACCGTGCTCGTGGCCGTGGTCGTGATTCCATTCCTGCCGGTGCCGCCGCACGGCGCGGCGCAGGACGAGGTGCCGCAGCGGCTCGCGAAGGTGATGCTCGATTACAAGCCGCCCGAGCCACCGCCGCCGCCGCCGAAGCCCAAGGACGAACCGAAACCCGAGGTCAAGGTGGCGGCCGTCAAGCCGACGCCGGTGCCGGTCGATCGCACGGCCGAGGCGCGCAAGAAGGCGCAGAAGGCCGTCAACCAGTTCCAGGACGAACTCGCGGACCTGCGCCAGAACCTGCCGGAGATCCCGGTGGCGCAGACCCGCAACCTCACGGGCGAAGTGGGCGCGGACAGTCGCGCCGAGCGATCGCTGATCACCTCCAAGGTGGGTGCCGCGAGCGGCGGTATCGCCTCGACCAGTTCGAGCCGGGGTTTCGGCGCCGGCGCCGGCAGCCTCGACGGCCACAGTACGACCCGCATGGGCATGCCGGCCGGGGTGCCGGTGGGCGGACGGGGGGAAGGCGCTTCCCGCACAGGCGCCAGCGGCAAGGCCTCGCGCAGTCGCGAGGAGATCGAACTCGTGTTCGACCGCAACAAGGGCGCGATCTACGCCCTGTACAGCCGCGCCCTGCGCGCGCAGCCCGACCTGCAGGGTAAGATGGTGCTCGAGTTCACCATTGCGCCTTCGGGCGAGGTGACGATGTGCCGGGTGGTGTCAAGCGAAATCAGGGATGCGGAGCTCGAGCGCAAGATCGTGGCGCGCGTGCGCCTGTTCCGTTTCGAGGCCCGCGACGTGGAAACGATCACCACCACGAAACCGATCGATTTCTTCCCGGCCTAGGCAAGCCGCGCGCGAGGCGAGCGTGAACCTGCAATCGGAGATCCAGTATTTCACCGAACTGCGCGTGCTCGACAAGGCGCGGCTCCTGAACGCATTCCTGCACGAACTGGCCGAGGAAGCGCGCAGCACCTACGGGCCGGGCAACGAGCAGGTGGCCGACACCGCGCACCTGCGCTTCGTCAACGAGCTCGTGCACCGGGTCACGCGCGTGCTCGAGCAGCTCCTCGGCGAGGATCGCAGCCGGCCGGCCGACGACGTGGTGCTGCGCATGCTGCTTTCGCCGCGCTCCGACAAGGTCGCCGAGAAGCTCGTCCTCAATGCCTACCGCCGGGCCATCCATGGCTTCGAACGCTACGACACCACCGTATTGATGAATACCTGACGGCCGCGGACCGGGCCGTGGGCAGGTCGCGACGCGACCTGTGGCATATTCGCCCCGGTGATCCAGGAACCGCTACCGCAGATACTGATCCTGCTCGCCGCCGCGGTCGTGGTGGTGACGATCGCGCGTCGACTCGGCCTGCCCGCGATCCTCGGCTATCTCGCGGTCGGCATGGTGCTCGGCACGCACGCGGTGGGCATCTTCGTCGCATCCGACACGACGAACCTCCTCGCCGAGCTCGGGGTCGTGTTCCTGTTGTTCACCCTCGGGCTCGAGTTTTCCTGGCCGCGCATGATCGCCATGCGGCGCGAGGTGTTCGGCCTCGGGTCCCTGCAAGTGTTGCTGACCGCCGGGGCTTTCGCGCTGATCGGCCTGTCGTTCGACATGCCGCTCGTGCTCGCGATCGTGCTTGGCGGGGCGGTCGCGATGAGCTCGACGGCGATCATCCTGCACCAGCTCACGGACCAGGCGGAGCTGAATCGCACGCACGGCCGGCTCGCGTTCGCGGTGCTGCTCTTCCAGGACATCGCCTTCGTGCCGCTGCTGGCGCTCGCTTCCGCGCTGGCGCGCGGCGCCGGCGAGTTCTCCGCGGCCGCGAGCGTGAGCGCGGTGATCGTCGGCGTGCTGGCCGTCGGCGTCGTGTGGGCAGCCGGTCGCTGGCTGCTGCGGCCGCTTTTCTACGAGATCGCGCACAGCCGCCTGCGCGAGCTGTTCACGCTGACCGTGCTCTTCGTGGTGCTCGCGTCGGCCTGGGTATCGCACGTCGCGGGCCTGTCGATGGCGCTCGGCGCCTTCCTCGCGGGCATGATGCTCGCCGAAACCGAGTACCGGCACCAGATCGAAGCGGTCATCCGGCCGTTTCGCGACATCCTGCTCGGGCTTTTCTTCATCTCGGTAGGTACGCTGCTCGACGTCGAGCTGCTGTGGCGCGAATTCCTGCTCTTCTCGGCGGTGCTGGGCGGCCTGCTCGTCGTCAAGTGGTTCTGCGCGTCGCTTGCGACCCGCGCGTTCGAGCGCTCGATGTTCAAAGCGGTGCGCACCGGCGTCGTGCTGTCGATCGGCGGCGAGTTCGGCGTCGCGATCCTCACCATCCTGCTGCAGAGCGGCGGCGCCGACCCCGCGATCGTGCAGCCGCTCCTCATCGCCACGGTGCTCTCGATGGTGCTGAGCCCGCTGATCCTGCGCCACAACAAGCAGTTCGCGCGCTGGGTGCTGCGCGAAAAGGGCCCGCGGGCCACGGCGCTCAGCCGCGAGAACGATGCGGCGGATGCGGTCGCGCGGCGCGAGCACGTCGTGCTGTGCGGTTTCGGCCGCGTGGGCCAGAACGTCGCCCGCGTGCTCGAGGCGCAGAACTTCGAGTACATCGCGCTCGACCTCGATCCGGTGCGCATCCGCGCGGCGCGCCAGGCCGGCGATCCGGTGGTGTTCGGAGACTCCGCGGACGAAGAAGTGCTCGCGAAGGTGGGCCTCGCGACCGCGAGCGCCGTGATCATCACGTTCGCGAATCCGGCCGTCTCGATTGGCATACTGCGCGCGATCCGCCGCTCGCGCGCCGACGTGCCCGTGCTGGTGCGCACCCAGGACGACTCGCGCCTCACGGAGCTCAAGGAGGCCGGTGCGACGGAGGTGGTGCCCGAGACCTTCGAGGCGAGCCTGATGCTCGTGTCACACGTGCTGATGCAGTTGCACGTGCCGCCGGCGCGCGTGATGCGCACGGTCGGCGAGATCCGCGGCAATCGTTATGCGGCGCTGCGCAGCATCTTTCGCCGCGACGACGCGCGGCCGATCGACGAGACGCATGCCTTTCGCGAGGAGCTGAAATCGATCGTGCTGCCACCGGGTGCCTGGGCGGTCGGGCACACGCTGGCCGAGGTCCGCGCGCAGGGTGCGGAGGTGGCCTTCACCGGCATACGCCGGCAGGGCATCCTGGGCCGCGAGCCGGAGGAGGGGGCCGTGCTGCGCGACGGCGATATCGTCGTCGTCTATGGCCAGCCAGAAGCCATCGAACATGCCGAGGCGTTGCTGCTGGCGGGATAGCGGCGCTGGCTGCTTGCCGTCACCGGGCCGCAACGGTCGCCGGCACGGCGGCCGGCGGTGCCCGGTAGCGCACCACGAGGCGCGCGACCTGGACACGCGCGGGGTCTTCGCTGAGGACATGGGCGCACACGGCCCCGCCTTCTGTGCCGACCGCTGGGGACGGCGCCACGGCCGCGAACGAGACGTCGAGCGCGCCGGGATCGCCGGTATCCGGGTGGGCCGTCCACGCCCCACTCTCGCCCAGCGGGCGGGAATAGAACTCCACGCCGAGGCGTTCCGCCGCGGCCGGCAGCTGCGTACAGAGCGTGGTCGGCGTCGTCAGGGCGGCCGCGCAGATCGGCGCAGGCCCATCGCCTTCCGACCCATTGCGTACGCACGGCGCGAGCTCCACCAGGGCTTCGGACGAGTGGACCTGCGGTGGCGCGCGCGCGAGGACCTGCAGCTGCTCGTTCATCGTCACGCGCAGCCGGGCAATCTCCTCGCGGGCGCCCTGCGCGCGAAACTCCGAGTAGATGAAGCCGCCGGCGGCCGAGGCGACCACCAGCCCGGCGAGCGACAGGGCGGCACGCCATGCGCTCCGGCGGGGCTTCGCCCCGGGCGGCGTGCGCGCCCGCGCAAAATTGAATCCGGCCGCGCTCACGGTGGCAGACGCGCCGATGATGGCAGCGACGATCGTTTCCGACAGGCCCACGGCAGCCTCCATCGATGGCGGATGTGGTCAGTCTAGCGACGGGCCACATGCGCTGCATTCGACCCGGTGGCCTGCGCGCCCCGCGCAGGATGACGGAGCCGGGAACTGTGAGGCGCGTCTCACGCCGGCCTGTCGGCGGCCGGCGACAGGCCGGCGTCAGTCGCCGGGGCTGCCGAAATACCGGGTCGTGTGTTCGCCTTGCGCGGGCACGGTGAAATCCACCCGGCCCGGCTCGCGCGCAAACCTGATAGGAATGCCGATGTGCTCGCGACCCGCGGCGTCGACGAGGCGCATGCCGCGTGCCTGCGCGTGCGGGTCGTCGAAGGCCTCGCGCAGGTTCTTCACCGGCGCGAAGCAGATGTCCTTGTCGCGGAACCACTCGATCCAGGCGGCCTGCGTGCGGGTCGCGAACACCCCTTGCAGGAATTCGACCACCGGCGCCTGGTGCGGCCCTGGCCCCCGCTCGCAGAGCGGGGCGAAATCCATCCTGCCAAGCTCGGAGAGCAGGTTGCGGATGAATTTCGGCTCCTGCCCGCCCAGCACGACATGCCGGTCATCCTGCGTGCGATAGATGCGATAGAACGCACTGCCACCGAAGGTACGCTCCTGCTTCACGACCGGCGGTTGCTTCAGCGCGAAGACGTCGCCCGTGACGTTGGGCGTCCAGGCGAGGATCGAGTCGTGCATCGAGATGTCGAGGTAGTCGCCGACGCCGGTCTTCTCGCGCCGCAGGAGCGCCATCAGCACGCCCGAAAGCGCGAGCAGCGAGGCCGCCATGTCGGCGGCCGGCACGTGCGGCAGGGTGGGCTGGCCGTCGTCGCCGAGGTTCAGGCTGACGACCCCCGCCATCGCCTCCACCGCGAGATCGTGCGCAGGGACATCCCGGTAGGGACCGGTCTGGCCGAAGGCCGCGATCGAGCAGTAGACGATGCCCGGATTGCGCGCAGCCACCTGTGCATAGTCGACTCCGAGGCGCTGCGCGACACCGGGCCGGAAGGCTTCCACGAAGACATCCGCGGTGGCAGCGAGGTCGAGCAGCGCGCTGCGCTGCGCGGGATCCTTGAGGTTCACCGTGACGCTCTGCTTGCCACGGTGCGTGTTGCGGAAGTAGACGCTGACGCCGTCCTCGCGCGCGCCGAGGTGGCGATTGGGCTCGCCTTCGCCCGGCGGCTCCACCTTGATCACCTCGGCGCCGTGGTCGGCCATCATCATCGTGAAATGCGGTCCCGGCAGGAACAGGGACAGGTCGATGACACGCAGGCCCTCGAGTTTCATCGCGACCTCAGATCACGCGCTCGCGGGCGAGCGCATCGATCTCGCCGTCCGCATAACCGATCTCGCGCAGCACGGCGCGCGTATCGGCGCCGAGCGCGGAGCCGACGCGGCCCTGCAGTCTTCCGCCGTCGAGCTTGATCGGGTTGGCGAGTGCCCGAAATCCCGCCTTCTGCGGGTGCGGGGTGTCCTGGACCATGCCAGTGCGCTCGACGAACGGATTGTCGAGTGCCTGCTCCATGTCGTACACGGGCGCCGCGGGCAACACACCCTGCAACCGCGTGAGCCAGGCGGCCGTGGTGTCCTGCATGAAGATCGCGTCCAGTGCGACGGTCAGCGCGTCGCGCTGGTCGCGGCGCGCCTGCATCGAGGCAAAACGGGGATCGGCAGCGAGGGCCGGCGCCGGCAGTGCCTCGAGCAGCGCCTGCCAGAACTTGTCCGTCATGCACATCACGAAGATCCAGCCGTCGCGGGTGCGAAACAACTGCACGGGGGTGGCGGACGGGTGCGAGCTGCGCGGCAACCGCTCGGTGCGGTGGCGTTCGTTGATGAACCAGGTGCCGGGATAGGAGAGCTGGTGCAGCGCGACGTCGAACAGGCTCACGTCGATGTCACGCCCCGCGCCGGTCCGCTGCACGCCGAGCAGGGACGACACGAGGGCGAGGGCGGTGGTGATGCCGGTCATGTAGTCGATGATCGAAAGGCCCATGCGCGCAGGCGGCGTGCCCGGCTCGCCCGTGAGGTGCAGGTAGCCCGCTTCCGCCTGCATCAGGTAGTCGTAGCCGGGCCAGCTCCTGCGCTCGTTGTCGCGGCCGTAGGCTGAAAGGTGCGCGCAGACGATGCGCGGGTTGGCGTCGCGCAGCGCCTGGTACGTGAGGCCCAGCTTGTCGGGTTGGTCGCCGCGCAGGTTGTTGAGCACGGCGTCCGCGCTGGCGGCGAGGCGCCGGAACACGGCGCGCCCCGCTGCGGACTTCAGGTCGAGCGTGATGCTCTTCTTGTTGAGGTTGAACGTCTGGAAAAAGTGGCTGTCGTTCTCGCCGAGGAAAAACGGCCCCATGTTGCGGGTCGCGTCGCCGCCCTGCGCGCGGTTCTCGACCTTGATGACCTCGGCGCCGAGGTCGGCGAGGTACATCGAGCCGAACGGGCCCGCGCCGAAGTTCTCGAAGGTCAGCACGCGCACGCCAGCGAGCGGCAGGCTGGCGCGCGGATCGGCGGTCAAGGCGGGTCCCTCTCGAGCAGCTGGCGCGCGATGATGATGCGTTGCATTTCGTTGGTGCCCTCGCCGATGCACATGAGCGGCGCGTCGCGGTAGTAGCGTTCCACGTCGAATTCGGTCGAGTAGCTGTAACCGCCGAAGATGCGCATCGCCTCGAGGCTGTTCTCGACGCCAGCCTCGGACGCAAACAGCTTCGCCATGCCCGCCTCGAGGTCGCAGCGTTCACCCTTGTCGTACTTCGTGGCCGCCTCGCGTATCAGCAGCTTTGCCGCCTCGACGCGGGTGGCCATGTCGGCGAGCTTCAGCTGGATCGCCTGGTGTTGCGCGATCGGCTTGCCGAATGTCCTGCGTTCCTGTGCGTAGCGCAGCGACTTGCGCAGCGCCCCGAGCGCAATGCCGGCGCCACGCGCGGCGACATTGATGCGGCCGAGTTCCAGCCCGCCGACCGCGTGCTGGAATCCGCGCCCCTCGACGCCGCCGATGAGCTGGTCCGCCGGCACGCGAAAACCGTCGAACACGAGTTCGGCGCTGTCGATGGCCCGGTAACCGAGCTTCTTCAGCTTCCTGCCGATCGTGAAGCCCGGTCCTTTCTCGCAGAGGAACATGCTCATGCCCTGGTGGCGCGGTTCGGCGGCGGGATCGGTCTTCACGAGCACGGCGAAACAGCTGCCGTACACGCCGTTCGTGATCCAGGTCTTCGTGCCGTCGAGTACGTAGGCATCGCCGTCCCGCCGGGCGACCGTGCGGATCGCCTGCAGGTCGGTGCCCGCGTCCGGTTCGGTGAGGCCGATGCCGCCGCGCAGCTCGCCGCTCGCGAAGCGGGGCAGCCAGCGCTCCTTCTGGGCCGCGGTGCCATAACGTTGCACGCAGGCCGCCATGACGAGGTGGGAATTGAAGATGCCGACCGGCGCCATCCAGGCGGCGGAGATCGCCGTCACGATCCGCGCGTAGGTCGATGCGGAAAGCCCGAGCCCGCCGTACTCCTCGCCCACCGTCGCGCCAAAGAGGCCGAGCGATTTCATCTGTTCGACGAGTTCGTGGGGGTATTCGTCGGCGTGGTCGTAGCGCCTGGCGATCGGGCGCACCTCGCGCTCGATCCAGCGTTCGATCGCGGCGAGGATTTCGCCGTCCTCCGGCGTCATCAGTAGCGGCCCCCGGCCTCGCCGGCGCCCTCGCCGCGCTTCGGGACGAGCACCGTGCGCTCGAAGGTGCAGACGACGACGTCGTCCTGGTTCAATCCTTTCGTATGCACGGTGACGAGGCCGGCGGTCGGGCGCGAGCGCGATTCGCGCTTCGCGAGCACTTCCGATTCGGCGTAGAGCGTGTCGCCAGCGTAGAGCGGCGCCGTCATGCGGATCTCGCGCCAGCCGAGGTTCGCGATCGCCTTCTGGCTGACGTCGGTCACGCTCATGCCCACCATCATCGCCACGGTCAGCGGGCTCGCGACGATGCAGCGGCCGAATTCGCTGGCCTTGCCGTACTCCTCGTCGAAATGCAGCGGGTGCGTGTTCATCGTGAGCAGCGAGAACCAGGTGTTGTCCGCCTGCGTGATGGTGCGGCCGGGGCGGTGCTCGTAGACATCGCCGACCGTGAAATCCTCGTAGTAGCGACCGAAGCTTTCCCGGTAGCGGCCGGGGGCGACCTCGTTGGCGTTCTGGGTCATAATATGCCCGTAGCGAGAAGTCAAATGTCCGGACAAATCTAGGCGGCCGCCCGGTGACTGTCAACCAGGCGCGGCTGGTAGGGTAGGGTATGGCAAAAGAACAAGACAGCCGGCAGCCCCGCTATCGTCAACTCGCGGACGCCCTGATGGCGGACATCGGCCGGGGCCGCATCAAGGTCGGCGAGACGATCCCGGGCGAACTCGAGCTCGTGGCGCGTTTCGAGGTGAGCCGCCACACGGTGCGGGAGGCCTTGCGGCGGCTCGACGACCTGGGGCTGATTGACAGGCAGCAGGGCATCGGCACGGTGGTGCGCGCGCGCCATGCGTCGCCGTCCTACGTGCAGACCGTGCGCTCGCCGTCGGAGCTGATGCGCTATCCGGCGGACAGCCGGCTCGTGGTGGTGGGCACGGTGAAGGTGAAGGCCAACCGCCAGCTCGCGCGGCTGCTCGACGTGCGAACGGGTTCGGAGTGGATCAAGGTGAGTGCACTGCGGCGGCTGAAGGCGACACCGCTGCCGATGGCCTGGACCGACATCTACCTGCTGCCCGATTACGCCGACATCGTCCCGCAGATCGGCAAGCGCAACCAGATGGTCTACCAGATGGTGGAGGCGGCCCACGGCGAGCACGTCGAGCACATCCAGGTGTGCATCCGCGCCGGGGCGATCACGGCCGAGCTCGCGAGTTCGCTGGAAGCCGTGGCCGGCACGCCTTCGCTGACCGTGATGCGCCACTATTTCGGGCGCGGCGGCCGGCCGTTCGAGATATCTGTTTCAGAACATCCCACCGATCGTTACATGTACTCACTCGACCTGCAGCGCGGCTGGCAGTCGAGCGACAGCTGGACCACGAAATGACGGCGCGGCGAGCGGTGGGCCTGCGCAGTTTCCTGTTTGCGCCCGGCAGTCACGCCCGTCGCGTCGCAAAAGTGTTCACCGCCGGTGCCGATGCCGTGATCCTCGATCTCGAAGACGCCGTCGCGCCCGCGGAGAAGGCGGCGGCGCGCGCGTCCGTGGTGGCCGCCATGCGCCAGCCGCGCGCGCAGCGCGGCTACGTGCGCGTCAATGGCATCGATTCGCCGTACTGGCGCGACGACCTCGATGCCGTCGCCGGCCCGTGGCTGGACGGCGTGGTGCTCCCCAAGGCGGAATCGGCCGCGCAGGTGCAGGAATTCGATGCCTACCTCGATGATTGCGAGCGGCGCGTGGGCATGGCACCAGGCACGCTCGAGTTGATGTTGATCGTCGAGAGCGCCCTCGGCATCGTCCACATCGACTCGATCGCCGGCGCGACGCCGCGCATCGGGCGCATCGCGCTCGGCGGCGGCGACTACACGAACGACCTCGATCTCGAATGGACGGCCGACGAAGAAGCGCTCGCCTACGCGCGCGCGCGCCTCGCGCATGCCTCGCGCGCGGCCGGTATCGAGCCCCCGGTCGACACGGTCGTGATCGAAGTGCGTGACCAGGCGCGCTTTCGCCAGTCGGCACGCAACGGCCGCCGCCTCGGTTTCCACGGCAAGCTGTGCATCCATCCGGACCAGGTCGGTCCCTGCCACGAAATCTTCACGCCCGGCGCCGCCGAGATCGCGCGCGCGCGTGCGATCGTCGTCGCGTTCGACGAGGCCGAAGCGCGCGGCGTGGCCTCGATCCAGGTGGACGGCGTGTTCGTCGACTACCCGGTCGCCCACAAGGCGCGGCGCATCCTCGCGCTCGCGGAGCGCCTGGCGGGTGGCGCCGCTAGCGTTCGCGACGGCGGGTGACGGCGGCGTCGAGCACGAAGATCCCGCCGACGATCAACACGACACCGACGAGCTGCGAGGGCGCCATGCGCTCGCCGAAGAAGAGCCACGCGAGCACGATCGTGGTCGGAGGCCCCACGGTGCTGACGAGTGCACTGCGCTGCGCGCCAATGCGCCGCACGCCTTCCGCCTGCAGGAGGGCCGGGACGAACATGCAGAGCACGGCGAGCAGGGCGAGCAGCATCCAGCCCACGGCATCGATGCCCGCCAGCCCGAGCGCGGCGCCTTTCGCCAATCCGTGCACGGCGAGCGCCGCGGCGGCACCGGTCATTGCGCACAGCGTGAAACGGGTGCTGCCGATCACGCGGATGCAACGCTCGCCCAGCAGGAAGTAGATCGCATAGCTGAGCGCGGCAAGCAGCACGCAGAGTGCACCGGTGAGGTTGGCGCGCAGGGCCGCGGCGTCGAGGCCGCCGACCGCGAGGAAGATGCCTGCCCAGGTGAGCGTGACCACGCCGACCACGCGCGCCGAGGGCAGGCGACGGCGCCATGCGGCGTCGATCGCGATGACCATGGCAGGGTAGCTGAAGAGCAGGACCCGCTCGAGGCTCGCGTCGATCAGCGTGAGGGCGTAGAAATCGACCAGCGCGCCGCCGTAATAGCAGAGGAGGCCCGCGAAGGCCGCCGTGGCTGCCACGCGCGCTGGCGTTGCGCAGATCGCGGCGGGCGCCTCGCGCGCGAACGCAAAGGCCCAGAACAGGGGCGCAGCGAGCAGCGCGCGCACGATCACGAGTGCCTCGAAACCCACGCCGTGCCGCCAGGCGAACTTCGCGAGGATGCCCTTGCCCGCGAACAGCATGGCGCCGCCCGCGGCGCACAGGATGCCGGCGAACTGGAAGCGGGCGGCCGCGGGGGTCGTCAACGGGCAGCACCGGCGGTGCGTCCTGCGGCATTGCCGCCCAGCTCTTCGATGACCTCGTCGGTCGTCGCGACGCGCCCCCACAGGCGCCGGAAGGTTGCGACCGTCGCCGCCTGCATCGTGTCGCTGCAGGTACCGGTGGCGTCATCGACGAGCACGACGCCGTACTGGCGATCGGCCGCCTCCATCGCGGTCATCGCGACGCAGTTGTTCGTCGAGACGCCGACGACGGCGATCGCGGTCACGCCCATGCCGCGCAGGGCCGCATCGATGCCGGTCGACGCGAATGCGCCGATCGTCGTCTTGTTGAGGACGAGGTCGCCGGGCCCGGGTGCCAGCCCGGCGACGATGTCGTGTTCGGGCCGGCCCGCGCAATTGCCGGTCGCCTGCAGCCATTTCTTCAGGTGCAGGGGCGCGTCCGAGAAGTCGGCCAGCTGGCAGCCGTAGGTCAGGTAGATCACGCGGGCGCCGGCGGAGCGAAAGGCCGTCGCGAGGCGCCGGATGTTCGGGACCAGCAGGCGCTCGATGCGCGCGAAGCGATACTCGGCCTCCGCGAGACGCCCCTGGGAGGCAAGCAGCTTGCCGAGGCCGTAGCCGCGATGGCCGCTGGCGTTCTGCATGTCGACCACGACGAGCGCACTGGTCGACGCGGACAGGGCAACGGGACGGGTGAACTCGTCGATGTAGGTCGGTGGCATGGCGGCCTCGCTGCGAACGTCCGCGCAGCGTACGCGTGGAAAACCACGCTTGTCATGCCCCGTGGCCGGTGTGAAGCTCGCCAGTCATCGTAGCCACACTGGAGATCCGCATGCCGGGACCCCTGCACGGCATTCGTGTCGTCGAACTGACCAGCGTCGTCCTCGGCCCCTGGGCCTGCCAGTTTCTCGGCGACATGGGCGCCGATGTGGTGAAGGTCGAGGCGCCACGTGGCGACAGCAACCGCACGCTCGGTGCATCGCGCCACCCCGGCATGGCGGCGCTCTATCTCACCTGCAATCGCAACAAGCGCAGCCTCGTGCTCGACCTCAAGGTGCCCGGCGCGCGCGAGGCGCTGCTCAAGCTGGTCGCAACGGCCGATGTCTTCGTGCACAACAATCGCCCGCAGGTGATGACCAAGCTCGGGCTCGAATACGCGGACCTGAAGAAGGTGAACCCGCGCATCATCTATTGCGGCGCCTACGGATACTCGAAGAAGGGGCCTTACGGCGCCAAGGGCGCGCTCGACGATTCGATCCAGGCGGCGAGTGGCATCGCGATGCTCAACAAGCTCGTGCTCGGCGAACCGCGTTACCTGCCGACCGTGGTGGCCGACAAGACGACCGCGATGACGGTCGTCTACGCGGTGCTCGCGGCGCTGTTCCACCGCGAGCGCACCGGCGAGGGCCAGGACATCGAAGTGCCGATGTACGAAACGATGGTGCACTACGTGATGGGCGAGCACTTGTGGGGCATGAGCTTCGATCCGCCGATCGGCGGGCCGGGTTATACGCGCCTCATGAGCCAGGAGCGCCGACCCTATCCGACGCAGGACGGCTACATCGCGATCCTGCCGTACCTCGATGCGCACTGGGTGACCTTCTGCAAGGTCGTCGAGCGCCCGGACCTGCTCACGGATCCGCGCTTTGCCACGCTTGCCGATCGCGTGCGCAACATCGACGCCACCTATTCCGAGACCGCGAAGATCATGGCGACGCGCACCACGCGCGAATGGCTCGACCTTTTCTCGAAGACGAGCGTGCCGACGATCGTCGTGAACAGCCTCGAGGATCTCGCCACCGACCCGCACCTCGAGGCGGTGGGATTCTGGAAATCGGTCGATCACCCGACCGAGGGCAAGCTCAAGCTGCCGGCCTTCCCGGTGAATTTCGGCCTGACGCCTGCCGGCATCGAGCGCCACGCGCCGCGCCTCGGTGAACACACGCGCGAAGTGCTGCGGGAGGCGGGTCTCGGCGACGCCGCGATCGATGCGCTGCTCGCGAGCGGCGGGGCGATGACCGTGGAGAGCGCGGCGAAGTCCGTGGCGAAGGGCGCGGATTGAGCGTCGTGCGTCGCCCGCG
>JBFWZQ010000019.1:0-59963 GCA_050185195.1 Steroidobacteraceae bacterium | reverse complement strand
CGAGCGTGAAGGCGAGGGCGACGAGGGCTGGGCGAACGCTCATGCCCGGGATTCTAACAACAGCAGAGTCGGTGCCGGGTTTTCGGTTATTCGGTTATTGGGCGGCAGCCCGCAATAAGCGAATAACCGAAAACCCGGCACCACGCCCGCGGTTTACGCCGCTTCGACGCTGATGCGCGTCGGTTCGATTTTCGGCTGCTTCGGGATCGACACCTCGAGCACGCCGTTGACGAGGCGCGCCCGGATTTCCCCGGCCTGCGCGTTCTCGGGCAGCGTGAAGCGACGCAGGAACTTGGCTTCGCCCCGGCTCTCGTAGTGCCGCACGCCGCGCAGGGTCAGCACGCCCTTGTCGGCCGTGATGTCGATGTCCTTCTGCTCGACGCCGGGCAGGTCCGCGCGCACGAGATAGCGGGCATCGTCTTCGCTTACGTCGACCGCGGGCAGCCAGGCGGGGGTGCGGTCGAACTCGCGCTGCAGGCGCGAAACCAGCTGCCAGGGTTCATAGGATGTCAGGGTCATGTCGGTCGCCTCCGGTATCTGGACTCAAGACTCGCGCTTGTTGCGCCTGAGCCTGATCTGCGGCCCGAAAATGACATTTCAAGTGATTTCCACGCGCCGACTTACCCACAAGATATAGACATGCTGTGCACTGTGTAGCCCGTGTGCGGCTGCAGCAATCGAAGCGGGCTTTGGCGGCGAATAATTATATAGTTAGTTGATATTTAAACGAAAATAGTCGCACCAGGAGCTGCGTCCCACATCTTGACGAGCCGATTTCACGTATTTAGGCTCTTTCCCCCAACACAAGATCTTGTGTCGCAGGCGCGTCGCAGGATCGCCCGGGTTGGGGGCAACCGGGTGGCTACCGTCTGATGGCGGGGCCGCCGCCTTGAGAAGAACATCTGGGGAGCGGCTTTTGAACAGCGTTGTGAAAATCGAACCCAAGGACGTGAGCGCCATTCCTTTCCAGGAAGCGTCCCTCGACATCTGGGACAAGAAGTACCGCCTGACTGCGAAGGACGGTTCGCCCATCGATGCCACGATGGACGAGACGTACCAGCGCGTCGCCCGGGCGCTGGCGGACGTCGAGGCGCCGGCGGCGCGGGAGCACTGGAATGAGCGCTTCCTGTGGGCGCTTCGCCATGGAGCTATCCCGGCGGGGCGTGTGACCTCGAATGCGGGTGCTTTGGAGCACAAACCCGCCACGTCTACCATTAATTGTACAGTATCCGGAACAATCCGGGACTCGATGGACAACATCCTGCAGAAGGTCCACGAGGCGGGCCTCACCCTCAAGGCCGGGTGCGGGATCGGCTACGAGTTCTCGACCCTGCGCCCGCGCGGCGCGTACGTGACGGGCGCGGGGGCGTATACGTCGGGCCCGCTGTCGTTCATGGATATCTACGACAAGATGTGTTTCACGGTGTCCTCGGCGGGCGGTCGCCGCGGCGCGCAGATGGGCACCTTCGATGTCGGTCATCCGGACGCGATGGAGTTCATCCGCGCCAAGCGCGAGAACGGGCGGCTGCGCCAGTTCAACCTGTCGCTCCTCGTCACCGATGAATTCATGCGGGCCGTGCGCGAAAACCGCGACTGGCAGCTGGCGTTCCCGCTGTCGGTGCGCGAGTTCGAGTCCGAGCGGCCGGATCTCGCGGACAAGTCGCAGTTCGTGTGGCGCGAGTGGCCGGTCACCGAGGGCTACGTCACGTCCGACGAAGGGCTCGTGGCCTGCAAGGTCTACAAGACGGTGCCTGCGCGGCGCATGTGGGACGTCATCATGTCGTCCACCTATGACTTCGCGGAGCCGGGCTTCATCCTGATCGACCGGGTCAACGAGCTGAACAACAACTGGTGGTGCGAGAACATCCGCGCCACGAACCCCTGCGGCGAGCAGCCGCTGCCGCCCTACGGCTCCTGCCTCCTCGGCTCGGTGAACCTCACGCAGTTCGTCCGCAATCCGTTCACCGAATTCGCCGAGTTCGACTGGAACGAGTACCGCGAGGTGGTGCGCGTGTTCACCCGCATGCTCGACAACGTGGTCGAGGTGAACGGCCTGCCGCTCGAGCAGCAGCGCGGCGAGATCCTGCGCAAGCGCCGCCACGGCATGGGATTCCTGGGCCTCGGCAGCACGATCACGTTGCTCGGCATGAAGTACGGCTCGCCCGATTCGGTGAAGTTCACGGAGGACATCGCGCGCGAAATGGCCGTCGCGGGCTGGGAGGCGGGGCTCGAGCTGGCGCGCGAGAAGGGCCCGGCGCCGATCATGACCGAGGAGTTCGAGGTCACGAAGTCGATGCTGCGCAAGCGGCCGGAAATGATCGCGGACGGCTGGAAGCCGGGCGCGCGCATCCCGGGGCGGCTGCTGCACGCGAAGTACAGCCGCTACATGCAGCGCGTCGCCGAGGTGGCCCCCAGGCTCGTCGAGCAGCTCGCCGAGGTGGGCGCGCGCTTCACGCACCACAGCTCGATCGCGCCCACCGGCACGATCTCGCTGTCGCTCGCGAACAATGCCTCGAACGGCATCGAGCCGTCGTTCGCGCACCACTATTTCAGGAACGTGATCCGCCCGGGCCGCAAGACCAAGGAGAAGATCGACGTGTTCTCGTTCGAGCTGCTCGCCTACCGCGAACTCGTGAACCCGAAGGCGATGCCCGGGGCCGACGCCGCGGGCGAGAAGCTGCCGGACTACTTCACGGCCGCCGACGACATCTCGCCGCGCGAACACGTCGACATCCAGGCGGCGGCGCAAAAGTGGGTCGATTCCTCGATTTCGAAGACCGCGAACGTGCCGACCGACTACAAGTACGAGGACTTCAAGGACATCTACCTCTACGCCCACGAAAAGGACCTGAAGGGCTGCACCACCTTCCGCTTCAATCCGGAGGCGTTCCAGGGCGTGCTCGTGAAGGAGGAAGACCTCAAGAACACGACTTACGTCTTCACGCTCGAGGACGGCAAGGAAGTCGAAGTGCGCGGCGACGAGGAGATCGAGTACGACGGCGAGACGCACACCGCCGCGAACCTGTTCGACGCCCTCAAAGAAGGCTATTACGGAAAGTTCTGAGCGTGAGCCACATGAAGTTCGACAAGAAGATCACGAAGTACCGCGTGAAGAAGCCGGAAGACAGGACGCCCGAAGCCAAGGCACCGCCGGCTTCCGCCAAGGTCATCCGCATGCACGAGGAGATCCAGCGTCCCGAGATGCTGGTCGGCTCGACCTACAAGATCAAGACGCCGGTGTCGGACCACGCGATGTACGTCACCATCAACGACATCGTGCTGAACGAGGGCACCGAGTACGAGCAGCGCCGCCCGTTCGAGATCTTCGTCAACTCGAAGAACCTCGACCACTACCAGTGGATCGTGGCGCTCACCCGCATCATCTCGGCGGTGTTCAGGAAAGGCGGCGACGTCACCTTCCTCGTCGACGAGCTGAAGGCCGTGTTCGATCCGCGCGGCGGCTACTGGCAGCCGGGCGGCAAGTTCATGCCCTCGATCATCGCCGAACTCGGCTACGTGATCGAGAAGCACCTGCAGACGATCGGCCTCCTGCGCCGGCCCGAGCCCGACGAGCACCAGCAGAAGTTCATCGCGGAGAAGCGCGCCGAGTTCGAGGAGCGGCAGAAGCAGTCGGACGCCTTCTCGAAGACGCACTTCCCCGAGGGCGCGCAGCTCTGCTCGAAGTGCAGCACCGCCGCCGTCGTGATGATGGACGGCTGCATGACCTGCCTGAATTGCGGTGACTCCAAGTGCATGTGAGGGGGGGGCGACGGGCGAAGGGCGACGGGCGGCGGGCCAGAATCGTTGGCTGGCTTGCCGTGCGCGGCGCGCGCGCCTCTTGCCCGTAGCCCGTAGTGCGTAGCCCGCCGCCCTCTCAACCCCGCGCGATTTGCACGCCCCGCGCGATCGCCGATACTTGCCCTTTGGGTCCGGGCGGTGGAGTCGCATGGTGCGTGGTCTGTTCCTCGCGTGGGTGTTCGGTAGTGTGTTGTCTTCCGCCGCGGCGGCGACCCCTGCATTCGATGTGGCGATGCTCGACGCGTCGGCGGGCGATCCCGCGCCGGCGGTCGTAGCGAACGGCTCCCTCGATGCACGCTTCGGCGCCTACGACTATCGCGAGGCGCGCGTGCGTGGCGGGCCATTCTGGTTGCGACTGACGGTGCGCGCGCCATCGCCTGAGAGTGGCGCGCCCGCGCTCGTGATCGCACGGGGCCGCCATCTCGCGGCGCAGGTTTTCGCGGCGCTGCCGGCGGGCGGCAGCGACGCGCGTGCGCTCAGTCCCGCCGCACTGTTGCCGGCCTTCAGTGGCGTGCAGGACGTGGTGTACGCATTGCCGAGTGCGCTTGCCACGGGCGAGGCGGTCTACGCCCGGGTCGTCGCGGCACCGATGCGTGGTGCTGAGGTGCTGCAGTTCGGCGGCGGTACGCTCGACCGGGTCCTCGCGCGCGGCGCGGAACACACGCGCATGGTTGCGCTCGCCTTTGGCGCATTGATGGCGATGGCCACGGCGGCGATCCTCATCTGGCTCGTGCTGAAGGACCGGCTGTTTGTCCTGTATTCGAGCCTGTTTGCGCTGCAGGCCCTCTACATCGCGTACCTGTCCGGCCAGGGCTTCGACTGGCCCTGGCTCTCCATTGCGCGGCCGCTCACGTCGCACGCGTGGAACGTCCCGGCCGCGCTCAGCGGTGCGGCGGCGTGCCTCTTCGTGCGCGAGATCGCCGACCTCAGGCGTTTTTCGGTGCGCGTGCACCGCGTCTTTGGCTGGTTCGCGGCCGTGTTCACCGTGCTCGCGTTCGCGAACTTCCTGTCGCGCGACGGCTTCGGTGGCTGGCTGGCGGCGATCGGCAACGTGGTTTTCGTCGGCACCGCGATCTTCACGCTCGTGATTGCCTTCCTCGCGTGGCGGCGCGGCAGCCGCCCGGCGGGCTGGTTCCTGCTCGCGTGGGTACTGCTCGAGGCTTTCACCGTCGCAACGGCGCTGCGCCTGCTGTTCACGGGCGCGGAGGGCGCGGAATTCCTGCTGTACTACGGTTTGCCGCTGTCGATGGTCGCGGCGGCGGTCCTGATCGCGCTGGGCGTGGCCGACCGGTTGCGAGAACAGCGTGTGGCCCTCTCGGAAGCCGAACGGCGGGCGCAGACCGACGCGCTCACGGGGGTGCTCAACCGCCGTTCGCTGATCGCGCGGCTCGATGCCGCCTGTGCCCGCGCCCAGGCGCGTGGGCTGCCGATCGCCTTGCTGTTCATCGACCTCGACCATTTCAAGCAGATCAACGATACGTGGGGGCACCAGGCCGGTGACGCCTGCCTCGCCGCGATCATTCCCCCGATCCAGGCAGAGCTGCGCCATTCGGACGTGGTCGGCCGCTACGGCGGCGAGGAGTTCGTCGTGATCCTGAGCAGCGCGGACGTCGCGGCCGCGAGCCTGATCGCGCAGCGCATCCGCGAGCGCGTCGCGGGCGTGCGCATCGAGGGCTTCGGCGCCCCGATCCAGCTCACCTGCAGCATCGGCGTGGCGGCAAGCCATACGCTCGGTGTCTGGGGCGAACACCTGATCGCGCAGGCGGATGCCGCGGTGTACGCGGCGAAGCGGTCGGGTCGCAATTGCGTGCAGGTGGCGGGGGCGGTCGCGGCGTGAGCGCGGCGCCAGGCGCGCGCTACGCGCGCCGGGCTACGGGCGGCGGGCTACGGGCTGCGGGCAAGAGGTGCAGGTAGGTCATGCAGCGCAAGCGAAGTCTCGAGCTGAGAGTTCCGCCGCCCGTCGTGGCGCTGTTCGTGGGGTTCGCGATGTGGGCCGCGTCGATGCCCGTCGCGCACCTGCCGGTGCCGCGCAGGCTGCGTATCGCGCTTGCGATCGTGTCGGCCGGGCTCGGCGTCGGCATCGCGGTGGCCGGTGTCGCGACTTTTCGGCGCGCGCGGACGACCATCAGCCCGTTGACGCCCGACGCCGCGTCCGCGCTCGTGCGCACTGGCGTGTACCGCTACACGCGCAATCCGATGTACCTCGGCATGTTGCTGTGCCTCGTGGCCTGGGCGGCCTGGCTGTCGAACGTGCTGTCGTGGCTCCTCGTGCCTGCCTTCGTGCTGTACATGAACCGGTTCCAGGTCGGGCCCGAGGAACGCGCGCTGGCCGCGCTGTTCGGCGCGGACTACGCGGCCTATCGGCGCGACGTGCGCCGCTGGTAGCAAAAAAAGCCCCGCTCACAGCGGGGCCATGGTCGCTTGCTTGCTGAGGAGTGCTTCTTCTTGTAGTTATCCTGCGGTGTGGCGGCGCCGCGAAAGCGCGAGGCCCGCGAGGCCGAAGCCAAACAGCGCGAGCGTGCCCGGTTCCGGCACTTTCACGCCATTCACGGATTCGACCATCACCACGAAGTCGTTGTAGTCGTAGTCCCACTGGCCGCGCGCCAGGTCTTCCCACGCCATGACGAACTCGTTGTTCGCCCACGGGCCGGCAATCGTGTTGCCGATCTTCACGGTGTCGCCGGTGCCCTGGTACGCCACCATGTGGTCGGCCCCGTCGGTGTTGCGCGAGGCGTCGGAGTACCAGGTGTGCCCGGGCGTCGAGAGGTAGAAGCCGAAGAGATTGTCGGAGAAGTACACGCCCGTTTCCTCGAACAGGTTACGCACGACCTGGCCGTCGGCCATGATCGAGAACGTGGCGCGTGACGAGCTGCCGCCTGCGGCGGCGGAGCCCGCGAAGATCTCGACGAACCGCGTCGGGTCCGCCGCGTCGTAGATGCCGAAGCTGTTGATCGCCGCGTAGCCCGCGAGCTCGATCACGATCTGGGAGAACGCGCCACCGGAGCCGCCGAGCGACCACTGCGAGTCGTTGGCGTACTGGTCGGTGAGGACATTGACGCTGCTCGAGCCGTCCACCGTGATGCCATCGAGGATCTGCTGCAGGTTCTTTTCGCCGTTGCCGGCCGACAGGTTGACGGGAGTCGCCTGCGCGGCCGCCCCGAAGGCGAGCGAGAGACAGGCGAGGGAGAGCGAAACCTTCATCGACATCTTGAAACCTTTCTGCGCGACGCGGCGTGATCGCCGCTCGAGCCGGAGAGGAGCAAGGCTTGTGCCATGCTTCACGATTCCGGGAATATGTCGGGTCGGCCGGCATGAACCGGTGCCAATATGTGAGCCATGCCGCATTTGGCGCATGCGTGTGACAGCCAACGGACATCGTCCCCGCCAGAGGCGGGTGCGGACTGTCAGGAATTTCGACAGCTGAGGTGGAAATGGATCCGATGAAGCGGGTGGCAGTGCGCGTGGCGAGGCCAGCCCTCGTATGGGCCGCGGCGCTGCTGTGGTTCGGCCCGGGCATCGTGTGCGCGCAGTCGGCGCGGGATGCGATCCCGCGACCGCCCGAATTGCAGGCCGACGTCGATTTCTGGATCCGCGTGTACTCGCAGGTCACGACGAACGAAGGTTTCCTGCACGATGAGCGCGACCTGTCGGTCATCTACGAGACCCTGCGCTTTGCGCCGAACAGCCCGCCGAAGCGGCGCGCGGAAGTCGTCGACGAGGCACGCAAGCGCTACCAGGCGATCCTCGATCGGCTGGCGACGCAGCCGTCGCCGGAATCGCTCAGCGATGAGGAGCGTCGCATCGGCAAGCTCTGGGAGAAGGCATCGGTCGACCGCCTGAAAACGGCGCGCGAGGGCATCCGTTTCCAGCTCGGCCAGGCCGATCGTTTCCACGCCGGCCTCGTGCGCTCCGGCGCCTGGGAGCCGCACATCGCGCAGACGCTGGCGAACCTCGGGCTGCCGCCCGAGATCGCGGCGTTGCCCCACGTCGAGTCCTCGTTCAATCCAGCCGCCTATTCGAAGGTGGGGGCGGCGGGACTGTGGCAGTTCATGCGCTCGACGGGGCGCCGCTACATGCGGATCGACAGCGCGGTCGACGAACGCATGGATCCGTTTCGTTCGACGGAAGGGGCCGCGCAACTGCTTGCCTACAACTATCGACTGCTCGGCTCGTGGCCTCTGGCGCTGACCGCGTACAACCACGGCGCCGCCGGCATGCGCCGCGCCACCGAGGCCGTCGGCACGGCCGACTACGTGCGCATCAACCGCAGCTACAAGAGCGCCACGTTCGGCTTTGCCTCGCGCAATTTCTATCCATCTTTCCTCGCCGCGCTCACGATCGACCAGAACCCGGAGAAATACTTCGGGCCCATCGAGCGCGCCTCGGAGGCCAGGTTCAGCGAGGTCGAGCTGCCGGCGTACGTTCCCGTGAAGGCGCTCGAGCGCAGCATTCCCGTCGATAGGGCGACACTGCGCGCGCTCAACCCGGCGCTGTTGCCGACCGTGTGGAACGGTGAGCGGCTGGTGCCGCGCGGCTATCGGCTGCGCCTGCCGGACAACGGCCAGTCCCTCTCGGCCGCCCAGCTCGCCCAGCGCCTGCCGGCCGCCGAGCAGTATGCCGGGCAGATCCAGTCGCGATCGCATCGCGTGCGCAAGGGCGAGACGCTCGCCGCCGTCGCGAAGCGCTATCACCTCTCGACCCGGGACCTCGCGGCGCTGAACGGACTGCCGGTCGACGCCGAGCTGAGGCGCGGCCGCAGCCTGCGATTGCCTGAACAGATGCCGGCGCGCGTCGCGGGCCTCGCTGCTCCGACACCCGCCGCGCCGCCCGCGGGCACGACGCCCGTGGTGTCGGCCGCCGCCGCGCCGCGCACGCCGCCGGCCCCCGCCACCGGCGTGCACGTCGTCAAGCGCGGCGAGTCGCTGTCGGCGATCGCGGCGCGCACCGGTGTGGCCGAGTCCGAGCTGATGCGCATCAACGGGCTGCGCAATCCGAACTACATCTTCGAAGGTCAAAGCCTGCAGCTTGCGGCCAGCGCAGTGGCCGAGGAGCCGGATGCACCGACGACCGTGGCCGTGCAGGAGAGCAAGGAAGACGATGCGGCCGTCGTCGCGAGCGCGCGGCGTGCGAGTCGCGCGGAGCCGGTGTCGGCGGGCGAAGCCGAGGCGCTCGGGCCGGCGCTGGTCACGGGCTCGGAGTCCGCGCCCTCCGCCACCGACGCGGTCGACTACAGCGTGGCGAAGGACCAGACGATACGGGTCGTCGCGGCCGAAACGCTCGGCCACTATGCCGATTGGGCCGGGGTCAGTGCGTCGCGCCTGCGCCAGCTGAATGGCCTGCGCGGCAGCCAGCCGGTCCTGGTCGGCCGCAAGCTGAAAGTGGACCTGTCCAGGGTGACGGCGGGGCAGTTCGAGCAGAAGCGGCGCGACTACCACTACGCGCTGCAGGCCAACTACTTCGAGTCGCACCGCATCCTCGGCACCGAGATCTACGTCGTGCGCCGCGGGGATTCGCTGTGGAGCATCTCGCAGCACTACGTCGCCGTGCCGACCTGGCTGCTGCAGCAGTACAACCCGGATGTCGACCTGGGCGACCTGCGGCCCGGAGCGCAGATCGTGGTGCCGCGCGTGGAAGCGGGCTGACGGCTACCTGCGGCCGAGGACGGCGCCGAGCAGGGCGAGGCGAACCATGCGCCAATCGTGACGCGGCGCACGCTCCGCCGCAAATGCCGATCGCTGTCGCGGGTTCGTGACAGCCGTACCGTCGCCACGGGCATCCTCCAAACCTATAATCCCCGTCATGAGGCTCAAGGGAACAGGGTTGCTGCCGGCCCTCGCCGCTCTGGCGGGCGCGCTCTGCGCCGCGCCGGCCGTCGCGGACGGCCTCGCGGGCGCGCAGCGCGTGTCGGTGGTGCAGCCTGCCGCCGAAAACCTGCCGGTGGCGGATCGCGTGCTCGTCCTGAAAGGCGAGCGGCGGCTGCAGTTGCTGCGGCACGGCCAGGTCCTGCGTGAGTACAAGATCGCGCTCGGCCTGAACCCGGTGGGCCACAAGGAGCGCTCGGGCGACTTTCGCACGCCGGAGGGCAACTATGTCCTCACGCGCCGCAACCCGCGCAGCGACTATTTCCTGTCCATCCAGGTTTCGTATCCGAGCGCCGCGGATACGCGGCACGCGCGCCGCAACGGCTGGGATGCGGGCGGCGCGATCATGATCCACGGCCTGCCGAACGAACTGAAACGCACGCCCGAGTACTACGAGCGCACCGACTGGACCGATGGCTGCATCGCCGTGTCGAACGCCGACATGCTCGAGATCTGGCTGCTCACGCCCGACCACGTGCCAATCGACATCCGGCCCTGACACGCGCTAGCGTGGCGGGGATGGAAACCAGCATCGTCATCTCCGAATTCGTCGACGCGCGCATCGGGCCGCGCGGCAGCCTCGAAACCCTGTCCCAGGAAGAGATCGACCAGCTGCTCGACTCGAGCCAGCGTGGCCTCTATCCGCTCTTTCGCCAGTGCGTGCTGGCGGTGCTCAATTCCGGCAGCGAGACCGACAACGCGCGCGAAATTTTCGAGCGCTATCGCGATTTCGCGATCGAGATCCTGCGTCATCCCTGGGGCATCAAACTCGCGATCCGGAACGCGCCGGCGATGTCATTCGTCGACGGCGAGATGATCCGCGGCATCAAGGAACACGTGTTCTCGGTGCTGCGCGACGTGGTCTTCATCTCCAACGAGATCAACGACAGCACGCGCTTCGACCTCGCGGACCCGAAGTCGATCACCAACGCGGTGTTCCATATCCTGCGCAATGCCCACGCCCTCGACCACAAGGCGCCACCCAACCTCGTCGTGTGCTGGGGCGGGCATTCGATCAGCCGCGAGGAATACGACTACACGAAGAAGGTGGGCTACGAGCTCGGCCTGCGTGGCCTCGACGTGTGCACGGGCTGCGGGCCCGGCGCCATGAAGGGGCCGATGAAGGGCGCCAACATCGGCCACGCGAAGCAGCGCATCGCCCGTGGCCGCTACATCGGCATCACCGAACCCGGCATCATCGCCGCCGAGCCGCCGAACCCCATCGTCAACCAGCTCGTGATCATGCCGGACATCGAGAAGCGCCTCGAAGCCTTCGTGCGCCTCGGCCACGGCGTCATCGTGTTCCCGGGCGGCGCCGGCACCGCCGAGGAGATCCTCTACCTGCTCGGCATCCTGCTCGACCCGGAGAATGCGCAGCAGCCGATGCCGGTGATCCTCACGGGGCCGAAGGGCAGCGGCGCCTATTTCGACCGCATCGCGCAGTTCCTCGAGGGCACCGTGGGCAAGGAGGCGCTCGCGCGCCTGCGCATCGTGCCGGGCGACCCGGCCGAAGCCGCCCGCCAGATGGCACACGCGCTCGAAGACGTGCGCGAGCACCGTCGCCGCGCCAACGACTCCTACAACTTCAACTGGCTGCTGCGCGTGCGCCCCGATTTCCAGCTGCCCTTCGAGGTGACGCACGAGTCGATGCGCGCCCTCGACCTGCATCGGGACCTGCCGCCGTACCAGCTCGCGGCCAACCTGCGTCGTGCGTTTTCCGGCATCGTCACCGGCAACGTGAAGGACCACGGCATCCAGGCGATCGAGGCACGCGGCCCCTACGAACTGAGCGGCGATCCCGCGGTGATGCGCCTGCTCGACGAGCTGTTGCGGGCCTTCGTTGCACAGGGCCGCATGAAACTGCCCGGATCGGAATACAAACCCTGCTACCGGCTCGTTGCATGACATAACGCCGCGCAGCGGCACGCTGCATGGCGTCGTGACGCAGTTCCTGTCAGTGCGCGCGCGCGTTGCCTACGCTCGCGTCGAAAGCTGCAGATGTCGGTAATGAAACCATCAGGTGGAAACAGGAGCGGAATTCCGGTTGCGGCGGGCGCCACGCCAACGCCTTCCGGCAGCGATTTCGCCAACTGGACCGAGCGCATGCAGCGCGCACGCGGCCGGCACGCCGCGATCACCCGCAACCTCTACACGTGGTCGTGCTACAAGAGCTGGGCCGAACGCGTGAAGACCGACTGGGACGGCGGCGAAGAGAAGTAGGCCCCGGGCGGGCGCTCAGCTCGCCGACACCGCGTCCGCGACCACCGGGGCGAGTCCGCTCTGCACGACCCGCGGCACCTCGGCCTCGAGCCAGCCGATGAGCGGCCCCCACTGTTCGAGGTCCTCGCGCACCGTGTAGCTCTTCATCTCGTGGATGCCGATGCCGAGCTCGGCGCTGCGCACATAACTCTGCGAATCGCGAAACGTGGCCACGATCGGGATGCCGAGGGTCTCGAGGAAGCGCATCAGCGCCTGGTAGACGAGGGTATTCCTGCGCACGCGGTTCGCGATCACGCCGATGCGGTTGTCGCCGCGGCGGATCTTCGCCACGAGCAGCAGGTCGGCGATGCACTTGGAAGCGGCATGGATGTCGATGTCCGAAGGCAGCACGGGCACGATGATCTTGTGGGCGTCGCGCGTGATGTCGGGAAAACCGTGCGACGGCACGGCGGCCGGCGTGTCGACGACCACGCGACCGGTGCCTTCGGGTGCGCGCAGCTGGAAGCTGCGGGTGAGACGCGTGTCACGCTCGAAGGCCGCCACGCCGCGGATCTCCGGCAAGCTGGGCGGGCGCTTCCTGATCCAGCGCATCGAGGAGCCCTGGGGGTCGAAGTCGATCAACAGCGGCGTGAGCCCGCGCGTCGCGAAGTAACTGGCGAGGTTGATTGCAATGGTCGTCTTGCCCGATCCGCCCTTCGGGTTGAGCACGACGATGCGTTGTGGGCCTTGCATCCTCCGGGAAGCCTACACTGTGAGCCCGCGCACGGCGAGCGCCCCCCGCGCCCCGCTAGCCTGTTGCGACATGGAACGCATGCTGCTGTTGTGGGACGAACTCGACGACTGGTTCGGCGCGGGTCGCCATGTGGTCGTTTCGGCGATGGCGGGCCCGTTCGGCTGGCTGCTCGGCCGCTGACCGGGGCGCCCACCCCTTGATTTTCCCGCGTGGGGCCCTACATTCCCCGCGCCATGACCGCAACCGCAACCGAAACCCGCGGCTTCCAGGCCGAAGTCCGTGAGCTGCTGAAGCTCATGATCCATTCCCTGTACAGCCACAGGGAAATTTTCCTCCGCGAACTGATCTCGAACGCGTCCGACGCGAACGACAAGCTGCGCTTCGCCGCGCTCGGCGATCCCGCATTGCTCGACGGCGGCACCGATCTCGGCATCTGGATCGAGGCCGACGGGCAGGCCGGCACGCTCACGGTGCGCGACAACGGCATCGGGCTCGCGCGCGACGAGGCGATCGAGCACCTCGGCACGATCGCGAAGTCAGGCACCGCCGAGTTCTTCCGCCGGTTGACCGGCGACGAGCAGAAGGACTCGCAGCTGATCGGCCAGTTCGGCGTCGGCTTCTATTCGTCGTTCATCGTCGCCGATGAGGTCGAAGTGTTCAGCCGCAAGGCCGGGTTGCCCGCCGCGGCGGGCGTGCGCTGGGCCTCGAGGGCGGACGGCGAGTTCACCGTCGAGACGATCGAGCGGGCGGAACGCGGCACGAGTGTCGTGCTGCACCTGAAAGACGAGGCGAAGGAGTTCCTCGACGCCTTTCGCCTGCGTGCGCTCGTGCGCCGCTATTCCGACCACATCGCCTTTCCGGTGCAGATGCGCAAGGAGGGCGCTGCGTCGCTCGACTACGAGCCGGTCAACCAGGCGAAGGCGCTCTGGACCCGCCCGCGCAGCGAAGTGGGCGACGACGAGTACCGCGAGTTCTACCAGCACGTGGCGCACGACTTCGAGCCGCCGCTCGCCTGGAGCCACAACAAGGTCGAAGGGCGGCGCGAGTACACGAGCCTGCTCTACATCCCCGCGCGCGCGCCGTTCGACCTGTGGCACCGCGACGGCCCGCGCGGCCTCAAGCTCTACGTGCGCCGCGTGTACATCATGGACGATGCGGAGCTGCTGCCGCCCTACCTGCGTTTCATGCGCGGGCTGGTCGATTCGAACGACCTGCCGCTGAACGTGTCGCGTGAACTGCTGCAACAGAACGCGGACGTCGAGGCGATGCGCGGGGCGCTCGCGAAGCGCGCCCTCGACCTCGTCGGCAAGCTGGCAGCGGACGAAGACGCGGAGAAGTACGCGACCTTCTGGCGCGAGTTCGGCGCGGTGCTCAAGGAGGGCCTCGCCGGGGACGAGGCGACGCGCGAGAAGCTGCTGCCGCTGCTGCGCTTCGCGAGCACGCAAGGCGAAGGTGATGCGGCGGGCGTGAAGCTCGCGGACTACGTGGCGCGCATGCGGCCCGGCCAGGAACACATCTATTTCCTCGTTGCCGACAGCGTGGCCGCGGCCCGCGCCAGCCCCTACATCGAGCGCCTCACGGCGCAAGGCGTCGAAGTGCTGCTGCTCGCCGACCGGATCGACGAGTGGGCCATGGCCCGGCTCACGACCTTCGAGGGCAAGCATTTCCAGGACGCGACGCGCGGCGACCTCGCCCTCGGTGGGATCGATGCCGCCGAAGGCGCGCGGCACGACGCCGCGGTGAAGGAAAGCAAGCCGCTGCTGAAGCGCATCAAGGACGCGCTCGGCGAGCGCGTCACCGAAGTGCGGGTGAGCCGGCGGCTCGCGGAAACACCGGCCTGCCTCGTGCTGGCCGAACACGATCCCGGCGCGCAGATGCGCCGCCTCCTCGCGGGCGCGGGCCAGAAAGTCCCCGAGGGCAAGCCCGTGCTCGAGGTCAACGTCGAACACCCGCTCGTGCAGCGGCTCGACGCGCTCGCGGCGGGCGGGGATTTCGACGAGCTCGCGCAGTTGCTGTACGACCAGGCCGCGCTGGCCGAGGCGGGCGAGGTGTCGAACCCGGGCGATTTCGTGCGCCGGCTCAACCGGGTGTTGTTGCGGCTGGCCGCCCTGCGATAATGCCCGCCTGATCGCGGGAGACCCGCCATGACCGACACGAAGCGCATCGACGAGTTGCGCGGGCGGCTCTCGCCGCTCGCTTTCCATGTCACGCAGGAAAAGGGCACCGAGCGGGCCTTCAGCGGCGAATACAACGCCAGCAAGGCGGCCGGCACCTACAGTTGCGTGGTGTGCGGCACCGGGCTCTTCAGTTCTGACGCGAAGTACGATTCGGGGTCGGGCTGGCCGAGTTTCTGGTTGCCCCTCGCGGGCGAGCGCGTGGTGACCTCGCGCGACGCGAGCCACGGCATGGTGCGCGTCGAGGTCAGCTGCGCCACGTGCGGCGCCCATCTCGGCCATGTCTTCGACGACGGTCCGCGGCCCACGGGGCAGCGGTACTGCATCAATTCCGTTTCGCTCGATTTCAAACCCACCGGGGAGCCACGCTGAATGACCGTCCGACTGTCCGCCCTGTTGCTGGCCGCCCTGCCGCTCGCCGCGTGCAGCGCGGCCGACCAGCCGCCTGCCACCACCGCGAAGGAGAATGCCGCCGTGTCCGTTGCCATCACCGATCTCAAGGAAGGCAGCGGTCCCGCTGTCGCCGCCGGCCAGGCGGCTGTCGTGCATTACACCGGCTGGTTGTTCGCGGCCGGCGCACCCGACGACAAGGGCAGGAAGTTCGACAGCTCGCACGACCATGGCCAGCCCTTCACCTTCCACATCGGCGCCGGCGAGGTGATTGCCGGCTGGGACCAGGGCGTCGCGGGCATGAAGGTCGGCGGGCAGCGCCGGCTCGTGATTCCGCCTGAGCTCGGCTACGGCGCGCGCGGCGCCGGCGGCGTGATTCCGCCGGGTGCCACACTCGTTTTCGACGTCGAACTGGTGGGCATCCGATGAGCGCCGAGCGACACCCGGCCGCGATGCTCGCGGCGCTCGGGGCGCTCGGGGCGCTGCTCGCGCTGCCCGCCGGGGCGGCCACGCTGATCCACGCCGGCCGGCTGATCGACGGCGTCACGGATCGGGTGGCCGAGCGGCAGACGGTGGTCGTCGACGCCGGCAAGATCGTGGCGATCGAACCGGGTTTTCGCGCGCCCGGCGAGGGCGATCGCGTGATCGACCTGGGCTCGGGCACGCTCATGCCCGGCCTCATGGACATGCACGTGCACATCACGAGCGAAAACAGCCGCACGTCCGAACTCGACCGCTTCAAGAAGGACCCGGCGGACATCGTGCTCGACGGCGTGGTGTACGCGCAGCGCACGCTGCTTGCGGGCTTCACGACGGTGCGCGACCTCGGTTCGTCGTTCAACACCGATATCGCCCTGCGCAACGCGATCAACGCCGGCAAGGTGCCCGGGCCGCGGATCTACGCGGCCGGCAAGGCCATCGCCTCGACCGGGGGCCACGGCGACCCGACCAACGGCAGGGCGGACTTCCTGCGCGAGGGTGAGGTGGGGCCGCTCGAGGGCGTGGCGGACGGGGTGGCGGATGCCGTGCAGGCGGTGCGCCAGCGCTACAAGGACGGCGCCGACGTCATCAAGATCACCGCCACCGGCGGCGTGCTCTCGATTGCCAAGAACGGCATGAACCCGCAGTTCACCGAAGAGGAGATCCGCGCGATCACCGAAACGGCACGGGACTACGGCTTCAAGGTGGCGGCCCATGCCCACGGCACCGAGGGCATCAAGCGTGCGATCCGCGGCGGCGTCGCCTCGATCGAACACGGCACCTTCCTCGACGACGAGGCCATGCGCCTGATGAAGGAACGGGGCGTGTTCTACGTGCCGACGATCAGCGCCGGCCAGTACGTCTACGAGCGTGCCCAGCAGCCGGGGTTCCTGCCCGATCTCGTGCGCCCGAAGGCGCTCGCCGTCGGCCCGCAGATCCAGAAAACCTTCGCGAAGGCCTGGAAGGCGGGCGTGCCGATCATGTTCGGTACCGACACGGGCGTCTCCGCGCACGGCCAGAATGCGCGCGAGTTCGCGCTGATGGTGGAGGCCGGCATGCCGGCGATGGCGGCGATCCGCTCGGCGACGAGCGTGCCGGCGAAGTTCCTCGAGATCGACGATCGCGTCGGCAGCGTCGCCGTCGGCAAGCAGGCCGATCTCGTCGCGGTGCCGGGCGACCCCCTGGCCGATATCACCGCCATGCAGCGCGTCAACTTCGTCATGAAGGAAGGCGTCGTCTACAAGGCGCCGTGATGGCGCGCGAGCGCAGCCTGGTCGACGGGCCGGCCGGCAAGCTCGAGGTCCTGCTCGAGACGCCGGCTGGCGCGCCGCCGCGCGCCTTCGGCGTCGTCTGCCATCCGCACCCGCTGCAGGGTGGCACGATGGACAACAAGGTCGTCTACACGCTGTCCCGTGCGTTGCTGGATGTCGGCATGCCGACGCTGCGATTCAACTATCGCGGCGTCGGGCAGAGCGCGGGCCAGTACGACGAAGGGCAGGGCGAGACGCTCGATGCGCTCGCGGTCGCCGCCTGGGGCGCCGCGCGCTGGCCAGGCCTGCCGGTGTGGTTCGCGGGCTTCTCGTTCGGCGGCTTCGTGGCGATCAACGCGTCGCGCGAGCTGGGGGCGGAGCGCGTGGCGGTCGTGGCACCGGCCGTCGGCCGGCTGTCGACCTTCAAGGTGGACGGTCCGCGCTGCCCGTGGCTACTGGTGCAAGGGGACGCCGACGAAGTGATCGCCCCGGCGGAGGTACTCGCCTGGGCGCATGAACAGGTGCCTGCGCCTGAAGTCACGGTATTCCCCGGGGTGGGGCATTTCTTCCACGGCAAGCTCACCGAACTGCGCGAACGGGTCGTTGCCTTTGCCCGGACAGCAGAAAGCCCGGCCGGGTGACCCCGGCCGGGCTTTCCTGATCGAAGAACGGAGGCGCAGGCCTTAGTTCACGAAGGCCTTGAGGCTCTTCAGCGGCATCGCGCGAACCTTCTTCGAGGCCGGCTTCGCCTTGAAGGTCATCTTCTCGCCCGTGAACGGGTTGACGCCCTCGCGCGCCTTGGTGGCGGGCTTCTTCACGACCTTGAGCTTCAGCAGGCCGGGCAGCGTGAACAGCCCGTTGCCGCGCAGGCTCTTGCGGATCACGCCCGACAGCGAGTCGAACACGGCCGAAACCTGCTTGCGCGACAGATCGGTGTCCTTGCAGATCGTCGCAAGGATTTCGGACTTCGTCGGTGCGCCACCTTTTTTCGCCATTGCCTGTTCTCCTGGAATTATTTGGTTGCTGATGCGGCGCGCAAGCCGCGCGATCGCGAATCGGGCGGCAACATAGCACATGGGTAAGCGCGCGCAAACGTTTTTTTCGCCACCCGGGTGGTCGTCAAACCGCTTGTTTTCCAGTACTACGCGCGCACCCGCAGCGGCCGCGGCGCTCGCGTCGTGCTCGATTCTCGATGAATGACACGAGGTAAGCCCATGATGTTCTCGCTCATCCGCGCAGCAGGATCAGCAGCGCCTGCAGCGCGATGCAGGCCCACAGCGGCGACAGATCGAGGCCCGCGACCGAGGGAACCAGCCGCCGGATGGGCCGCAGGACCGGTTCGCAGAGCGAGGCGAGGAGCGCGGCGACGGGCGAATACTGCCCCGGCGCGATCATCGATACGAGCGCGTAGAGCAGGATCGCGTAGAAGTAGACCCACAGTCCCTTCGTCAGGACGCCGAGCGCCGCGAGGCGCAGCCAGGTGAGGGCGTCGGGCGTCGTGCCGCTGCGCAAGGCGTAGAGGATGCCGACCTCCGCGATCGCGACGAGGAGCACCGCGACGATCGAGGCGGTGTCGAACTTGCCGGCCGGCGGCAGCACGCGACGCAGCGGCAGGATGACGGGGTTGGTGAGGCGCACGATCGCCTGCGACAGCGGGTTGCGGAAATCCGCCCGCACGAGCTGCAGCAGCAGCCGCAGCAGGAACACGAAATAGACGAGCGAGAGCAGGGTCTCGACGATGTAGATCAGTGCGCTCAAGCAACCTCCGCCAGTTCCCGGCCGCGTTTCACGGCCGCATCGACCGCCGCCGCCACCATGTCGCCAAATTGCGCCAGCTCGAGGCTGCGCAGGGCGGCCTCCGTCGTGCCGCCCTTCGAGGTCACCTCCGCACGCAGCCGCGCGAGGTCGCCCTCTCCTTCGAAAGCGAGGCGGCCTGCGCCATGGAGTGTCGCCACGGCGAGGCGGTGCGCCGTCGCGGGGTCCAGGCCGAGCCGAGTGCCGCTGGCAGCGAGCTGCTCGGCGAGCAGGAAGAAATAGGCGGGCCCGCTGCCCGAGAGGGCGGTGACCACGTCGAGGTCGGCTTCGCGTTCGACCCACACCGTTTCGCCGACGGCCGCCAGCACCGACTCGGCACGCTGGCGGGCGTCGGCTGGGGTGTCGGGCGGGGCGTGCAGCCCCGTGATCCCCGCGCCGCACAGCGCGGGGCGGTTGGGCATCGCACGCACGACGGCCACCTTCGCGTCGCACCAGGCGACCAGCGAAGCGAGGCGCACGCCTGCCGCGATCGAGATGACGAGTGGCATGCGCTGCGACAGCACGGGGGCGAGCGGGCGCAGGACGGCCGCCATGGCCTGGGGCTTGACCGCCAGGACGAGGATGTCGGCCATGGCCGCGGCCTCGGCGTTGTCCGCCAGCGCGCGCACCCCGAAGTCGGCATGCAGCGCCGCGCGGGTCGGCGCGTGCGGGTCGGCGACCGAGAGGTCGGCGGGCGACGCGCCGCGCGCCAGCAGGCCGCCGATGAGTGCGCGGCCCATGTGGCCGCCGCCGATGAAGGCAATGTGCTGTCCGGACATGCGTGGATGTTACCTGCTCAGGTCGACGCCGCGCTGCGCGGCCCGAAGACGGCGGTGCCGACACGCACCAGCGTGGCGCCTTCCGCGATCGCCGCGGGGTAGTCGCCACTCATGCCCATCGACAGCGTGTCGAGTTCGAAGCCCGCCGCACGCAGCGCATCGAAGGCAGCGCGCGCGAGGGCGAACCAGTGCCGCTGCCGTGCGATGTCGGTTTCCTCCGGTGGCAGGCACATGAGGCCCCGCAAGCGCAGCCGGGGCAGCGCGCGGATGGCCGCGGCGAGCACCGCCAGCTCGGCGGGCGCCACGCCCGCCTTGCCGCTCTCGCCCGCAACGCTCACCTGGATGCACACGTTGAGCGGCGGCGCGTGGTAGGGACGCTGCGCCGCGAGGCGCTCCGCGAGCTTCAGGCGGTCGACGCCATGGACCCAGGCGAAGTGCTCGGCCACGGCGCGCGTCTTGTTGGCCTGCAGGCGCCCGGTGAAATGCCAGGTGAGACCGAGGTCGGCGAGCGCCTCGATCTTGGGCAGGGCTTCCTGCAGGTAGTTCTCGCCGAAGTGTCCAACGCCCGTGGCGGCGACCCCGCGCACGCTTTGCGCCGGGTGGCCTTTCGAAACCGCCAGCAGCGTGACGGAGTCGACATTCCGGCCGCACTGCGTGGCCGCGGCGGCCATCGCCGCGCGCACATTTCCCACGTTCTCCGCCCAATTCTGCGGACCGATTAACATATTGGACGCAGACCCCCTCCGCTATACTGCGACCGCTTCCCGCGAGGATTTCGCATGGCTGTCGACATCGCGCAACTGCTTGCTTTTGCCGTCAAGAACAACGCCTCGGACCTGCACCTGTCCTCAGGCGTGCCGCCGATGATCCGCGTCGACGGCGACATGAAACGCATCAACATGCCGGCACTGTCCCACAAGGAAGTGCACAGCATGGTGTATGACATCATGAACGACAAGCAGCGCAAGTCGTACGAAGAGTTCTTCGAAACCGACTTCTCGTTCGAGATCCCGAAGCTCGCGCGCTTTCGCGTCAACGCCTTCAACCAGAACCGCGGCGCCGGCGCCGTGTTCCGCAACATCCCCTCCACGATCCTCTCGCTCGACGACCTCGCCGCGCCGAAGATCTTCCGCGACCTGTGCATGCTGCCGCGCGGCCTCGTGCTCGTCACCGGCCCCACCGGCTCCGGCAAGTCGACGACCCTCGCAGGCATGGTCAACCACTGCAACGACAACCGGCCGGACCACATCCTCACGATCGAGGACCCGATCGAGTTCGTCCACGAATCGAAGCGCTCGCTGGTCAACCAGCGCGAAGTGCACCGCGATACGCTCGGCTTCAGCGAGGCGCTGCGTTCGGCCCTGCGCGAGGACCCCGACGTGATCCTGGTCGGCGAAATGCGCGACCTCGAGACGATTCGCCTGGCGCTCACCGCCGCCGAAACCGGCCACCTCGTGTTCGGCACGCTGCACACGAGCTCGGCGGCCAAGACCATCGACCGCGTGGTCGACGTGTTCCCCGCGGCCGAAAAGGAAATGGTGCGCTCGATGCTCTCCGAATCGCTGCGCGCGGTGATCTCGCAGACCCTGATGAAGCGCATCGGCGGCGGTCGCGTCGCCGCGCACGAGATCATGATCGGCACGCCGGCGATCCGTAACCTGATCCGCGAAGGCAAGATCGCGCAGATGTACTCGTCGATCCAGACCGGCCAGGCGCAGGGCATGCAGACGCTCGACCAGTGCCTCACCGAACTCGTGCAGAAGGGCGTCGTCAGCAAGGAAGAGGCGCGCTACAAGGCGCAGAACAAGGACGCACTGTAAAAGAGGCCGCCATGGATCGCGATCAAGGCATCAAGCTCATGCAGGACCTGCTCCGCCGCGTGGTGGAGAAGAAGGCGTCCGACTTGTTCATCACCGCGGGCTTCCCGCCGGCGATCAAGATCGACGGCGAAGTGCGCCCGCAGAGCGAGCGCGCGCTCACCGCCGAGCAGTCCGCCGTGCTGGTGCGCGCCATCATGAACGACCGGCAGTCGAAGGAATTCGACGCCAGCAAGGAGTGCCAGTTCGCGATCGCGCCGCCGGGCATCGGCCGCTTTCGCGTCAGCGCCTTCGTGCAGCAGGGCCAGACCGGCTGCGTGATCCGCCTGATCAACTCCAAGATCCCGAGCTTCGAGGAGCTCGACCTGCCGCCGATCCTGAAGGAAGTCGTGCTCTCCAAGCGCGGCCTCGTGATCATCGTCGGCGGTACCGGCTCGGGCAAATCGACCACGCTCGCCGCGATGGTCGGCTATCGCAACGAGAAGACGCGCGGCCACATCGTCACGATCGAGGACCCGGTCGAATACGTGCACCAGCACAAGGGCTGCGTGATCACCCATCGCGAGATCGGCGTCGATACCGACAGCTGGCACGCGGCGCTCAAGAACACGCTGCGCCAGGCCCCCGACGTGATCCTGATCGGCGAGATCCGCGACCGCGACACCATGGAATACGGCATCCAGTTCGCCGAGACCGGCCACCTCGTGCTCGCGACGCTGCACGCCAACAGCGCGAACCAGGCGCTCGACCGCATCATCAACTTCTTCCCCGACGAGCGGCGCGAACAGCTGCTGATGGACCTGTCGCTCAACCTGCGCGGCCTCGTCTCGCAGCGCCTGATCCCGCGCGAATCGGGCAGCGGGCGCATCGCGGCGATGGAGATCATGCTCAATTCGCCGCTGATCCAGGACCTGATCTTCAAGGGCGAAGTCGCGAAGATCAAGGAAGTGATGTCGCGCTCGACCCGCATCGGCATGAAGACCTTCGACCAGGCGCTGTTCGAGCTCTACGAGACGGGCTACGTGTCCTACGAGGACGCGCTGCGCAATGCCGACTCGAAGAACGAGCTGCGGCTCAAGATCAAGCTCGAAAGCAAGCGCGAGAACAAGAACATCGACGACGGCGGCGGTGCACTGCGCATCGTCGAGGAAGAGCAGGGACGCGTGATATGAAGGCGACTGGCAAGGCGGTGGGCCCGACCGGCGACACCACGACCCAGGCGCCCGCGATGCCGGAAGCCTCGCTCGCGATCAACACCCGGCCGCTCTTCAAGCTGATGGTCGAGAAGAAGGCCTCGGACCTCTTCTTCACGTCGAACGCGCCGATCAAGATCAAGATCGAAGGCCAGATCTTCCCGGTCAACAAGCAGGTGCTGACGCCCGAGACCGTGCGCCAGTCGGCCTTCGCGCTGATGACGCCCGAGCAGCTCGAGTATTTCCACCGCGAGCTCGAGATCGACTTCGCGATCTCGGAGCCCGGCCTCGGGCGCTTTCGGGTGAACGTGTTCCACCAGCGCGGTTTTCCGGCGCTGGTCATGCGCTACATCACCGCCGACATGCCGAAGCTCGAGTCGCTCGGCCTGCCGGAGGTGTTCCGCGACCTGATCATGCTGAAACGCGGCCTCGTCCTGCTGGTCGGGGCCACCGGCTCCGGCAAGTCGACCACGCTCGCCTCGATGATCAACTACCGCAACGAGCATTCCTCGGACCACGTGGTCACGATCGAGGACCCGATCGAGTTCCTGCACACGAACAAGCGTTCGATCGTCAACCAGCGCGAGGTCGGACTCGACACCAAGAGCTACGAGCGCGCGCTGCGCAGCGTGATGCGCGCGGCGCCCGACGTGATCCTGGTCGGCGAGATCCGCGACCGCGAGACGATGCAGGCGTGCATCAACCTCTCCGGCACCGGCCACCTCGTGCTCGCGACGCTGCACGCGAACAACTGCGCGGAAACGATGGACCGCATCATCAACATGTTCCCGCGCGACCAGCACAACCAGATCTTCCTCGACCTGTCGCAGTACCTGAAGGCGATCGCCGCGCAGCGGCTCGTCTTCGGCAAGGACGGCCGGCGCCTCGCCGCGGTCGAAGTGATGCTCAACACGCCGCACATCTCCGAACTCGTCAAGAAAGGCGACGTGTCGGGGATCAAGGAAGCGATCGTGCAGAGCAGCGAGCGCAACGTGCAGAGCTTCGACTCGTCGCTCTACGAGCTCGTCAAGCAGGGGCGGGTGGAGCTCGAGGAAGCGCTCAACAACGCCGACTCGCGCACGAATCTCGAGGCGAAGATCAACTTCGGGTGAAGGGACTTTTCGCGCTGCGCCAAGAGCATTCGGAGCCACCGTCCTTCCGCCTTCAGGCGATCCAGAGGGCATGTTTCGTCTTGCGGCAGAGATCCCATTCGAGGTGAGCGGGCGGTCGCCGCCCTTCTTTGCTGATGACCTGCTTGAGGGTGCCCGCTTGCGCGGGCTGGTGCGCGCGGAGAAGAAGATATCTGTGGGCTCTATCCCAGTACGTGACCTGTTTGAGAGGGTCGAAACTGCGCCTTGCGGTGCGGCAGTTCATACGTTGCCGCGTGTGGCGAGCGCTTCGTATTGCAGCTTAATGGGTAGTTTCGCTGATCGCGAGGATGCCTTGTGACTGAAAGCACTCTGAACTCGGCACTTAGGCATTTTGAAGCCGTTGAAGCCAATCTAACCAAGGCCGAAAGGGTGCTCGCTGAAATCGAAGCAGCTATTCCTTCAGGTATAGCGTTCCTCAGTGGTGACTCAGACTACGAAGCTGCCTGCCGCAGCTTTTCCGCGCTCATTGATTCGCTTCCAAAGCTGGATGGATGGAAGCCAGAATTTTTGCTCATGGGGCTGGACGAGATTGCTCAGGCTCGATTTGATGCGCAGGAAATAGATGAGCCGGGTGCGGTCCTTGCCGTCGAAAGGCAGATCGCTGAGCCTTCCAAGCTAATTCGTGAGTACCGATATCGCTTCGGACAGAAGCGTCGGCAACTCATACGCGACTCGCTGATAGAGCTGATCGACGGCGTTGATAGCACGCTACGAGATCTAGGCGATCTACTTACGTCGGATGCTCCGGCTAACGATGCCGTCACGGCTCCCGGATTCGAGAATCTAAAAGAACAGATTGCGCAGATCGCCACTCTCATTGGAAGTAGTGTTCCCAAGCCGGCAAGATGGGGCGACCTGCATCGGCATATGCGCTTCGGAATGCTTGGTGATCTGCACGATATCATCGAGCACGATTGGCCGGAGGTTAAATCTGGACTAAGAAAAACCATGTATGGGGAGAACGAGCCCATTCCGGTGGAGGTTGAGGACTTGGGGGCGCTCGTTAGCTCTAAGCCGCGAGGTCCCGTGGCCACGCGCCTTAAGTGGGAAAAACTGACAGAAGAGGACTTCGAGCGCCTGATCTTCGCGCTCATTTCGTCGGAGAAGGGATACGAAAACCCCGGGTGGTTAATGAAGACCAATGCGCCCGATCGGGGAAGAGATCTTTCTGTATCGCGGGTGCACGTCGATCCGCTTGGTGGGACATTTCGGCAACGTGTCATCATTCAATGCAAACACTGGCAGACAAGGAGTGTTGCACCGGGAGATATATCTGCTCTCCGAGAGCAGATGAAGCTGTGGGAGCCCCCTCGGGTGGATATTCATGTGGTTGCAACATCGGGGCGGTTTACTGCGGATGCGGTTGCTCTGGTAGAGAAGCAGAATCAGTCAGACAACGCGCTTCGCATCGAGATGTGGCCCGAGAGCCACCTAGAACACCTGCTTGCTGGCAGGCCAAGGATAATTGCTGAATTCGGTCTCCGTTGACACATGTCGTGGTTTCCGCGAAGAGCGCGCAAATGTAGTCTGAATCCGCCTGTTGGCTATCGATGTTGGGTGTGAATTGCCATTGGAATCCTGAACAGCGTGGAACAATCGACAGTTGTCGAGGACTATCTCGGCTTTGCCAAGTAGCATTCGATACTGGTGCTACGATCGGATGCGGAGAATCGATCTGTGCACGTCGTCTGGGGAATTCCGAAGGGGCGCCCCGGACCTGCAGTATTGGTGACGGCCTACCGGCCCGATCCGCGCAAGTGGAGACGCGATTTCCGCAGGAGGCTGAAATGAGCGGGCGCAAACGGGTGAAGTTCGTCCATGAAGGACGCTTTGCAGCCGAGGTCGAAGTCGAACTCTTCGAGGGTGAAACAGGGTGGTCGCCCTATCTCACGCCCGAAGACGCGTTCAAGCTCGATGATGTCCGCGATGCCCTTCGTCGCGGCGACATCGGCGCAGCTGCGGCCCTTGCGCGTGTATTCGAGCTTCGGCCCGTAGCGGCCCGCTAATCCGCAAACACCGCGTACGCGTCGAACACCGGCCCATCGACGCACACCCGCTTCATCGCGGGGCCGTCGTCGGTTTCCACCTGCACTGCGCAGCCGGCACATCCGCCCACCGCGCAGGCCATGAACTCCTCGAGCGAGACCTGGCACGGCAAGCCGTAGCGCCGTGCGACCTGGGCCGTCGCCTTCAGCATCGGCGTGGGCCCGCAGGCGAAGATCTCGACTTCGGCGAGGCGCTCCGAAGGCAGCGCGCGCAACCATGCATCGGCGAGCTCCGTCACGAACCCGTCGAAGCAACCCGGGAAGCCAGACTTGCTTGCGAGCCGGCTCGGCACGCCGAGCCCGTCGAGGAAGGGCATCGAGGCGATCACGCCCTCGGGCATGCCCGGCACGAGGATCGTCGAGGGGCGCGTCGCGAACGGGAAGGGGATCTCCGAGCCCATGAGCACGAGCGGCTGCCAGCGCGCGTCCGCGCGCTCGCGCAGGCGCTCCGCGAGGAACACCATCGGCGGGATGCCGACGCCGCCGCCGACCAGCAGCGTCAGCGGGCGCGCGGGGTGGGGCGCAAAGCCGCGGCCGATCGGTCCGAGCACGGAGAGCGTGTCGCCGACCTTGCGCGCCGCGAGCGCGGCGAGCCCGGCGCCCACCACCTTGAAGAGCACGTCGATCCAGCCGGCGGCCGGGTCCGCGCGCAGGATCGAGAGCGGCCGGCGCATCGGGATGTCGGGGTCGCAGGCAAGGTGCACGAAGGAGCCGGGGGTCGCAGTCGCCGCGCATTTCGGCGCCTCGATGCGCAGGACGTACTGTTCGCCGGGAAAGGCCTCGCTGCGCAGGAGTCGCCCGTCTTCGAGGTGGATGCTGCCGCGATGGGCCTGGCTCATGGCATCGCCCCGTTGCGTCCGCCGGCGACCGTCGCGAGCACCGCCATGCGCACGGCGACGCCGTTCCTCACCTGGTCGCGGATCGCGGACTGCGGCCCATCGGCGACGTCGGAGGCGATCTCGACCCCGCGGTTCATCGGCTGCGGGTGCATCACGATGGCGTCGGGGTTCGCGAGCCGCAGGCGCGTCGAGGTGAGGCCGAACTCGCGAAAGTAGTCGGCCGCGTCGAGTTGCGCTTCGTCCTGCATGCGCTCCCGCTGGATCCTGAGCATCATCACGACGTCGGCACCCCGCAGGCCCGCGTCGAGGTCGGTGTAGCGCGCGCAGCCGCGGAACTCGTCGTTGCCGGGCAGCAGGGCGCTCGGCGCGACGACACGCAGCTCCGCGACGCCGAGCGTCGTGAGGGCGTGAAACGCCGAGCGCGCGACGCGCGAATGGCGGATGTCGCCGACGATCGCCACGACGAGCCCCGCGACGCGGCCCTTGCGCTGGCGGATCGTGAGCGCATCGAGCAGGCCCTGGGTCGGGTGCGCCACGCTGCCTTCGCCGGCGGAGAGCACGCTCACGTGCGGCGCGACGCTCGCCGCGACGGCCCCCGGCACCCCGGCTTCGGCATCGCGGATCACGAACACGTCGACGTGCAGGGACTCGAGCGTGAAGACGGTGTCGAGCATGCTCTCGCCCTTGGTGCGCGAGGAGAGCTGCATTTCGAGGTTCGCGACATCGGCGCCGAGGCGTTTCGCGGCGAGCTCGAACGAGACGCGCGTGCGGGTCGAAGGTTCGGTGAAGAGATTCGCGACGGTGATGCCGGCGAGCGCGCGGCTCACGGGCGGGCGGGCGCCGAGTGGGCGCACGTATTCCTGCGCGCGATCGAGCAGCTGCGTGAGTTCGGTGCGGGAGAGGCCTTCGAGCGTCAGCAGGTGGCGCAGCGTGCCGTCGGCGCGAGTCTGTCGTGTCATCGTTCCCCTTCCAGCCAGCGTTTCAGGATCACCACCGCCGCGGCGCTGTCGATGTCTTCCTTGCGCACCCGCCGCCGGCGCGCGCCGCTCTCGCGCTGCGCCTTCAGCTGCGCCGTCGCCTCGATCGAGGAGTAGCGTTCGTCCACCTGCTCGACCGGCAGCGCGCAGCGCGCGGCGAGCCCGGCGGCGAACTGCTGCGCGTGGGCCGTCATGGCGTTCGCGTCGCCGTCGACATTATAAGGGGCGCCCACGACGAGCACGTGGGGCGCGTGCTGCGCGACGAGGCGCTCGATCGCGGGCCAGTCGGGCCCGCCCGCGTGCATCGCGATCGCGCCGCGCGCCGCGGCGCCCTGCGTGAGGGTGTCGCCCACCGCCACGCCGATGCGCTTCAAGCCGAAGTCGAACGCGAGCGCCACGCGGACGGGGGTTTTCGGCTTCTCAGGCGTGCCCGGCAAAGGGAGTCATCTTCTCGAGGTCGACGCCCAGCAGGCGCCAGACGGCCGGCCAGCGCTCCTCGTAAGGCAATTCGAACACGATGTTCTCGTCGGCCGGGATCGACAGCCACGCGTTGTCGAGCATTTCGCGCTCGAGCTGCCCCGATTCCCAGCCCGCGTAGCCGAGCGCGATGAAGGCGTCTTCAGGCCCCTGGCCGCTGGCCATGGCGGCGAGCACGTCGCGCGAGGTGGTGACCTGGATGAGATTCGACACCTGGTGGCTCGAATCCCAGCTGCCGCCCGGCCGGTGCAGCACGAAGCCGCGGTCGGTGTGCACGGGCCCGCCGCGCAGCACCGGCCGCTCGCCGATGCTGTCGTCGAGCGGGTCGAGTTTCATCTGCGTCAGCACGTCGGCGAGCTTCATCGGCAGCGGCTTGTTGACCACGATGCCGAGCGCGCCGCGCTCGGTGCTGTGCTCGCAGATCAGCGTGACGGTCTGGGCGAAATTCGGGTCTGCCAGCGAGGGCATCGCGACCAGCAGGTGATTCGTCAGTGAAGTCTCGGTGCCCATGCGAGGAAGTATGGGCACTCGCGCCGGATCGCGCTAGCGCGAATCGGCGGGCGCCGTCACGGTGCCGCGCGCGGCGCGGCCGCCCGCGAATTCCCACGCGTAGGCAAAACGCAACACGCGATAATTGGCCGCCAGTTCGCGCGGAAACGGTTCGAACGGGCTCGCGAGCTTCAGGATCGAGACCGCGGCGGCATCGAGCGCGGGCGAGCCGCTCGTGCGCTGCACGATCGCCGATTCGAGCTTGCCGTCCGCGCCGATCGCCACCTCGAGCACCGGGCTCGAGGTGCCGGGCGCCTGGCGCGCCGCGGCGGGGAAGTTGAGCGTGCCGAGGCGCTCGACCTTGCGCCGCCAGGCGTCGAGGTATGGCGCGAGGCTCGACTCGCGCGTGTCGGGCGTGATCCAGAGTTCCGCGCGTTCCTTGCCGGCGAGGTCGCTCGAATCGAGGTCCTCGCCCGCCACCGCGCGTTGGGCTTCGGACGGGCGCGTCGGCGCGGCCGGCCGGGCATTGCGCCGCAAGGCTGCGATCGATCCCAGGTAGCGCATCGTGCTCGACGGCGCGCTCGTCGCGAGCACGCGTTCCGCACTGTCGGGCCGGGTCTCGGACGGCGGCTCGGGCGGGGGCCCCCCGGCGCGCGCCTGGCTGCGCGGCGTGCGGACATTCGCGCCCGAGCCCGAGCCGAGCTGGGTGCGCTGCGCGAGGTAGGCGGCGTCATCGTTGCGATCGGCTTCGGGCACTTCGGTCGAGACCAGCAGCACCTGCAGGCCCGGGGCGGCGCCGCTGCCGCTCGCCGCGCCGAAGGTGATGCCGAGGATCACGACGCCGTGCAGCAGCGCCGCGAGAAACGCGGTGGTCACCAGCCGGTCCCTGACCGGGGCGATCCCTTCCTTCACTGCAAGTGCTGCACCGGCCACGCGCGGATTATAGGCGCCGCTCGATCGCGTCCATGAGAACTGCGCCGATGTCCAGGCCGAACTGCTTGTCGAGTTCGCGGATGCCGGTGGGGCTCGTCACGTTGATCTCGGTGACGAAGCCGCCGATCACGTCGAGGCCGACGAACAACATGCCCTCGGCCGCGAGCTTCGGCCCGATCTGCGCGGCGAGCCAGCGGTCGCGGTCGTTCAGGGGCCGGCCCTGGCCCTTCGCGCCGGCGGCGAGGTTGCCACGGTGGTCGGTCGCGGTCGGGATGCGCGCGAGCGCGTAGGGGATCGGTTCGCCATCGACCAGCAGCACGCGTGAATCGCCCGACTCGACGATCTCAGGCAGATAGCGCTGCACGATGGCGTAGCGGCTGCCGTAGCCGGTGAGCGTCTCGAAGATCACGTTCGCATTCTTGTCGCCCGCCTCAACCACGAAGATCGAGCGCCCGCCCATGCCGTCGAGCGGCTTGGCGACGATCTTGCCGTGCTCGGCCAGGAAGGCCCCCATCCGGGCCATGTCGCGCGTTATGAGCGTTGGCGCACAGCATTGGGGGAACCACGCCGTGTACACCTTCTCATTCATGTCACGGAGCCCGCGGGGCCGGTTGACGACCAGCGCGCCGGCGGCCTCCGCCCGCTCGAGGATGTACGAGGTATAGATGTATTCGGTGTCGAAGGGAGGGTCCTTCCGCATGAGGATGCAGTCGAGATCGCCGAGCCGCAGGTCATGGGTCTCGCCGAATGTGAACCAATTCACGGGATCGGCCCGCACGGTGAGCTCCCGGGCGCGCCCCCAGGCGACGCCATCGCGCAGCGAGAGGTCGGCCTGCCCGAGGTACCAGAGCTGCCAGCCGCGGCGTGCCGCGGCCAGCAGCATCGCCAGGGTCGAATCCTTGGCGTACTTGATGTCGGCGATCGGATCCATCACGACGGCGAGTCCACGCACCACGGTCATCCAGGGCTCCTTGTCTCCCGCCGCTTGCCGAAAACGTGACGCGACCGGCATGGCGGGGGGTATACCGATATGTTAAAACGCGCAGCAGCTTGCCTGTCGATTCTGCGCGAAAATGCGCCGGGAGTAGTGCTCAAGTGAATGGCGCCAATTCGAAGCTCGAGGGCCTCAAGGTCCTCGTCATCGATGACAGCAAGACCATCCGTCGCACGGCCGAGACGCTGCTGACGAAGGAAGGCTGCGAGGTCTTCACCGCCATCGACGGGTTCGACGCGCTCGCCAAGATCGCCGACCACCAGCCCGACATCGTGTTCGTCGACATCATGATGCCGCGGCTCGATGGCTACCAGACCTGCTCGCTGATCAAGCACAACAAGGTTTACAAGTCGATCCCGGTCATCATGCTGTCCTCGAAGGACGGGCTGTTCGACCGTGCCCGCGGCCGCATCGTCGGCTCCGAGCACTATCTCACCAAGCCCTTCACCAAGGACGAGCTGCTGGCCGCGATCGAGTCGCATGTCGGGAGATGAAGGCGATGGCGCTCATACTCATCGTGGACGATTCGCCGACCGAAGTGCACGTCTTCCAGAAGGCGCTCGAGCGGCACGGCTACAAGACGGCCACCGCCACTGACGGCGCCGAGGGCGTGCGCATGGCGAAGGAGATCCGGCCCGATCTCATCTTCATGGACATCGTCATGCCGAACATGAACGGCTACCAGGCGACGCGCGCGCTCTCGAGCGATCCGCACACGCGCGCGATCCCGATCGTGATGGTCACGTCGAAGGGCCAGGAGACCGACAAGATCTGGGGCCTGCGGCAGGGCGCCATCGACTACATGGTCAAGCCCGTATCCCCCGACCAGCTCGTCGCGAAGGCGCAGGCGACGCTTGCCGCCTGACATGACCGACGCAGTCCCACTCAGGAGCCTGCGCGACCGGCCCTATGAGTTGCTCTCCGAACTCGAGCGGCGCGGGCGCGCGGTGTCGGCGCAGGTGGCGCAGGAGGGCGCGGCCGGCCGTGAATGGGTCGGGGTCGCGCTGCGCATGGCGGGCGAACTGTTCCTCGTCGCGCGCGACGAGACGCGCGAAGTGCTCGGCGTGCCCGGAGCGCTCACGCGGGTGCCGGGCGCGAAGGGCTGGGTCAAGGGGCTTGCGAACGTGCGCGGCCAGCTGCTCCCGGTGCTCGACCTGCGCCAGTTCCTCGGCAGCGGCGTGACGCCGGTGACACGCAACGCGCGCATCGTCGTCGCGCATCACCGCGAGATTCCCGCGGGCCTGCTGGTCGACGAAGTACTCGGTTTTCGGCGCTTTGCCGAAGCAGAATTCTCCGGGGACGTGCCGCCCACCGTGGTGCGGTGCGAACGTTACCTCGCCGGCAATTTCCGGCGCAGCCAGGAACAGTGGCCCGTGCTCAGCCTGCGTACGCTGATCGAAAGCGCTGCATTCCTGGATGCGGCGGCCTGACGAGACGACGATGACAACCCAAGACAACCAGTCGTTGACCCGGGCCGCCAGGCGCCTCGGCGCCTTCGTGGCCGCGTCGGCCGCACTCGCGCTGGCCGCGGCCGTTGCCTACTGGATGCTCGGGCGCGGCGCGGTGCCAGCGGGCGCCGGTGCGGTGGCCACGGCCCTGCAGGGCCTCGCGCTCGACGCCAGCTCCGCCGCGCGCGGCGACGCGGCGGCGCAGCGCGCCGTCAACGATCATATCGCAGTGCTTGCAGGCGCGGCGCGGCGCACGCCGCGCGCCCCCTGGGTGCTCGACAAACGATGGGCGGGCCTGCAAGCGGACGTCGCTGCGCTCACGGGCCCGGCGCCGGCGCTGACGGGCGCGGCGGCCGCGGTGCGCACCGTGCGCGACACCGCGTCGGTCATGGCGGAAGACATGGGGCGGATGCAGACGTCCGTTCCGGGCGCGGCCACGAGTGCCGTGATCGGCCGCCCGCTCGACCTCTTCGCGACGGCGCTCGCGCGCATCGAACTCGACGTCGGCCGCCTCGCCACCGCGAGCGACGATCCGGCTGCCGTCGCGAGGCGCCTCGCCGAGAATACCGACTATGTCGGCAAGGTCGTCAAGGGGCTCTCGGGCGCGGATGCGAGCCTTGGCCTGCCGCGTGCTTCGGGCGGCGATGCCGAGCGCCGCGCGCGCGCGCTCACGGAAGAATTCAATGCCCTGTCGGGCGCCGTCACGCGGGTCGTGGGGGCTGCCGCTGCGCTCGCGACCGGCAAGCAGGTGGCGGAACGCGTCGCCGCCAGCGCGCGCGCGCTCGGCCAGGTGGCCGTCGGGGGCGCGCGGGGCGGCCCGGGCTGGCTCGGCTGGCTGCCGATCGGATTCGGCATCGCGGCGCTCGTGCCGCTCGCCCTGCTGCTGCTGCAGCTCAGCGCCTTGCGCCGCGGAGTCGAGCGCCAGAACCTGCTCGCGGATGCCCAGGCGCGCGACAACGACCGCAACCAGCAGGCGATCCTGCGCCTCCTCGACGAACTGTCGAGCCTCGCCGACGGCGACCTGACCGTGCAGGCTACGGTCACCGAGGACATCACCGGCGCGATCGCCGACTCGATCAACTACGCGATCGAGGCGCTGCGCGGCCTCGTCACGACGATCAACCAGTCCTCGATCCAGCTCGACGGCGCCACGCGCCAGACCCAGGCGCTGTCGCAGCACCTTGCCAAGGCGAGTACCGCGCAATCGAAGCAGATCGCCTCGGCCTCGGAGTCCGCCGGCGCGATGGCGGCGAATACCGAGGAAATCTCGGGCAACGCCGAGCGTGCCTCGGACGTGGCGCGCCACTCGGTCGACGTCGCGCACAAGGGCGGCGATGCGGTGCGCCGCACGATCGACGGCATGAACACGATCCGCGAGACGATCCAGGAGACGAGCAAGCGCATCAAGCGCCTCGGCGAGAGCTCGCAGGAGATCGGCAACATCGTCGAGCTGATCAACGACATCGCCGAGCAGACGAACATCCTCGCGCTCAACGCCTCGATCCAGGCGTCGATGGCTGGCGACGCGGGCCGCGGCTTCGCGGTGGTCGCCGACGAGGTGCAGCGCCTCGCCGAGCGGGCGGCGCTCTCGACGAAGCAGATCGAAGTGCTCGTGCGCACGATCCAGACCGACACCAACGAGGCGGTCGTCTCGATGGAGCGCAGCACCACCGACGTGGTGGGCGGCGCGCTGCTGGCGGAAAATGCCGGCGCCGCGCTCGAGGAGATCGAGCAGGTGTCGAACCAGATCGCGAGCCTCGTGCAGAACATCTCCGGCAGCTCGCGCCAGCAGGCCACCTCTGCGCTCAGCATCGCCCGCAACCTGCAGGTGCTGCGCGAGATCAGCGCGCAGACCGCCGAATCGACCAGCGCCAATTCGGTCGCCATCGCGAAACTGGCCGAGCTGTCGGCGGGCATGCGCAAGGCGGCGGCGGGTTTCCGCCTGCCGGGCGCCCCCGATCCCGGGCTCACGATGCGTGGCCTGAAGCGCCCGGACGTCCCCGCGGAGCTCGCGCGCCAGGTCAAGGCGAGCTAGCCGATGTCGGACGTCGCCACCCAGACCCTCGAACTCGTCGGTCGCGAAATCGCCGCAACGCTCGGCGAAGCGCGCGGCGCGGTCGAAACCTTCGTCGAGCAGCCGGACAACGTCTCGCTGCTCGAGCGCGTGGCCGTCGACCTGCACCAGGTGCAGGGCGTGCTGCGCGTGCTCGAGATCTACGGCGCGGCCCTGCTCGCCGAGGAGATGGAGCAGGTCACGCGCTACCTGGTCGCGACGTCGGCGGATCGCAAGAACCAGGCCGAGTCGCTCGATGCCTTGCTGCGCGCAATGGTGCAGTTGCCCGGTTACCTCGAGCGCGTGATTGCCGGCGGGCGCGACCTCGCGCTCGTGCTGCTGCCGCTGCTGAACGACCTGCGCGCCGTGCGCGGCAGCCCGCTGCTGTCGGAAGGCACGCTGCTGCTCCTGAACCTCAAGTCCGACCGGCAGGCGACGCCCGTGGCGCCCACGCCGGGCGAACAGCCGCTGACCATCGAACAGTGGGCGCGCCGCCTGCGCGCGCGCTTCCAGGTCGGCCTCATCGGCTGGATCCGCGGCGAGCGCATCGACCAGAACCTCGAGATCCTGGCCGCGGTCGCGCACAAGATCGAGCAGGTTGCGACGCGCCAGCCCGTGTTCCAGCTCTGGTGGGTCACGGGCGCGCTGATCGAGGCGCTGCGCGAGCGCGGGCTCGAGGGCGGCGTGTCGATCAAGCGGCTGCTGGGGCTCGCCGATCGCGAAGTGAAGCGCCTCTACGAGGAGGGCGAGGCGCGCTATTGCCAGGGCCCGCCGGTCGAGCTGCTGAACAACCTCCTCTATTACATCGCGCGTGCGGAATCGTCGGGCCCCAAGGTCTCGGCCGTGCGCGCCTCGTTCCGCCTCGGCGACCTGCTGCCGGTCGACGAAGCCGTCGAACAGGAACGCGAGAGCCTGTCCGCCCCGAGCGTGAAGCTCATGCGCACCGTGGCCGCGGCGATCCGCGAGGACCTCGCCAAGGTCAAGGACGTGCTCGATATCTTCGTGCGCCGTGGCGGCGGGCAGGCCGCCGAACTCGGGCCGCAGGTCGAGCTGCTGCGCAAGATCGGCGATACGCTCGGCGTGCTGGGCCTCGGTGAACTGCGCACGCGCGTGCAAGGCGAGATCGGGCGCCTGGAGGCGATCGTCTCGGGCGCGGCACAGGTGGACGATGCCACGCTGATCGCGATCGCCTCGACCCTGATCGGCATCGAGGACCATCTCGACGACCAGCTCGTCGGCATGATCGTGCCGCGGGCGAAGGCCGCCGCGGAAGTGCCCGGCGAGGAGGGCGACTTCCACCTGGTGCAGGCGGCGGTGCTGCGCGAGTGCATGCTCAATCTCGCGCGCGTCAAGGAGACCGTCGCACAGAGCGTCGGCGGCACCCTCGATACCGCCGCGCTCGACAGCTGGAGCGAGCTGATGCGCGGCATCAAGTCCGGGCTCGTGATGCTCGGCAGGACGCGCGCGGTCGAAGTCGTCGAGGGCATCAGCCATCACCTCAAGCGCGTGATGCGTCCGGGCCAGCCCGCGTTGCCGGCGCACCTGCTCGACCGCCTCGCCGACGCGATCGTGAGCGTCGAGTACTACATGGAAACGCTGCAGGCCCGGCGCAGCGAGCCTTTCTACATGCTCGACAACGCCCAGTCCTGCCTCGACGCGCTCGCGGCGGAGCCTGAGCCAGCCGTGCCCACCGTGCCGCCGCTGTCGGAAACGACCTTCGCGCGCACGCTGCGCATCGCGCCGCCCACTTCGGCGAGCGGGGCGCATCGCATCGTGCACGGCGCGGATGCAGTGATCGACCTCGCCGCGACCGATGCGCCGGGCGGTCGCCCGCCGACGCTCGCGCCGGTGCCCGTGAGCCCGCCGCCAGCGGTACTCGCCGACCCGGAACTCGTGAGCCTCTTCATCGAGGAGGCGGGCGAGGAGATCGCGAAGATCGGCCGCGAGTTCCCGCGCTGGGACGACAACCCGCTCGAGGACGCGGCGCTCGCCACCGTGCGGCGCTCCTTCCACACCCTCAAGGGCAGCGGCCGCATGGTCGGTGCGCGCGAGATGGCGGAATTTTCATGGTCGATCGAGAACCTGCTCAATCGCCTGATCGACAAGACGCTGTCGCGCACGCCCGAGATCCTCGTGACGCTGCGCGATGGCGTGCAGGCGCTGCCGCAGTTGCTGGCCGCGCTCGAGGGCGGCACGGCCTGCGAGATCGACACCGCGCCGATCATCGCGCGTGCGCATGCGCTCGCCGCTCGCCAGGAGCCCATCGCGGGCGGCGAAAGCGGCGAGACGACCTCCGCGTCGCGCCTCGCGTCCACTGCCACCCTGGCGCCGTCGCCCACGGCCGAAACCGCCGAGGCCGACCCGGCGCTGCGCGAGATTTTCAGCCGCGAGACCGCCGCGCATATCGCGACGGTGCGCGCCTTCCTCGAGGCCGAGCGCGACCGCGCGCCGCCGCACGTCCTCACGGAAGATGCCTATCGGGCCTGCCACACCCTGAGCGGCAGTTCGAAGGCCGCCGTCGCGCGCCATGGCATCCGGCTCGCAGGCCCGCTCGATCACTGGATGCGCAAGTCCTTCGACAGCGGCGTCGGCCTGACGGGCGAGGACCTCGGCCTCGTGGCCGACTGCATGCAGGCGATGGAAGGCGTGGTGGGCCATCTCGACGAGGCGACCGGGTTCTTCCAGACTCACGACCTGCTGCGTGCGCGCGTCGCGCGTGCCGAAACAGAACTCGATCGGCGCATCGCCGAGGCGGTGGCCGCCGCCGAGGCCGAGCAGGCAATGAGCCTGCCGCCGCAACCCGCGCCGCTGCCCGCGATCGCGGCCGACTACGATCCGGAGATCGCGGGAATTTTCGCCGAGGAAGCCGGCGAGCTCATCGAATCGGCGGAACGTGCCCTGCAGGCCTGGGGCGCGGATCGCGCCAACGGCGCCCACCTCGATGCACTCAAGCGCCCGCTGCACACCCTCAAGGGTGGCGCCCGCATGGCGGGCGTCATCGCGATGGGCGATCTCGCGCACGAACTCGAAACGCTCGTGAACCAGATCGGGCTCGGTGCCATCCCGGCCGACGGTCCCGCGCAGGCGGTGCTCGTGGCGAGCCTCGACGAGATCGCCCACATGCGCGATGCCATCGTCGCCAATCGCGGCGTGGCGCGGGCCGACGCGCTCGTGGAGCGCATCCACGCGCTCGATCCGGCGCGCGCGCAAGCGGCTGCCCCGGCGCCTGCAGTGCCCGTCGCGACAGCGCTCCCCGAGCCGCCCGTGGCGCGCGTCGCGGAACCAGCGCCGCCGGCGCCCGAAGAAATCGAGATCGTGCTGCCGGAGGCAGAAGCGACCCCGTCCACGATCGCGCCGGCACCGGTACCGACACCTGCGGCGACCCCCATGCCGGCCCTCGCGCCCCCGCCCGTCTTCGGGCAGGCGCGGGACGCAGCGGCCCCCCAGGATGCGCCAGCGCCCGCGTCGCCCGTGCCGCCCGGTCGCGAGCCGTCGGTGCAGGGCGAGCGGCAGGAACTCGCGCGCGTCGACGCCGAACTGCTCGACCAGCTGCTCAACTATTCGGGCGAGGTCAGCATCGGCCGCGCGCGGCTCGAGCAGCAGATCGCGTCGATCGACTTCAACCTCGCGGAGCTCTCGCGCACCGTCACCCGCCTGAAGGAGCAGTTGCGCAAGCTCGAGATCGAAACCGAATCCCAGATCCTGCACACGCACGAGGACGAGGCCGGCCATCGCGCCGAATTCGATCCGCTCGAGCTCGACCGGTATTCGACGATCCAGCAGTATTCACGCGGGCTCGCCGAGACCGCGAGCGACGTCGCGAGCATCCAGCAATTGCTCGAGACGCTGACGCAAGACACGCAGAACCTGCTGCAGCAGCAGGCGCGCACGATCACCGAACTGCAGAACGGCCTGATGCGCACGCGCATGGTGCCCTTCCAGCGCCACGTGCAGCGCCTCGCGCGCATCGTGCGCCAGTCCGCCAGCGATACGCACAAGCGCGCGGAACTCCTCGTCGAGGGCGGCTCGGGCGAACTCGACCGGCAGGTGCTCGAGCGCATGCTGCCGCCCTTCGAGCACATCCTGCGCAACGCCGTCGCGCACGGCATCGAGCTGCCCGCCGAGCGCGAGGCGCGCGGCAAACCCGCCACGGGCCGCGTCACCCTCGCGCTGCGCCGCGAAGGCGCCGAGGTCATCGTGCAGGTGAGCGACGACGGCGCGGGCATGAACCTCAAGGCGATCCGTGACAAGGGCCAGGCGCTCGGCCTCATCCGCGCCGGCCAGGTGCTCGCCGACGACGACGTGATGCAGCTCGTGCTCGAGCCGGGCTTCTCCACCGCGGGCAACGTCACGCAGCACTCGGGGCGCGGCGTCGGCATGGACGTCGTGGCCGACAGCGTCAAGAAGCTGGGCGGCGCGTTGCACATGGAGACGAAGGAAGGCGAGGGCACCTCCTTCACGATCCGCCTGCCGTTCACCCTCGCGATCAGCCACGCGCTGGTGGTGCGCACGGGCGACGAGTTCTATGCGTTGCCGCTGCCGACCGTCGAAGGCGTCGTGCGGCTCACGAAGGACGAGGTCACCGCGCACCTCGGGCCGGAAGCGCCGCCTTTCGAGCACAACGGCCAACGCTTCCGCTTCCAGCATCTCGCGACCTACGTGGGCCTCGAGCCCTCGCCCCTGCCCGAGCAGGACGTGACGATCCCGGTGATCCTCGTGCGCGCCGGCGATCACTCGACGGGCCTCGTCGCCGACGAGCTGATCGGCAGCCGCGAGATCGTGGTGAAGTCGGTCGGCCCGCAGATCGCCGCGATCCGCGGCATTTCCGGCGCCACGATACTCGGCGACGGCCGCATCGTCGTGATCCTCGACATCAACGCGCTGGTGCGCGCGGAATGGCGTGGGCGCAGCGAGGCCGTGGTGCCGCGCGACCGCACCGACCGGCGCACGCTCGCGCTGGTCGTGGACGATTCGATCACCGTGCGCCGCGTGACCCAGCGCCTGCTCGAGCGCAACGGCATGCGCGTGCTGACGGCCCGCGACGGCGTCGATGCGATCGAGGTGCTGCAGGAACACCAGCCGGATGTCATCCTGCTCGACATCGAGATGCCGCGCATGGACGGTTACGAGGTCGCCGCGCATGTGCGCAGCGACGATCGGCTGAAGGAGATCCCGATCATCATGATCACCTCGCGCGTCGGCGACAAGCATCGCGCGCGCGCGATCGAGATCGGCGTCGACGACTACCTCGGCAAACCCTACCAGGAATCGCAACTGCTCGAGGCCATCGAGCCGCTCATCGCGCGGCGCCGCGAACCGGCAGCCGCCGCGGGCACCGGCGCGAGGCACTGATCGATGGCCGAGCGCGTCAGCGAAATCTACAGCCTGCTCATTCCGCTGGTCGATGGCCGGCTGATCGTGCCGCGCGCCTGCGTCGCCGAAGTCATCGGCTTCCAGCCGCCGGCCGAGATGACCGGCGCGCCGCCCTGGTATCTCGGCACCGTGCCCTGGAACGGGCGCACGATTCCGCTCGTGTGCTTCGAGGGGACCTGCGGGCAGGGCATTCCACCCGCCACCGGCAGGAGCCGCATCGTCGTGTTCCACTGCATCGGCTCGCGGGTCGAGGGCGGGTATTTCGGCCTCGTCTCGCAGGGCTTTCCGCAGCTCGTGCGCGTCAGCTCCGACGTCGTGCGGCCGGACAACACGCGCTCGTTCCCCGAGCGCCATCCGGTGATCTGCCAGGTGCGCATGATCAACGAGGCGCCGCTCGTGCCCGACATCGAGATGCTCGAGGAAATGATCGCCGACGAGACCTCCGTCGCCGCGTAAACGCCAAGCCCTACCGCAAACTCAGTAGCCGGTAGGAGCTGTCGAGCACCGCCCAGTCCATGCGACAGAGGATCCGGTCCTCGCCGGTCACCCACATCTCGAGCGGCGACCAGTCCTTGCGGTGCGGGTGGATGTGGAAATGGTCGCAGTCGAAGCGACCGGCCTCGACCTCGATCGTTTCACGCCGCACGAACTCCATCACTTTGGTCGTGAAGGCAGGGAAAGGCGCCGAGCCGCCGTCGGGTTCGAGCGAGCAGGTGGCGCTGTGATAGGCCTGCCGGGCCGGGCCCGCGGGATCGAACGCCGCGGATTGCCAGCCGTCGATCACCAGCGGGTGGGGCGCGAAGACGGCCAGCGCGGGCGACGCGGGCACCCGCGCGCTGTGGCGCCTGCCTGTCGCATCGACGCCGTCGAAGTCGATGGCATCACGCTCGAAGGCAAACCAGCCCGCGCCCGCCGCACGGCCGCCGAGCATCAGCTGCACGAACGCATGCCGCGGCCGCCATGCCCCGTCGACCGTGTAGGTGACATCGCGCAGCAGCCCGCCGTCGTCCATCTCGCAGCAGGCGCGCACCGTGCGGCTGCCATCGGTGGCGGCGGAGATCGTGAACGCCTCGCGGCCGGTGATGCCGCGTTCACGATGGAAATAGCCGATCTCGCCGCGCGTGATCCGGTACGGCGGCATCCGTCAGGCCTTCGTGCCGAGCTCGCGATCGAGCGCATGGATGCGTTCCAGCACGTCGCCGAAACGCCGTCCGAGCGGCGTCAGGCGATACTCGACGTGCGGCGGGACTTCCGCGAACACTTCGCGCTCGACCAGCCCGAAGCGGATCAGCTTGCGCAGCCGCTCGTTGAGCACCTTCGCGGTGAGTCCCGGGACTTCGCGCTGCATCGCGCCCGGGCGGGCCACGCCGCGCGTGACGAGGTCGAGCACGATCAGCGACCACTTGCAGCCGACGATGTCCTCGATCATGCGCGCGGCTGGCGGCGGGCCTCCCGGCGATTTCTTTTTTTTCCTGATGGCTGGCATCAATTTGCACCGAAAGGTAAGCAAGGCACCGCGTCGTGCCGACTTCTGCGGGCGCACGATCGTGCCTAGATTGTCACGCACCGGGCCGCCGTGGCCAGCCTCAGGGGAGTCGCTCGATGAATACTCGCAATCTTGCGTCCGGCGCCGCCGTGGTCGCCGCGCTCGTCGCCGCCGTCGCCATCAGTGCCGACGGTGCCGCCGTGCCCTATCCGGAGGGCTACCGCGCGTGGCAGCACGTGAAGAGCATGGTGATCGAGCCCGGCCACCCGCTGTACGCCTCGTTCGGCGGCATCCATCACCTCTATGCGAACGGCAAGGCCATGCAGGGTTACACGAATGGCAGGTTCCCCGACGGCGCCGTGATCGTCTTCGACCTGCTCGAGGCGGTGCCGGCCGACCATGCCGTGACGGAAGGCCAGCGCAAGGTCGTCGGCGTGATGCACCGGGACGCGAAGAAGTACGCGGCGACAGGCGGCTGGGGCTTCGAGGGTTTCGCGGGCGACAGCAAGACCGAACGGGCCGTGGGTGACAAGGCGGCGACCGCCTGCTTCAGTTGCCATGCCCCGCAGGAGGCGAACGGGTACGTCTTCAGCCGCTATCGGCCGTGAGCGAGCCGGCCTGCTGGCCCTGAAGGTCGCCCGCCAGCAGTTGCAGGGCGGCGAGCGCGGCCAGCGCGGCAGTCTCGGTGCGCAGCACGCGTGGACCGAAGCGCGCCGGGCGAAAGCCGTGGCGCGCTGCGGCGCGGCCCTCCTCGTCCTCGAAACCGCCTTCTGGTCCGATGAGCAGCGCCACGGAACGCAGGGGCGCTGCGGCCTCACCGCCCGGCCGTGCGAGCGTCGCCAGCGCATCCGGCGCATCGGGCGACAGCAGCAGGCGCAGGTCGACCGCATCGAGGGAGGACAGGGCGGCCGCCAGGTCCATCGGGGCGACGATGCGCGGCAACCGATTGCGGCCGCACTGCTCGCAGGCGCCCGCCGCCACCGCGCGCCAGTGCTGGAGCTTGCGGTCCGCGCGTGTTTCGTCGGCCATGCGCATCACGCTGCGTCCGACGGCGACGGGCACGATGCGCGCCACGCCCAGCTCGGTCGCCTTCTGCACGATCCAGTCCATCTTCTCGCCGCGCGCGAGGCCTTGCAGCAGCGTGATCGCGAGCGGCGACTCCCGTTCCATCGCAAGCTGCGCATCGACTGCCACGATCGCCGACAGCTTCTCCGTGCGCAGGAGTCGCGACGGGTACTCGCCACCCCGGCCGTCGAACAGTGTCAGCGCGTCGCCCGCGCGCAGGCGCAGGACACGCAATACATGCTCGGTCGCGCCGCGCGACAGCGCGTGCTCGCTGTGCGGCGTGAGCGGCTCATCGACATGGACACGAATCGGGCGCATGCGCCGATTGTGTCATGATCGATCCATGCCACTCGACATCGACGCTTCGACCGGGCTTGCCCGGGACACCCGGCAAGTGCTGTCGCCGCACTTCGACGCGCGCCCGGCCGGCTCGGCGCCGGAGCTGATCGTCGTGCATGGCATCAGCCTGCCGCCCGGCGAGTTCGGCGGGCCGTGGATCGACGCGCTCTTCACGGGCGGCCTGCCGCCCGCCGCGCATCCCTATTTCGAGGCGATCAGGGAGGCGCGCGTGTCCGCGCACGCGCTCGTGCGGCGCGACGGCAACGTGACCCAGTACGTGCCGTTTTCGCAGCGTGCATGGCATGCGGGCGCCTCGGCGTATTGCGGCCGCGCCGGCTGCAACGATTTCTCGATCGGCATCGAACTCGAGGGCACCGACGAAACACCCTACGAGCCCGCGCAGTACACGGCGCTCGCGGCGCTGGTGCGTGCGCTGCTCGCGAGTTACCCGACGCTGTCCCGCGAGCGCATCGCCGGCCACAGCGACATCGCGCCGGGGCGCAAGACCGACCCCGGCCCCGCGTTCGACTGGACGCTGTTGCACAGGCTGCTCGCGTGAGCGCAAGCGCAAGCGCAAGCGCAAGCGCGAGCGGCAGTGCGGTGCGCGTGCGCCGCGGTTATTGCGACACGGCGGCCGGGCAGGTGCACTACCGCGCCTGCGGCGAGGGCGTGCCGCTCGTGCTGCTGCATTGGGCGCCGGCGTCGGGGCGCATGGTCGAACACCTGCTGCCGCGATTCGCGGCGCGCGGCTTTCGCGCACTGGCGCCCGATGTCTACGGGTACGGCCGCTCCGACAAGCAGGATGCCGGCTGGTCCATCGCCGACTACGCCCGCAACCTGGGCGAAGCATTGCGCGCGCTCGACGCGTGGCCGGCGAACATCGTCGGGGGCCATCTCTCGGCGGCGATCGCCACGGAACTCGCGATCGCGGAGCCAGGCGGCGTCACCTGCCTCGTGCTCGACGGCTCACCCGCCTGGACGCCCGCGCAACGCGCGTCGCTGTTCACGGGTTTCGCGGGCCTCTCGCCCGCGATTGCCGCGAGCGGCAGCCACAAGTCCTACGCCTGGGACATGATCGAGCGCTCGCTCGTGCAGTGGGACGACCGGTTTCGGATCACGGACGAGACGCTGCCGGTGCTGTATGCCTACCTGTGCGATTTCCTCGAGACCGGCCTCAGGCCAAAGCCCGCGCTCGGTGCCTACGACATGCTCGCGCGCCTGCCGCGGCTCGACCTGCCGGTGCTTGCGCTCACCGCGGAGACGGAGCCGCTGCGTCCGATGCACGCTGCCGTGGTCGCTGCGGTGCGCGGCGCGCAGCAGCACCTGTTCGCGGGCGCGCATCCGCTGCTCGACCCGGCGCGGGCCGACGAATACGTCGAGGTGATCGACCGCTTCCTGCGGCTCGCCTAGGCCTGCGCCGGGCTGTTGCGGATCAGCGGCCGCGGTCGTGCCGCCACAGCACCTCGCTGCCGCTCTCGGCGCGCGCGAGCACCCGCGCGATCACGAACAGCAGGTCGGAGAGTCGGTTGAGATAGCGGGGCACCTCGAACGCGACGTGGTCGCCGTCGGCGAGCGTCCAGACCTGCCGCTCCGCCCGGCGGCAGACGGTGCGCGCCACGTGGCAGGCCGCAGCGGCGGGTCCGCCGCCCGGCAGGATGAATTCCTTGAGGCGCGGCAGGTCGGCGTTGAAACCGTCGAGGTCGTTCTCGAGTCGCACCGTGTGTTCGTCGGTGATGACGCGCGAGCCGGGGATGCACAGCTCGCCGCCGAGGTCGAACAGGTCGTGCTGCACTTCGATGAGGCAGCGCCGGACGGCGTCCGGCACGGCCGCATGGGCGAGCACCACGCCGATCGTGCAGTTCGTCTCGTCGACGGTGCCAAAGGCCTCGACGCGGGCGTCGTCCTTGGGGACGCGCGTGCCGTCGCCGAGGCCCGTGGTGCCGTCATCTCCCGTGCGGGTGTAGATCTTCGAGAGGCGGTTTCCCATGCCTCCCAACGCTACTGGAATGCAAAGCGGGTCGCCAGCGTGAAACCGCGGCCGCTCGTGAGGTAGCCGTAAACCAGCGTGTAGTCCTCACCGAGCGCGTTGTCGAGCCGCGCCTGGACCGACCAGCGATCGGTCACGGCGTAGCGGGCCGTGGCATTGACCAGCGTGTAGCTGCCGAGGCGGACATTGGCCGGGAACGCTACATCGGTCCGGTTGCCGGCATATGTCACATCGGCCCCGAGCGCGAGCCGCCCCGCGACCCGCTCGACGGCGAGCACGTAGTTCTCGCGCGCCCGGCGCAGCAGGCGCTCGCCGGTGTCGCGATCGCGCGGGTCCTGCAGGGTCGCCTCGGCACGCACGCGCCACGTCGCGCCCCGGAATTCATAGCCGAGTTCGACGCCCTCGATGCGCGCCCGCTCCACGTTCTCGTTGTGCCCGTCGAAGGTCACCGGGTCGAAGACGAACAGGATCAGGTCGTCGAGGTCGTTACGCCAGGCGTTGGCATGGACGCTGTGATGCGTGCCGAAGGGCTGGCGCAGCCCGATCTCGACCTGCCGCGAGACTTCCGGCGCGAGGTCCGGGTTGCCGCCGAAGCCGAATCGGTCCGTGCTGTCGGGGGCGCGAAACGCGCGGCCAGCGGCGAGCGTGAGGCGGGTCGCGGTCGGCAGCGTGACGCCATACTCGGCATTCCACGTGACTTCCTCGCCGAACGTCTCGTGGTCGACTACGCCCACTGCGGCGAGCAGGCTGTGGCGCCCGAAGCCCACGCGGTCCTGCACGAAGAACTGGTTGACGGCGGTGTCGATGTCGAACGCCGTGCCGTAGGAAAGCGCGTCGGTCTGTTCGCGCGTCAGCAGCGTGCCGAGCGTCAGCTCGTTCGCCGCACCGAGTCGCACGTCAGTCTGCAGCTCGAGGCCGTTGCGGGCGGTGCGCAGGAAGTCGTAGGGGGGCGTCGGGAGGCCCTGGCCGTCCTGGTTCTGTTCGATTTCGTCCAGCGTGCGCGTGACCGCCACGCGTACGTCGATCGCGCCGCTCGGGCGCCAGCGCGATTCGAGTGCGTAGCTTGCGTTCTCGAAGTCCTGGTCGACCGCGGCGAGGCGCGAAGCGAAGGTGACGGGATCGAACACCGTGTTCGCGTAACCGACGTTGCCCGCCGCGCGCCAGGCGCGCGCGCGCAGGTCGAGTGTCCCGCTTGGGGCGTACCCGGCCGCGAGGTTCAGCGTGAGGTTGTCGAAGCCGTGGTCGACCGTATCGCCCGTGCGGGTCGGATAGCCGGCGCTGTCACGGTAGTCGATGCCGAAGCCCGCGCCGGCATGCTCGCCGAAGCGCCAGCCGCCCGTGAGGCCACCCGCGAGGCTGTCGTAGCGGCCCGCGGAGGCGTAGCCGGTGAGGCCGCGCGCGGCGGCGGCGCGGGTGATCACGTTGATGACCCCGCCGATCGCGTCCGACCCGTATAGCGTGGAGCGCGGCCCCTTCACGACCTCGATGCGCTGCACCGACTCCGGTGCGATGTTCTGCAGCGCGGGGCTGCCGATCGTGCCCGGGTTCACGCGCACGCCGTCGACCAGCACCACGGTGTGGTTGCTCTCCGTGCCGCGCGTGAACAGGGAGGTCGGCTGGCCGGGGCCGCCCGTGCGGGCCAGCTCGATGCCCGCATGAGTGCGCAGCAGTTCGCCCGTATCCGGGGCGAGCGACTGCTCGATCGTGTCGCGGTCGATGACGAACAGCGGCGCGGCGATCTGCTCCATGGCCACCGGCGTGCGAGTCGCGGTGACGACGGTTTCTTCGAGCGCATCGGCCGATGCGGCGCAGGCCGCAAGAGTGAGGGACGCAAAAGCGGCGGCACGCGCCGCAGCGGAGACGGTCGACATTGAAAGTCCTTTCCCCATGCTCGCCCGCATGGTGAGTGTGTGACAGCTGGAACCGATGCCAGGCCGGTCTCCGGACTCGCAGGATGAAGCGCCGGGTCGGTCCCGTCGCCTCGCCACATCGCCTTCCCGCGCGCCGTGCGCAGTGGCGTCTCCCCTTGGAGACCGATGTGGTCGTAGCCTGCTTACCGTTGCGGGGGCAGTGCCGGAGTGGCGCGTTGCGCTTCACCGGCTTCCCGTACACCTTGGCAGCGGGCGGACTCTATCACATACACTGCCGGGCCTATGTCACTCGCTGCAGAACTCGCCGCCGCGCTCGATGCCGCGCGTGCCGCCGCCGCTGTCATCAATGCGCTCTATCGCCGCAACCTTGCGATCACGACCAAGGCCGACCGATCGCCCGTCACCGAAGCGGACGTCCGTTCCGAGGAGGCGATCCGCGACGTGCTCACGAAGCGCTTCCCGGCCTACGGGTTTTACGGTGAGGAAACCGGCCGCAGCGCGATGCACGCCGAGAGCATCTGGCTCGTCGATCCGATCGACGGCACCAAGTCGTTCGTGCGGGACTGTCCGTTTTTCTCGACGCAGATCGCGTTGCTGCGCGGCGGCGAACTCGTGCTCGGCGTCTCGAGCGCGCCGGCGTACGGCGAACTCGCGTGGGCCACGCGCGGCGGGGGCGCGTTCCTCGGCGGTGAGCGCATCCACGTGGGCGCCACGGGTGCACTCGAGGACGCGATCGTCTCGACGGGCAACCTCAAGACGCTGGCGCGCGACCCGCGCCGCTGGGCGAACTACGCCGAACTCGTGACCCGGGTGAGCCGCATCCGCGGCTACGGCGACTTCGTGCACTACCACCTGCTGGCGCGCGGTGCGCTCGATGTCGTGATCGAGTCCGACGTGAACATCCTCGACATCGCGGCGCTCACCGTGATCGTGCGCGAGGCGGGCGGTGTGTTCACCGACCTCGAGGGCGGCGACGTGGGGCTCGGGACCACGTCCGTGCTGGCGGCGAATGCGCCGCTGCACGGCCTCGTCGCGCCGCGCTTCACGCGGTGACGAACACGCGCCGGCCCTCGACTTCGGTTTCCACGATGCGCACGAGATAGAGCGCCGAGAGGTTCGCGGCGCTCAGCACGTCGCGCGCGGGCCCCGCGATCCAGCGGCCGTCGCCGAACAGCAGGACCACCCGGTCGGCGCAGCGCGCCGCCATCGTCGGATCGTGCAGGGTCGTGACGACCGCGCAGCCGTCGTGGGTCCGCTCGCGAAAGAGGTCGAGCATCGCGAGCTGGTGGTGAGGGTCGAGGTGGTTCGTGGGCTCGTCGAGCAGGAAGAGCGCCGGCTGCTGCGCGAGCAGCGTCGCGATGGCGACCCGCCGCTGCTCGCCGCCCGACAGCGTCGCCGTCAGGCGCGGCACGACGTCCCCGAGCCCCACGCGCGAGAGCATCGAGCGGGCCAGCCGCCGGTCTTCGTCGCGCTCCCAGCGCCAGGGCGGCAGGTGGGGGTGGCGACCGACGAGCACCGTTTCGAGCGCCGTCTCCGAGTGTCCCGCCTCGAGGTCCTGGGGCAGCAGGCCGATGCGACGCGCGATGGCGCGGCGGGGCAGGCCGTCGAGCGGCTGCCCGTCGAGCGCGACGCTGCCCGCGCGCGCGCGCCCGAGGCCCGCGAGTGCATGCAGTGTGAGGCTCTTGCCCGCGCCGTTGCGCCCAAGGAGCGCCACGCACTCCCCCGCGCGTACCTCGAGTTCGAGCCCGCGCACGAACACACGATCGCCCACCCCGATATCGAGGCCGTGCGCCGCCAGGATCGGGCGGCTCAAGGCGTAACCCACGCGATCTCGCGTGCCGTGGCGGCGCCGACGACGACCTCATCGAGGGACGCGGGCATCTCGGCCTCCCGATCCGATAGGGCGCGCCGCCCCGCCATGATTTCGGCGAGCGGCTGGGGGAAGCGCGGCGTGCGCCGTGGCTGAGCGTAGCCCTCCGGCCAGCGTGGCTGGAGGCTCGCGGGGTCGTATTTGTCGCTCGCCCCGAGCGTGTGCAGGAACTCGTGCGCGATCACGACATTGTTCGCGCCTTCGTGGTCGCGGTCCGCGTAGGCGTGCACGACGCCGACGAGCCCCTTCGCGAGGCCGCGCGAATGCGGCAGCACCGGCTGGCCCCGGGGCGAATGGAAGAGCACGAAAATGCGGATGCTGGGCGGTGCACCGCCCGCGTCCGACGTGGCGCGCCACGCATACCAGCGCAGCGCGAGGCTCCAGAGGGCCGTGCGCAGCGGGCCCGCCTCCGCGGGCAACTCGGGCGGCGGCGTCACGGCGCGGGGATACAGCTCGATGTGGACGGGCGGCTGCGCGACCGCGTAGTTTCGGCTCTCGGCCGCGAAGAACTGCTCGATCGGCAGGAACGGCGCGCGCGAAAGACCCGCGAGATAGGCCTGGGTGATGGCGTCATCGTCCGCGGCGATCGGGTAGAGGCCGACCCAGAGCGGCGTTTTCCAGTCGCGCGTGGTCACCCGATCAAGCCACGCGGTGCTCGCGACCGCGACTAGAACGAGCAGCAGGAACGTCACCCTCAGGATGCGCCACACGAGCGCGGGCCTTCAGGGCTGCAGCCGCGTCGCGCGCCAGGGTCCTGCTTCGAACGCGCCGCCCGCCGGCGTGAGCGGGCGCTCCCAGCGAACGCGGTCGTGGATCCTCGATTCGCCTTCGACCCACAACTCCACCGCGTTCGCCCACAGGTGGTAGCCGCCCCAGTGCGGCGGGCGTGGAATGTGCAGGCCCGCGGGTTCGGGGTCGTTTTCCGGTCCCGGGATCGGAGCGCCAAAACGTGCCGCGGACCGGACGACCGCCGCGAGCAAGGCCGCCCGTGAGTCCACCGGCTCGCTCTGCGCGCTCGCCCAGGCGCCGACGCGTCGCTGCCAAGGCCGGCTCGCGAAATAGGCGTCGCTCTCCGGCGCCGGCGCGGCGACCACGCGGCCCTCGACGCGCACCTGGCGGTGCAGGTGGTCCCAGTGCATCACGAGGGCGGCGCGGGGATTGGCCTCGAGATCGCGGCCCTTGTGCGAGCGGTAGTTCGTGTAGAAACACACGAACCCCGGGGTGGGGGCAATCTCCTTGCACAGCACGACACGGGCGGATGGCTGGCCTTCGGCGCTTGCCGTTGCGAGCACCATGGCGTTCGGGTTCGGCTGGTCGGCGCGCCGGGTGGCTTCGGCCAGCCAGGCAGCCGCGAGTGCGAGGGGCTCGCCCGGCAACGGGTCGGGCAGCAGTTCGGTGGGCAACATGAATGGCATGGTACCGCACGGTTCAGGGAGGGTTCATGGGCCGAAAGGCATGCTGGCAACCGTGATCGGGCCCCCGTGGTGGGGGTCCAGGAGGAACCACCATGATTCGTTCGGCCCTGCTAGCCATCGCCCTCACCGCGGTCGGCGCCACCGCCTTTGCCGGCGACCATGGGCGCGACCGTGACCATGACCGTGGCGACCGGTATGAACGCCACCAGCACCGGCACCACGATGCCTACCGCTACTACGCGCCGCCGCGCTACTACGCGCCGCCGCGCTACTACCGCGGTCCCCCGCGCGGTTACTACCCGGCCCCGCGCGTCTATTACCCGCCGCCGCGTGTGTACTATCCGCCGCCGCGGTACTACCCCGCCCCGGCGTACGGCTATGGCGGCCAGCCGTCGCTCGGCATCCAGCTCTACATCCCGCTGAAATGATGACCCGGCGGGGGTGACGCCACGCAGCGACGCGTGGGGACGGGCTACCGTCCCCACGCTTGCCGCCGGGCGCAGCGGCCCGGTACAAAGGGGGTCGGCAAGCCGCGGAAGGACCGCATGACCCTCGATGAACTGCGCCAGCACCTGAACGACCTCGACGCCCGGCTGCTCGAACTGGTGGCGGATCGCCAGCAGACGAGCCGCGAGATCGCGCGCGTGAAGCGTGCCACCGGGCACGCGACGCGCGACTACGAGCGCGAGCGCGAGGTGATCATGGGCGCGCGCGCGCATGCCGCCACGCTCGGCGTATCGCCCGAACTCGCGGAATCCTTCATGCGCCAGCTGATCCGCTCCTCGCTCACGACCCAGGAGCGGGCCAGTGTCGCGGCCCACGGGGCGGGCTCGGGGCAGCGGGCGCTGGTCATCGGAGGCGCGGGCAAGATGGGTCGCTGGTTCGCGGAGTTCCTGCACTCGCAGGGCTACGAGGTCGAGATCGCGGACCCCTCGGCGACCACGCTCGAGGGCACGCCCCTGGCGGGCGTGCCGCGCATCGACTGGCGCGCGAGCGACCTCTCGCACGACCTGCTCGTGGTCGCCACGCCGCTCGGCGCCACCGATGCGGTGCTGCGCGAGCTGGCGATGCGCCGCCCGCGCGGCATCGTCTTCGACCTCGGCTCGCTGAAGTCGCCCCTGCGCGGCGGCCTCATGGCGCTGCGTTCACACGGCGTCAAGGTGGCGTCGCTGCACCCGATGTTCGGTCCGGACACGGAACTGCTTTCCGGCCGCCACGTGATCTTCGTCGACCTCGGCGTGCCGGAAGCGCTCGCGCGCGCGCGCGAACTGTTCGCGCCGACCATGGTCGAGCAGGTGGTGATGAGCCTCGATGACCACGACCGCCTGATCGCCTACGTGCTCGGGCTCTCGCACGCCCTCAACATCGCCTTCTACAACGCGCTGGCCGACAGCGGCGAGGCGGCCCCGCGCCTCGCAAGGCTCTCGAGCACCACGTTCGACGCGCAGCTCGATGTCGCGAGCCGGGTGGCGCAGGAGAGCCCCGACCTCTATTTCGAGATCCAGTCGCTCAACGACTACGGGGCCGAATCGCTCGAGGCGCTCGCGAAGGCCGTCGAACACCTGCGCGCCGCGGTGCTGGCGCAGGACCGCGGGGCGTTCACCGCGCTGATGCTGCGGGGCAAGGACTACTTCGAGGATCGCCGCAGCGTCACGGAGCGGCGCGCCTGATCGCGGGCCCGCCCGGATGACGATGGAACCGCCGCGCCGCCCGCCACGCCGCCCGCTGCGGACACCCGCGCCGCCCGCACCGTCCGCACCGCCCGCGGCGGAAGGCGAGAACCGCATCCTGCGCGCAAGGCTCGTCGAACTCGCCGCCGCGGCGGCGCGCAATGAAGCGCTGCTCGCGAAAACCCAGGAGCGTGAGCTTGACCTGCTGCGCGCCGGCTCGCTCGCGGAACTGCTCGAACGCACGATCGCCGGCCTGCGCGAGGCCTACCAGCTCGATCGCGTGTCGCTGTTGCTGAACGACCCGCAGCACGAAGTGCGCCACCTCGCCACGGGCGAGCATGTCGGCCACGAGATCCTCGGCTGCGTGCGCCACGAGGACCTGCTCGACGCGATGGCGCTCGCCCTCGGCGGCCTGCTGAAACCCTGGCTCGGCAACCGCCTGCCCGCCGATGTGGTGCGCGCGCTGCGCTCGAACGCGGTGGGCGGCAGCTACGCGTTCCTGCCGCTGCCGCGCGGCGATCGACGCCTCGGCATCCTCGTGTTCGAAAGCCGCGATCCGGCACGGTTCTCGGCCGACCTCGCGAGCGATTTCCTCGGGCACCTCGGCGTCGTCGCCGCGATCTGCCTCGAGAACGCCGTCAACCGCGCGCGCCTCACGCGCACCGGCGTCACCGATTTCCTCACGGGTTTCCACAACCGCCGCTACCTCAGTGCGCGGCTGCGCGAGGAACTGGCGCGCGCGCAGCGCACGGCCGGTGCGGTCGGGCTGTTGATGATCGACGTCGATCACTTCAAGCGCATCAACGACAGCCATGGGCACCTCGCCGGGGATGTCGTGCTGAAGGAGATCGCGCGCCGCATCGCCGCCCAGATCCGCTCGAGCGACACGGGCGCGCGTTTCGGCGGCGACGAGTTCGCGGTGCTCCTCGGCGGCGGCCGCGCGAGCGACCTCGAGCGGCTCGCCGGGCGACTCACGACGGCCATGGGCTCGAGTCCCGTGGCCATAAGTGGCGAGGGCAGCGAGCGGGTCACGCTGTCGATCGGCGGGGCGCTGGCCGAGCCGGCGCCGGAGGAGCGCGATTACCGCGCGCTGTCCGAGCGGCTCATGGCGGAGGCGGACGCGGCGCTCTATCGCGCCAAGAGTGCCGGTCGCGACCGCTACGTCATCGCCGAACGCGCGGTTCGCTGACCGTCGAGCGCAACAGCACGAGGAACAGCGGTGCGCCGATCAGCGCGAGGATCGCGCCCACGGGGAGTTGCCTCGGCGCGGCGACCAGGCGCGCGGCATGGTCCGCCAGCGCGACGAAGCCGCCGCCGAGCAGCGCGGCGGCGGGTGCCACGATGCGGTGGTCGCCGGTGCGAAACGCGAGGCGTGCCGCGTGCGGCGTGACGAGCCCGACGAAACCGACCGTGCCGGCCGTGATCACCGCGGTCGACGTCAGCGCGGCGCTCGCGAGGAAGATCGCCCAGCGGGAGAAGGCAAGGTCGAGGCCCGCTGCCTGCGCGCGCAATTCGCCGGCTGCGAGCACGTTGAGGGGGCGCGCGAAGGCGAGCGCGAGCACGAGCGCGGCGAGCGCGGCGAGCCCGCTCGTCCACGGGTCATCCGACCAGCCGAGATCCCCGGCAAGCCAGAACACCATGCCGCGCAGCTGCCCGTTGTCGGCGAGCGCGAGCAGCACCGCCACGCAAGCCCCGCAGGCGCTCGCGACCACGACGCCCGTGAGCAGGAGACGCGTCACGCCGCCGCCGCGGCCGGCGATCGCGACGAGCCCGATCGCGGCCATCGCGCCGGCGAACGCGCCACCGCGGGTGGCGGCCGCGCCCGCGCCGGCGATCAGCGCGAGCAGCGCGCCGACCGCGGCGCCTCCCGAGACGCCGAGTACATACGGGTCCGCGAGCGGGTTGCGAAACAGGGCCTGCAGCAACACACCCGCAAGGGCGAGCACGCTGCCGACGCCCACCGCCGCGAGCGCGCGGGGCAGGCGCACGCCGATCACGATGCTGCGGGTCGTTTCATCGCCACCGCCCGCCAGCGCCGCGAGCGCCTCGCGCCAGCCGATGCCGGAGCTGCCGTGGAGCAGGGACAGGGCGATCGCGAACAGGGCGAACGCCACGATCAGCAGGAAGCGAAGCGAGGTGGCGGTGGGACTCACAGGTCGCGAGCGTATCAGTGCCTTGTCCGGCGTGCGCCCCGCGGGTTAAAAAGATCGCATGACGGACGTGATCGACCGGCAGGGTTTTCGTGCGAATGTCGGCATCGTCCTGATGCGCGATGACGGCCGCGTGTTCCTCGGGCGACGGGTGGGCGGGCGCGGCTGGCAGTTCCCGCAAGGCGGCCTGCGCGAAGGCGAGGCGCCCGAAGCGGCCTTGCTGCGCGAGCTGCGCGAGGAGATCGGCCTCGAGCCCGGCGACGTCCATGTCGCGGGCCGCACCGAGCGCTGGCTGCGCTACCGCCTGCCCGCGAAGTTCGTGCGCCGCCACCAGCGACCGCTGTGCATCGGGCAGAAGCAGCGCTGGTTCCTGCTGCGGCTCGCGCGCGCCGATGCCCGTTTTCGCTTCGACCAGACCGAGGAACCCGAGTTCGACGAGTGGCGCTGGGCCGACTACTGGGAGCCGGTGCGCGAAGTCATTCCTTTCAAGCGCCCGGTTTACCGCCGCGCCCTGCACGAACTCGGCGCGATCGCCTTCCCGGGCGGTTTGCCCGCGTATCCGGAATGGTGGGAGACTTCGCGATGACCGAGACGGTGCCGAAGCTCGTCGTGCGGACCTACGCGCCGATGCGCCGTCGCTGGCTGCTGGCCGTGCTCACGTTGCTCGGCGTGTTCGCTTTTTACGTGACCTACGAGTACGGCCGCTTCGACGGCGGCTACGACCGGCTCACCGTCTCGCAGCGCGACGCCGAATCGCGGGTCGGCCGCGAACGCCTCGAGAAGCAGAACCGCGAACTGCGCGTGAAGCTCGCCGAATTCGAATCGACGCGGGTCGGGCAGGGGCGCGAACGCGCGGAAGTCGCCAAGGCCATCGGCGACCTGCAGGCGCAGGTCGCAAGGCAAGCGCAGGAGCTCGCGTTCTACAAGGGCATCGTCGAGCAGGGCGTGAATGCGCCCGAGGTCAAGATCCAGCAACTGCGCATCACCACCGGCAGCGGCCCGCGGCGCTTTCGGCTGCGCATCACGCTCGTGCAGCCGGTGCGCAGCGACCGCAGTGTCGATGGCGTGGTCACCGCCCGGGTCGAAGGCGAGCGCGAGGGCGGGGCGCTCGTGCTCGACCTCGCGGCGCTGACGGCGGAAAAACGGGCCGAAATTCCCTTTTCCTTCCGGTATTTCGAGAACATCGATCCCGAGATCACACTTCCGGAAGGTTTCCGCCCCGAGCGAGTGAGCGTCGAGGTACGCTCGGCCAGGAAGGGCGTCGCGCCGGTCGCCCGCAGCCTCCTGTGGAGCGTGGAATGAAGTTCGGCAAGGACAAGGCCCTCAAACTGCGGGTCGAAACGCTGATCGGCAAGGCTTCGCGGATCGATGGCGACCTCGTGTTCGAAGGCGGCCTGCATCTCGACGGGCGCGTCACGGGCAATGTGCGGGGCGAGGGGGCGGCCGCGGCCACGCTGTCGGTGAGCGAACAGGGCCATGTGGAAGGCTCGGTCATCGCCGCCAATGTCGTCCTGAACGGCACGGTGAACGGCGACATCCACGCTGAATCCCGCGTCGTGCTGGGGCCGAGGGCACGTGTCGAGGGCAGCGTCCACTATGGCCAGATCGAGATGGCGCTGGGCGCCGAAATCCGCGGCAAACTGGTGCCGGTCGGCGCTGGCGGGGCGCCGCGGGTCCTGGAGGACCCGAAGGCCGTGACCGGGCGTTACACTGTCACCGAAGCGGCCGGTTAGCCCACGGGCTTTGACCGACGGTGCGGGAGCACGTAAACTATTGTTAAGTCAGGTTTTTTGCGCAGCTTTATGAATACCGATGCCGCACAACTCGTCTTCACCGATGCCGCCGCCCGCAAGGTCGGCGACCTGATCCGTGGCGAGGGCAACCCGAAGCTGATGCTGCGCGTTTTCGTGCAGGGTGGCGGCTGCTCGGGCCTGTCGTACGGGTTCGAGTTCGACGAGGAAGTGCAGGACGGAGACACCTGCGTCGAAAACCAGGGCGTGAAACTGCTCGTCGACCCGATGAGCGTGCAATATCTCTCGGGCGCGGAAATCGACTACCGCGAAAACCTCGACGGCGCCCAGTTCGTCATCCGCAATCCCCAGGCCGCGACCACCTGCGGCTGCGGCTCGTCCTTTTCCGCCTGACCTTTCCGTGGCACGCGGTGCCGCCTATACCGAGCCCGAGGTCCTGGCTGCCGTCGATCTCGGCTCCAACTCCTTCCACCTCGTCGTAGCGCGGTTCGCGCACGGCCAGCTCACCGTCATCGACAGGCTGCGCGAGGTCGTGCGGCTGGGCGCGGGGGTGGACGAGAGTGGGCGGCTCGACCGGGAAGTCGCCGGGCGGGCGCTCGCCTGCCTCGACCGGTTCGGCCAGCGCCTGCGCGACATGCGTGCGCGCGACGTGCGCATCGTCGGCACGAATGCGCTGCGCCGGGCGCGGCGCAAGCAGGCTTTCCTCGAACGCGCCCGCGAAGCGCTCGGGCACCCGATCGAAATCGTGTCCGGCATCGAGGAGGCGCGCCTCATCTACGGCGGCGTCGCCCATACCTCCCCGTCCGAGACGGGCCGGCGCCTCGTCTGCGACATCGGTGGCGGCAGCACCGAACTGATCGTCGGTGAAGGGTTCGAGCCGATCGAACTCGCGAGCCTGCAGATGGGCTGCGTCAACCTGAGTGAACGCTGGTTCGGCGGTGGGCGCCTGTCCGCGAAACGCATGGCACGCGCGCGGGTCGCCGTGCGGCTCGAACTGGAACCGGCGAGCGCGCGCTTTCGGCGGCTGGGCTGGCAGTACGCGCTGGGCAGCGCCGGCAGCGTGCGCGCGGTCAGCGATTGCCTGCGCGAGATGGATCCGGCCGCGGGTTCGATCACGGCCGAAGGCCTCGAGGTGCTGTTGGCCGCCATGGCGAAGGTTGGCGACATCCGCGACCTCGGGCTCGCCGCCGTCGACGACGAACGGCGCGACGTGTTCGCCGGCGGCGTCGCGATCCTCGCGGAGCTGTTCGACACCTTCGGGCTCGACGAAATGCGCGTCGCCGAAGGGGCGCTGCGCGAAGGCCTCCTCTACGACCTGGTCGGGCGCCTCACGAACGAAGACGCGCGCGACCGCACGGTGCGCGCGATGCAACGCCGCTACCAGGTCGACCTCGCGCAGGCCGAGCGCGTCGAGGCGACCGCGGTGGCCTTCCTCGGGCAGGTCGAGGAGGCCTGGCAGCTCGGCGACCCGCTCGCGGTGGCGGTGTTGCGCTGGGCCGCGCGACTGCACGAGATCGGCCTCGATGTCGCGCACAACGGCTACCACCGCCACGGTGCCTACCTGCTCGAGAACGCCGACATGCCGGGATTCCCGCGCGAGGAGCAGGGACTGCTCGCCCGCATCGTCGGCGCGCACCGCCGCAAGCCGGTACTCCACGACCTCGGTCGGCTGGCGCCGCCGTGGGACACCAGTACCCGCTGGCTCATCGTGTTGTTGCGCCTCGCGGTCCTGCTGCACCGGGGCCGCGGCGGCGCGGCGCTGCCCGCGATCGCGCTCGAGGCGAAGGGACGCACGCTCACGGTGCGGTTCCCCGCCCGCTGGCTCGGCGATCATGCGTTGACGGTGGCCGACCTGCGCAACGAGATCGGGCTGCTGCGCTCGATCGGCGTGCGGCTGCGCGTGTTCAGTGCGCGCACCCGGCTCGTGGAACCGGCGTCCGCCGCCTAGCCGCCTGGCTGGTTAGCGCGCAGCGAGCGCGGGCGTCGCAGGCGTGCTGGGTGAGGCGTCGAGCCCGGCGAGCAGTGGCGCGGTCTGCGCGCGGAAGTCCGCGAGCAGCGCGTCCGGCAACGGCGCGGCATCCGGCAGCTTGACCTTCTGCGGGTCCTTGTAGGCGCCGTGCAGCCGGTATTCGTAGTGCAGGTGGGGGCCGGTCGCGAGGCCGCTCTGGCCGACGTAGGCGATCACGTCGCCCTGCGAAACACGCTGTCCCGCGCGCAATTGCCGGGTGAACCTCGAGAGGTGGCCGTAGACGGTCACGACACCGTTGGCGTGCGCCAGTTCGACGACGTTGCCGTAGCCACCCTTCACGCCGCGAAAGCGCACGCGGCCGTCGCCCGCGGCACGCACGGGTGTGCCGGACGGCGCCGCGTAATCGACGCCGCGGTGCGCGCGGATGCGGTTCAGCACCGGGTGCTTGCGGTTCGGGTTGAAGCGCGACGAGACGCGCGTGAATTCGAGCGGCGCACGCAGGAAGGCCTTCTTCAGGCTGCGCCCCTCGGGCGTGAAGTAGCGCGCATTGCCCTGCGCGTCGACGTAGCGCACGGCCCGGTACTCGCGCCCCTGGTTCACGAACTTGACGGCGAGGAGCGCGCCGTCGCGCAGGTATTCGCCGTCCTGCGAGAGCTGCTCGTAGGTGACGACGAAGCGGTCGCCGCCACGCACGTCGAGCACGAAGTCGATATCCCACGCGAACACGTCGGCGATCTCGATCGCCGTCTGGTCGGAGATGCCGGCGGCGCGCGCGGCCTCGAACAGCGAACTCGTGATCGTGGCGCCCGCGGTGCGCACCTCGCGCTCGAGCGGGTTTTCCGTGATGTGGGTGCGAAACCCCTCATCCTCGCGCGCGATGGTGAGGCGTTCGCTTTCCGAGAGCTGCCGCTCGAGGCCGAGCAGCCGGCCGGCTCCGTCCCGGAAGAAAGTCAGCGCTTCGCCCGGGTGCAGCCGGTCGAGCGTCGCGCGCAGGTCGGGCAGCGCACGCAAGGTCGCGAGGTCGCCGAGGCTCAGCTCCAGTTGCCTGAAGATCCTGTCGAGCGTGTCGTTGCGCCGCACGATCACTTCGATCGCGGTGCCCGCGAGGCTCGCCTGCGCCACCGGGGAAACTTCGCCGAGCGACAGTGCATCCGCCACGGAATGTTCCGTGACGTCCGCCGTCGAAGCCTGCGGTTCGTAGCGCGCCCAGATGAGCGCGAGCAGTGCGCAACAGCCGATCTTGAGCGCGAGGGCGCCGGAGACGTGCAGGTGGCGCCATTGGAGGCCGCGGTCGAATCGCATGGAAGCCGTTGATCCTGAAAGGTGACGCGACCGTACCCGAGGCCGGGTGGCCGGGTCAATGCACGGCCCGGCACTTTGCGCGCAAGGCCGCGTGATGCGCATCGCGATCCACGCGCGGGGCTGCTAGAGTTTTGCGCACATGACTACAGTCCCGACGCAGGCCGCCGACGTGGCCACCCAGCTCGCCGAGATTGCCCGCGGCGCACAAGACCTCCTGGTCGAAACGGAACTCGCGAAGAAGCTCGCGCGCGGCAAGCCGCTGCGGATCAAGGCGGGGTTCGATCCGACCGCGCCCGACCTGCACCTCGGGCACACGGTGCTGATCAATAAGATGCGCCAGTTCCAGCAGTTCGGGCATGAAGTGATCTTCCTGATCGGGGACTTCACCGGCCTGATCGGCGACCCGACGGGGCGCAACGCAACGCGGCCGCGCCTCACGCCCGAGGACGTGAAGGCAAATGCACGCACGTACGAGGAGCAGATCTTCCGCATCCTCGATCCGGCGAGGACCCGCGTCGATTTCAACTCGCGCTGGTTCTCCTCGATGAGTGCCGTGGGCTTGATCGAAATCGCGGCGAAACACACGGTTGCGCGCATGCTCGAGCGCGACGATTTCGCGAAGCGCTACAAGGGCGGCCAGCCAATCTCGATCCACGAATTCCTCTATCCGCTGGTGCAGGGCTACGACTCGGTCGCGCTCGAGGCGGACGTCGAACTCGGCGGCACCGACCAGAAGTTCAACCTGCTCGTCGGCCGCCAGCTGCAGGAGGCCTACGGCCAGGAGCCGCAGGTCGTGCTGACGATGCCGTTGCTCGAGGGCCTCGACGGCGTGCAGAAGATGTCGAAATCGCTCGGCAACTACGTCGGCATCGCCGAGCCCGCGGGCGAGATGTTCGGCAAGCTGATGCGCATCTCGGACGCGCTGATGTGGCGCTATTTCGAGCTGCTTTCGTTCCGCCCGCTCGGCGAGATCGCCGCGCTGAAGCAGGCCGTCGCGGACGGGCGCAATCCGCGTGACGTGAAGTTCGAACTCGGGCGGGAAATCGTCGCGCGCTTCCACGATGCCGCCGCGGCGGAGCGCGCCCAGGCCGAATTCATCGCGCGCTTCAGCGAGAAGGCGTTGCCGACGGACCTGCCCGAAATCCCGGTATTCGCCGACGAAAAAACCGGTGATATCGCGCTGACCGCGGTCCTTGCCGCGGGCACGGGCCTCGCCGCCAGCGGCTCGGAAGCGCGCCGGAAAATCGCCGAAGGCGCGGTGCGGATCGACGGCGAGAAGGTCACGGACCCGGCGCTGCGCCTGCCGCTCGGCGCTGCCCACGTGCTGCAGCTCGGCTCGCGGCGCTACGCGCGTGTCAAGGTGGTCGCCAAGGGCTGAGGCCTCATCGAATCAATGAGTTGCGCGGCCGCGAAAAAAAACATGACGCCGCGTTGACAGGCCGCGTTGCACCGCTATACTGCGCGCCCTTCCCACGGTGAGTGCCCCGCGGAAACGCGGCAGGAAACTTGTTGTCGGGAGGAAGTTGACGGATTCGAGGCGGTCGTTATACTTCCGCCCCCCGCCTGCGCCCAGCGCGCCGGCTGCTCTTTAAAAGTTTGGCAGGTAATTTGTGTGGGGACTCGCGTCGATGCGTCCTTTGGATGCAAAAACCGAGTGACCAAAAGTCCAGCAATGTACTTTTGAGCCATTCATTTCGAGTGTTCAAAATCTTCAAGTGAAGAGTTTGATCCTGGCTCAGATTGAACGCTGGCGGCGTGCTTAACACATGCAAGTCGAGCGGCAGCGCGGGAGCAATCCTGGCGGCGAGCGGCGAACGGGT
>JBFWZQ010000018.1:0-61944 GCA_050185195.1 Steroidobacteraceae bacterium | reverse complement strand
AAAAACCCGACAGACGGCAGGCGGGCGAATTCGCGAGACGATCCCTCGTCGTCGTGGCCGGCATTCTCACGAGGGGGGAGGCATTGCTGCACTGCCCCGTGCTCCGCATGGGGTAGGGGGTCAAATGTCTACCGCCTTGGCCTTGGACACCGACGCCCCTCGCATGGAGGGGTTTTTTTCCCTCCAGTGCGTCACGGGTGAGTCAATTTCTGTACAGAAATTCATGGGCAAGAAGCGCGGCCGCAAAGCACCGAAGTTCGGCGACGCTACCTGCGTGCGGAGGCTTTTCTCCTGCGGAGAAATTCATCACTGACGTGGTTATTGCGCAAGAACTGGAATTCTGGAAAGTGCGACTGTCGCGTTCCGTGGAACGAACGAAGCACTTTTCTCGAACCACAATGGAGGGAGTGAGATGGCAAGCGCCGGTGACGTAACCATCAACTTTGCCGCCGAGACGGCCAAGTTCACGGCGGAACTGAAGAAAGTCCGCGGCGAGCTGAATTCGCTGCGCGGCGCAACGGCCAGCATCAGCCGCCAGATGCGCACGGCCGGGCAGGCCATTCTCGGGGTCTTCTCCGGTGCGGCCCTGGTCGCCGGAATCCGTGCCGTGGTGCAGGCGACGACCGAGAGCGAACAGGCGATCGCGCAACTCGACTCGGCGCTGCAGTCGGCTGGAACGCGCGCCGGGGTGACCTCGTCGCAGCTTCAGGCCTTTGCGACGCAGATGCAGCGGACGAGCCCCTTCACGGACGAAGCTGTGCTCGGCGTCGAGACGCTGCTGCTGTCGTTCCGAGGCCTCTCGGGTGACACCATCACGCGAGCCACGGCGGCGGTACTTGACCTCTCGACGCGCATGGGCACGGACCTGCGCAGCTCGTCGATCGCGGTGGCGAAAGCACTGTCCGATCCCGAGCGCGGCCTCACGGCCCTGACACGCGCCGGAGTGCTGTTCAGCGAGTCGCAGAAAGACCTGATCAAGAACCTGGTCGATACGGGCCGGCTCGCGGACGCCCAGGGCCTCATCCTGCGAGAGCTGGAGGGGCGATTCGGCGGTGCGGCGGCCGCTGCGCGAAACACCCTCGGCGGGGCGCTGACGGCCGTCAAGAACAATTTCGGCGACCTGCTCGAGGGTGACAAGGCGAGCATGAAGGGCATGGTCGTCGGCCTCAACAACCTCGCCGACACCCTCACGTCTCCCGAGATCAAGGCGGGATTCGCCGGGCTCATCCAGAGCATCGCTGCTGTAGGGACGGCGGCGGCCGGCGCTATCGGCTGGCTGGTGAAATTTGGCGATGCCGCCGGACGAGCGGCCGCACGCGGCCTTGTGCGAGATGCAGATCTGACGGCGGCACAGGTGCTCAGCAAGGAGCTGCAGAACGCCGAGACCATCTACACGCGGCACAAGACCTCCGGCTTCTTCACGGCCGATCAGCTTGCCGAAGAGCAGGCCTACATCGAAACGCTGAAGCAACGCATCCAGCTGGCGGAGCGTGCGCAAGAACTGAGCGCCGCGCTGCGCAACCCGCGCGGCCCCGGCAGCCGCGGCGGCGGCCGCAGAGTGCCGTCGACGCCAGAGCCGATCACGGTGGACCCATCGCTCGAGCAACTGCAACTCCTGCAGTCCATTTCCGAGCAACGCCTTGCCATCACGCAGCGCGAAGGCGAGGAGCAGTGGAAAATCCTCGAGGAGACGGCCGCCCGTCGAGAGGCCTTCGATCAGGAGCAGCTCGCCCGCGCCACCTCGATCAGCCAGCAGCGCCTCGCGATCACGATGCGAGAATTCGACGAGAACGGCCGGATGCTCGCCGAGCAGCAGGCGCTTGAGGAGCAATTCCAGCAGGCCAAGCTGCAACTTCAGCAGGACACGGTGAACGCCGGCATCGGGTTGCTGCAAGTCATGGCGCAACGATCGAAGACGGCCGCCGTCGCGCTCATCCTGATCAATCGCGGATTGTCGATCGCCATGGCGGTTCAGAACACGGCCGTGGCGGTCACCAATGCGTTAAGGAGCGTTCCGTATCCGGGCAATCTGGCCGCGGCTGCGCAGTTGAAGTTGATCGGTGCAGTTCAGATCGGGCTGATTGCAGCGACCGGAGCTCTTGAGATCGGAAACGTCGGCAGAGGAAGCGGCGGGCTGGCGGTCGGCGCCGGCACGCCGAACAACCCCCTGCACACAGAGACTCTGAGCGAACCGACCGGGAGCACCGATCGCGGCAGCACGCAGGTCTTCATCAACGGTGTCGTCACGCGCGAGGTGATCGATCAACTGCTGGACGGACTGCGCGATGGCTTCGGTCGGGACGTCGTAATTATCCCGGCCAGTTCAGCCCAGGCGGTAGAGATTCGAGGCGGCTGATGACTCCAGAGCAATTCACGAACGATCTATTCCGCAAGCTCGTTGAGAACGTGCTCGTGGCTCTCGTACTTGACGGGGATTACACGCCAACGTTCGACCTCGAGAAGTATCTCGGCGCAGCGTGGTTCGAGCAGATGGGACGCACGTATCGATGCGATGCGCGTCTGATTCTGAAGTTGCCGACACCGGAGCTGACAGAGCGGCTCGGCCGCGCAGCAGCGCGCCTCTTCGGTCCTGGGAGTTCGCATCTGCCGCCTATTGCTCGCCGTCACGGCTCCCGGTAGCCGTAGGGGCGAATCTGCCGTGATCGTGGCATGACACGCGTGGCTACGCGTTGTGCGCAATGAAAAGGCCGCCCGAGGGCGGGCGGCCGGAGTGTGTGAAGGCGGAGATGCTTCAGGCGTTGTTGACCACGAGGCGCAGCGGTCGCACGCGATCAAACCTCATAGCGTTGATCAACCGCGTGAGGTCCGCCTGCGCCTTGTACGCGCAATCAAGGATCGCCAAAACATCGTCCTCGCGCATTCGATAGCCTTCGGCGAGCCCGTCCGTCGAATTGCTGGCGTGCGTGCGAAGCATGAACTGGATGATCATCCCGACTTCGGCATGCCGTGCGACGCGCTGGCGATAATCCTCCGGCTCAGCACGTTTGAGATTGTGCCTCTCGGCCTGTTCTCGCTCGCGTTGCTCTTCGCGCGCCTGCCCGGCTGCAATCAGCTCTTGCGCCGCTGGAATCATGCCGGGCAAGTAGCCCGGCAGATTGGGCAGGGTCAGGCTATCGAGTCGCTTGTATCGATCGACGATCGTGTGGTGCTTGTAGTGCTGTCGCGAATAGCAGTCGCCGTCCTCGTCGACCCGGCGGCGCCCGCGTCGCTGTGGTGCCATGAGATCCGCCGAGATCGCGCCGCATTCGATGAGTGCCGCCTTTGACCGGCAGTACTGGAAGCTAAGCCTCGCTCCGTCGCGGGGGCGGTCGGGCAAGTCTACCGTCACGTCCACTTTGCCTGCGGTCGTGGTCAGCGTCACCTCGTGCGGGAAGGCGATGGCGCTCATATCAGCACCGCCTGCGCGAGCAAATCGTCGGCCAGATGCTTCGCGGCCATCACGAGCCGCTGTAGGCGCGCGCACTCATGAGTGTTCGGCAGGATATCCGTGTCGAGCGCGAGTCCGTGCGCGGCGTCCAGAGTGCCGACGAGCGCAGCAATCTTCGACATCGCGGTGAGCTCCCCCGCATGCTGAAACCGCAGTAAGTTGCCGACGTCGTCGGGTAGGACTGCTTGCGGCGGCGATTTGGCGGGGATTTTCAGCTTGGTGACTGTGGTCATGTTCGGTCTCCTTCGGTGGTGAAAAGGGCCGAACGAAAGGACGGGGTAACTACCGGGGTAACTCAGCGGGTGTGTGGCCGCGAAGTCTGGAATTACCGGCCTTGTCTGCCTGGTTCGATCCCCGCTCGCTCCACCACTCATCCAGGAACCAGCCGTATCCGGCTGGTTTTTTTGTGCCCAATCCTGCGATATTTCCGGTATGGTCGAATGATGAGAGAGCCCGCTGCACTGAAGGCGCTCGCCGCCCTGTCGCAGGCGCACCGGTTGCGCACGTTCCGGGCGCTGGTGGCGGCGGGTCCGGTTGGCCTGACTCCGGGCCAGATCGGTGGCGACCTGCAGATCCCCGCGGCCACGCTGTCCTTCCACCTGAAGGAACTGGTCCACGCGGGGCTGCTGACGCAGGAGCGGCAGGGCCGCCACCTGGTCTATCGCGCCGATTTCGCGCAGATGAATGCGCTGCTCGCCTTCCTGGCGGAGCATTGCTGCCAGGGCAGGAGCGGCCTTCGCACGTAGGACGAGGCCGTCCTCAGGCGACCTGCAGCGGCCGCCGGGACAGTTCCTGCACCACGCCTGCGTCGCGCGCGGCGACACGATTGATGCCGGACAGCACCGCGAGGATCGAGGCGGTGATGATGTTGGCGTCGATGCCGACCCCGTGGACGCTGCCGGGCTGGCCGTCGACGGCGAGTTCGATGCAGGCCACGGCACGGGCGTCGGCGCCCTTGCCGAGCGAGCGTTCCTCGTAGGCGAGCACGCGCACCGGGACGCGCAAGGCGCGGATCACGGCATCGATCGGGCCGTTGCCTTCGCCGCTCACGGTGACCTGGCGTTCCCCCATCGAGACGGTGAGCTTCACGCCTTGCGCGCGGCCGTGTTCGAAGAGGTGGTGTTCGACGTAGCACAAGGGCTCGCGGACCTGCAGGTAGGTCCGATCGAAGATCTCCCACAATTCCTCGGCCTTCACCTCGGCGCCGGTGGCGTCGGTGTGCTGCTGCACGACGCCGCTGAATTCGATCTGCAGGCGCCGTGGCATGACGAGCCCGTAGCCCGACTCGAGCAGGTAGGCGATGCCGCCCTTGCCCGACTGGCTGTTCACCCGGATGATCGAATCGTAACTGCGCCCGACATCGGCCGGATCCACCGGCAGGTATGGGACCTGCCAGTGCGCGGTGGCATCGCGGGCGGACATGCCTTTCTTGATGGCGTCCTGGTGCGAGCCGGAAAAGGCGGTGAACACGAGGTCGCCGGCGTAGGGGTGACGCGGGTGCACCGGCAGCTGCGTGCATTCCTCGACGGTGCGCGCGATGCGGTCGATGTCGGAGAAATCGAGCCCCGGGTCGATGCCCTGCGAATGCAGGTTCAGGGCGAGCGTCACGAGGTCCACGTTGCCGGTGCGTTCACCGTGGCCGAAGAGGCAGCCCTCGACCCGCTCGGCGCCGGCCATGAGGGCGAGTTCCGTGGCGGCGACGGCGCAACCGCGGTCGTTGTGCGGGTGCACGCTCAAGACCACGCTGTCGCGGCGCGCGAGGTGACGGTGCATCCATTCGATCTGGTCGGCATACACGTTCGGCGTCGCCATCTCGACGGTTGCCGGCAGGTTGAGGATCACCTTGCGCGCCGGGGTCGCGCCCCAGGCTTCGGTGACCGCGTCGCAGATGTCGCGGGCAAATTCGAGTTCGGTGGCCGAGAAGGTTTCGGGGCTGAATTCGAGCGCCCACTGCGTCCCGGGGCGCGCGGCGCAGAGATCGCGGATCTGGCACACAGCGTCCACGACCATCTGCCGCACGTCCTGCTTCTGCATCGCGAAGACCGACTCGCGGAAAACCGGCGAGGTCGCGGCGTACACGTGCACGATGGCGCGTTGCGCGCCGGCCAGCGATTCGATGGTGCGTTCGATCAGCGCCGGGCGGGCTGGGGTCAGCACCTCGATGGTGACGTCGTCCGGGATGTGTCCGCCCTCGATGAGCGTGCGCACGAAGTTGAAGTCGGTCTGCGACGCCGCGGGGAACGCGACCTCGATTTCCTTGAAACCGATGGCGCAGAGCATCTGGAACATGCCGAGCTTGCGTTCGGCATCCATCGGCTCGAAGAGCGCCTGGTTGCCGTCGCGCAGGTCGGTGCTCATCCAGGTCGGCGCCCGGGTGAGGGCGTTGTCGGGCCAGGACCGGTCGGCGAGGCGGACGGTGGGGAAGGGGCGGTATTTGCCGGCAACTTGTTTCATGGGAACAGCAGTCTAGGGCGGTCGGCCGGGTGAAAGATTGCGAACTGCGCCGTGGTTTGATGGGAAAGCGCAATCAGGTTGTGCATTATGATTGAGAACAGCTATAATATTGCGCAATAGACCTGCTGCATGGAATCCGGAGCCTCGACATGGAGCTCGATCAGTACGACCGCCGCATCCTTGAATTCCTGCAGGCCGACGGCCGGCTCGCGAACCAGGAACTGGCCGACCGCATCGGGCTGTCGCCGTCGCCTTGCCTGCGACGGGTGCGGGCGCTCGAAGAGGCGGGGATCATCTCCGGCTATCGTGCGCAGGTCGACGCACGCAAGCTCGGGCTCACGCTGATGGCGCTGCTGCACATCTCGATGGACAAACATACGCCCGAGCGTTTCGCGAATTTCGAGAAGAAGGTTGCGGCACTGCCCGAGGTACTCGAGTGCCTGCTCGTCACGGGGCAGGAGGCGGACTACCAGTTGAAGGTCGTCGTGCGCGACATGGATGCATACCAGGACCTGCTCCTCAATCGCATCACCCGCATCGAAGGCGTCACGGGCGTGCACACGAGCTTCGTGTTGCGCAAGGCGCTCGACAAGGCCGCGCTGCCCGTCTGACGGGCCATAGCCGCTTCAGGGATCGCGCTGCGGACCGCGCTCGCGCCGCTGCTGCGACGCTTCGGACGATTCCCGATGGCGCGGGCGCTCGGGCGCCGCCTGGCGTTCCTGCGCGCGCGGCTGCGATTGTATTTGCGGCTGCGGCCTTGGCTGTGGTTGCGCTTGCGGTTGCGCTGGTGGCCGCGGGCGCGATTCGCCGCGCCACTCCTGCCGCGTGCCGTTCGGCTGCGCCGGTGGCATCGGTTGCGCCGGGCGCAGGATCGGGCGATGGGCATTGGGCGGCGACGCCGGGCGCCACACGTCGCGCTGGAAACGCTCGTCGCGTCCATCGCGCTGGCCACGCACATCACGCTGACCACGCTCATCGCGCGTTCGCCATTCCCGGTCCGGCGGAGCCGGGCGCTGCGAGGTCGAGGGCCGCAATACACGGCCACTCGATGGTGCGTTCCAGTAGCGGGCGACGGGGCGCGTTGCGGCGAGATTGGCATTGCCCGGGTGTGCGTAGACGCTGTCCCTCGGGCGTCGCGGGGTTGCGTAGTAGCCGCCACCGCCCTTGACGGGCCTCGCATCCGGTCGGTAGTGCGGCGGGCGGGGCGCGTGGACGGGCGGGCGATAACCACCGGGGCCGAACCAGCCGCCCCCATGTACGCCGTCCCAGTATCCACGCCGGTAACCGCGGTCGTACCCGCGCCGATAGCCATGGCGCCACTGGCCCCAGCCGTCACCCCAGGCCCAGGAAAGGCCGATCCATCCGGCGTTCCAGCTCATGCCGTAGTTCCAGCCCATCCACGGCGAATAGTGGATGCTGAATCCCCACGTCCAGGGGCGCGGGTAGTACCAGGTGTCGCCATACCAGGGGCGATAGCGGTAGCCGGTGCCGTAGACGACTGTGCCCGCGTATGGAAACGACCAGAGATAGCCCGGCGTGTAGCCCATGTAGATGACGTCGGGCCGCACGTCGTAGATATGGACGTAGCGCGTGTTGTAGGCAGGGCTGCTCGGAGGAATGTCGTCGAGGCCCACCGGACGGGTTTCGGAAACGGTCCAGGGACCGTAAGGCGAGTCGGCGATGAACCAGATGCCCTGTTCCACGGCGTAGTAGCGGCCGTCGGCCAGGAAAACCTGCGACGACGTGTTCACCGCATAACGCAGGTCCGTGCGCGGGATGGGCTCGAATCGTGGCGAGCCGTCGTAGGTGGCGTTGAAGCGCGCGCCGCGCCGATCGACCGCGGCCACCTGCGGAATCGAGGCATCCAGCACCGCGTCGTTGGCCTCGTCGGTGCCGGCGACGTAGGCGAGGGCGTCGGCCTTGGGCGATGACGGCGGAATCTGCGCGAAACTCGCGGGCAACTGGTCCGACTCGACGAACGTCCAGTCACCCGTGAGCGAGCGAGCCCGGTACCACCGTCCCGACACCACGATGTACCAGGCCTGTCCCGGCACGTCGAAGAACAGGTCGCTGTCGGTATTGCTGACGGTCAGCAGCTCGCTGCCGACGAGCGGCTGCATCGCGGGCCGCCCGTCGGTGGAAATGAGCTCCGTGGGTTCGGTCGCGACGAGGATGCGCGCACGGCGCAATTGATCGGCAGGCAGGGGCGGCGCCGCGCCGGCGCGATCCGGGCTGGCGCGGGCTTCATCCCTGAAGAGGGCCGCGACGCCCTCGGGCGGTTGCGCGATCGCCGTCCAGCGGCCCCGCGTGAGGTCGCTGGTCGCAAACCAGGCGCTGCTGCCGTAGAAGTAATAACGCTTCGAGGCGCGATCGTAGACGACGGGGAAGGGCGTATTGACGACGCGCTCGAGCCCGGTGCCGCTGACGGCGCGCAGGCGCGGTTCGCCGTCGATCGAAATGAGGATCGCCGGTTGATCGACATAGATGAACTTCGGCGGCGTGTTGCGCAGCGCCTGCGTGCCCGCCTGGGTGGCGAGCCGCCGATCGATGTCCGCCATCGACAGATCGAGGTTCCAGCGCGGAATTTCGCGCTCGAGCGTGCCGGCGAGTTCACGCGCTGCCTCGCTGTCCTCGCGCATGCCGGGAAAGCGCACCCGATCGACGGACAGCTCGACGATGCGGGCGTGTCCGCCATCGATGTCGAGCGTGGCGGTCGTCTCGATGGCGCCGAACACCGGCGTGTCGGAACCGGGACGCCGCATCGACACGGCGCTGCGCGAGAGCAGCGTGTCGCCATCGAGCGAGTCGGGCTGCGGCTCGTAGACCACGATCGAGGTGCCGTCGCCGCGTTCGATCTCGCGCGGCCAGTCGGACTCGGCCGCGGGCAGGCTGGCTGCGAAGGTGGCGAGGAGCAGGGCAGCGAGCGCATTTCTGATCATGGCAGCGATCCTACGCCGGTCTCGTTGAACGTTTCCTGAACGGCCAAGGCCCGTGCGCGACTGGTAAACTGCCGCCCCACGCGCCCCCGTAGCTCAGTGGATAGAGCGACCGCCTCCTAAGCGGTAGGTCGTCGGTTCAACTCCGGCCGGGGGCGCCACTTCAAGGGTGTCCATTCCGGACATAATCGGGGCCGGCCCGCGCCGTTCAAGCTCCGGGCGTGGTTGGCCGATACCCGCGTCGGGCCCGATGGGCTCAATCCCGCTCGCGCCTGCCGTAAGGAGCCTTTCCCGCGATGATCTGCAACTTTGCGGTCCGGTCGCCCTCGTCCTGGGTCCCGCGCCATGGTGAGCGCGCGCGCCTGTCGTTCCTCGGCATCCTGGTCCTCGTGACGCCGGTGGTTGCGGCCGTGGCCATCGCGGGGCGACTGTACGCGCCGCCGCCGCCGTTCGACATCGTCATCGCGATTGCCGCCAGCGTGTCGATGGCGATGCTTGCGAAGTGGCTGCGCGACGCCCAGGCCTATGGCGCGCAACGCCTCGAAGAGTCGGTCCGGCTGGCGGACGCCGTGCCGGATGCATTGCTCGTCGTGCGGCTCGACGGTCCCATCATCCTTGCAAACGCGCGCGTCGAGGAGTTCTTCGGCCACGGACCCGACGAAGTCCTCGGCCGGCATGTCGATGAGCTCGTGCCCGGCACGCTCGACGTTGCCCGCCGCCTCACGCGCGATCGTCCTGCGCGCATCGTGTCCGCGCCGGCGAAGGGGTCGGATCAGGCCTTCCAGGCGGTGCGCAAGGACGGCCGGAACCTGCCGATCGACATCGGTTTCAGCAGCATGCGCCTGGGGAAGGAGCGCGTCGTGATCTGCGTGCTGCGTGACGCCACCGAGGCGCAGCGCGCGCGCGATGCGCTGCTGTGCGCCAACAGCGATCTCGCGCGCGGACTCGCCGCGCTCGAGGAGCGCGCGCAGGCCATGCAGCAGCTCGAGCAGGCCTCGGAGTTCCTGCAGTGCAGCCTGATGGAAGGGGAAGTGCACCAGCTCGTCGCCGAATGGGCGCACACCTTCGCGCCCGAGACGCGCGGGGCGCTGTTGCTCCTCATGCCGTCGCGGACCGAGGCGGAAGCGGTCGCGGTCTGGGGTGACAAGAGCAACTGGCCGGCGGCGCTCGTTGCGCGCCTGTCGCGGGATGAGTGCTGGGCCTTGCGCCGTGGTCGCGTCCACCATTCCCTCCCTGGCCGCCTGGCAGGTGGCTGCCGGCACCATGCCGTGCAGTCGGGGAACACCGCGTTGTGCATTCCGTTGCTGGGGCAGGGCGAACCGATGGGCGTGCTGGTGGTCGAGGGGCCGGAGTGGGCCTTGCAGCAGCCGCGCACGCAGATGCTGCACGCGCTGGCCGACCGGGCGGCCGCGGCGCTCGCGAACCTGCGCCTGCACGAGGCCCTGAAGGCGCAGAGCATTCGCGATTCGCTCACCGGCCTCTACAACCGCCGCTTCTTCGAGGAAGCGCTCGAGCGCGAGATCGGCCGGGTGAAGCGCGACGGCACCATGCTGGCTGCAATGATGATCGATTTCGACCATTTCAAGCGCCTCAACGACACCTATGGACACCAGGCCGGCGATGCGGTGCTGCGGGCCGTGGGAGGCGTGCTCATGCGTGAACTGCGCACGACCGATGTCGCGAGCCGCGTGGGGGGCGAGGAGATTGCCGTGCTGATGCCCACGACGGATGCGGCCGGCGCCCTCGCGGCCGCCGGGCAGATCCGCGCGCGCATCCAGCAGATGCAGGTCGCGCACGGCCAGGTCGTGCTGCCTTCGCTCACGATTTCGATCGGGATCGCGAGTGCGCCGCTGGACGCGAACGACGGCGCGTCGCTCATGGCGCGCGCGGACGAGGCGCTGTACCGTGCCAAACGCGCCGGACGCAACTGCGTCGTCCTGTGCAATCCGCCGGCCGGCACCCAGGCCGTCGCAAACGCCTGAGCAGCGAGGAGAGGACATGGTCGCGAAGACGCTGTGGCCGGTACGGCACCCCGAGCGCCTGCAGTTGTACTCATTGCCGACTCCGAATGGCGTGAAGGCGTCCATCATGCTCGAGGAGACGGGGCTGCCCTATGAAGCCCATCGGGTCGATTTCGACCGCGACGAGCAGCACTCGCCGGAGTTCCTCGCCATCAATCCGAACGGGAAGATCCCGGCCATCGTCGATCCCGCCGGCCCGGGAGGGCGCTCCCTCACCCTGTTCGAGTCCGGCGCGATCCTCTTCTATCTCGCCGAGAAGTCGGGGCAGTTGTTGCCGCGGGAACCGGGGCGACGCCTCGAAACCCTCCAGTGGCTGCTGTTCCAGGTCGCGGGCATCGGCCCGATGTTCGGCCAGGTCGGGTTCTTCCATCGATTCGCGGGGCGTGAATACGAGGACAAGCGCCCGCGCGACCGTTATGTCGCGGAATCCCGCCGCCTGCTCGGTGTGCTCGACGACCGGCTGGCGGGGCGCCGCTGGATCATGGACGACGAATTCACGATCGCCGACATCGCGACCTTTCCGTGGGTGCGCAATCTCATCGGTTTCTACGACGCGGGCGATCTCGTCGGCATCGGCGATTTCCGGCAGGTCCTGCGCGTGCTCGACGCTTTCCTCGCGCGGCCCGCGGTGGCGCGCGGCCTCGGGATTCCCGCGCCTGGCTAGGCGCGGTCCATCGCACGGAATGTGCGCCCGTTCACGTTCCCGGCCCTCAGCCTCGCTGCGTTGTCGCCGATAGCAAACAGGCTGGGTGCAAAGCCGAGGGCTGACTTGACCAATCTGCAAACGAAGGCCGTCGGGGCCCCAGCGGTACAGGCGCTCGTCGCGCGCCAGCCCATCATGGACGCGCAGATGGGCATCGTGGCCTACGAGCTGCTCTATCGCGGCCTCTACGGCGCGGCAATGATGACCGACATCGATCCGGCCGCGGCCACGTCATCCGTCCTGGTCGATGCCATCCTCGAACTGGGGGTCGAGCGGCTGGTCGGCGATCGGCCGATGCACGTCAACTTCCCCGAAAGCCTGATCGAGAGCGACGCCCCGCTCGGCGCGCCCCCGGATCGCCTGATCATCGAGGTACTCGAATCCGTGCGCGGTACGCCGACGGTCCTGGCGGCGCTCGCCGCCTTCCGACAGCGCGGTTACCGCGTCGCCATCGACGACTATGTGCCCGGCCGTGGCGATCCGGGCCTGCTCGACCATGCCGACATCGTGAAGTTCGACCTCGGCGAGATGAGCGCGGAAGAAGCGGCCAGCAACGCGCAGGAGCTGATTGCGCGCGGCGTCTCGTGCGTCGCCGAGAAGGTCGAGACGCGGGCACAGTTCGTGACGTGCCGCGACGCGGGTTTCCAGCTCTTCCAGGGCTACTTCCTGCAGCGGCCGGAAACGTTCTACGGCCGGCGGGTCGCCGTGGACTGCGTGGCCGCCGTCCAGTTGCTCGCGGCGCTGCACGGCATGGACTGGTCGATCCGCGACGTGGAACGGTTGATCGCCTCGGACGTGGGGCTCAGCTACAAGCTGCTGCGCGCGGTGCAGACAGCCAGTTTCTACGCCACGCACCAGGTGTCGAGCCTCGCGCAGGCGATCGTCGTGCTGGGGCGCGACCAGCTGATCCGCATTCTCTCGCTCATCACGCTGTCCCGTTTCCGTGGCCGGCCGTCGGAACTCATCCGCAATGCCCTGCACCGCGCACGCCTGTGCGAGCTGCTCGCGGAACGGTCCGGGATCCGTGACAGCGGCGCCTACTTCATGGTCGGGCTGCTCTCGCTGATGCCGGCGATGCTCGGCGAGCAGGTCGAGGATACCCTGGCATCGCTGCCGCTCGCCCGCGATGTGTCCGAGGCGCTGCTGGCGCGAACGGGCGACATGGGCGCGGCGCTCGAATGCGTGGCGGCCCTGGAGCAGGCCGAGTGGAGCCGCGTGGCCTTTCGTGGCCTCGGTTTGCCCGACATCAATGCCGCCTACGTCGAGACATGCGGCTGGGTCGAGGAATCGATGGCGAAGCTCCAGTCGATCTAGCGCCCCTCGCACAGGCGAACCTGTGCATGCGTATCGGTGTGATAGGTGTAGCGCTTGCCGGCAGCGACGGCCACGATGCGGTAACCGGGCACCAGGACCTGGATCGCCATCTCGCCGGGCTTGCGGCAGCCGAGCGCGCCGTCCGACCACGTGACCGCGTCGTAAGCGACGATCGTCACCTCGCCGGGATCGATGCCGACGCGCCGCGCGACATCCGCCTTCACGAGCGTTGCGAGCAGCGCCGGCAGTGCGCCATCGGTCACCTGTTCGGCCGACTCGGCCTGCAGGGCCTTCGACATGGGCGCTGCCACGCGCGCCTGCGCCCGCTCCGCTGGCATCGTTTTTTTCGCCGGTGCCTCCAGTGCCACGGTCGCCTCCGGTGCCGAGGCGACGGCAGGTGCCCTGGCTACGGCGGGCGCCGCCATCTGCTGCACGGGGCCCGGCGCCTGGCGGACCAGCAGGAACGCAACGACCCCGACCGACGCGGCCGCGGCCAATGGCAGGTAGCGCCGCCACGCGGGGCGCCGGGGCAACGCCCGGCGCGCTGCTGCCCGGATGGCGTGATCGACGTGCGCGGAGGGCAGGTCGGTGGCGTGCACGCGCCACTCCCGCTCGAGTTCGCTGTCGTTCACCGCAGGTCTCCCAGCACAGTGCGCAGGCGCGCGTAGGCATAGCGCAGGCGGCTCTTTACGGTTTCCACCGGGGCGCCCGTGAGGGTCGCGATCTCGGCCAGCGGGAGCCCACCTTCCATGTGCAACAGGAAAGCGTCGCGCTGCACCCCGGGCAGGGTCCCGAGCGCCGCGACGATGCGTGCGCCCTGCTGTGCCGAGGCCGCCGCGGACGCGGGATCGGCGGTCTCGCCCGCTGCATGGGCTTCGTCGTCGAAGCCCTCGAGCCGCGCCGGTGCCGTGGCGCGCCAGAAATCGATCAGCCGGTTGCGGGCCACCGTGTAGAGCCAGGTCGTGAAGCGGGCGCTGGGTTGCCAGCCGTCGCGCGCACCGATGATCTTCAACCAGACATCCTGGTGCAGTTCCTCGGCGCGGCCGCGGTCGCGGCAATGGCGCAGGAAGTAGCGAAACACGCCGCCGCGGTGCCGCTCGTACAGGCGCTCGAAGCCGGCCGCCTCGCCGGATTGCCAGGCGAGCATGCAGGCTTCGTCCGACTCCGGATCACGGGTGTCTCGCGGCGACATGCGCGCGGCAGTATGGGGGTGCGCCGGGGTCGCGACAATGGCGGTTGCGTGGGTCATCGATGAACACCTGGAACGTCGGATCCGGCAGACGGGGGTTAGAATGCGGTCATGCCAACGATCAAGATGCGATCCGCAAGTGCTGCGCTCCTCCTGTCCGTGGCGGCCTGCCAGGCAGTGCCGGACGCCACGACGCCCGCGATCGAGCCGGGGCGCATTTCGACCATCGTGCAGGCGCTCGCGTCCGACGCATTCGAGGGGCGCGCGCCCGGCACGGCGGGCGAAACGAAGACCCTTGCGTACCTGGAGCAGCAGTTTCGTGCGCTCGGCCTCGAGCCGGGTGGCGAGAACGGTGGCTGGACCCAGGCCGTGCCGCTCGTTCGCACGCAACTCGGCCCGCCGCGCACGCTCGCGATGGCGATACGCGGGGCATCCGTTGCGCTGACCCAGGGCACGGAGATCTATCTCAACACGGTGCGCAACCAGGATCGCATCGACGTGCGCGCCGCGCCCCTCGTGTTCGTCGGTTACGGTGTCGCGGCACCCGAACGACAGTGGGATGATTTCAAGGGCGTCGACCTCGCCGGCAAGGTCGCGGTCATGCTGGTCAACGACCCGGATTTCCACGCGTCGGACGGTGAACCCGTCGCGGGACGGTTCGGCAACCGCCGCATGACCTATTACGGCCGCTGGATGTACAAATACGAAGAGGTCGCGAAGCGCGGCGCCATCGCGGCGCTGATCGTGCACGACACGGATGGCGCGGGATATGGCTGGCCGACCGTCGTCGCATCGGCGGGCGAGAACTACGGCCTCGAGAGCGCCGATCCGGCCGGGCAGCTTGCGGTGCGCGGCTGGCTCGCCCACGACTACGCGGACACCCTGTTTCGCGCGGCGGGATTCGATCTCGACGCCTTGCGCGTGCAGGCGCGCCGCAGCGATTTCCGCCCCGTCGAACTTCCGGTGGTATTCACCGCGGACATTCCCGTGGCTTCCGAGACCACCGTGAGCCACAACCTGCTGGCAAAGCTCACCGGCAAGGCCCGGCCGGACGAGACGGTCATGTTCGGCGCGCACTGGGATGCCTTCGGAGTCGGTGCCCCCGATGCAGAAGGTCGCACGGTGCGGTCCGGCGCGAACGACGATGCATTGGGAACGGCGGGTGTCCTTGAACTCGCGCGCGTGTTCGCGGCCGGCCCGCGGCCCGATCGCACGCTGGTCTTTGCGCTGTGGACCGCGGAAGAGCGGGGGCTGCTCGGCTCACTCGCCTATGCGGAGCACCCGATCTACCCGCTCGGCAAGACGGTCGCGAACCTGACGCTCGACATCCTGCAGACCGCGGGACCGGCGCGCGACGTGCTGCTCGTGGGGGAAGGGCAGAGCGACCTCGAGGACGACCTGGCGCGCGCCGCCGCGGCGCAGGGGCGCGTGGTCACGCCCGAGGCACTGCCAGAGCGTGGCCTCTTCTATCGCGCCGATCACTTCCCGCTCGCGAAGAAGGGCGTGCCGGTGCTGCTGCTGATGGCGATGAGTGGCGGCGCCGAGCTCGTCGAGGGCGGTCGCGCGGCGGGCGACCGATGGCTCGCCGACTACATGCAGTGCTATCACCAGACCTGCGATCGCTGGTCGCCGCAGTGGGACCTGCGCGGCGCGGCGCAGGATGTCGCCCTGTTCCATGCGATCGGCGCGGAGCTCGCGAACTCGCGACGTTGGCCGCAGTGGCGCGCAGGATCCGAGTTTCGCGCGGTGCGCGATCAGTCGCGCGGGGCGCGACCCTGAGTCGCCACGCGTAGCCACTCGAGGATGTCGGCGCGGTCCTGCGTCGAATCCGCGAGTTGCACGAACATGCGGCTGCCCGGCACGAGGGCGGCGGGGTCGGCCAGCCAACGGTCGAGCGTGTCGCGATTCCATGTGAGCCCCGAGGCGCGCAGCGCAGGGGAATAGTCGTAACCGGGCTGAGTGCCCGCCCGGCGCCCAAAGAGGCCACGATGGCGCGGGCCCGCGCCGTTGTCGTCGATCGCATGACAGGCGCCACAGCGCGCGGCATACAGCGCCGCACCGCGCGCAGGGTCGGGTGCGAGGATCGTATCGGCGCGCGCAGCTTGCGTCGGCGCCTGCATCAGGATGAGCCACGGCACCACGACCGCCAGTGCGGCGCATCGCGATGCCGTGGCCGCACCTGCCTTCATGCGCCGTAGGACAACGCCCCCGGCAACTGGCCGCCGAGCGCCTGGGTGAGCGCGGTGTAGTGCATGGTCTCGTCGGCCGCGAGGCGACCCGCGACCTTGGCGAGCGTGCGATCGGCGAACGCGGGGATGACGCCGAGGTAGGCGTTCACCGCGCCGAGTTCGAGGCGCTGCGCGAGTTTCACGACGTCGCTGGCGCCCTTCACGGCCGCGAGGCCGAGTTTCCCGCTCTTCGCGTAGTCATCCATGCTCAGGGCGGCAACGGCCGTGCCGCCGAGCTGGCCGATCGTCGCGGCGAGTGCGTCGCGATGCTGCTTGTGGTCGGACTGGAAGGCCACCGCGACGGCGAGCGTACCCTTGTCGAGCAGGCCCGACTCCGCGCCGATCTGGTAAGCCGCGATGGCCTCGTGCTCGAGGCCGAGCGCGACGTTCAGGATCGCGACGTCGTTGCTGCCCGCCGGCATGGCCCCCGCAAGGGCCTGCTCGTTGCCAAGGAGTGCCACGGCCGCACCCGACAGCAGTGCGCCGCGCCCGGCCAGTCCCAGGAATCCGCGCCGGGTCCGCACGGCGTCCATCTGATGTCTCGTCATGATTCCGCTCCCGAAATTGATGGGGTCGACGGCGGCTCTACGCGCCGCGCCGCGCGCCGGATGCAGCCGCGCGTAAAATCGTTCCGCCACGCATCCAGCCGCCCGCCTTTCGCGTAAGGCCGATGAACCAATCGCGCACCGCGCGGGGAGAACCACGATGTCCAAGCGAATCAAACTGGCGGGCGCCGTTGCGGCGGCATTGCTGCCGGCCCTGTCGATCGGATCGAGCCATCGGGAAGCGCCGAACATCACGCGCTTTCCGACGGTCGACTCCACCGACTTCTACCTCTTCAGCAGCTACGAGCCGGGCCGCGACGGCTACGTGACGCTGATCGCGAACTACATCCCGCTGCAGGCGCCCTACGGCGGCCCGAACTATTTCGCGATGGATCCGACGGCCCTCTACGAGATCATGGTCGACAACGACGGGGACGCGCGCGAAGACCTGACCTTCCAGTTCCGTTTCACGAACCGCCTCGGCAACGACAACCGCGGCATCGCGCTCGGCATCGGCGGCGCGAGTGTCGCGGTGCCGTTGAAGAACGTCGGGCCCGTCTCGGGCGCGGACCCGTCGCTGCTGAACTTCCGCGAGAGTTATTCGTTGACGCTCGTGCGCGGCGATCGCCGCAGCGGCAGCGCCAGCGCGGTGACCGACGCGGCTAGCGGCGGGACGACGTTCGGCAAGCCGTACGATTTCGTCGGCACGAAGACCTTCGGCAGCGTGCAGGGCTACGAGAGCTACGCGCGATCGTTCATCTACGACATGAACCTTCCCGGCTGCCCGGCGCCGGGGCGCGTGTTCGTGGGCCAGCGCACGGAATCCTTCGCCGTGAACCTCGGCAAGGTGTTCGACCTGATCAACCTCGTGCCGGTCGACGGCACGGTGTTTCCGGGCGGCATCATGCAGGACCCGAAGAACAACCTGCTGTCGGATGCCAACATCACCTCGCTCGCGCTCGAGGTGCCCGCGAGCTGCCTCAAGGGCAACGGCAACGGCGTGATCGGCGCGTGGACGACGGCGTCGCTGCGCCAGGCGCGCATCCTGAACCCGGTGCCGACGTTCTCGAAGCCCGAGATCAACGGCGGCGCATGGACGCAGGTGTCGCGGCTCTCGCATCCGCTCGTCAACGAGCTGGTCATCGGCCTGCCCGACAAGGACCGGTTCTCGGCCAGCGAGCCGCGCAAGGACGGCCAGTTCCTCACGTACGTGACGAACCCGACCGTGCCGGCGCTGGTCGACGTGCTCTTCCGCGACGCCGTGAACCAGGCGCTGAAGACGAACATCGCGAACCTCGCACCGGCCAACCTGCCGCGCAACGATCTCGTGACGACCTTCCTGACCGGCTTTGCGGGCGTGAACCAGCTCGCGAAGGTGACGCCTTCCGAGATGATGCGGCTCAACACCGCCATCCCCGCGACACCGGCGGCACAGCAGAGCGCCTTCGGCGTGGCGGGCGGCGACCTTGCGGGGTATCCCAACGGCCGGCGGCCCGGTGACGATTCGGTCGACATCACGCTGCGTGTCGCGATGGGCCGGCTGTGCCATCCGCTGACCCTCGGCGGCCAGTCGGTCGACCTCGGCCTGTGCACGCCCGCAGACGCACCGATCGGTACGGCGCCCCTGACCGACGGCGCCCCGCAGGGTGCGGCGGATTTCGACACGGCCTTCCCCTACCTGCGTACGCCGATCTCCGGGTCGGCGGACGAATGAGCAGCGTATCAAGGAGTGCAGACGTGAAAAGCCAAAGGCACAGCTGGGCCGCGGCACTGGCCGCGGCGTTCGCCGCCGGATGCAGCAGCGGTGGTGGTTACGGCGGCCCGGACGGGCCGCCACCCGCGACGAACGCGGCGCCGAGCATCACGGGGCTCGCTGACCTCGCCTTCGACCAGGACACCGGCGCGTCGCTCGCCTTCACGGTCGGTGACAAGGAGACACCGGCGCGCGACCTCGCGGTCTCGGCGACGTCGTCCGACCCGACGATCCTGCCGGCCGCCGGGCTCGCGATCTCGGGCAACGACGCCACGAGGACGCTCACGCTCACGCCGCGGGAAGACGCGACGGGCACGGTGTCGATCGCCGTCACCGCAAGGGACGGGCAGGGCGCCGTGACGACGCGCACGATCGGCGTCGTCTACCGCGCGGTGCTCGTGTCGATGCGCGATGCGGCGTTCGGGACCTACGGGATGGCCGAAGACGGCACGCAGCAGGCCGTTGCCGGACGGACTTTCGTGCAGGATGTCGACGACCCGCAGGCCTTCGATGCACTGCTTGCACAGTAGCGGGATTGGCCGTCGCGGCCTGGCTTGCCTCCTGTGGGCAGGCTTGGCCGTGGCGGCCCCTGCCGCCGAACGCTACAAGCCCGACTCCGCCGATACGATCGTGCTGCGGCTCGGGCCGCCCATCGATACCGCGGTGCCGCTCGAACAGCAGGTCGCGCGGCTGGTGGAGAGGGCGCGCAGCGAGCGCGACCCGCGGTTGGCAGGCCGCGCCGAGGCGCTGCTGGCACTGCCGCTGCGCTCGCAGGATCCATCGCCCTCCCTGTTGGTCGCCCACGCCGATCTGCTGCAACAACGCCATGCCTTTGCGGCCGCGCTGCACTCGCTCGAGCGAGCGCTCACGCGCGAACCCGGCAACGTGCGGGCGCGGCTGATGCGGGCGCAATTGCTCCTCGTGCAAGGGGCCTACGATCGCGCCCGGCCCGATTGCATGGCGCTGATCGCAGCGGGCGAAACGGTGGTGGGATTGGCCTGCCGCGCGCAGGTCGGCGCGGCGCTCGGAGATCCGCGCGCGGGCCCGCTCAGCGATCTCGCGCTACGGCGCGCTGGCGCGCTCGCGCCGCGCGTGGCGGCCTGGGCCTACGGCGTGCGCGCGGAGCTCGCGCAGCGGCGTGGCGATGCGCTCGCCGCCGAGGTCGCGTTGCGCGCCGCCCTGGCGGCGGCCCCGCAGGAGGAGTACGCGCGTATCGCGCTCGCCGATCACTTGCTCGCCCGCGGTGCTGCGCGCGAAGCGCTGCCGCTGCTCGACCTCGAGCGGCCGTCCGCCGGCCTGCTGCTGCGCAGAGTGATGGCGCTGCGCGCCATCGGACAGCCCGCGACGCAGCCGCTGGCGGAACTGCGCGACCTGCTGGCGCTCGGTGCACGCCGCGGCGAACGTGTGCACCTGCGCGAGGAGGCGCTGCTCGCGCTCGACATCGAACACGACCCTGCGCGGGCACTTGCCCTCGCGCAGGAGAACTTTGCGCTGCAGAAGGAACTGCCGGACGTGCGGCTGCTGGCCCGCGCGGCCGTCGCGGCGCGCTCAGTGGGCGCAATGCAAGCGCTGCGCGCCTGGCTCGCGGCGAGCGGATACCGCGACACCGTCGTCGAGGGGCTGCTCGCATGAAGGGCACGTGGCTCTTGCTGCTGATCGTCGTGGCGGGCGGCGCCGCGCAACGCGCGGCGGCACATGCGACTTCGACGAGTTATCTCTCGCTCGAGGCGCGTGAACCGGGTGGCGACGTGCGGGGCCGCTGGGACATCGCGCTCGCCGATATCGCGTTCAGCGTCGAACTGGATTCGAACGGCGATCGACGCATCAGCTGGGGTGAAATCACCGCGCGGCAGGGTGCCCTTGCGGCGTTCGTGTTCCCGGGCCTCGAGGTGGCGCGTAATGGACAACCCTGCCCGGCGCGCCTCGAGGATCTCGCGCTCGCCACGCACCTGGACGAGCCCTACCTTTCAATCGTCATGCAGCTGCGCTGCGCACGCGCCGGCCGCCTGCAGGTGGCCACGCCGCTGCTCTTCGGGCTCGACGCTTCGCAGCGAACCTTGATCGAGGTGACCACTGGCGCGGGCATCGAAGCCGCAGTCCTCGCGCCGGGCGGCGCGCCGTGGACCGAATCGGGGCGCGCCGGCTTCGGCGAGCGCTTCGTGCAGTTCGTCGGGCATGGCGCCTGGCATGTCTGGATCGGCTACGACCACCTCGCTTTCCTGCTGCTGCTGTTGCTGCCGTCGGTCCTGCGCCCGCGGGGCGCGGTCCTGCGTGACGTGCTCGGCCTCGTCACGACGTTCACCCTGGCCCACTCCGTCACCCTCGCGCTCGCCGCGAGCGGTCTCGTCCGGCTGCCAGAGCGCCCGATCGAGTTCCTGATCGCGCTTTCCATCGTCGTCGCGGGCCTGCTCAACCTCTGGCCGCGTGCGGTGCGCTGGCGCCTGTCGCTCGCATTCGGCTTCGGCCTCGTGCATGGCTTCGGTTTTGCCAACGCACTGGCGGGACTCGACGTGCAGGGCGTGCGGCTCGCGCCACTGCTGGCGGGCTTCAACGTGGGCGTCGAACTGGCACAACTGGCGCTCGTGGCACTGGCCCTGCCGTTGCTGCTGGCCTGGCACCGCTCCCCGATTTTCGCGGCGCGGATCGCGCCGCTGCTGTCGATCGTCGTGGCGACGGGCGGCGGCCTCTGGATGATCGAACGATGGCCGTGATCGCCCTGCATCCAGTCGGCCGCGGGCGGCGTAGTGCTCCATCGGGTGTGTTCCCGGAGGACAAGGGCGTGATGCTGCAGCGCAACCGCGACAACCTCGCCAGGGTGCTCGTCTACAATCGGTCCGAAGGCGAGGGGAGCGAGCCGCGCGTGCACCTTGAGCTCGACGAGCTGATGGCGGCGGTCCAGCGGCGGGACGAGCGCGCGCTCGAGCTGCTCTACGACCGGACCGTCTCGCAGGTGTACGGGCTCGCGATGCACCTGCTGCGCCACGCCGCGGATGCCGAGGAAGTCGCCTGCGGGGTGTACGAGCGCCTCTGGATGCGCGCCTCGCACTACGACGCCAGCCGCGGCAGCGTGATGGCGTGGCTCCTCGTGATGTGTCGCAGCCGTGCGCTCGATGCCCTGAAAGGGCGGCGCGCGCGCGCACGCCGGGATGAGCGTGCCGCCCCGGACGAGGAAACGGAAGTCGACGATCCGGAGTCACTGCTCGATCGTCTCCAGGCAGGCAGTGCCGTGCATCGTGCCCTGGAACGGCTCTCACCCCAGCGCCGGCAACTCGTGGCGCTCGCTTACTTTCGCGACCTGAGCCACGGGGAGTTGGCCGAACGCCTCGGGCTGCCGCTCGGCACCGTCAAGAGCCACCTGCGTCGCAGCCTGGCGGAATTGCGCCGCGCGCTCGAACTCGAGCGCGCGCTCGAGGGAGACACCCATGAATGAAAAGAACCGGGAGGAGACCTTCGATCCTGCGCTGCTTGAGGCGCTGGTGGCGGGACTGCGTCCCGCGCCGCCCGCCGATGCGCAGCGGGCCGGCATGCGCGCGCGCATCCTCGGGCGCGTGCGCGGGGCGGCACCGGCCGGCACGATCACCCAGCGGGCCGCCGGGGCCGAATGGATCGCGCTGGGCGATCTCATCCGCGTGCGTGTGCTGCGGGAAGATCGCGCTGCCGGCAATCGCACGCTGCTCATCCACATGCGGGCGGGCGCCGAGATTCCCGGGCACGCGCACGAGCAGGAAGAGGAGTGCTTCGTGCTCGAAGGCGAGATCGAAGTCGGTGCGCACGTCCTCGCGGCGGGCGACATGCACGTGGCCTTGCCCGGCGCCGCACACGAGCGCCTGCGCTGCCGCAAGGATGCACTGCTCCTCGTGCGCAGCGAGATCCCGCCGCACGGCATGGCATTCGCGTGACGGCGGACGAGGAACTGGCCGCGCTGATCGCGCGCTGTGCGCAGCGCGACGGCAAGGCGCTCGCGGATCTCTATGCGAGGACCTCGCCGATGTTGCTCGGGTGCCTGGTGCGCCTGCTGAGGCGCCGGGCACTTGCCGAGGAGGCCCTGCAGGACGTGTTCGTGGCCGTGTGGCAGCGCGCGGGCCAGTTCGATGAGTACCGGGGGCGCGCAGGGGCGTGGCTCGTGGGGATCGCGCGCTATCGGGCCATCGACATCCTGCGACGGGAGCGGCTGACGTTGGCGCAGCCGGAAATGCTCGCGACGCTGGCCGACGAGGCCGAAGACGCATCGCCGGAAAGCGCGCGTTCCGCCGCGGCATTCGAGCGCTGCCTCGCGGGCCTGTCGCCGGGCGAGCGCGGCAGCATCCAGCTCGCGTTCCTCGACGGTCTCACGCACGACCAAGTGGCGCTGCGGTTGCAGCGGCCGCTCGGAACCGTGAAGAGCTGGATCCGCCGGGGCCTTGCGGCCTTGAAGGACTGCCTGACCCTGTGCGCTACCGAAACGACAGGTTGATCGAACGGCTCGCGGCCGAGTACGTGCTCGGCACCCTGCGGGGCGCTGCGCGCGCGCGTTTCGAGCGGCTGCGCGCGCGGCAGCCGGGTATCGCCGCGCAGGTGCGCGACTGGGAAGACCGGTTGTACAGCCTCACCGCAAGCGTGCGCGCCGTCGCGCCTTCCGCAGCCGTATGGCCGCGGATCGCGCTGCGTGTAGGGCTGGGAGGCGCATTTGGGCAGCCAGCACCCGCCGCGCGGCGTCGTCCCGCCACCCTGCGCTGGCTCGCACTGGCGGCCAGTGTGGCCATGCTCGCGATCGGGTTGCTGCTCCTGCGCAGCCCGGAGGAGGCGTCGCAGCGGGAGTGGCGTGCCGTCGCCCAGGTCGCTGCCGCGAGCGGCGAGACGCTCTGGGCTTTCGAGTACGACGCCCGTGCAGGCATCCTGCGCGCCCGCGCGGTGGCCGCGAGCGATGCGCCGGGCGCGAAGGCGCTCGAGCTGTGGGCGTTGCCCACGGTGGAAGGCGGTGCCCCCGTGTCGCTCGGCCTGCTGCCGCGATCTGGAACGACCGACTTGCGTCTTGACACGCGACAGCTCGCGGCACTGCGCGTCGCGCAGCAGATCGCCGTGAGCCTCGAGCCGCCCGGCGGTTCGCCGACGGGCCTGCCGACGGGCCCGGTGCTGCATGTGGCGCCGGTGGATATCGCGCAGCGTGGATGATCTCAGCGCGGCGGCACGATCTGGTCGTAGGCGATGCGCCAGCCGTTGCGCGTGCGCTGCCAGATGCGCGCGAACGAACCCACCCGCTCAGTGCCGTCCCGCCAGCTTGCCCGGCCCTGCGTGAAGACGAGGTCGCCGGCGCCCGAAGCCGTCGCGCCGATGAGTTCGTAGTGCATCGCCGTCGCCGTGCTGCGCAGGGTCGCGAGCGCAGCCTGCTCCCCGAGGGCGCGCGGCTGCGACGCGCGATTGAGATGCGTTGCATCGGCGAGCCACGGCGCGAGTGCGCGTGCGACATCGGTGCGGGCCGTAGCCGCCAGCTTCGCCTCGATCCCGCGCACGGTGGCAAGGGCACGGGCCGCGTCCGTGCCGCGCGTGGCCGCTCGCAGTTCCGTGACATTCGCGCCGGGGGGCTGGGGCGCCGCGTCGCGCACGTTCACGCCGCCGTCGAAAATCCATCGCCACTCGCCACCCGCTTCACGGCGCCAGACCGTGAAGTAGTGGCCGACATATCCCTTGCCACGCAGGAAATAAGGACCGGTCGTGAAGCCGAGATCGCCCGAGCGGGCGATGCCGGCAAAGGCTGGCCGCCACTCCAGCGGTGAGGCGCCCGCGTCGCCGCTGGGCTCGAGGCTCGCCAGCGCATTGACCGGCAACGGGCTTGCGACCACGGCATCGGGCGCGGCGAAGGCTCGTACGCCGGCATTCCAGCCGTGGGCGGCTGTTTCCGCGGCGAACGCCTTTTCCGCGTCGATCAGCGGCGCGACGTCGCCCGCGGTCCGGGCCGAACGAGTGGATGCACAGGCCGCGAGCAGGCAGGCGGCGAGCAGGCTGGCGCAGAGCAGGGTGTAGCGGGGCATGCGCGCAGCATACGGCGTGCCCGCGTCAACGCCGCCCGGCCTGTCGCGTTGTTCGTCGCAGGGACCCAGGCAAAGGAGCCTCTTATGTCGAACCGAAAGATCCTCTCCGCGGCCGCCATCGCCCTGTCGATGCTGGTGAGCGGCGCTGCGCTCGCAGAGGGCACGCCGCGGCTCGATCGCCGCGAGCACAACCAGCGCGAGCGCATCGAGCAGGGCGTGCGCTCGGATGCCCTGACACGGTCGGAGGCGCACCGCCTCGCGCACGGCCAGGTGCACCTGCGCCGCATGGAAGCGCGCGCAAAATCGGATGGCGACGTGACGCGACGCGAACGGGCGCGGCTCGAACAGGCCGCCGACAAGCAGAGTGCGCGCATCTACCGCCAGAAACACGACAGCCAAGCCCGCCACTGACGGGACCTGTCCCCGTGCCGCCGCATGCAATGCCGGCGGCACGGGGTTCAAGGCAGCGAAGTCGTCTTACTTGCGTTCGGCCGCCGTGGCGTCACGCGCGGCGCGGAACTCCGAGTCCGCGGCCCAGTTCGGCCACGTGTCCGAGTTCGCGAGGTCGGAACCCACCTTGTAGAGCAGCTCGAGGTCGCGCTGCATGCCGGTGAACGGCCACTTCGCGCTCCATTCATCGGCGGGCTGGTGGTAACGATTCTTCGAATAGTCCTCGGCCGCCGCCTTGCCGGCCGCGACGCCGCCATCGACCCAGTCTTCGCCTGAATCGAAGGAAACCGCCGGCACGCCGCGCTTGGCGAACGGGAAGTGATCGGAGCGGAAGAACGAGCCCGCTTCGGGCCGCGCGTCCGGCGTAAAGGTCCGGTTCCAGGCCTTCGCGTCGGTGACCAGCCTGTCGAGCAGGTCGAGTTTCGCGCTGCCCGAGATCGAGAAATCGCGCGTCGGGCCCCAGGGACTCAGGGCATCCATGTTGAGCACGGCGACGGTCGAGGCGAGCGGATAGAGCGGGTTGGCGGCGTAGTACTCCGAACCGAGCAGTCCTCTCTCCTCGGCCGTGACGGCGAGGAACACCACGGAGCGGTCCGGACGCTTGCCGCTCGCGAACGCGCGGCCCATTTCGATCAGCGCCGCGATGCCGGTGGCGTTGTCGACGGCGCCGTTGTTGATGCGATCGCCGCGAGCGTCCGGAGCGCCGATGCCGAGATGGTCCCAATGGCCGCTGTAGATCACGGTTTCATTCGGGCGCTTCGTCCCGTCGATGCGACCCACCACGTTGTGGGAGGTGATTACCTGGGAGGACACGGCGTAATCCGCGCTGAAGCCGACGTCCTTGAGTTCAACGGGCTTGAACTCGCGCGTCTGTGCGGCCTTCTTGAGCGCGTCGAAATCGAGTCCCGCGCGGCGGAAGAGGTCGGCCGCGACGTCGCGCTGGATCCAGCCCTCGATCAGCGTGTGGTCGCTGGCGGGATCCTTGCGCACGATGTCGAACATCGTGTTGGTGTTGGAGTTCTTGACGGTCTCCCAGCCATAGGACGCGGGTGCCGTCTCGTGCACGACCAGCATGCCGACGGCGCCGCGCCGCGCGGCTTCCTCGTACTTGTAGGTCCAGCGACCGTAATAGGTCATGGCCTTGCCGCCGAAATCGCCCTGGCCCGTCTCGAAGTCCGGGTCGTTGACGAGCACGATGCCGATCTTCCCCTTGAGGTCGAGGCCCTTGTAGTCGTCCCAGTTGCGCTCGGGTGCGTCGACGCCGTAGCCGACGAATACGAGCGGTACGTTGTCGACCTTGACGGCCGTCGCGCCGTTCATCGCGGCACGCACCGCGATCTGCTCGCCTTGCGTCCACGCTTCCGTCTTGCCCGCGACGGCCACCGCGAGCTTCACGGGCCCGGTGATCTCGAAGCGGCCGAGCGGCACGGCCTGGGTCCAGGTGCGCTCGCCATCCTTCAGGTCGCCGCCGGGCGAGAGGCCCGCGTCCTTGAATTCACGCGTGATGTACTCGACCGTCTTGATTTCGCCCGGTGTGTCCGGGCTGCGCCCTTCGAAGGCATCGGACGAAAGCACCTTCACTTCCGAGAGGAGGCGGTAGGTGTCGAAGGTCGGAGGCTTCTGCGCGCACGACGAAACGACGAGGGCGGCACCGAATGCGATAGCGACGATTTGTTTCACGAACGACTACCCTGTGAATTCCGGGGGTTGGGATACTAGTGGCCGGTGCCGGCAACGTCCACAATCAGGGCCACATGACGTTTTCGTCATTTTCGCGAACCGGGGTCCGCCATGTCCGAAATCCTCGCCGTCGCGCCTCTCGCCATCGCCTACGTCGTCATCGGCGTCGGCGACATGCAGGAAGCGCTCGACCTCTGGGTGAACCGCTTCGGAATGGAGGTCATCGCGCGCCGCGAGGGCGCAGACGCGGATCTCGCGCGAGCCTGGGGCCTGCCGGCCGACGGTATCGTCGACCAGGCGTTGCTGCTCACACCCGGCGTGACGGAAGGCGGCATACACCTCGTGCGCTTCAGCTCGCCGGGTGCATCGGTGCGCGAGGGTGCGGCACCCACGGCGCTGCTGCCGAAGAGCGTGGACGTGGCCGTGCACGACATCGAGGCGCGACAAGCGGAGCTCGCCGCGGCTGGCTACCGGTTCCGCTCGAAGATCGGTGTCCTCGAAACAGACAAACACGAGAAGGTCTTCGAAGTGCACATGACGGGGCACGACGATATCAACGTCGTGCTGGTCGAGCAGCCCGCGCAGCGGGAAACCGTGAGCGAAAAGGGCTATGGAGTGGCGCCGCTCGTCGTGACGGTTTCGCCCGACAACAAGCGCGAGGCGGCGTTTCTGCAGCGGCTGCTCGGGCTCGAGGAGCTCATGCACAATCGTTTTGGCGGGCCGTCCGTCGAGAAGACGATCGGTCTGCCGCCCGGTGCGAGCCTCGACGTGCGCATCCTCGGCGACGCGCAGCGCGCCTTTGGTCGCATCGAACTCGTGCAGTACGAGGGTGTCGCGAGCGAGGATCGTTATGCGCGCGCGAGGGCGCCGTCGCGCGGCCAGTTATCGGTGACCTACTTCATCGACGATCTCGCGGGCTGGCTCGGGAGGCCGGCGGCAAACGGAGTCACCGATCTCGGTCAGGGAGCGGGAATCTACGGCGCAGGCAGGATGGCCACGGTCACGACGCCGGCGGGATTGCGCATCGACGTCGTGGAGAGAATCCATCGCAGATAGCCGGAAACGCCACGTAACGTTGCGGACTATCGGCTATCGGCCGGCGCTCCGGTTCCGAATCCCAGAACACCGGGATTCATCAGCCCCTTCGGGTCGAGCAGGGCCTTCAGCTGCCGCAGGAGCGCCTTCGTTTCGGGTGCCATCACTTCCATGAACGGATACGTGCGTCCGATCTGGTTCGACGCGGCGCCGACGTCCCTGAAGAACGCAACTGTTTGGGCGCGCAGCGCCGCGACGAGATCGCGCGCCGCGGGATTCGGCAGCGGCTCGGTGAGGCCCGCGAGCCATGCGGGGTCCGGCGCCTCGCGGTGCATGGGTAGCCACGCGTCGGGCCAGTGAAAGACGCACTCGAAGCTGAAGGCGAGGCTGCCGAGGGCCGAGCAAAGGCGCGTTACGGTAACGCCGTGCCGTGCCATGGCGCCGGCATGCGGGGCGAGCAGGCGATCGAAGCCGTCGATGACGATGCGTGCATCGGAGTGCGCCACCTTGGCGTTGAGGGCGGCCCAGCGCCGACCGTCGTGGTCGAGAACGCCGTTGAGCCCTGCGAAGAGGTCGGCGCGCGCGACGCGGGGCACGGTTGGCGCGATCTCGGCTCCACCGAGCTTCGCGGCCAGGCGACGCGCGATGGCGACGTCGTCGGCGACCGCGCGGGCGCTGCGGCCAGCCGCTACGACATGGACGGTCCAGCCCTCGTCGGGTACGGGGCGCATGCCGCCACGCGCGAGCGACGCGAGCGCTCGCGCGGCCTGCAGCGGCCCGCCGGCAGCGCGCACGACCGAACGCAGGCTGCGCGCCATGTCGGCGCGCGAGACCTTGGTTGCCGCGTCCACCGAAGCCGCGTCGAGAATGTAGATTTCTTCCGCGATGTCTTCGCGTGCGATGGCCGAGAGGACTGCTGCCGCTGAGGGCAGGTCCGCGCAGACGAAGGACAAGTAGTCGGCGTGCGCGGGTGTGCGGATCACGCGCAGCGTCGCTTCGGTTTTCACGCCGAATGCCCCGCCGTCGTGGGTCAGGAGTCCCGTGAGATCGGGTCCGAAAGTGCGCAGGATCGGTTTGGCGGGTCTCGCGAGCGCACCCATGCCAGTGCGCAGTAGAGTCCCATCCGCAAGCGCGACTTCGAGTCCGAGGGCGTTCTCGGCTGCGGAGCCGTAGCGGGCAGAGCCGAAAAAAAGGGCGCCATGGCTCAGTCCGCCGCCGATCGTGGCGCCGAAACCGGAGAACGTTCCGAAGAAAGGCAGGCGCAATCCCAGCGGGCGCAGCGCCTCGTAGAGCTGCTTCCAGGTAACCCCGGCTTGCGCCGTGACATACAGATCGTCGGCTGCGATCGCGAGGATGCGGTCGAGGCCGCCCAGATCCAGCGTGATCGCCCTGTCGGTGACGGATGTGTAGCCGGACGTATAACTGAGGCCGCCGCCCCGGGGCAGTACCGCGCAACCATGGCTCGTCGCTGCAAGGATAGCCGCGGCGACGCCGCGACTGTCGGCGGGGCGAACGACCGCGAGCGGTCGTTCGCCGGTTGAATACAGATCGCTCGCCGCGAGCGCGAGCGCTGCGTTGTCCGTGCGGACAGCATGGCCGCCGACAGCGCTGCGCAGTGCCTCTAACAGGGAGAACATGGTGCCGGGTTTTCGGTTATTCGGTTATTTCGTCACAGCAAATAACCGAATAACCGAATAACCGAAAACCCGGCACCAATTCACCAGGTCCGCTCAGCTCAGAAGCTGTAGCGGGCTGACAGCGACCACGTGCGGGGCGGGTAGAGGTAGCCCGCCGCGAAGCCGAGCGAACGGCCGAAGTCGAAGCCGCCGTTGAACACCTCGGAGTCCGTCAGGTTGTTGCCCGCGAGCGTGATCAGCAGGTTCTCGTCCGAGTTCTTCCAGCGCAGCTGCGCATTGACGAATTCGTAGTCCTGCACCCGGATACCGGGGCTCGCGCACAGATTGTTGTAGTGGTCGTCCTTTGCCGAATAGTCGGCACCCAGCGAGACGACGCCGCGCTGGCCCATGTCATATGAGTAGTTGGCGCCGACGCGGTAGCTCCACTCGGGTGCTTGCTTGAGCGGCAGATTGAGGTACTGCTCGACCGTCGTGAGGCCCTGCGCCGCGCAGGTCCCGAGCGACGCCGTCCACTTGGTGTACTCGCTGTCGAGCAGGCCGAGCGAACCGTTCAGTTCGAGCCCCTCGACCGGTACGGCCGTGACTTCCAGTTCGAGGCCGTCGATGGTGGCGTTGCCCGCGTTGATGCGACCAAAACCGCCGTCGGACGTCGTGACACCGAACTGCAGCCCCTCGTACTTGTTGCGGAACACGGCCACGTTGGTGCGCAGGCGCCGGTCGAGCCAGTCCGCCTTGAGGCCCGCCTCGTAGCTCCAGTTCGTTTCCGGATCACCGACGATGCGCAGCAGATTGCGCGCTGCGGCGGTATCGCGGCCCGAAGTCGTGCCGCCCTTGAAGCCCTTCGCCGCCGACACGTACACGAGTGCGCTGTCGGTGAGCTGGTAGTCGACCACGACGCGCGGAGTCGTGTCGTCCCAGGTCTTGTCGAAGGCGCTCTGGTTCGTGAACGTGAAGAAGCCGGCCGCGAGACTGGCGGGCGAGCACGGACCCACCGGTGCCGGCGGCGGTGGCGCGGCGCCGGCCGCATTGATGCAAACGACCTGCTGGGTGCCGTTCGGCAGAATCACATGGTTGGTGAAGTCCTTGCTCTCACGCGTGTAGCGCAGGCCCGCCGTCAGCGAGAGGCGGTCGGTGATGGCGTAGGTGCCGCTGACGAACGCGGCGTACGAATCCGTCGTCATCTCCTCGCGCGCGATGTTTGTCAGGTCGAAGCGGCCCGCCAGCGCGATCGGCAGCGCCATCAGCGTCGGCAATCCAACCACGCTCCTCGTGTCCTGCTGGTTGTTTTCGCGGAAGAAGTAGAGGCCCGCGACGTATTTCAACCGGCCGTCCATCAGGTTGCCGAGCGCCTGCAGTTCCTGGCTCACCTGGTACTGCTCCTGGTCCTGGAACAGATGGAACCGGCCCTTGATCGAGGGGGGGGGGGCGAGTACGCCGCCGTCCGCGTCGATGAAAAAGAGGTTTTCGAGCGTGCGGTAGGCGGTAATCGACTTGATCGTCAGGTCGTCCGACAGGTCATATGCGATGGTCGCCGAGAGACCCCATTGGTCGAGGTCGTTCTTCGGATCGACGATGTCCGAGTTGGTCGTGAAGAAGTTGCCGGTTTCCGGTACCGGATCGGGCAACGGATCGCGCTGCGCGTTCAGCGCGAGCGGCACGGCGTAGCCCGGGGTCGATCGCTCCCGGATGTAGTCGGCGCTGAACAGCGCGCGGAACTGGTCGGTCGGCTCGGCCAGCAGCGACAGGCGCGCGCCCTTGACGTCCTGGTCGTTGACGAACTTGTCGTCGAACGCATTGCGGGTATAGCCGTCGCGCGTGCGCATGAGTACCGCGCCCTGCAGCGCCGCCTTCTCGCCGAGCGGCAGGTTGCCCGTTGCGCGCACGTCGACGCGGTCGAAGTTGCCGACCGTTAGTTCGGCCTGGCCCAGGTACTCGCCCAGCGTCGGCTGCTTCGAGACGAGCTTGACGGCACCCGACGACGTGTTGCGACCGTACAGCGTGCCTTGCGGGCCGCGCAGCACTTCGAGGCGCTCGATGTCGAACAGGTCGAACATGGCACCGGTCTGGCGCGCGATGTACACGTCGTCGATGTAGATGCCGACGGGCGTATCGGCGGTGAAGAACGATTCGTCTTCGCCGACGCCGCGCAGGAAGATCTTCGATGCGCTGCTCGTGCCGGTGTTGGGATTCATGACGATGTTCGGCACGACCTGGTCGAGCTGCGAGATATTGCGGATCTGCTGGCGCTCGAGCATGTCGGCGGAGAGCGCGGTGATGGCAAGCGGCACCGACTGTTCGGCTTCCTCGCGACGCTGCGCCGTCACCGTGACTTCTTCGAGGCCCTGGATGACCTTGCCTCCCGTTTCGGCGGCTTCCTGTGCCACCGCAAGACAGCCGTATCCGGCGGCCGTCAGTCCCGTCAAAGCGAGTGTGGCGATCCGCGCGCGTGCTTTCGGTACACCTGCCATCGTCGTGACCTCCTGGATCAGTTGTTGCGTACGCCCATCAGTGAGGTCGGACCGTGGTACGCATTTGTACGACCCCGGCGTCCGTTTACATTGTACGGACATCATCCGTATATAAGCACAGACCGCAAACGGGCGGAAAATTGCGAAAGCGCAGGGTGGACGCCGTCAGACGTATTTGAGCAACAAGCCTGCCCAGGCCGCGACGACCATCAGGGCAAGCCCCGGCAGCAGCCGCAGCGCAAAGGGCAGGCCGCCGGACCAGGTGGCGATTCCGGCGCGGGTGAGCGCGTTGGTCGAAAACGTGGCGAGGACGGCGAAGGCGGCCGTATCGAGGTCCACGACGCCGGTGCGCTGCAGGGCGCCTGCCGACACGGTGCCCGGCAATGCGTTGGCAAGGCCCGCGAGCGCCGCGCTGATCACGGCGCCCTGCGGCCCGAGCCAGCGCACGAACAGCGCCGCGATCGCGATCACGGCGCCCATGACAAGCGCGAAGCCGATGGCGCCCATGGGGCTGAAGGCGCGGCCGGGCGTGACCGGGCGATCGCTGCCCTGCGCGTGCCACATGAAAATCGTGCCGTAGAGGATCGCGACGACGCCCGCGAGGGTGAGCGGCAGCGCGAGCGCGGCGAGCAGCGGCAGGCTCGTCAGCGCGAGGGCCGCGGCCAGCTTCAGGACGGTGGCGATCGACGACAGGGCGGCGCCCGCGATCGCGGTGCGGGCGAGCTCCGGCGTCGCCCGCGCATGTGCGCCCATCGCGCTGTGCGTGGCCGTGCTCGAGACGAAGCCGCCGAGGAAGCCTGCGAGCGGCAGGCCCTTGCGCGCGCCGAACGCGCGCAGCGCGACATAACCCGCCGCGTTGATCGCCATGAATATCACGGCAAGCATGAACAGGAGCCGCAGGTCGAGCACGCCCCAAGGGTCGATCGGCCGGGTGGGCAGCAGCGGCAGGATGATCAGTGCGGCCGCGGCCAGCATCAGCCCGTCCGCCGCTTCCTGCGCGGTGAGCCGGTTGCGCACGAGGTCGTGCAGGCGCGAGCGCGCGGCGAGCAGGATCGTGACGAGCACCGCGAGTCCCGCGGCGAGCCCGGTCTGGCGCATCGCCAACGCGCCGAGCACGTAAGTGATGACGAGCGCCACTTCGGTGGTGAGGCCGGGGCTGTCGGCATCGAACTTGCGGTAGGCCATGGCGGCGAATCCCGCGACGATGAGTCCGAACGTCAGCAAGGTGAGGGTCGATTCGTACATGGTCGCGAGCGCGCCCAGCAGCGCGACCAGGGCGAAGGTACGCACGCCCGCCGGCGCCTTGCGATCCCCGTGCGCACGCTCGCGCTCGACGCCGATCATGAGACCGATGCCGAATGCGGCGGCGAGCCCGGTGAAAAGCGCGTTCATGGCCGCGTCATCTTACAGATGGAGGTGGTGCTTTGTGAGCGCGCTCACAGTCCGGCGCGGTACGCCGCGGCGGGGGCCGGGTAGACTCGTCGTTCCATGGAGAAAGAAGCGTCGCGCGCGCCGGAGCGCCGCGGCAACGGTTTCGATCGGCGCCAGCGAACGCTGCATGGCCTGTTTGCCGGCAGCGGGAATTCGCGTCGGCAGGGGCCGCGCCGCCATGACGATCGGGCGCTCGCCGCGGTCGATCGGCATCATCCGCAGTGGCTCGCCGTCGCGCTGCTGATCCTGCTGCTGTCCTGCGCGGACGCTTTCCTTACCCTGACACTCCTGCAACACGGCGCCGAAGAAGTGAACCCGCTCATGGCGCCACTCGTGACCGGTTCGGGCCATGCCTTCGCATTCTGGAAACTGCTGCTGACGGCCTCCGGCGTGATCGTGCTCACGATCCTCGTGCGCATCCGCGCGTTCGGCACTTTTCCCGCCGGCTTCATCCTGTATGCCGCCGCCGCGGGCTACGCGGCCCTCGTCGGCTACGAGCTGTGGCTGCTCGACCGGATAGGGTCGATCGGCTAGACTAATCGGCTGTTTTTCCCCCTCTTTTTCCCCAAGTGAGCACTACTCTGTCGGACCAGCTTGCTTCTACCCCGCTGTACGGCGGCAATGCCGCATACATCGAGGCGCTTTACGACCAATACCTGCGTGACCCTGCGAGCGTCGACGCCACCTGGCGCGACTATTTCGCGCGGCTCGGGCCGGGCCGCCAGGCCGAGCAATCGCACGCCGGGATCGTCGCCGGCATTGCCGAGCGCGCGCGCAGCCCGAGGATGCTGGCTGCGCCGGCCGCCGAGGGCACGAGCCTCGCACACGCCAAGCAAGGCGCGGTCGCGCGGCTCGTGCAGATCTGGGCGAACCGCGGCCACCTCGTCGCGCAGCTCGATCCGCTCGGCCTGCTCGAGCGGCCGATGCCACGCGTGCTCGAACTCGACTACTTCGGCCTTTCCGAAGCCGATCTCGACACCGAGTTCTTCACCGGCAGCCGCTCGGGATCGATCGCCCAGCGCCTGCCCCTGCGCGCGATCATCGCGCAGCTGAAGCATATCTATGGCGGGCCGATCGGCGCGGAGTTCGCGCACGTGTCGGACACCGAGCAGCGCCTGTGGCTGCAGGATGAATTCCAGTCGGGGCGCATGCTCGGTGCGTCCACCGCCGGGGAGAAGAAGAACCTCCTCTGGCAGCTCACCGCGGCGGAAGGCCTCGAGCGTTACCTGCACACGAAATACGTTGGCCAGAAGCGCTTCTCGCTCGAAGGCGGCGACGCATTGATCCCGCTGCTCGACGACCTCGTGCAGCGCGGCGGCGCCGCGGGCATCGAGGAGTGCATCATCGGCATGGCGCATCGCGGCCGCCTGAACGTGCTCGTGAACGTGCTCGGCAAATCGCCCTCGGTGCTGTTCTCGGAGTTCGAGGGCAAGTACGACCTCGCCCACCTGCAGGGCTCGGGCGACGTGAAATACCACAAGGGTTTTTCAGCCGACCTGCGCACGCCCGGCGGCAACGTGCATGTCGCGCTCGCCTTCAACCCCTCGCATCTCGAGATCGTGAACCCGGTGGTCGAGGGTTCGGTGCGCGCGCGCCAGGAGCGCCGTGGCGACACGAGCGGGGAGCGCGTGCTGCCGATCCTGATCCACGGCGACGCGGCCTTTGCCGGCCAGGGCGTCGTGATGGAGACGCTGCAGCTGTCGCAGGTGCGCGGCTATTCGACCGGCGGCACCGTGCACATCGTCGTCAACAACCAGGTGGGCTTCACGACCTCGAACCCCGACGACGCACGCTCGACGATGTACTGCAGCGACGTCGCCAAGATGCTCGAGGCGCCGATCTTCCACGTCAACGCCGACGACCCGGAGGCCGTCGTGTTCGTCACGCGGCTCGCGCTCGCCTATCGCATGCGCTTCCAGCAGGACGTCGTGATCGACCTCGTATGCTATCGCCGCCACGGCCACAACGAGGCGGACGAACCGGCGGCCACGCAGCCGGTCATGTACCAGGCGATCCGCAAGCATCCGACGGCGCGCAAGATCTACGCGGACCGCCTCGTCGCCGAAGGCGTGATGTCGGAGGACGAGGCGACGGGCCTCGTCGAGCAGTACCGCACGGGGCTCGACGAGGGCCGGCCGCAGGCGCGTGCTTCGCTCGGCATGATCGGCAACAAGTTCACGGTCGACTGGAGCCAGTACTCGCAGGTCGACTGGCAGGAGCGTGTCGAACCCGTCGGCGCCGAACGCCTGCAGGCGCTCGGGGCGCGCATCACCGAGGTACCCGCTGGCTTCACGCTGCATCCACGCGTCGCGCAGGTCATGGCGAACCGCGTGAAGATGCTCGCGGGCGAGCTGCCCTTCGATTGGGGCGGCGCCGAAACGCTCGCCTACGCGTCGCTGCTCGATGCGGGCTTCCCGGTGCGCATCAGCGGCCAGGACGTCGGCCGCGGAACCTTCTTCCACCGGCACGCGGTGCTGCACGAACAGCAGTCCGCCGCGGTGCACATTCCGTTGCAGCACATCAAGGCAGGCCAGCCGCGCTTCCAGGTGATCGATTCGGTGCTGTCCGAAGAGGCCGTCATGGGCTTCGAGTACGGCTACTCGACCACCGAGCCGCACGCCCTCGTGATCTGGGAAGCGCAGTTCGGCGACTTCATGAACGGCGCCCAGGTCGTGATCGACCAGTTCATCAGCTCGGGCGAGGCAAAGTGGGGTCGCCTGTGCGGGCTCGCGCTGTTCCTGCCGCATGGCTATGAAGGCCAGGGGCCCGAGCACTCGTCGGCGCGCCTCGAGCGTTTCCTGCAGCTTTGTGCCGAGAACAACATGCAGGTGTGCGTGCCCTCGACGCCGGCGCAGATGTTCCACATGATCCGCCGGCAGATGCTGCGCAGCTTCAGGAAGCCGCTCATCGTGATGACGCCGAAGAGCCTGCTGCGGCACGACCTGTCGGTGTCGACGCTCGCCGAGCTCGCGCAGGGGCGCTTCGCCAACGTGCTCGACGAGGTCGACGACCTGCCCGCCGCCGCCGTGCGCCGCGTGGTGTTCTGTAGCGGCAAGGTCTACTTCGACCTGCTGAAGGCGCGGCGCAAGGAAGCCATCCGGGATGTCGCCCTCGTGCGCATCGAACAGCTCTATCCGTTCCCGACCGACGAATACGAAGCCGTGTTGCGCCGTTACCCGGCCGCGCGTGATGTCGTATGGTGTCAGGAGGAGCCGCAGAATCAGGGCGCCTGGTACCAGATCCGGCACCGGCTGCAGGAACGGCTGGGCGCGAAAGTGGAACTGCTGTACGCGGGCCGTCCCCATGCCGCGGCGCCCGCCACCGGCATCCAGAAGATCCATGAACTCGAGCAGGCGGCGTTGATCGAAGCGGCGCTCAGCTCGCAAGCAACGGAAGGTGCCGGGCGCGAAACCACGCGCCTCACCGCGACAGGCGTGAGGAAGAAGTCATGACGATCGAGATCAAGGTGCCGCAACTGCCCGAGTCCGTGGCGGACGCCACGCTGGTGGCCTGGCACAGGAAGGCGGGCGACACGGTCGGCCGCGACGAAAACCTCGCGGACCTCGAGACCGACAAGGTCGTGCTCGAAGTGCCGGCGCCGGTCAATGGCGTGCTGAAGGAGATCCGTATCCAGGGCGGCACGGTGACGAGCGGCCAGGTGCTCGCCATCATCGAAGAGGGGGCTGCCGCGACGAAGGCTGCGCCGGCTGCCGCCAAGGCGCCGGCCGCGGACGCGCCGGCCGGCGACGGTGCGAAGCTGAGCCCGTCGGTCAGGCGGCTCGTGGAGGAAAACAAGCTCGATCCGGGCCAGATTCCCGCATCGGGCAAGGACGGGCGCATCACGAAATCGGATGTCGTCGGCTTCCTCGACCGGAAACCGGCAGCAGCCGCGACGCCCGCGGCCGCGGCAACGAAGCCGCAGGCGCAGGGGCCGCGTGCAGGTCGCGTCGACCAGCGCGTGCCGATGACCCGCCTGCGCCAGCGCATTGCCGATCGCCTCGTGCAGGCGCAGTCGACCCAGGCCCTGCTCACCACCTTCAACGAGGTGGACATGTCGGCGGTGATGGCGCTGCGCGCGCGCTACAAGGACCGCTTTGAGAAGGAGCAGGGCGTGAAGCTCGGCTTCATGGGGTTCTTCGTCAAGGCCTCCATCGAGGCGCTGAAGAAATTCCCGATCGTCAATGCCTCCGTCGACGGCAGCGATATCGTCTACCACGAGTACTACGACATCGGCGTTGCGGTCTCGACCGATCGCGGGCTCATGGTGCCGATCGTGCGCGACGCCGACCTCAAGAGCCTCGCCGGGGTCGAAAAGCAGATCGGCGAGTTCGCGACCAAGGCGCGCGAAGGCTCGATCGCGATCGAGGACCTCACCGGCGGCACCTTCACGATCACGAATGGCGGCGTGTTCGGCTCGCTGCTGTCGACGCCGATCGTCAATGCGCCGCAGAGTGCGATCCTCGGCATGCACAAGACCGTCGACCGTCCCGTCGTGGTCGGCGGCCAGGTCGTGGTGCGGCCGATCATGAACCTCGCGGTCACCTATGACCATCGCATCATCGACGGCCGCGAGGCCGTGCAGTTCCTCGTGGCCGTGAAGGACGCCCTCGAGGATCCCGCGCGCATGTTGCTCGGCGTCTGAAGGGGAAAACCATGGCTGATTCATACGACGTCGTCGTCATCGGCGGCGGCCCGGCCGGATATCCGGCCGCGATCCGCGCGGCGCAGAACAAGCTGAGCGTCGCCTGCATCGACGAGTGGAAGAACCGGGACGGCACGACCGCGCTCGGCGGCACCTGCCTGAACGCAGGCTGCATTCCGTCGAAGGCGCTGCTCGAGTCGACCGAGCTGCTGCACCGTGCGCAGCACGAGTTTGCCGCGCATGGCATCAAGGCGAGCGACGTCACCGTCGACCTGGCGGTGATGCAGAAGCGGCGCGCGACGATCGTGAAGGGGATGACACAAGGCATCGCGGGCCTCTTCAAGGCCGCCGGCGTCACCGCGCTCGCCGGCCACGGCAAGCTGCTCGCCGCCGGCCGCGTGGAGTTCACCGCGCATGACGGCACGAAGCGGGAGCTCGCCGCGAAGCACGTGATCCTGGCTTCGGGGTCGACGCCCGTCGAATTGAAGGCGCTGCCGTTCGATGGCAAGAAGGTCATCGATTCCTGGGGCGCGCTCGAGCTGGATGCGATCCCGCAGCGCCTCGGTGTCATCGGCGCCGGCGTCATCGGCCTCGAACTGGGCAGCGTGTGGCGCCGCCTCGGTTCGGAAGTCGTCGTGCTGGAAGCCCTGCCGGACTTCCTGCCGATGGCCGACGGGGCGGTGGCGAAGGAAGCGCTGCGGCACTTCAGGAAGCTCGGCCTCGATATCCGCCTCGGCACGAAAGTGACCGGCGCGAAGGTCGTGAAAGGCGCGGTCGATGTCGAGTACACCGATGCACAGGGCGCGACGCAGGGCATCAAGGTCGACACGCTGGTCGTCGCGGTAGGCCGTCGGCCGAACTCGCGCGACCTGCTCGCGGAGGGCACCGGCGTCAAGCTCGACGAGCGGGGCTTCGTCGTCGTCGATCATGCGTGCCGCACCGGCGTGCCGAACGTCTGGGCGGTCGGCGACCTCGTGCGCGGTCCGATGCTCGCGCACAAAGGCAAGGAAGAGGGCGTCATGGTCGCGGACCTCATCGCGGGCCTGTTCGGCGAGGTCAACTACAAGACGATCCCGTCCGTGATCTACACGGCTCCCGAAATCGCCTGGGTCGGGCAGACCGAAGAGCAGGTGAAGGCGGGCGGCCGGCCATACAAAGTGGGGACGTTCCCGTTCATGGCGAGCGGGCGCGCGCGCGCCATGGAGGCCGGCGCGGGCTTCGCCAAGATCGTGTCCGCGGTCGATGACGACGAGATCCTCGGCGTGCACGTCATCGGACCGATGGCGGGCGAGCTGATCGCCGAAGCGGTGCTCGCGATGGAGTACTCGGCGAGCACCGAGGACCTGCAGCGCACGATCCACGCGCACCCGACGCTGTCGGAGGCGCTGCACGAGGCCGCGCTCGCCGCCGACCGGCGTGCGATCGACATTCCCAACAAAACCTGAGCCTGTGTCGGGCGCCTGACAGAAGCGGCGCCCCCCTTTGCCGATGATGTACCCGAAGCCGGCGGATGACCCGCCGGCCAGGGAAAAGGCAAAGGAGACGACCATGAGCATCAACAACTCTGCGGGCTTCCGTTCGACGATCAGCGCGGCGGTGGCGGTGGCCCTGACTTCGGCCCTGGCGTACAGCTTCGCGTCGTCCACCGCGAAGGTGCAGTGGCTCGGCAGCGACGCGGTGACGAAGACCCCGATCGCGCAGGTCCAGCCGCAAGTGCGCAGCTCCCACGCTGCCTGAGGCCATGCGGCCGGCATGACCGGCACGACGGGCGCCTGATGGACCGATCGTGCCGGCTTCGCCCCACCGCTGGGGCGGTACCCCCGGGGCTATACTCGGCTGGCGAGGCCGAGGGACATGCCCGACGACAGGCGCATCAGGGATCGACGCAACCGGGACGCGCGCAGGATGGCGGCGATCCTGGCCGCGGATGTCGCCGGTTACACCCGCCTGATGAGCACCGACGACGAAGGCACGCTCACGACCCTGAAGGCGCGTCGCGAAATCTTCGACCAGCTCGTCGGCGAATTCGACGGTCGTGTCTTCGGCAGCGTCGGCGACAGCCTGATGGCGCAGTTCCAGAGCGCCGTGAATGCAGTGCGCTGCGCGCAGGCCATCCAGCACGCGATACTCGAAGCCAACGCGCCGTTGCCCCCGGCGGACCGCATGCAGCTGCGCATCGGCATCGACCTCGGCGACGTGATCGAGGACGGCGGCACGCTCTACGGCGATGGCGTCAATGTCGCCGCGCGCCTGCAGGCACTCGCGGAGCCCGGCGGCATCCTCGTGTCGGGCGCCGTGCACGCGCAGGTGAAGAACCGGCTGGCCGGCCGCTTCATCGACGTCGGCCCCCGCGCGGTCAAGAACATCACGGAGCCCGTGCGCACCTACGCCCTCGCGGCGGCGGCCACGGCGCATCGCGGGCATCGGCTCGCCGCCTTCCTGCGCCATCGCGGTGTCATCGTCGCGGTGGCCTATCTCGCGGCGTCCTGGCTCGGCGTCGAGGCGTTTGGCCGCTACGCGCCCGCCGCGGCGCCCTTGTGGATGCGGGCAGCCATGATCACGCTGCTCGCGGCGGGCTTCGTTCCGGCCGTCGCCTACGCCTGGCGTTTCGATGCGCGACGGCCGGTCGCACGCTGGGCGCGCGGGGCCGTCGTGCTGGGGTCAGCCGTCGCGAGCGTTGCGGTCGTCGCGTCCGCGTGGCAGGCGCACTTCAGCGCCGTGGAGCAGTCGTCGATCCTGCGCCCCGCGCCGCGGGCGCAGCCGGTGATCGCGGTGGCCCCGCTGCGCAACCTCACCGGGGACGCCCGCGACGGCTGGCTGAGCGAAGGTGTCGCCAATCTCGTGCGCGACGGGCTGACCGAGTCGAAGCAGCTGATCGTCGTGTCGCCCACGCGCTGGAATGCCGTGCTGCGCACTTCGGCCACGACCGGCGCGTCGTCCGCGCCCGACCAGGCCGCATTGATGACGGCCGCCGCGCGTGCCGGCATCGACTACGTGGTGTCGGGCGAGTTTCTCCCCACGCCGGAAGGCCTGCTGCTGACGGCCCGCCTCTCCGACGTCCGCAGCGGGGTCGAACTCGCGGCGCACCGCGTGGCGGGCCTGCAGCCCCAGTCCCTGCTCGCCGAGTCGCCCCGCATCGTCGTGCTCGCCAAGCGCGCCCTCGGCGTGCCGTTCACGCAGAACTACGAGAGCCTGGCCGCCGACTTCGCCGTCGGCAACATGGAGGCCTACGAATCGTATCTCGCGGGCGTCGCCTATTTTTTCCGCTTCGACTACCGGGCCGCGAAGCGCTCGCTCGCGACGGCGCTCGAGCTCGCGCCGCGCTTCTACATGGCGCGTTACCGCCTCGCGCACGTCGAGGCCGCGAGCGGCGACACGGACGGGGCACTCGCGACTCTCGCGCAGATTCCGGCGGATGCGCCGCTCTCGCGTCGCGAGCGCCTGTACGTCGACGGCGCGCACGCGCTCTTCGCGCGCGACGGCGCGCTCGCGCGGCAAGTCTTTTCGCAGGCGCTCGCGGAGTTTCCGTACGACATCGAGTCCCAGTACATGTTGGCGCTCGCCTACTACCTCGCCTACGAAGAGGACGCCGCCATCGCGCAGTACCGCCGCATGCTGCAGCAGGAGCCGCAGAACGACCGGGTGTGGACGTTCCTGGCTGAAACCTGCCTGCGCGTCGGCGACTACGCGCAGGCCCGGGAGGCGCTGGATCACTATTTGTCGCTGCAGCCCGATGATCCGCACGGCTTCACGATCCTCGGCCAGCTCGAGCAGTTCGAGGGGGACCCAGCGGGTGCGATGGGGCGGTTTCGGCACGCGCTCGAAATCGTGCCCGATTTCGCGCCCGCGCGGCTCGCGCTCGCCGAAGCGGAGGTGCTCACCGGCGCATGGGACGATGCCGACACGCGGCTCGCCGCGCTGGCGGACGATGCGACCGCGCCGACCGCGTTCCGGATCGACGCCGCCTTTGCGCTGAATGGCCTGCGCCTCGCGCGCGGGCGCTTTCGTGGGGCGAGCGAGCCGCTGCAGCGCCTTGCGCCCGAGATACAGCGCGAGCAGGTCCGGGAAGCGATGGCGCTGGCGCAACGGGCGCGTGCGCAGGCCGAAGGCGGGCTCTACGCCGAAGCGGGTGCACTCATCCGCAAAGCCATCGAAAGAGCACCGGACAACGCGACGCGATACCTCTTTGCACGTGGCACTGTCGCGCGCATGCGCGGCGATGCCGCGGGCATGCGGGCGGCCGGGGCAGCGATCCGCGCCCAGTCAATCGAGGGCGACGACGACGGCGCTACGCTGTCGCGCGAGGACGCCGCGCGGGCGGCCGCCTACCTCGACGGCATGGCGTGGCTCGCCGCGAACGACGCGACGCAGGCAGCCGACCAGCTGGCCCGGGTCACGAAGATGCCCGGCTATCGTTATGCGATCTATGAGCTCGGTCTCGCGCAGGCGCTGCTCGCTGCCGGCCGCACCAGGGAGGCACTGGCGCCCGCGCGCGCTGCGGCGGTGTGGCGCGAACCGGGCGAGGTGCGCCTCGATCTCGAGATCGACCGCACGCGCGCCGTATTGCTCGAAGCGGAGATCCTCGCGGCAGAGGGCCGGCATGCCGAGGCGGCGAAACGCGCGCGTGTTTTCCTCGGGCGCTGGACGCCGGACAGCGAGGCACAGCCGGAGCGTGTGCGGGCCGAGCGCCTGGCGGCGGGCGCGATCAGCGCGGGACGCGCCGGATCCGTCCCGCTCCGCCCGAGCCCGAGCAGCTGATCGCCCCGTCGCGGCCGTTGCCATCGAGGTCGCGAAACAGCAGCGACGGAGGCGGGCACGTGCGTCCCGTGGTCGTTTCGGTCACGAGTACGTCGAAGTCGATGGTGAGGTAGAGCCTCGCCTCGTTCGACTGCAGCCGATAGCCCATCGCCCGCAGGTCGCGCGCGCTGTAGCGACCGTCATGGTTCATGTCCCGGATGAAAGTCGGCGCGATGCCTTCGACGATCGCGGCGCGCAGTTCGAGGTCGTAGGGGCCGTAGGTGGACAGCAGTTCGCGCAGGACGTCGTCGTCCTTCTTCGGTGTGCCAAGGAAGGCGAAGGGCTCGGTGGGACCGCTGTCGATGCGGCGCAGGAAGTCGACGTCCGGGGCATCGACGTCGAGGTCGAAAAGCGCGATCGGTTCGAACATGCCGCCCACCACGTGCATCGCGGCGAGCAGCGCCGGCCCGCCGCGCCGCGCACGCAGCTCCTGGGAGACCGTGGTGATGAAACCCGCCATGTTGCGGATCGCCGGCCCGAGGCTGCGGTCGAAGCGCTCGTCGAACACGCGCGCGGCGCCAAGATTGGCCATCACGACGAGCCCGGGCAGGTCGTCGTCGGGTCCGTAGCCGAAGCCGTCGGGCAGGTCGCCGCCCGTTTGCGGGCGAGGCACCGCGGCGATGTCGCCCGCCGTCGTGCGCAGGTAGGCCTTGTCGAGCAGCGTGCCCGGTACGAAGGCGTCGTCGACGAGCTGCTCGCGGACCTGGAAGTTGCCGGTCTGCGCATCGGGGAGATCGAAGGTGTCGAAGCGCTCGGAGGTGAACTCGAGGAAGGTCTCGTCCGGCCCGCTGCAGTCCTGGTAGGGAATGCCGGCGCGCAGGATCGGAAAATGGCGCATGTCGATGCAGCCGTCGGGGTCCGTGAGGACGATCGCCTCGCGCCGGCCGATCGGTTTCGTCTGCTCCTCGGGCGTCTCGACGACGGCCACGGCATCCGGTGCGTCGATGCGCAGGACGAGCGACCAGCCGGTCGTGGTCGAGAGTCCCTCGTAGTGGCCGGCATCTGGCGCCTCGATGGCGAGGCGCACGGGCGGACGGCGATCGTCGTGTGCGATGGCCCCCAGCGGCAGGGGCAGGGATGCAGCGAACAGGAGCGCTGCGGGATGTAAGTGACGCATGGCCGGCCTCCCTGGCACAGGACCTCGATCCCTCGCAGGCCCGATCATTGCGCCGCGCGGTCGTGGGAGTCAATTTGCCGTGCCGCGAGACGCTCGAGCGCGAGCCGCTCGAGGACGATGACCGCGCCCCGGCCGAGTTCGACCCAGCCGTGTTTCTTCCATGCCTGCAGGGACTGGTTCACGAGTTGGCGTGAAACGCCCAGGAATCCCGCGAGATCTTCCTGCGACAGGCGCAGCGCAACACCGCGCCCGTCCGGCTCGCCGTGGGAGTCGATGAGCCGCAGCAGGCGCCGCGCGAGCCGGGCCGGGACGTCGAGCAGCACGGCATCTTCCGCAAGGCTGCTCGTCCAGCGCAGCCGCTCGCCGCAGAGGCGCAGCAGTTCGAGCGCGAGCCGGGGCTCGCGCTCGAGCATCGCGAGGAAGGCTGGCCGCGCGATCGACAGCAGTTCGCTCGCCGCCATCGCCGTGGCGGTCGCTGTGCGCGGGCCGCCATCGAGCAACGCGATTTCCCCGAACGTGTCGCCCGCGCCGAGGATGTTGAAGAAGACTTCGCGCCCGTCCGCATCGCCCGCGCTGATGCGCACCTTGCCGTGCACGATCGCGAGCAGCGCGTCTCCGGCATCACCCTGCGAGAAGACGATCTCGCCGCTGCGGTAAGGGCGTTGCACGGCCAGCGCGCCGATCCGCTCGAGCGCGGCCGGCGGCAGGCCGCGAAAGAGCGGGCTGCCCTGGAGCGCGATCTTCCCTGCCGTCGTCGTCATCGAGCGGTCCTTGCGGCGAGCAGTCCCGATGATACGCCGCCGCCCGGCGCGAGTATTCGCGCCCGACGCGCCACGCGGCGAGCGTGAGCCCGACACTGAGCGCGAGGACGAGCGCGAGGAACTCCGCGCGCGACGCGGTGAGCACGCGCACGCCGACGAAGACCGAGAGCGTCGACAGCAGGTCGCCCAGCCGGTAGAAGACCGTGTCGATGGTCGTCTTCGCCTGGAATTTCGCATCGCGGTCCGTGGGCAGGAGCAGGGCACTGCGGGTCGTGTTGAAGAGCGAATAGTCGAGGCTCTTCTGCGTGATCAGCACGCACTGGAGCACCGCGAAGGCGGGCAGGGCGCCGATCAGGAGGAAGCCCGCGACGAACGCGACGGGTGTCACGAGCAGGGCACGCGCGAGGCCTGCGAAGCGGATCGTGCGCGAGACCACGAGCAGTTGCACGAGGAAGCCGAGCAGTGCGATGGACGCCCCATAGCGGCCCATGAACGCCCCGATGAAGGCTGCCTCGGCGCCCGGCGCCTGCGCGCGCGCGAACTCCACGAGCCAGCCGGAGAGCACGAACTCGCCGGTCGAAGTGATCCAGTTGAGCAGTACGACGAGTGCCGCGATGCCGGCGAGGTAAGGCGAGCGCGCGATGAACGCAAAGCCACCCAACAGCCGGTCCGCGCGGCGCGCCCCGGGATCACGGAGCGGCGGGGCGGCGTGGGCGATGCGGGGCGCCGCGCACGCCACCACCCAGCGACTGGCCAGCGCCGCGGTGCACAGCAGCGCGGCCGAGAGCAGCATGAGGCCGTAGGGACCGAGGATCGCAAAGCAGGCCGACGCGATGCGCGCGCCGAGCCAGGCGCCCCCCGCCACGGCGGCGGCGATGACGCCGAAGAGGCGCTGGCCGCTTTCGACGGTCAGCAGGTCGGTCGCGAGTGCCCAGAACTGCGACACCATCAGGACGCCGAAGATCCCGACCCAGGCGAAGAAGGCGAAGCCGACCGCGAAGCCTGCGAGGCCAAGCCCGCAGAACAGCGCGAGTTGCGCGGCCGCGTGCAGGGCGAGGACACCCAGGACGCGCCGGGCGCCGACCTTGCGGACGAGGGCACCGTAGAGCGGCACGAGGGGAAGCAGGACGCAAGCCTGCAGCCCGACGGCGTAGCTGCGCAGTTCCGCACTGCCTTGCGTGAGGATCAGCGCTTCACGCACCGGGCGAAGCAGGTAATACGCGACCATGAGCGCGAGAGCCTGCAGGCCGAGTGCCGCCACGCGGCGCCCGTCGCCAGGTTCGACGGTGGTCAACAGCAGGAGTCCCTGCTCGAATCGGCTCAACGGGCGGGTGCTTTCCATGGCGAAAGGGTGGCCGATCCGCCGCCATGCTTCTGTCATGCGCCCGACACACGGGCCTATACTTCCGCCCACGGGGAGCGGGCGACATGCTCAAGGAATCCCGACGGATTGCGGCCGTCCTGGCAGCGGATGTGGTGGGGTACAGCCGCCTCATGGGCGCCGATGAGGGCGGGGCGCTCGATACCCTCAAGTCGCGGCGGGCCGCGTTCGACCTGCTCGTCGCGGACAGCGAAGGCCAGCCCTTCGGCTGCGTGGGCGACAGCCTGATGGCGCAGTTCCCGAGCGCCGTCAATGCGGTCCGTTGCGCCGAGGCCCTGCAGGCACGCGTCGAGGCGGAGAATGCCGCGCTGCCCGTGGCGCGCCGCATGCGCCTGCGCATCGGCGTGAATCTCGGCGACGTGATCGAGGAAGGCGACAGCGCGTTCGGCGATGCGGTCAACATCGCGGCGCGCCTCCAGGCCCTCGCCAAACCCGGCGGCATCCTGATCTCGGGTGCCGTCCACGAGCAGGTGCATCGCAAGGTGGTCGCGCGCTACCGCTACGTCGGCGCGCGGCACGTCAAGAATGTCAGTGAGCCCGTGAAGGCCTTCGAAATGCTGCCGCCGCGCACGGGCGCGCTCGCGCGCATCGTGCCCCGCCTCGAGTGGCTCACGCCACGGCGTGCCCGCCATGCCGCGGCTGCGGCGCTCGTGCTCGTGGTCGCCATCGGTGCCGGCGTGTTCTGGCGCGAATGGGCGCCGCCGCGCGCCGCCGCGCGATTGGGCGACATGCTGCCCGCGCGCGACGGCGATGCCGGCGCCTCGATCGCCGTGCTGCCGTTCACCAACATGACCGGCAGCCCGCGCAACGAGTACCTCGGCGACGGTTTCGCAGAGGAGCTCGGCAATCGCCTGTCCCGCAACCCGCAGTTGCGGGTCGCGGCGCGCACCTCCACGTTTGCGTTGCGTGGCAAGGGGCTCGAGATCGACGAGATCGCGAGCCGCCTCGGCGTGCGCTACGTGATCGAAGGGAGCATCAAGCGCCAGGGCGAACACCTGCGCGTGAGCGCGGCGCTGGTCGATGCGGAAAGCGGCGCCAGCCGCTGGGCCAACTCCTACGAGCCTGAAAGCGCCGACCTGCTCGCGGTCGAAAGTGATATCGCCGCCATGGTGATCACGGCGCTCGAACTCGTGCTGCAGCCCGCGTCGGCCGCGGTGGCGCCGATGCCCGGGGAAGAGGCGGGCCGGGCGTACGACTACCACCTACAGGGTCTCGCCTACCTGCGCCAGGGCAAGAGCGCGCAATCGATCGCGGCGGCCGAGGGGCTGTTCAAGCGCGCGCTCACCGAGCAGCCGGGTTACGCGCGGGCGCAAGCGGGCCTCTGTGAGGCGCGCGTCGAGCGTTATGTCCTCGACCGGCTGGCCGCGCACGTGGCCGCCGCCGAACAGGCCTGCGCGAATGCCGAGGCGCTCGACAGCAATGCACTCGATGTATTCCTGGCCGTCGGGAGACTGCGGCAGGTGACCGGCGATTTCGCGCGCGCGCAGGCCGCCTATCGCCGGGCGGTGCAACTCGCGCCGAATTCGGCCGAGTCGCTGACCGGCCTCGCGGCCGCCCTCGCCGATGGTGGCGCCACGGAAGAGGCGGCGAACACCTACCTGCACGCCATGGCCGTCCAGCCAGGCTACGCGATGGCGCACCTCAGGTACGGCAACCTCCTGCTTGCGCTCGGGCGCACGCCCGAAGCCATCCAGTCATACGAACGCGCGGTGAGCCTCGCACCCGAGAACCCGAGCGCCCTGAGCAACCTCGGTGGCGCCTATCTCCTGATGGGTGACTTCGTCCGGGCCGAGGAGGCTTCGCGCCGCTCGCTCGCACTCGAACCGCGGCGCGCGAGCTACTCGAACCTGGCCTCCGCGCGCTATTTCCTGCGCCGCTTCGACGAGGCCGCGGCGATGTATCGCGAAGCGATCGCGCTTGCGCCCGCCGACCATCGCTTGTGGGGCAACCTCGCCGATGCGCAGTACTTTGGCGGGCGGAAAGCGGACGCAAGCGCTTCGTATCGGCGGGCGCTCGAACTGGCGGATGGGGAGCTGGCCGTCAACCCGAAGCACTGGGTGAACCACGCGCAGGCGGCGTACTATGCCGTACGGCTCGGCGAGCCGGAGAAGGCGAGGCGCAGCATGGCGACCGCGCTCGATGGGGGCAAGGACGACGTTTACGTGCAGTACTACGCGGCACTCACCGCGCTCGCGCTGGGCGAGCGGGAAAGTGCGCTCGGGCACGTGCGGCGGGCGCGCGAGCTGGGGTATGCGCAGGGCCTGATCAGGGCCGCGCCGGAGCTGGCGGAACTTCGCAGGTACCTCTGAACAGCAAGGAGAGCTGTCATGCCAGGCAAGTGCAGGATTACCAAGGATCGCGTCTGCATCGACTACCGCGTAATTGATGGCAAGACGAAGGCGGGACTTACGATTGAACTCAACGACAAGGTGGTATTCAACAATCTCGCAAACGCGCCGCTCCAGATCGTGACCGAAAAGGGGGCAACTTCGGGCAAGTACCCGTTCTGCAGGAAGAATCAGGTTTCCGGATCGCGGATTGTCAACGTGGATCCCCACATGATGAAAGTGGTCACGATCTGCACCGACTACACGGACAAGCAACTGGCGTACACGGGCACGATAGAGAACGCGGCGGCCGAAGACCCGATCATCATCATCGAGGACAGCAAGGGCCTCGGGAACCTGAGCTACCTGCTGGTGCCGGTGCTCGGTGGCGTCGCGTTGCTCGCGATCGGTTATTTCATCGGGCGCTGGCGGTCGCGCGCTATTCGTCCAGCCTGAACTGCAGGCGCACTTTCGCCGGATGGTCGACCGGCACGCCATCCTCGCGTCGCGGGTCGTAGCGCCAGTGTTTCACGGCCGCGATCGCTTGTGCGTCGAACACGCCGGGCGCGCTGCTCCCGGCGACTTCGATGTCCTTCACCTTGCCGTCGGCGCCCACGATGAATGCAAGATCGACCGAGCCTTCGAGCTTCCTGCGACGGGCTTCATCCGGATACTCGGGTGGCGTGCTGCGCAGCAGTTTCATTTCCATGACGACCGGTTTGGGCCGGTCCGGCTCGGTGCGTGCCGGCGTGGGTGCCGGTGGTGGCGCGGGGTCAGTCACGGGTGCGGGGGCGGTGCTGTCTTCGAGCGTGCGACCTGCAAAGCTGACAGCCGTCAGTTTCGAGGGGCGCAGGTTCGTGGGAGAGGCAGCGGGCGACGCCGCGGCAACCGTGGAAGGTTCCTCGGGAGCGGCCGGCGCCGGCGCATCGACCGGCGTGGCCACTGGCGCGGATTCGACGGCAGGTGGCGCGGCATTGGCCGGGGCTGTTGCAGGCAGGGTCGCGCCGGGGGTGATGGAAGTGGTCGCCATCACGGCGGGCGCCGGACCCACGGCCGTCGCTCCGTTTCGCGGCGGGGCCTTCGCGAGACGCTGTGTCTCTTCGGCGCGGGCAACGAGCGTCGCGAGGAGCAGGCGGCGCTCGTGTTGCGGGGCGACGCGCAGCAACTGGTCGAGCGATGCCTGGGCCGCGGCCGCGTCGCCGCGGTTCAGGGCGCTCTCGATCTGTGCCACCAGCTGATCGCCGGGCGAAGGCGCCGCGGGAGCGGGTGCTACGGTTCGTGCCTGGGTTTCCGGCACCGCGGCCGGATCGCCGTTGCGCGAGAAGTAGAACCAGGCCGCCCCGAAGGCGAGCGCGCCCGCCATCGCGAGCATGGCGGGCAGGGGCAATCGACCGGGGTGTTGGGCGGGGCGCGAAGCAGACATGCCACCGCCCTTGCGGATCAGGGGATCGGCGGGCTGCCAGTCGACGGTGCGCAGTGGTGTGCCGCCGGTGCGCACGACGGGACCGGCGAGGGAGTCCTCGTCACCGAAGGGCGTCGCCGAGGGGGGGGAGGCCGCCGCGGCGGCGGGCGCCGGGCGCGCGGCATTGAGCGACTGCAGGCGCAGCGCCGAATCGAGTACGAGACGCATGCCGGCCAACGTCACGGGCTTGGCCACGAAACGGTTGACGACGCCGTCGGCCACCAGGGGCTCGAGTGCCTGGCCATCGTTGCGACGCCCGAGTGCAATCAGCAGGGTGGCGGCCGACGCGCGATGGGCTTCCACGAACCAGTTGACGGGGTCCATGCCAAGCGTGCCGACATCGACGAGCGCGAGCACCGGCTGGCGCGCGACGAGGTCCGCGCGCGCCTCGTCCGCATCCCGGGCCGCGATCACTCGATAGGGCTTGCCGTCGAGCGCGGCGTTGGCGCTTTCGAGCGCCGAGCTGTCGCGGGTCAGCAGGACGATCTGCGGCAGGGCCTCGATCGCCGTCTCGCCCGCGTTGTCACCCTCGGGTGGCGTGTCGCTGCCAAGCACGATGTTCTCGAATTCGCCCGACATCAGGTCGCCGCGTTCGGCAATCGCGAGCGCCATGGCCGAGCGCAGCTGCATCGATTCGAGCGGATAGCCGATCGTGTCGAAAAGCTTGAACGGGGCGAGGTGCCCGCCGAGTTTCTTGAGGCGCTCACCGTCGGCCGCGAAGATCCGCAGCACGTCGGGCTCCGACAGGCCGAGGGTCGCGAGCAGGTCGAGGCCCGACCCGTCTGCGAGCCGTTCGCAGGCCACCACGATGTCGTAGCCTCCCTCTCGCAGGCGGGCAAGGCAGTCGCTCTTGCTCGTGACCTGGGCGCAATCGATCAGGCCCTGCAGCGCACGCGCCGCGGCCGACAGGACCGCCGGGTCATGATCGACGAGCAGGACTCTCATTGGATGCTCTAAATACCCCACTGCCGGAGCGGGTGACTCCGGCATATGTCACGAATTCGGATGGTGCAGTGCGCCATTCTACCGGGTCCGTCGGACATTCAGGACGTTGGGCACTTTTCCCAGGCGCTGTGTCACGCGGGTGAGCTCGGCCAGGTCCCGGATGTCGACCCGCAGGACCGTGGTGGCCGTGCCCTCGGTTCGCTGGGTCGTGGTGGCGAGCGAGTCGAGGCGCAGGTGCTCGCTCGCGACGACATCGGTGAGGTCGCGCACGAGCGCACGGCGATCGAGCCCGACGACCGTGATTTCCATGGTCTGCGCGCCGACCTGCGTGTCGGTCCACTGGCATTCGAGTACACGCTCCGGCCGTTCGGCGCGCATGCGCCTGAGGCCCGCGCATCCCGCGCGGTGCACGGTCACCCCGCGGCCGACCGTGACGTAACCGACGATGGGTTGCGGTCGCACGGGCCCACAGCAACGCGCGAGCGAGATGGGCAGGTCACCGACGCCTTCGATCGAGACCGGCGAACCATTGCGCCCCGGGGCGGCCGGCCGCGCACGCGGCGCGGCGCGCTTTGCAGGGGGCGCCAGCAGCCGGGCAATCGCCTGGGTCAGCTGCGTGGTCGTGATCTCCCCTTCGCCGACCAGGCGATGGAGGGTGTCGGCATCGGGAGCCTTGAGCGCCTGCACGAGTGCCGCAAGCTGATCGGGGCCGCCCGACGCGCGGGCGAGCTCACGTTCCACCGTCGCGCGGCCGGCTGCCCGGTTGTCGGCTTCGCCGAGACGGCGAAACCAGGTGCGCACCCGCGCGCGGCTGCGGGCCGAGGCGAGGTAGCCCTGTTCCGGCGCCATCCAGTCGCGGCTCGGTGCGAGCGCCTTGCCCGTGATGATCTCGACGACTTCGCCGTTGGCGAGCCGGTGGGTGAGCGGCACGATGCGCCCATTCACCTTGGCGCCCCGGCAGCGGTGCCCGAGGTCGGTGTGCAGGTGATAGGCGAAATCGAGCGGCGTCGCGCCCTGGGGCAGCTCGATGACTTCGCCCTTCGGGGAGAGCGCATACACGCGATCGGTGAAGAGGCTCGCCTGCACCCGGTCGAGGAAGTCGCCCTCGCCGCGCCGCGCGCCACCGGGCGCGAGCAGCTCGCGCACCGCTTCGACCTTGCGCGCGTATTCGGCGTCGCGCGCCCCGCCTTCCTTGTAGCGCCAGTGTGCGGCGATGCCGAGTTCGGCCTGGGCGTGCATGTCCCGCGTGCGGATCTGCACTTCCACCGGCTTGCCCGCAGGCCCGATCACGGCCGTATGGATCGAGCGGTAGTCGTTGCCTTTGGGCGTCGCGATGTAGTCGTCGAACTCCCCGGGGATGTAGGGCCAGCGGCCGTGGACGACACCGAGCGCGGCGTAACAATCCGCAATCCCTTCGCAGACGATGCGCACGGCGCGCACGTCGAAGATCTGTTCGAAATCGAGCCGCTTGCGCTGCATCTTGCGATAGATGCTGTAGATATGCTTCGGGCGGCCATGGACCTCGGCCGGGACGCCGGCGGCAGCCAGCTCGGCGCGCAATTCGCCGCAGAGCGCGACGATGTACGCCTCGCGCGCCGCCCGCTTTTCATTGAGCGCGGTGGCTATGTGCCGGTACGCGTCCGGTTCGAGCAGGCGAAACGCGAGGTCCTCGAGTTCCCACTTGACCTGCCAGACGCCGAGCCGGTTCGCGAGCGGCGCGAAGATCTCGCGCGTTTCGCTCGCGAGCCGCGCCTGCTCGCCTTCCGGTGCGGCGCGCGCGGCCCGCAGCCGCACGAGTTGCACGGCGAGGCGCGCGAGCACGAGGCGCGGGTCGCTGACCACGGCGAGCAACATCTTGCGCAGCGTCTCCGCCTGGTGCGCATCGAGGCCGCGCTCCGGCTGCCAGTCGCGCGGCAGGCCGAGATCGTCGAGCGGCGCGAGCGCGTGCGCAAAGTGCAGCGCGCGTTCGCCGACGGCTTGCGCGACTGCCGGGGGGGCGGCGACGCCTGCCAGGGCGAGCGACACCAGCGTGCCCAGCGCCAGCGCTTCGTCGTCCGCGAGCGCGGCGACGATGCCGGCTGCTTCGGCCGCGCGCGCGAGGCGTTCTTCGTCCGCCACCGTTTCGCGCAGCGCCTCGCGTGCACGATCGATGGCGTGCGCGAGCGCGGGCGGGCAGTCGAAGAGCGGTTCCACGGCATGAGCTTAGCGCTGATTCGCGATATGATGGCGCCCGCATGGCGGGCCACAGCAAATGGGCGAATATCCAGCACAGGAAAGGCGCGCAGGACAAGCTGCGCGCGCGGATTTTCAGCCGCTTGCTGCGCGAGATCTCGTCCGCGGCGCGCCTGGGCGGCGGCGATGCCGCGATGAATCCGCGGCTGCGCCTCGCGGTCGAGAAAGCACGCGCCGCGAGCATGCCGCGCGACACGATCGAGCGCGCGATGAAGCGCGCGGCGGGCGGTGCGGACGGGGCGGAGTACCAGGCGGCGCGTTATGAAGGCTACGGCCCGGGCGGTGTCGCGGTCATGATCGATTGCCTCACCGACAACCGCAATCGCACCGTCGCCGATGTGCGCCACGCGTTCGCGAGCCATGGCGGGCACCTGGGCGCCGATGGCTCGGTCTCCTATCTCTTCCACCAGGTCGGCCTGCTGGGCTTCGCGCCGGGCTGCGACGAGGATCGCCTCATGGATGCCGCGCTCGAGGCCGGCGCGGAAGATGTCGTGGCGAACGCCGATGGTTCGATCGACGTGCTGACCGCACCGGCCGATTTCGAAGCGGTGCGCGCGGCGCTCGCGCGGGGCGGGTTTGCGGCATCGTCGGCCGAGGTGACGCAGCGGGCCGCGACGAGCGCGGCCGTCGCAGGCGCCACGGCCACGGAGACCCTGGACCTGCTCGAATCACTCGACAACCTCGACGACGTACAACACGTGTATTCGAATGCGGAATTCCCGGACGAGCTCCTGGCGCGCCTACCGGCCTGAGGGCGGGCCGGCCGCGCGGGAAGGCGGCACATCCGGCTGCCGCATCCTGGGCCTCGATCCCGGTTCGCGACGCACCGGTTACGGCATCCTTGCGTGGCAGGGCGGCCAGTACGTGCACGTCGCTCACGGCTGCATCGACGTGTCGGGCCTCGAACTCGCCGCGCGACTGCGCCGGATCTTCGAGGCTGTGCAGGCGCTGATCGCAGCGCATGCACCGGAGGAGGTCGCCGTAGAACGCGTCTTCATGAGCCGCAATGCCGACAGCGCGCTGAAACTTGGCCAGGCGCGCGGCGCGGCGCTCGCGGCCGTACCGGTCGGCACCGCGACCTTCGAATACGCACCGCGCGAGGTGAAGCTCGCGGTCGTGGGCTTCGGCGCCGCCGAAAAGGCCCAGGTCGGACACATGATCGGGCGCCTGCTCGCGATCGAGGCGCGCGTGCCGGTCGATGCCGCCGACGCCCTCGCCGTGGCCCTCTGCCATGCGCAGTCGCGCCGGCTCGCGCTGTTGACCCGTGCCGCGGGGGCGCGCCGGTGATCGGTTCCCTGCGCGGCATCCTACTCGCGAAGTCCCCGCCGCAACTCGTGCTGGAGGTGGGCGGCGTCGGCTATGAAGTCGAAGCGCCGATGTCCACTTTTTATACGCTGCCGCCGGTCGGCCGCGAACTGCGGCTCCTCACGCACCTCGTCGTGAGGGAGGACGCGCACATCCTCTATGGGTTCGCGACCGAGACGGAGCGCCGGCTGTTCCGCGACCTGCTGCGGGTGACGGGCATCGGGCCGAAACTCGCGCTCACGATCCTCTCGGGCAGTTCGGTGGAGGCGTTCACGCAGTGCGTGCTGTCGCAGGACGCGGCGGCCCTCACGAAGATCCCGGGCGTCGGCCGCAAGACCGCCGAGCGCCTGCTGGTCGAAATGCGTGATCGCATGCAGGCCGCCGCGCTCGCGAACGGGAGCGCGCTGCCCGGCGCGGGTGGCGCCGTGGCGCCCGGCGCGGAGGCCGAAGCCCTGGGCGCGCTCGTCGCGCTCGGCTACAAGCCCGCGGAGGCCTCGCGGCTGCTGCAGGGCGTGCGCGCGCCGGATGCGTCGACGGAAGACCTCATTCGCGGCGCGCTGCAGAGCGCGGCGCGTGAAACATGACCCAGGTGAAACATGGCGCAGGACGCTGAGCGCATCGTGAGTCCGGCGGCCGGACAGGAAGAAGAGGCCGTCGAGCGCGCCATCCGGCCGCGACGCCTCGCGGAATACGTCGGCCAGCCGAAGGTGAAGCAGCAGCTCGGCATCTTCGTCGAGGCTGCGCGCGCGCGCGCCGAGGCACTCGACCATGTGCTCATCTTCGGCCCGCCGGGGCTCGGCAAGACGACGCTCGCGCACATCCTCGCCGAGGAACTCGGGGTGGCGTTGCGCCAGACCTCGGGGCCCGTGCTCGAGCGCGCGGGGGACCTCGCGGCGCTGCTCACGAACCTGCAGCCGCGCGACGTGCTGTTCGTCGACGAGATCCACCGCCTGTCGCCCGTCGTCGAGGAAGTGCTCTATCCGGCGATGGAGGACTACCAGCTCGACATCATGATCGGCGAAGGCCCCGCGGCGCGCTCGATCAAGCTCGACCTGCCGCCGTTCACGCTGGTGGGCGCGACCACGCGCGCGGGCCTGCTCACGTCGCCCCTGCGCGACCGCTTCGGCATCGTGCAGCGCCTCGAGTTCTACGGCGTCGAGGATCTCGAGCGCATCGTAGCGCGTTCGGCGGGCATCCTCGGCGTGCCGATCGATGCGCCGGGCGCGCGCCGCATTGGCGAGCGTTCGCGCGGCACCCCGCGCATCGCGAACCGCCTGCTGCGGCGGGTGCGCGACTACGCACAGGTGAAGGCAGCCGGCCGCATCGACGAGCAGGTCGCGGAAGCCGCGCTCGACCTGCTCGAAGTCGATGCGCACGGCTTCGACACGCTCGACCGCCGGTTGCTGCTCACGGTGATCGAGAAGTTCGACGGCGGGCCGGTGGGCATCGACAGCATCGCCGCGGCGATCGGCGAGGAGCGGGGCACGCTCGAGGACGTGATCGAGCCGTTCCTGATCCAGCAGGGCTTCCTGATGCGCACCGCACGCGGCCGCGTCGCGACGCGCCATGCGTACCGGCATTTCGGGCTCGCGGTGCCCGAGCGGGTGGCGCCGACCCTGTCGCTGTTCGAGGACAGCCAGTGAGCCTCGCCTGGCCGGTGCGCGTCTATGTCGAGGACACCGATTTCGGCGGCGTCGTCTACTATGCCAACTACCTGCGCTGGTGCGAGCGCGCGCGCACGGAGTGGCTGCGCTCGAAGGGCTATTCGCAGGCGCAGCTCGCGCGCGACCCGGGCGTGCTGTTCTCGGTCGTGAGCGTGCAGGTGGATTACCGCCGGCCCGCGCGCCTCGACGACGAGCTCACCGTCACCTGCGAGCCGCGCGCCGACGGGCGCGCGAGCGTGCGCTTCGCGCAGCGCGTGCTGCGCGGCGAGGAACTTCTCGTGGAGGCCGACGTCCGAGTGGCATGCCTTGCGGCGAACACATTGCGACCGACGCGGCTGCCGGATTTCGTGATCGCGGAGGTCGGGTAGATGGGTGGTGAGCTTTCGATCCTGCGGCTGGTGCTCGACGCGAGCCTCATCGTGCAGGTCGTCATGGCGCTGTTGCTCGGCGCTTCCGTCATGTCCTGGGCGATCATCCTGCGCAAGCGCGGCGTGATCCGCAGCGCGCGTTCGGAGGCCGAACGCTTCGAGGAGCAGTTCTGGGTGGGGGGCGGCGATCTCACGGCGCTCTATCGCGAGATCGATGCACGGGCCGGGGTCACCGGCATGGCGAGCATCTTCGCAATGGGCTTTCGCGAGTTCGCGCGCCTGCGCCAGCAGGGCAGCATCGCGCCCGAGCAGATGCTCGAAGGGGCGCGCCGCGCGATGAAAGTGGCGCAGCTGAAGGAACTCGAGCGCCTCGAGCAGAGCCTCGCGACGCTCGCGACGGTCGGCTCGATCAGCCCGTATGTCGGCCTCTTCGGCACGGTGTGGGGCATCATGAATGCCTTCGTGTCGCTCGGCAGCGTGCAGCAGGCGACGCTCGCGATGGTTGCGCCCGGCATCGCCGAGGCGCTCGTGGCCACGGCGATGGGCCTGTTCGCGGCGATCCCCGCGGTGATCGCCTACAACCGCTATGCCGACCAGACGAGCCGGCTCGAACTGCGCCACGATGCCTTCATGGAGGAGTTCTCGACGATCCTGCAGCGCTATGTCGCGGCGCGCACCGGGACGGGGAGTTGAGCCATGGCAGACGGTCGGCGCAAGCGCAGGCTGATGGGCGAGATCAACGTCGTGCCCTACATCGACGTGATGCTCGTGTTGCTGATCATCTTCATGGTCACCGCGCCGCTGCTGACGCAGGGCGTGAAGGTCGACCTGCCGAAGGCGGGCGCGGAGCCGCTCGAGGTGGCCCTGCAGCAGGGGGAGAAGCCGCTCGTGTTGTCGATCGACCGCGACGGCCGCTACTTCCTCAATATCGGTTCGAAGCCGGACAGCGCGCTCGACGAGGCCACCGTCGCGGCGCGGGCCGCCGCGATGCTGCGCCGCTCGCCGGACCTGCCGGTCCTCGTGAAGGGTGACCGGCGCGTCGCCTACGGGCGGGTCGTCGAGGCAATGGTGATCCTGCAGAAGGCCGGCGCGAAGAAGGTGGGGTTCCTGACCGATCCACCGCCGGACCGTCGCGCCTGAAGGACATGGCGGGGCGGGAACGAAGCAAGGCGCAGGGCAGCTACTTCGGCCCCTATGCCGGGTCCGTGCTGCTGCATCTTGCGCTGTTCGCCCTGTTCGGCGCGGGCTGGCTGACCTGGAAGCGGGCGACGCCACCGCAGCCGCAGCAGCTGGCCATCGAGGCGGTCGTCGTCGACCCCGCCACGCTGCCGGGGCTGCGCGCGCCGCCCGTCCGGGACGAAGTCCAGGAACGGCAGCGGGCCGAGGCGCGGCAGCGCGCCGAAGAAGCGCGCAAGGCGGAGGCGGAGCGCAAGGCCGACGTGGAACGCAAGGCAGAGGCCGAGGCGCAGCGCCAGGCTGAAGAAAAACGCCAGGCTGAAGAGAAGCGCCAGGCTGAAGAGCAGCGTGTCGCGGATGAAAAGCGCAAGGCCGAAGCGAAGCGCAAGGCCGACGAGCAGCGCAAGGCCGAGGAAGCGCGCAAGCGCGCCGAGCGCGAGGCCGACCTGCAGCGCGGCCTCGAAGCCGAGGAGCGCGCGAGGGCCGCAAGCGGCGCGGGCGCGCACTGGCGGGATCTCATCCGTGCAAAAATCATGAGCAACTGGCGGCGCCCGCCCACGGCGCGCGCCGGGATCGAGTGTGTCGTGAAGGTCACGCAGGTGCCGGGTGGCGAAGTGGTCGCAGTGCGGATCCTTGCCTGCAATGGCGACGCAGCCGTGCGGCAATCGATCGAACTTGCCGTCATGAATGCCTCGCCGCTGCCGCCGCCGCCTGCCGCGGCCCTGTTCGAACGCAACCTGGAAGTGGTATTCAAGCCGAATGACTGACAAGCGATTCACAGCCTGCCTCCTCGTGCTCGCCGGCGTCTTCGCCGGCGGTGCCGCCCACGCGCAACTGCGCATCGAGATCACGTCGGGTGTCACCGATCCGATCCCGATCGCGATCGTGCCGTTCGCGCGCTCGGTCCCGGGGGATGGCGGGCTCGACGTCGCGGCGATCGTGCAACGCGACCTCGAGGGCAGCGGCCGATTCCGGCCCATGGCGCGCGCCGACATGATCGAATCGCCCTCGCGGGCCGCGGACGTGGTGGTCGCGGACTGGCGCACGGCCCGCAACGACTACATCGTCGTGGGTCGCGTGCTGCCGGGCGAGGCAGGCGCCGTGCAGATCGAGGTCGAACTCGTGAATCTCGTCAACGGCCAGCGGCTCGCGGGGCGGCGGTTCGTGGCGGCGCCCGGTTCATTGCGCGAAGCCGCGCACCAGGTGAGCGACCTCGTGTACGAGCAGGTCCTCGGCGTCCCGGGCGCGTTTGCGACGCGCATCGCCTATGTCGCCGTCGAAGGGCGGCCGCCGCGGCAGACCTACAAGCTCATCGTGGCGGACGCGGACGGTGAGCAGGCGCGCACCGTGGCGGAATCCTCGTTGCCGCTGATGTCGCCCGCCTGGTCTCCCGATGGCGAGTGGCTCGCCTACGTGTCGTTCGAGTCGCATGCGTCCGCGATCTGGTTGCAGCGGGTACGCACGGGAGAGCGCAGGCGCCTGCTGGCGCGCCCGGGCATCAACGGCTCGCCCACATTCGACCCGGTCAAGGGCGAGCGCCTCGCCGTCACGCTCTCGACGGCCAGCGGCAACCTCGACATCTACCTCGTCGGGATCGCCGATGGCGCCCTGACCCGCATCACCTCCGATCCCGCGATCGACACCGAGGCCACCTTCAGTGCGGACGGCCGCTCGCTCTATTTCACGTCGGATCGGGCCGGCAGCCCGCAGGTCTACCGCGCGGAGGCGTCCGCGAACGCGCCGGCGAAGCGCGTGACCTTCACGGGGAGCTACAATGCGCGGCCGAGACTGTCCCCGGACGGCAAGCAGCTCGCGATGGTGACCCTCGCGGGCGGCGGCTACCGGGTGGCGGTGCAGGACCTTGCGACAGGCGTGGTGCGGCCGTTGTCGAAGGGTCCGCTCGACGAATCCCCGAGCTTTGCGCCGAATGGCGCCATGCTCATCTACGCGGGACGCGAACGCGGGCAGGGTGTACTCGCGACCGTGGCGATCGACGGGCTGACGACCCAGCGGCTCAAGGCCGAGCAGGGTGAAGTGCGTGAACCGGTGTGGGGCCCACGGCGGCCATGAATTGCAGCAGAGGTGACAGTGCGATGAGAAACCTGATGTGGGTATGGCTGGCGGCGGGCGCGCTTGCGCTGACGGGCTGCGCCACGAAGAAGCCAGTGGAGAAGCCGGCGGCCGAGACTTCCCAGGGTGCCGACGCCGGGGCCGCGAGCCAGGGCGCCACGGGCGAGGGTGTCACCACCGCGCCGCTCGGCGACGATACGGCCACCGCCGGCCCGCAGGGCGAACTGCTCGGCAAGCGCATCATCTATTTCGAATTCGATCGCGCCGAGTTCAAGCCCGAGGACGCGGCGCTCATCGCCGCCCATGCACAGTACCTCGCCTCGCACCCGGGCACGCGTGTGCGGCTCGAGGGGCACACGGACGAGCGCGGCACGCGCGAGTACAACATCGGCCTCGGCGAGCGGCGCGCACAGACCGTGCGGCGGGCGCTGCTGCTGCAGGGCGTCGCCGAATCGCAGGTGGCGACCGTGAGTTATGGCGAGGAACGCCCCGCCGCGGCGGGCAGCGACGAGATGGCGTGGGCGCAGAATCGCCGCGTCGAAATCGTCTACCTGAACTGAGCGGGCCATTCGCATGCGCCACCGCGTTCCTTTTTTCCTGCTCGCCCTGTCCGCGGCCGCGGCACTCACGGGTTGCAGCCTGACGCCGACCGAGGCAGACCCCGTGCAGGTGCGCCTCACCGACCTCGACGCCCGTGTCGCGAAGGTCGAGCGCATCATCGCGAACCAGAGCCTGGTCGAGCTCTCGCAGCGCGTCGAGGCGCTCGAGGCCGGCATTCGCGACCTGCGGGGCCGCACGGAAGTGCAGGAGAACGCGGTCGAGGGCGCGAAGAAGCAGCAGCGCGATCTCTACGCGGACCTCGACCAGCGCCTCGCGGCGCTCGAGGCCGGCATCGCGGGGCCTGCTGGCGTGGCGGCAGGTGCCGCCGCCGCGGGCGATGGGGTGCCGGCTGCCGCGCCCGCGGGCGCGCCTGTGGCCGCGACGTTGCCCGCGGCCGACCCGCAGCGCAGCTACGACACCGCCTTTGCGGCGTTGAAGGACGCGCGTTATGCGGAGGCGATCACGGGCTTTCGCGGGCTGCTCGAGGCGAGCCCGGCGAGCCCGCTCGCGCCGAACGCGCAGTATTGGCTCGGCGAGGCGTACTACGTCACTCGCGACTACGAGAGCGCGGCGGGGGCGTTCGACGCGGTCGGCCAGCGCTGGCCCGACTCGGCCAAGGCGCCGGGCGCCCTGCTCAAGCTCGGCTATGCGCAGTACGAGTTGAAACGCTACCTTGATGCCAAGCAGACCTTTGCGCGCCTCGTCGCGCGCTATCCCGATACCGAGGCGGCGAAGCTCGCGCAGGAGCGCATGAAGCGTCTCATCGCCGAAGGGCAATGAACGCGGCCGCGGCAGACCCGCGGCTGCGAATCACCGAGATTTTCCTGTCCCTGCAGGGCGAGGCGGCCACGGTCGGCTTTCCGACCGTGTTCGTGCGCCTCACGGGCTGTCCACTGCGCTGTGGCTACTGCGATACGGCTTACGCCTTCACCGGCGGCGAATGGCGATCGCAGGCCGATGTTCTGCGCGAAGTGGCGCAGTTCACGACCCGGCATGTCTGCGTCACGGGCGGTGAGCCGCTCGCGCAACGTACCTGCCTGTCTTTGCTCGCGGCGCTCTGCGATGCCGGGCACGAGGTCTCGCTCGAAACGAGCGGGGCGCTGCCGATCGCGGGCGTCGACGCGCGCGTGCAGCGCGTGGTCGACGTCAAGACCCCGGGTTCGGGGGAGTCGGCGCGCAACCGGTACGAAGACTTTCCGCTCCTCACCGCGCGCGACCTGGTCAAGTTCGTGGTGACGGGCCGCGCCGACTATGAATGGAGCCTCGCCTGCGTGCGCGAACACGGCCTCGATGCGCGCTGCACGGTGTTCTTTTCGCCGAGCCATGGGCAGCAGCCCGCGCGCGAACTCGCCGACTGGATACTCGCGGATCGCGCGCCCGTGCGCTTCCAGATCCAGTTGCACAAGGTGCTGTGGGGCGATGTCCCGGGGCGCTGACCCATGACCGCCGGTTCCGTTCGCCGGGCGGTCGTGCTGCTCTCCGGAGGCCTCGATTCGGCGACGGCGCTCGCGATCGCGCGCGCCGAGGGGTACACCTGCCACGCCCTGTCGGTGGGTTATGGCCAGCGCCACGCCGCGGAACTCGCGGCGGCGGCGCGGGTGGCCGTGGCGCTCGGGGCCGCGGAACATCGCGCGATGCACGTCGATCTCGCCGGGATCGGCGGCTCGGCCTTGACCGATGCCGCCATCAGGGCGCCGGTCGAGCCGTCGGCGGGCATCCCGGTGACCTATGTGCCGGCCCGCAACACCCTGCTGCTGTCGCTGGCGCTCGGCTGGGCCGAAGTCCTCGAAGCCGGGG
>JBFWZQ010000017.1:0-62413 GCA_050185195.1 Steroidobacteraceae bacterium | reverse complement strand
TGCGCTCGGCCTCGATCTGCGCGCGCAGCTTCGACTGCGTGTCTTCCAGCGCCGTCAGCACCTGCCCCACCTCATCGGTCCCCGACACCTGCACCGCGTTGTCGTACTTGCCCTGCGCAATCGCCCCAAACAGCTCGATCACGTGCCCCATCGGCTTCGTCAGCGAGCGCGTCACCAGCCATGACAGCGTCAGCGCCACCGCCAGCGCCGCGGCCACGAGCGCCAGCAGGAGATTGCGCGCGCGGGTTTCGGCGCTCACGCGCACTTCGATCGACTCGACCACCTGGTCGTACGCCGCGCCCAGCAACGGCGTGAGGGACCCGCTCAAGGCAGCGCCGGCGTCATAGATCTTCCCGGCATCGAGCGCAAACCGCTCGGGCTGCCAGACACTGCTTTCCAGGAACTGCATGTAGGACGACGTCGCCGCCTTCGTGGTGGCCAGCAGCGGGGCGAGCTTCTGGGCGGCTGCGGGATCGGATTCGGCCACGACTGCCAGGAAACCCTCCATCGCCTCGACCGTCCCCTTGGCCGCCTCGCCATTCATGCGGGCAATGGCCTTGTCGCCTTCCGGCACGCTGCCTCGCGGGGCCGCCGCAACTGACAGGTTGCGCGCCCGGTCGAACTGCTCCGTGAGATCCGACATGTTGTAGCTGGCGATCTGGATCAGCGCGTACGTCGCGAAGTCCGCATCCAGCGCCAGGCCCGATTCCATCGCAACTGCCGCACGCAGGTCGAAAATCTTTTCCAACAGGGCGCGTTGCGCCAGCAATGCTTCCCGGGCCGGCAAGGATTCGAGTCGCGACTTGATCGACGCCCAGTCGGACTTGATCGACTGCCATTTCGCGCTCGAACCGAAGGCCGCCCCATGCTTCGCGTCCAGCTTGTCCACGACCGCGGCGTGTTCCTCGAGCATGGACTGGGCCTGCAGCACCGCCTGCCGGCGCGACGCATCGCCGCTCAGCATCACGTTGGCACGACCGCGGTGCACGGAAAGGTCGTCCGCGACGTCGCCGAGGGCGCGCAGGTAGTCGCTGCCGGCGTGTTCGGACTCGAGCCGGCTCACGTCTGCCGACGCCTCCCGGACGTACATCGTGCCCACGACGACCATGGGCAGGATCAGCACCGCGACCAGCAAGCCCAGTTTCTGCGACAGTTTCAAACGACCCAGGAATTTCATGATCTCTCCCACGCGCCGCGCGCGCTCCGATTCATCGCGAGTGCGGGCACCGGGCGTGTTGCCACGTGCCTGCTTGTTTCACGCCTGGGTTGGAGCTGGCCGGGTGCGGCTGACATCGTCAGCGCGCCGCTGCAGCGGGCAGGCCCGAAAGACCTGCCGGACCCAGGACATTCTCCGCATCCAGCGGCGTGCCAGCCACGCCACTTCGCACGGTCCCGAATCCATTCGCCGCGCGATCGCGCGCACGAGACACCAACCCCGGCACGCCCGCGTGCATCCACGCCTGCGCCGGCGACTGCCGCCCGGCTGGCGTGAAGAATGCGTTCGTGCTGTTCGATCGACGGGTCATGCTGATGCTCGTTTCCTGCAAGCCCTATCGACCCCGAGAACCGGTGCTTGAGCGATCGCCGTCACATAATGGGCCGATTGCGAAATCCCAATCGGCCCTACTGTCCGAGGGCCTGGCGCAGGGCGGAGATCTCCGCCGCCGATTCCGCGATGACCCGTTCGAGGCGTTCGCGGTCGAGATCGAGGCGCGTAACCGCATGAACCCCTTGCAGGTTGAGCTCGAGCGAGTCGGGCCATTCGTGGAACGAGGCGAGCAGATCGCCCACCAGCAACACGTCCGTCAGGTCGGCATGGCCCGCGTGCTCGCGATAGACCTGCTCGTACTCGTGCACGGCGGCGACGATCTCTTCCGACACTTCCCAGTTCTCGAGGATCGCCTTGGCGACATTCGTGTGCCAGTCGCTCACGATCTGGCCATAGGCGGCCGCGTCGGCAAAGAGCGCGGGGAAATTGCGCGCGCGGGTCAGCAGATAGAGCTTGCCGATGCCGTGCAGCAGGCCGGCGAGCAGCGCCGTGTCCGGGTTGACCTGCGAGAACCGCTTCGCCACCACGTTCGACATCGCGGCCACGAGCGTACTGCGGCGCCACAGCTGGCTGAGCGGTTGCTCGAGTCCCTTGAGCTCCGCGGCGCGCGTCAGCTGCGACATGGCGAACGAGACAGCGGCGCTGCGCACGACATTGAAGCCGAGGCGCGTGATGGCGGTGCGCAGGTCGTTGACCTGGCGCCCCGATACGTTCATGGCCGCGGAATTCGCCATGCGCAGCACCCAGGCCGCCAGGGCCGGCTCCGAGCCGATCAGCCGCACGATGGTGTCGGGACGCACGTTCTCGTCGGCCAGCGCCCGCTGCACGCGGATCGCGACATCGGGAAAGCTCGGCAGCTCGATCCGGCCGCTCGACAGTTCCCTGGCCAAGGCCTGCACGAATTCGAATGCCCCACCTTCCCCGGGGGCGGCCGTTGCGCCTTGCGTCGCCGTAGTCAATGCCTTCTCCTCAACATGCAGCCAGGTTCATGAACCGAGTACGCTGCGCAGCGCGGCGACCTCGGCTTCCGATTCCAGGACGATCGACTGGTAGATCACGCTCGTGAGCCCGAGCCGCGCGCAGGCAGGGCTCGACGCGATCGCGACTTCCAGGTTGCGGGACTTGCGCTGCGCGCGTTCGAGGACCACCCCAGCCCGCAATATTTCGTTCAGGCCGGCCGGGCCGTGGGCGTCCCGGTCGGGCTGGGTGAGTGCCCCGATCGCCGCGACGATCGACTCCGACACGCGCCAGTTCTCGAGCAGCGCGCGCCCGATGCTCCCTTCCCACTCGCGCTCCACCTTCTCGTAGGCATCCGGGCTCCAGTGGATCTCGGGATGCTCCGCGGCCCGCGTGCGGATGTAGAGGGCACCGACTCCGTGCAGCAGTCCCGCGAGCAGCGCCGCGTCCGCACTGATGCGCGAGAGGCGCCGTGCGACCACGAAACTCAGGGTGGATACCGTGACCGAGCGCAGCCACAGCTCGTTCAGCTGCGAGGCGATGTCGCGCAGCGAATGTGCGGCCTTCAACTGCTTCACCGCGAAGGAAATCGTGAGCGTGCGAACGAAGTCGAGGCCGACTCGCGCGATCGCGGATCGCAGCTCGAGCACCGGGCGCCCGCCCGGATTGAAGATCACGGAGTTGGCGCACTGGACGATCCGGCCGGCCAGCACCGGCTCGGCACCGACGGCCCGCACGACGCGCAGGGGCGTCACGTTTTCGTCCGCGAGCACCCGCTGCACCTGGGTCGCGACCTCCGGGAAACCCGGCAGTTCGACGCGGCCCTCGGCCAGCTCCTGTGCCAGCGTCTGCGCCAGCGACAGGGCAAATACTTCGTGCGCGGCGCCCGTCTTCGTGGCCTGCGCTCCGTCTGGGTTCACCATAACATCCTTTTCCGGGCGATCCGGCCCGCGGCACACGCAGCTATCGGCAGAAGACTTCGCGGCTTGAGCGACCGCCGTCACGAGACCTGGCGCTGGCGGGTGATATCGAGATCACCAGCCAACTGGAGCAGTTTTCCCGCGATCTCGCGCAGCGGCAGCACGTGCGTCGCGCCGCCCACCGCCACGGCCTCGCCCGGCATGCCCCAGACGACGCTGGTGGCCTCGTCCTGTGCAATGGTCGTACTGCCCGCCTCGCGCATCTCGCGCAGGCCCTGCGCGCCGTCCTTGCCCATGCCGGTGAGGATCGCGCCGATCGCATTGCGTCCGGCCGCCTGGGCCACCGAACGGAACAGCACGTCGACGGAAGGCTTGTGCCGATTGACCGGCAGGCCGTCGTCGAGACGGCAGACGTAGCGCGCGCCGTCACGGATCAGGAGCAGGTGCCGGTCGCCGGGGGCGATGTAGACATGGCCCGGCAGCACCTGCTGGCCGTCCTCGGCTTCGCAGACCGTCATCGGGCTGCAGGTGTTCATGCGACGTGCGAACGCCGTGCTGAAGGCCTTCGGGATGTGCTGCGCGATGACGATGCCCGGCGTATCGGGCGGCAGCCCGACCAGCACGTCCTTGATCGCCTCGGTGCCACCCGTCGACGCGCCGATCGCGATGACGCGGTCCGTGGTGCGGAAATGTCGCGGCGCGGTCGCCTTCGCGAGCACCGCATCGGTGTCGTAGCGGGGGATCGTCGCGACGGGTAGCAGGCGCTTTACGGTGGGCTGCAGCCGCGCCCCTGCCGCGGCCCGGATCTTCGCCACGAGCTCCTCGCCGTAGTCCGCGAGAGTAGCCGCGAGGTCCACTTTCGGCTTCGGCAGGTAGTCGACGGCGCCGATTTCGAGCGCGTCGAGCGTGACATCCGCGCCGTGCTCGGTGAGCGAGGACACCATGATGACCGGCATCGGGCGCAGCCGCATGATGTTGCGCAGGAACGTGAGCCCGTCCATCTTCGGCATCTCGACGTCGAGCGTCAGGACGTCTGGATTGAGTTGCTTGATCTTCTCGCGCGCCATGTGCGCGTCGCTCGCCGAGCCCACCACCTCGATCGCCGCGTAGCTGCGCAGCATCTCCGTCAGCACACGGCGCACCAGCGCCGAGTCGTCGACGATCAATACCCTGATGCGCCTGGCCGTGCTCAATCGAACAGCTCCACGTCGTTGCCGGCCGGGCGCTCGCTCATCTGCGCGAGATGCTGGCGCTCGGCATTCACGATCTGCTGGCGGTCGAGCGACTTGAGCCGCCTGACGAGCACGCGGCCGGTGGCGGGGAAATACACCACCCGGCGCGGAAACACGTCGCCGACGTCCTCGGCGCTCACGGCGAGGCGCTCGAGGCGCAGGAAAGCCCGCGCGAACTCGATGTTGCGCGCACCGATGTCGGTGAGCGCCGAGAGGATGTTGCCGCCGCCGAAGAGCTTCACCTCGAGCCGCTCCTTGCGCGCACCGCACTTCAGGAGATCGTTGATGAGGCTTTCCATCGCGAACGAACCGTAGCGCGTCGCGAGACCCGCCTGCGGGTCGAGCCAGCTGCTGCGCCCGCTCGTCGTATCCTCGGGCAACATGAAATGGTTCATGCCGCCGACGCGCCTGACGGGATCGCGCACGCAGGCCGAGATGCAGGAGCCGAGCACCGTCGCGATGGCCTCGTCGCTGCGCGTGACGAAGTACTCGCCCGGCAGGATGCGCGCCGACCAGCGCTCGTGCTCGGGCTCCCAGGATCGCTGGATGCGCTCGAAGCCGGGCAGCACCGGCGGGCGCTCGAGGGTCGCGAGTCGATCGAGGGCGCTGGCCATGCTCAGTTGCGCCGGTAGATGGTCTTGCCGATGAGCGTGTAGTCGTCCGACACCTTGAACAGGGTCTCGGAGTGCCCGAGGAACAGCAGTTGCCCGGGGCGCTGCAGCCGCGCGATGCGCGCGAACAGTTGCCGCTGCGTATCCTTGTCGAAATAGATCACGACGTTGCGGCAGAAGATCACGTCGATCGGCCCCGGCATCGGCAGCTCGTGCATCAGGTTCAGCTGCTTGAAGGCGATCAACGCCGCCAGCTCGCTGCGCACCTTGTAGCTGCGCCGTGCCTCCCCTTGCGCCTCCTCGAAGCACGCGGCCGTGCGGCGTGCACCCATGCCGGCGACGCGCTCGGCCGTGTACAGCCCGGCGCGCCCGTGGGCGAGCACCTGGGAGTCGATGTCGGTCGCCAGCACGCGGATATCACGCGACTGCCAGCGCGGCACGCTTTCCGCGATCGTCATCGCGATCGAGTAGGGCTCCTCGCCGGTGGAACAACCCGCCGACCAGATCCGCAACCGGCGACTCGAGCTGGCTTCCACCCAGGGCTTGAGGACGTGGTCGCGCAGGTAGTCGAAATGGTGCGACTCGCGGAAGAACGACGTGAGGTTGGTCGTGATGGCGTTGCAGAACTCGACGAGTTCCTGCGCATCCCCATCGGCGAGCAGCTCGCGATAGGCCTTGAAGCTGTCGATCTCGAGCGCGCGCAGGCGGCGCGCGATGCGGCCGTAGACGAGTTCGCGCTTCGAATCCGCGAGATTGATGCCGGTGGCCGCGCGCACGAGCGTGCGCAACCCCTCGAAATCCGCGTCGGTGAAGGCGAATTCGCGCATGCGACCCGAACTGCTCGTGAGGGCGACGGCTTCCATCAGAAGAACTCGATCGTGCCTTCGGCCGCATTGCTGGCGCGCGCGGCGCGCTCGGCGAGCGACTCGAGCTCGTCCTGGTTGTCGGGGCGGAACACGTGGTCGAAGACGCTGCGCTGCGCGTCGGTCAACAGGCGGCGCCGGAACTGCGAATTGGCGAGTTCGAGCGCCGCGATCTCCGCGCGCGGCGTGCCGGGCGCGGCATGCACCCCCGAGATGCTGGCGAGGTAGTGCTTCAGGTGCCCGAGGTGCTGCACCATGCGATCGTAGAACTGGATGTTCTCGACGCACGCCGCAAGGTCCTCGAGCATGCGCTGCATGCAGCCATCGATGTCGGCAGTCGTGGCCGGGTCGGTGGCCTGCATCGCGAGACGCGCGCGCATCGCCTCGATGGCCGGCTGCGTGATGCTCATGCGCTCGATCGCGCAGCCCAGGCGTTCGACCGCTCCGTCCGATTCGCGCATCGCGAGCGCAAGCTGCCAGACCGCCACTTCCGTGCATTTCTCGAGCGTCCTTGCATAACGATCGCAGGCGACTGCGTTTTCGTCAGCATCGTTCAACATGGCGTCTCCGAAGGTCCGCTCCAGGATCAACCGAGGCATTTGCCGACGGCGGCCACGAGCCGCTCCGGATTGAAGGGCTTGACCACCCAACCCGTTGCGCCCGCCGCCTTGCCCTCGCTCTTCTTCTCGGGGCTCGCCTCCGTCGTCAGCACGAGGATCGGCGTGAGCCGGTACTGCGGCAGCTGCCGCAGCGCGCGCACCAGCGAGAGCCCGTCCATGTTCGGCATGTTGACGTCGGTGATCACGAGGTCCGCCGGCGACTTGCGTGCGAGCGCGAGCGCCTCGTCCCCATCGCTGGCGTCGAGCACGTCGTGCCCGGCCGCCTTCAACGTCACGCCGACCATCTGCCGCATCGCGGCCGAGTCATCCACTGCCAGTATTCTCGCCATGATCCTCTCCGTATTCGATCAGAACTCGGCCCACTCCGCGTCCGAGCCGTTGCCGGCAGCACGGGCCGCGGGCTTGGCAGCGGCGGGCTTCACGGCCGGCCTGGCCGGGGCATTGCCGCCCTTGGCGCCGTTGGACCACGGCCGGCTCGCCCCGCGGCGTTCCACCGCGGCAGGAGCGGACGCGGCCGGGGCCGCCTTCGCCGGCGCTGCGGCGACCGGGGCCGCCACCTGCGCTCCGCCCGCCACCTGGTAACGGCCGATCGTCGTGCCGAGTCCGCGCGCCTGGTCGGCCATCGACTCGCTCGCCGCCGCCGCCTCTTCCACCAGCGCCGCGTTCTGCTGCGTCAGCTCATCGAGCTGCATCACCGCCTTGTTCACCTGCTCGATGCCCGCCGACTGCTCCTGGCTCGCCGCGGCGATCTCCGCCACGATGTCGCTCACCTTCTTCACCGAGGAGACGATGTGCTCGAGCGTCTGGCCCGACTGCGTCACCAGCGTCGAGCCCTCGTCCACCTTCTTCACGCTGTCCTGGATCAGATCCTTGATCTCCTTGGCCGCCGTGGCACTGCGCTGCGCCAGGCTCCTCACCTCGCTCGCCACCACCGCAAAGCCGCGCCCCTGCTCGCCCGCCCGCGCCGCCTCGACGGCCGCATTGAGCGCCAGCAGGTTCGTCTGGAACGCGATCTCGTCGATCACCCCGATGATGTCGGCGATCTTCTTGGACGACTCGTTGATCTCCGACATCGCCCGCACCGCGCTCGCCACCACCGTGCCGCCCTTGTCGGCCTGGTCGCGCGCCGCCACCGCCAGCTGGTTCGCCTGCCCCGCGTTGTCCGCGTTCTGCTTGACCGTCGAGGTCATCTCCTCGATCGAGGAGGCCGTCTCCTCGAGACTCGAGGCCTGCTCCTCGGTGCGCTGGCTGAGGTTCGCATTGCCCTGCGAGATCTCCTCCGCCCCGGTCTGCACCTCGCGCGCCGCGCCCTTGATCATCGTCACGATGCCCGACATGTTCTCCAGCAGGCCGTTCATGCCGACCGCCAGCTTCTCGAAGAAGCCCGTCTTGCCCTCGGTGCGCACCCGCCCGCGCAGGTCGCCCTCGACGGCTTCCGCCACGATCTTGCCCACCTCTTCCTCGACCGCCACCTCCTGGGTGCGATCGGTCCACTCCAGCACCGTGCCGAGGCGCGTGCCGGCCTCGTCCCGCACCGGGTTCATCACCACCCGGAACGTGCAGGCGCCATAACGCCCCTCGTCCACTTCGCTGCCGGCCAGCCCCGCCACCCGGCGGCGCTGCCCGTCGTCGCGCAGCAGCGAGTCGAGGCTCGAGCCACGCAGGTTGCGCACGGACAGCCCGTGCAGCGTCTTGCGCATCTCGCCCTCGTTGCGCCCAAACGTCTGCTCGGCCGCCTCGTTCACGTAGATGATCTCGTTGCCCGCGTCCGCCAGCACCACGCTCGTGGACACCTTGTCGAGTGCCTGGCGGATGCGCGCGTTCTCCGCCGACTGCTTGCGCTCGGCCTCGATCTGCGCGCGCAGCTTCGACTGCGTGTCTTCCAGCGCCGTCAGCACCTGCCCCACCTCATCGGTCCCCGACACCTGCACCGCGTTGTCGTACTTGCCCTGCGCAATCGCCCCGAACAGCTCGATCACGTGCCCCATCGGCTTCGTCAGCGAGCGCGTCACCAGCCATGACAGCGTCAGCGCCACCGCCAGCGCCGCCAGGATCAGGCCCAGCATCAGGTTGCGGCTCGCCGTATCCGCCGCGATGCGCCGCTCGAGGTTCGCGACGACGGACGCATTGGCCTCCGCCGCGAGCACGATCAGCTTGTCGAGGGTGGACATGCCTGCGTCATACAGGCGCACACCGTCCATCGGTGGCTTGCCCGGCGCCCACAGGTTGGTATCGATCAGCTGGTGGTATGTCGAATAGTCGGTGCGCGCGGCGGCCGCCACCGACCTCAGCTTCCCCGCAACCGCCGGGTCGTGCTCCGACAGGAAGGCGATGGCCGCGTCGATGGAACCCATCGCGTCGTCGGCCTGCCTCGAGTAGATGTTGTATGCGACGCGGTTCTCTTCAATCAGCGCAGTGTTGAGCGCCGCCGACACCGCGCGATTGCGCACGATGCCGTACTGGTCGTTCATCTGCGGTACGCCGACCGTTGCGACGCCGATCAGGCCGTAGGTCACCGGGTCCGAATCGAGCGACAGGCTGGACTCCATGCCGACATCGCTGGCCAGCTGTCGCAGCTTGCTGAGCAGTGTATTGTGCGCGTCACGCGACTCCTGCGGCGTCATCGACGCCACGCGCCCCTTGATCTGCGTCCAGTCCGACTTGATGGCCTGCCATTGGGATGTCGACTTGAAGCGCGCGCCGAATTCAGCGTCGGCACGATCGACATGGCCGGCGTGTTCGTCGAATTCCGCCTGGGACGCCAGCACCGCGGACTCGCGCTGCCGGTCGCCGTTGAGCAGTGAGTTGACGCGCCCGCGGTGCGTGATCACGACGTTGGTGACGTCTTCGAGGTCCTGCAGGTAGCTGGCACCCTCGAGCTCGCTGCGCATGGTCCGCAGGTCGTCGTTGGCGTTCGTCACGTACAGCGTACCCAGGACGACCGCGGGCGCCATCAGCACCACCACGATCAACGACAGCTTCTGCCACAGTTTCAACCGACCCAGGAATTTCATGTTGTCTCCCGCGCTTGGCGCGTTCCAGTTTGTCTGTTCGTCTTGAGAAGGAAATCTCAGCCGTTTGCGACGATCGGCTCGGGTTCGGCGATCGCGAGGTCGACCGCCATCAGGCGATCGAGGTCCAGCAGGATCACCATGCGCTCCGAAACCGTCGCGAGGCCCTGGATGTGTTCGGCGCTCGCGCGCGAGCCCACGTCCGGCGCGTCCCGGAGGTTGCCCGCCTCGATGTCGATCACGTCCGAGACGCTGTCGACCACGATGCCGAACTCGCGCATGCCCTGTGCCGACTTCACTGACAGCACGATGATCACGGTGAGCGGCGTGAACTCGGCCTTCTCGAGGCTGAAGCGCACGCGCATGTCCACGATCGGCACGATCGAGCCGCGCAGGTTCAGCACGCCGAGCACATGGGTCGGCGACTGCGGAATGCGCGTGACCGGCGACCAGCCGCGGATTTCCTGCACGCGCAGGATGTCGACGCCGTAGGTCTCGTCGCCCAGCGTGAACGTCAGCACCTGGCGGGATGCCGCCGGCGTGCCTTCTGGTGTCTTGGCGAGTCCGCTTGCTGTAGTCACAGTGTTACTCCCGAAAATGATCCACGGTCAGGCCGCGGCGAGTTGCTGTCCCGCCACCCGGATGAGGCCCGGAATGTCGAGGATCAGCGCCACGGCGCCTTCGCCCGTGATCGTGGCGCCCGAGACGCCCTCCACGCGGCGGTAGTTCGATTCCATCGATTTGATGACGACTTGCTGCTGGCCCTCGAGGTCGTCGACGAACAGGCCCACGCGGCGGCCATCGCCCTCGACCACCATCACGAGGCCCGCATGCAGGTCGCGCTTCTTCGGCGCGACGCCAAACACTTCGTGCAGGCGCACGACGGGCAGGTAGTCGCCGCGGAACGAGAAGACTTCGCCCGCGCCGCCCGCGAGGTGGTTCGCCGCGCCCGGCTTCAGCTGCAGCGATTCGACGATCGCGGTCAGCGGCACGATGTAGTGCTCTTCGCCCACCGCCACGGTCTGGCCGTCGACGATCGCAAGCGTGAGCGGCAGCGTAATGATGAATCGCGAACCCTTGCCGGGTTCCGACTTCACCTCGATTGCGCCGCCGAGCTCCTTGATGTTCCGGCGCACGACGTCCATGCCGACGCCGCGGCCCGAGACGTCCGTGGTCTGTTCCGCCGTCGAGAAGCCCGGCAGGAAGATCAGGTCGTGGATCGCGTCGTCGGTCAGTACGTCGGTCGCCCCCACGAGGCCGCGACTGCGCGCCTTCTCGAGGATGCGCTCGCGGTTGAGGCCGCCGCCGTCGTCCGAAACCTCGACCGTGATCGAGCCGCCCTTGTGGCTGGCCTCGAGGAGCACGGTACCGACGGCACTCTTGCCGGCCGCCAGGCGCGTTTCGGGCTTCTCGACGCCGTGGTCGATGCTGTTCCTGACGAGGTGCACGAGCGGATCGCCGATCTTCTCGAGCACCGTCTTGTCGAGTTCGGTCTGCTCGCCGGAGATCTTCAGTTCGATCTGCTTGCCGAGGCGCTGCGACAGGTCGCGCACCAGGCGGGGGAAGCGGCTGAAGACGAAACTGATCGGCAGCATGCGCACGCGCATCACGCTTTCCTGCAGCTCGCGCACGTTGCGCTCGAGCTGCGAGAGGCCGGAGCGCATGCGCTCGGCGAGGTCGCCGTCGATCTTCGTGCCGAGCTGGGAAAGCATCGACTGGGTGATCACGATCTCGCCGACCGTGTTCATCAGCTCGTCGATCTTCTCGATGCTGACGCGGATCGAGCTCGAGTCGCCGCCAGTCGCAGCTTGCGCGGGCGCCGGGGCGGTCGCTGCTGCCGGTGTTGCCATCGGGGCCGGTACCTGCACGGCCGCTGGCGCTGTCGTCGGCACAAGGGCCGGCTGCGCCGCCGCAGTTGCCTCGACGGCATCGGGTCGAGCGTCCTCACGGATCACGAGTTCGCAGTCGCCTTCCGCCCACTCGAAAACCTGTTCGATGACTTCGCGGTCGACCTCGCTCACGAGTTCGAGCGTCCAGGTGAGGTGGCAGTGTTCCGGGTCGAGCTCGGCGAGCGCAGGCAGGGTCGTGGCATCGGCCGTGACGGTCACGTCGCCGAGCTCGCCCAGCTCACCGAGCATGCGCAGCGGATCGTTGCCGCGTGCCAGCAGCCCCGCCCCGGGGCGCAGCTCGATGTGCCAGCGGCGGCCCGACGACCTGGCCGACGGTTCGGCCGGCGCGGGCGCTGCTGGTGCAGCAGGTGCCGGCACCGAAGCACCCGGCGTGGCGCCCTTCTGCACGACCACGAGTTCGAGGTCGAACTGCAGGTCGGCGACGCCCTGCTGGTCGATCGGCGTCTTCTTCTGCACGGCCTTCAACATGCCTCGCAGCACGTCGACGGACTTCAGCAGCAGGTCGAGGATGTGGCTCGACACCTGCATGCGGTTGCCGCGCAGTTCATCGAGCAGCGTCTCGAGCGTGTGGGTGAAGGAAGCAATCTCGGTGAAACCGAACATGCCCGCGCCACCCTTGATCGAGTGCGCGACGCGAAACACGGTATTGACGGTGTCGGCATCGGGCGATCCGATGTCGAGCTGCAGGAGGGCGGCCTCCATCGAGTCGAGCGACTCGTAGGCTTCCTCGAAGAATGCGTCGTGGAATTGGCTAAGTTCGACTGCCATCGTCTGCGCACCGCTGCGGCGGCAGGCCGAGGAGGCCCGCCAGACCCAGGATAGTTGCCGCATCGTGCAGCGTCTCCTTGACGCCGCACCACTCGGTCCCGAATCCATTCGCTGCGCGATCGCGCGTGAAAGTAGCCAGCAGCTGCATGCCCGACGTGTCGATCCGCTCGACGGCGCCTGCATCGATCGTCACCGCGGCCTGCGGCAGCAGTTCGAGCAGCGCGGCCTTCAGCTGCGCGGCATCACGAATGCTGCAGTTTGCAGGTAGCGCGATGGATGCGGTGGTCGCTTTTTTCGTTCGACGGGCCATGCTGGTACTCGTGTCCTGCCAACATATCGTCGGCTGGCCCAGTCCCTTGAGCGACCTGCGTCACACTACCGGCCGGTGGCCGCCTCGCGTGTCCCCGCCCTCGCCGGCCCGTGCAGGCGCACGGCCAGCTCGGCTTCGTGGCGGCTCATGCCGCAGTTCGACATGAGCTCGTCCCGGCTCGCACCGTTGCGGGCCAGGCGCAGGGCGATGTCGTAGCTGCGGGTTGCCGCGGGCGTCGCCACCTCGGTGCGCTGCCCCTGCTGCTGGCGCAGGCGCAGGTCGCCGATTGCCGCAAGGCCACCTTCGAGCGACGTGGACACGTCGCGCAGCTCACCGAGCGTCAGGTCCATCTGTTCGAAAAGCCGTTGCACATCCCGCCGCGCCGTCTCGCGCAGGCGCGCCAGGTTAACGGCCTGGACGCCGACGGCGAACCCGAGAACGATGATGGCCAGCGCCATCGCCCAGAACACATAGTCGAAGAGAATCATGCCCACGGCTCCTGTGACGCGGTTCACACGGGCGTCGGATCGCCGACGCTTGCTCCGCCCCTGCCACGAGTGGTGCAGGATGCGTGCCACGCGGGCGTCCAGTCAGGGGGCTGCAGCCGAGACGTTCGTTTCCGCGATGGTGGCGGGCGCGGCTGTCGCAGGCGCCACCGGAGGCGTCACCGGAGGCGTTGCCGCCGGCGGTGAGGCCTCCGCCAGGCCCGTCACGACGAGCAGCACGCGCCGGTTCTGGTTGCGCCCTTCCGCGGTGGCGTTCGAATCGAGCGGCCGGAACTGACCGTAGCCGATGACGGCCAGCCGCAGGGGCGAGATGCCACGCGTGCTCATGATGTGCACGACGGTCGCCGCGCGCGCCGCCGACAGCTCCCAGTTCGACGGAAAGGCAAGCGTGCGGATCGGCATGTCGTCGGTGTGGCCCTCGACCCGCACCGGGTTCGGAAACGGCGCGAGTGCATCGCTCAGCCGCTCGATGATCGCATGCGCGTGCTTCGAAAGCTTCGCCGACGCGCTGTCGAACAGGATGTCGGTGCGGATCTCGACCTCGACCCGGTCGGTGAAGCGGCGCACGACGACCTGTTTCTTGTCGACGAGGTCTTTCATGGCGCGCTCGACGTCCTCGGCGACCCGGCCGAGCAGGCGTTCGGCCTCCGCGGCCGCGGCGTCGGGCCGCGGCTGGCTCTGCCGCGACAGGGATCGGGGCCCGTTGAAATGCGGCTTGTCCTCGGCGATCGGCACGGCCTCGAGCATCTGGCGCGGCTGGCCTTCGAGTGTCTGCTGGGCCACGAGCGACACCTCGAGATCCGCGCCCGAACCGACCTGCTTCTCGCCGACCTGGATCGGCTGGACCGTGCGCGGCGAACCGCGAAATGCGGCCACGAGCGAATCGGACAGGATGCGGTACTTGCCCTCGTTGACCGACGAGATGGCATACATGACCACGAAGAAGGCGAGCAGCAGCGTGACGAGGTCGCCGTACGGGATCGCCCAGGCCTCGTGGTTCGTGTGGTCTTCGTGCTTCTTCTTGCGAGCCATGCGCGTGCCCTCAGCCGTGCATGAAGCTCTGCAGGCGCGCTTCGATCGCGCGCGGGTTCTCGCCCTGCGCGATGCCGATCATGCCCTCGATGATCATCTCGCGCACCTGCGTCTGCGCGGCGATCGTGCTCTTCAGCTTCGACGCCATCGGCAGGAAGACGAGGTTCGCGAGCCCGATGCCGTAGATCGTGGCCGTGAAGGCGGCCGCGATGCCCTTGCCGAGCTTGCTCGGGTCGGCGAGGTTCTGCATGACCGCCATCAGGCCGAGCACCGCGCCGATGATGCCGAGCGTCGGCGCGTAGATGCCCATGCCTTCGAAGACCTTGGCGCCCGCCGTATCCGCGTGCTCGCGCACGGAAAGTTCCACTTCCAGCGTGCCGCGCAGGGCATCGGGTTCGCTGCCGTCGACGACGAGCTGCAGGCCCTTCTTGAGGAAGGGGTCGGCTTCATTGGCGATCACCGGCTCGAGGCCGAGCAGGCCCTGCTTGCGCGCGATGTTGCTCCACTCCACGATCTTGGCGATCGTCCCGTGGGCATCGAGCTGCGGCGGCTTGAACACCCACTTCGCGATGTTCATCGCGTGCTTGAAGACCGGCAGCGACGTCTGGATGAAAATGGATGCGATCGTGCCCAACACCACGATCATGAAGGCCGCCGACGACCCCAGCGCCTTGATGCCCGCGCCCTTGAGGATGGCGCCGACCAGGATGGCGACCGTCGCGAGCACGAAGCCTGTCAGCGAAAGGATATCCATCGCGGCGCGCCGCCTTCGTCAGAGCCCGAGGCCGGAGAGGAGATCGTCGACGTCACTCTGGCCGGCGACCGCGTGACTGTCGTTGACGCCGGGCACGGCCGGGCCATGCCCCCGGCTCTGGTTGCCCGGGTCTTCCGTCTTCGCAGCCTGCGGCAGGCTGGCGCCACCCTCCTGGGCGATGTGCACGAGGTTTGCGAGTGCAGCCTCGATCTCCGTGACGAGCGTGATGACACCGCGGATGATCTGGCCGGTGAGATCCTGGTAACCCTGTGCCAGCAACACCTCCGAGAGGTTGCGGCGGATGGCGTCCGCGTCGGCCGCGGTCGCCTCGACATAGGCCGCGATCGCCGCCTCGCGCGCCGCGCCCGTCGCATCGCCGTTGGCAAGCGCCTTGGCGCCGCGGCCGATGCGCTCGGCCAGCGGCCCCGATTTCTCGACGAGATCCATCGTGCGATGCGCGGCATCGTCGGTGAGGCGCAGCACGTGCGTCAGGCGCTGCCGTGCGTCCGGCACCTCCTTCTCGGCGAGATCGGCAAAGCGTGAATCGAGCTGGAAGCGCTCGAGCGCGCGCCGCACATCCTCCGTGAGCTTGCGCAGGCCCGCGAACAGCTCGCGGCGGCGGTGATGCACGAGGTCGTCGAGGCACTGGACGAACTCGGCGTCATCGCGCCGCGTCAATGCACCGACGAGCCTTGCGACCTGATCGCCATAACGATCGACATTGGGCGTTGTGGATGCCATTGCGGCGTCACTTGGCCGCGGCGGCACGTGCTTCGAGGATCTTGTCGAGCTTCTGCTTGAGCGTCTCCGCCGTGAACGGCTTGATGACATAACCGCTGACGCCTGCCTGCGCCGCCTCGACGATCTGCTCGCGCTTGGCTTCCGCGGTGACCATCAGCACGGGCATGCCCTTCAGCTTGTCGTCGGCGCGGATCGCCTTCAGCAGGTCGAGCCCCGGCATGCCGGGCATGTTCCAGTCCGTCACGACGAAGTCGTAGCCGCCGCCCTGCAACATCGGCAGCGCGGTCTTGCCGTCGTCGGCCTCGGCCACGTTCGGGTAGCCGAGATCGTGCAGCAGGTTCTTCACGATGCGCCGCATCGTCGAATAGTCGTCGACGACCAGGAACCTCAGGTCTTTGCTCATGTCCCGCTCACTCCCCGCGCTTGTCGCGCCATTCCGTCAGCCGCGCCTTGAGGCGCACCAGTGCCTGGCCATGCAACTGGCACACGCGCGATTCGGTCACGCCGAGCACCAGGCCGATTTCCTTGAGGTTCAGTTCATCGTCGTAGTACAGCGACATCACCATCTTCTCCCGTTCCGGCAACCCGTCGATTGCCGCCGCCAGCGCCTTGCGGAAATCCCAGTCCACCGCGTCCCTGAAGGGATCCGGCCCCGGGTCCACCGCTCGGCCTGCCGTCACGTCGTCGAGGCACGCGACCTGGCAGCTCGCCGCGTCCTGCACGATCGAGTGGTACTCCTCGAGCGGCAGCTGCATGCGCTCCGCGATCTCCGCGTCGCGCGCCTCGCGCCCCAGTTCATGCTCCAGCGTCCGCACCGCCTCCGCGACCTCGCGCGCGCGCCGATGCACCGATCTCGGCGCCCAGTCGAGCTTGCGCAGCGCGTCGAGCATCGCACCCCGTATGCGGATGCCCGCAAACGTCTCGAAACTCGCCCCGCGGTCCGGCGAGAAATTCGCCGCCGCCTCGAGCAGGCCCAGCATGCCGGCCTGGATCAGGTCATCGACTTCCACCGACGCGGGCAGGCGCCCGGCCAGGTGATAGGCGATGCGCTTGACGAGCTCGGCGTGCCGCGCGACGAGCGCGTCGGACTCGCCGCGCGCCGATCCGGCCGCATACGCGCGCGCCACCATCAGCGCACGACCCGCAGGTTCGCTTCCCGCCGTGCCACCAGCCGCTCCACGAAGAACTCGACATTGCCCCGCGGCGCGTCCGGTACGGGCCACTTATCGACCGCGACCGCCAGGTTCTTGAATGCCCGGGCGGCGGGGCTCGACGGAAAACTGTCGACAACCGTACGCTGTTCACGGATTGCCCGCCGGATGCAGGGATCGTCGGGCACTTCGCCCGCGAATTCGAGGGCGACGTCGAGGAAACGCCCGGTCACGCGCTCGAGGTTGCGATAGAGCGTCTCGCCCGCACCGCGGTGGCGGATCATGTTCGCGAGCACGCGGAAGTGGCGTACCCCGTGGTTGCGACTCAGTACCTTGACGAGCGCATAGGCATCGGTCATCGACGCCGGTTCGTCGCACACGACCACGAGCACCTGTTGCGCGGCCTGGGAAAACTGCAGTACGCCATGGGCGATGCCGGCCGCGGTGTCGACGATCAGCGTGTCGAGCTGCGTCGCCAGCGCACTGAAGCCCTGGACGAGCGCGAGATGCTCCACGGCACCGAGGTTGGCGAGCGAGGCGATGCCGGAAGCCCCGGGAACCACCTTGAAGCCCTGCGGCGCGTCGAGCACGATTTCATCGAGCGTGCGCTCGCCGGCGAGCACGTGCGCCATCGTGTACTTCGGCGACAGGCCGAGGAACACGTCGATGTTGGCGAGCCCGAGGTCGCCGTCGAACAGCATGACGCGGCGGCCCGCGGCGCTGAGGGCGGCCGCGAGGTTGACCGACACGCTGGTCTTGCCGACGCCGCCCTTGCCGCCCGTGACGGCGATGACCTGGACCGGGCGTGGGCGCTGGATAGCCGTGAGTTGCATGGAGCGGATCCCTTGGATTTCAGGCGAGCGCATGGGCGAGGCCTCCGAAACGACGCTGCAGCAGGTCTTCGTCCGCGGTCGCCCCGGAGCGTTCCGCCAGGGTGACCGCGCGCACGACGAGCTGGTGCGCGCGCGCGGGCACGAGGTCCTCCGGTATCCGCTGGCCTTCGCTGACCCAGGCCACCGGGAGGCGCGCGCGGATCAGCGCCGAGAGCGTGCCGCCGAGGCTCGTGGCCTCGTCGATCTTGGTGAGGATGCAGGCCGCGAGGCGCACGGCCGCAAAACGCGCGATGACTTCTTCGGCAGCGCCCGCCTGCGAACTCGCGGCGAGCACGAGCGCCATCTCGAGCTGCGGATGGGTGCCGGCGAGCGCGGCGAGCTTCGCCGCGAGGCGCGGGTCGCGCTGGCTCGTACCGGCCGTGTCGATGAGCACGAGCGGCGTGTCCTCGAGCCCGGCCAGGACCCGCTCGAGCTCCCGCGGATGATCGACCGCGTACGCGGGCACGCCGAGCAGGCGCCCGAGGTTCTGGATCTGTTCCTGTGCACCGAAGCGCACGCCGTCGGTCGAGATGAGCGCGACGCCCTTCGGTCCCTGCTCGATCACGCGGCGCGCGGCCAGTTTCGCGATGGCCGTCGACTTGCCGACCCCGGTGGGACCGACGAATGCGACCCGTCCGCCGCGGGCCAGCCAGCGGTCTTCCGCGATGGGCAGCTTGTGCGTCAGCACCGCACGGGCGCGATGCTGCGCGCGCGTGAGGTCGAGGCGCGCCGGCAGGTCAGCGATGATGGAAGCCGCGAGGTCGTTGGCGAGCCCGAGTTGCGTCAGTTCGCGCAGCACCTCGGCCTGGACCGGCGCGCGACGCGTGAGATCGTTCCAGGCGAGCGTCGCCAACTGGCTTTCGAGGAGCTGGCGCAGGTTGCGCAGTTCGGACTGCATGTCGGCTTGCGCCGAGACCGGCGCTTCGGCCCGGCCCGCCAGGTCCGCGAGCGCCGCCACGGCATCGTCGGCCGACGCAGCGACCGAAGGCAATGAGGCGGGTACGGGCGCTGGCGCCGGGGCGAGATCGAAATCCATCGCCGCGACGACCTCGACCCCGCCATCGTCCCGGCGCGTCGAAAGTATGACGGCATCAGGGCCCTGGACTTCGCGGATCTGGCGCAGGCACTCCCGCATGTCCTTCCCCACGTAGCGTCTCATGTTCATGCTTCTCGCCTCTTTCCTTCAGTCACTCATCGCCCGATGGCCGTCACCAGCCGTACCCGGCGGTTGTCCGGTATCTCGTTCCAGGCGAGCACGTGCAGGCCCGGAACCGCGGCGCGCAGGAAGCGCGCGAGCGTCGCGCGCAACCCCGGCGGCGCCAGGAGCACCGCGGGCTCGCCCGCCGTCTCCACCCTGCGCGCAGCCTCCTGCACCTGGCGCTGCAGGCGTTCCGCGAGTCCCGGCTCGAGCCCGGGCGTCACGGCGCCGCCGCCCTGCCCGGAACCTTGCAAGAGCTGTTCCAGCTCGGGCTCGATCGTGATCACCGGCACCTCTTCGGCGAAACCCGCGATGTCCTGCACGATCTGGCGCCCGAGCGCGACGCGCACCTGGGCCAGGAGCATCGTCGGGTCCTGGGTGCGCAGCGCATGCTCGGCGAGCGACTCGACGATCGCGCGCATGTTGCGGATCGGGACACGCTCCGCGAGCAGGCCCTGCAGGACCCGCACGACGACGCTCACCGGCAACACCTTCGGGATCAGGTCCTCGACGAGCTTGGGCGTCGCCTTCGCGAGCCCGTTGATGAGCTGCTGCGCCTCTTCGTGGCCGAGCAGTTCGTGCGCATGCTGGTTGACGATGTGCGAGAGATGGGTCGCGACGACGGTCGCCGCATCCACCACCGTATACCCCAGGGTCTGCGCGTGTTCGCGCATCGCCGGCTCGATCCACACGGCCTCCATGCCGAATGCCGGGTCGCGGGTGGCGAGCCCGTTGATGCTGCCGAAGACCCGGCCGGGGTTGATCGCGAGTTCACGATCGACGTGCACCACCCCTTCGCCGACCGTCACGCCGGCGAGATTGATCCGGTAGGCGTTCGGGGCGAGCTCCAGGTTGTCGCGGATATGCACCGTCTGCACGAGGAACCCAAGTTCCTGCGACAGCTTGCGTCGCACGCCGCGGATGCGGGCGAGCAGGTCGCCCGATTCGCGCGCATCGACGAGCGGCACGAGCCGATAGCCCACCTCGAGGGCGATCGCGTCGACCGGACGCACGTCTTCCCAGCTGATTTCGCGCGCCTCGGGGGACGGCTGCGGCGCCGCCTCGGGCACGGGTTCCGGCACGATCGCCGGCTTGCGGCTGCGCCACCAGGCGAGCCCCCCGCACGCCATCGCCATCGCGAGGAAGGCGACATTCGGCATCCCCGGCACGACGCCCATCACGCCGAGCAGGCCCGCGGCGATCCACAGCGCCTTCGGGCGACCGAAAAGCTGGCGCGCGACCTCGCCGCCCATGTCCTGCTCGCCCGACACGCGCGTCACGATGAGCGCGACCGCCGTGGAGAGCAGCAACGCCGGCAACTGCGCGACGAGGCCGTCGCCGATCGTGAGCAGCGCGTAGGTGCGGGCCGCGTCGCCGAACGACATGTCGTGCATCAACGTGCCGATCGCGAGCCCGCCGATCATGTTGATGAGCAGGATCAGGATGCCGGCCGTCGCGTCGCCGCGCACGAACTTGCTGGCGCCGTCCATCGATCCGTAGAAGTCCGCCTCCGCGCGCACTTCACCGCGGCGCTTGCGTGCCTCGTCCTGCGTGACGAGCCCCGCATTGAGGTCGGCATCGATCGCCATCTGCTTGCCGGGCATCGCATCGAGGGTGAAGCGCGCGCTGACTTCCGAGATGCGCCCGGCACCCTTCGTCACGACGACGAAATTGACGATCGTCAGGATCACGAACACCACGACGCCGACGACATAGTTGCCGCCGATCACGAACTCGCCGAACGACTCGATCACGTGGCCGGCGGCGCCGGTCCCCTGGTGGCCATGCATCAGCACGACCCGGGTCGACGCCACGTTCAGCGCGAGGCGCAGCAGCGTCGCGAGCAGCAGCACGGTCGGGAACACGCCGAACTCGAGCGGGCGCGTGACGTAGAACACGGCCATCACGACGACGATCGAGAGCGCGATGTTGAAGGTGAACAGCACGTCGAGCGCGAGCGGCGGCAGGGGCACCACGACCATCGCGAGGATGGCGAGCAGCCCGACCGGCACGCCGAGCCCGGATCGGACCAGCGTCTGCAGGGACGGCATTCTGAAGGCGGTCGGTTCGGGCATGGGACTCACTCGGGCGTCAATGGATCGTGGGAAGGGGTGGCGGCGTCACGCCAGCGCGGCGCGCGGAGCGCAACTGGTACACATAGGTCAGCACCTGCGCGACGGCGGCATAGAGCGTGGCGGGGATCTCGCTGCCGATGTCGACGCTGCGGTGCAGGGCGCGCGCGAGCGGCGGCGCCTCGACGATCGTCACGCCGTGCTCCTGCGCGATCTCGCGGATGCGCGCCGCGATCAGGTCCGCGCCTTTCGCGACGACCACGGGCGCCCGCGCCCGCCGCTCGTCGTAGCGCAGCGCGACCGCGTAGTGCGTCGGGTTCGTGACGATCACGTCGGCCGTCGGCACGTCCTGCATCATGCGGCCGCGTGCGATCGCCTGCTGCGCCTGGCGGATGCGCCCCTTGACCTCCGGCGAACCGTCGGACTCCTTCGCTTCCTGGCGCACTTCCTCGCGCGACATCTTGAGCTCGCTCGCATGGCGCCAGAGCTGGTACGGCACGTCGATCGCGGCGATCAGCAACAGCGCACCGGCAAGCGTCAGTACGGTGGTGCCGACGAGTTGTGTCGAGTGCCCGATCGCGGCCTCGATCGATTCGGCGCCGAGCCCCAGCAACTCGCCCGCACTGCGCCACAGCAGCCAGGCCGCGATGGCGGCCACGAGCGCGAACTTCGCGAGCGCCTTGGCCAGCTCGATCATGGCGCGGACCGAAAACATGCGCCCGACGCCCGCGAGCGGATCGAGGCGCTTGAAGTCCGGCACGAGCGGCTTGCCGGATACGTTCCAGCCGCCCATCGCAAACGGCGCAGCCAGCACCGCGAGGACCACGATGCCGAAGATCGGCAGGCAGGCGAGTCCGGCATGGAACAGCGCCGCGGAGAGCGCGGGCAGGAGCTGCGCTTCGTCGAGCGCCTCGGCGCGGGTCAGGTCGAGCCCCTCGCGCATGGTCGAGGCGAGCGACTGCCCCACCCCACCGCCGAGGAACAGCAGCGCGGTGCCCGCCGCCAGCAGCACGACACTGGTGGTGAGCTCCTGCGAGCGCGGCACCCTGCCTTCGCGGCGCGCCTCCTCCTGGCGCTTGGGAGTGGCGCGTTCGGTACGTTCCTGTTCGGAATGTCCTGACATCGCGCGGGCCTAGCGCAGCAGCGCCGCAAGGGTCGCGAAGGCGTCACCCGCGAGGCGCAGGAAGCCCGACTGCACGGCCGGCAGCGAGAGCAGCACCACGACGAGGCCGAATGCGAGTGTGACGGGGAAGCCGACCGCGAAGAGATTGAGCGTGGGCGCAGCGCGGCTCATGACGCCGAAGGCGAGGTTGACGACCAGCATGGCTGTCATGCCCGGCAGCGCCACGGCAAGGGCGCCATAGATCACCTGGCCGCTCCACGAGATGAGCGTCCAGAGCGCGTCCTGGCCGAGGCCGCCCGCGCCGATCGGCAGGGCCTGGAACCCTTCAGCGAGCGTCTCGATCAAGGCAAGGTGCCCGTCGAGCACGAGGAAGGTCAGCACGACGAGCAGCACGTAGAGCTGGCCCACCACGGGCGTGCTGACGCCGCGCAGCGGATCCTGGTTGAAGGCGAAGGAGAGGCCGATACTGTTGGCGAGCAATTGGCCGGCGAGTCCCACGGCGTCGAAGACGATCTGCATCGCAAAGCCGAGCGCCACGCCGATCACGATCTGCTGCACGATGATCAGCGCGCTCGCGAGCGACAGCAGGTCGACCTGCGGCACGGCGACGAGCGGCGCGACGAGCGCGGCGATCGCGATCGCGAGCACGAGCCGCATCCGCGAGGGGACATAGGATGCGCCGAACACCGGCGCCACCATCAGGCAGGCGCCGATGCGCACGAACGGGTAGAACCAGCTCGTGACGAAGGCCATGATCTCGCTCGACTGCAACGTCACCATGGGGACTTCAGCGCAGCAGGCCCGGGATGCTCTCGAAGAGGCCCCGCGTGTAGGCGACGATCAGCTTCAGCATCCAGGGTCCGGCCAGCATCAGCGCCGCGGCCATCGCGATCAGCTTCGGGATGAACGACAGGGTCATCTCGTTGACCTGGGTCGCTGCCTGGAACACGCCGACCAGCAGGCCGACGGCGAGCGCCGTGAGCAGCAGCGGCGCGGCGAGCAGCAGCGTGATCTCGAGCGCGTGGCGGCCCACGGCCAGCACGGTTTCCGGCGTCATTGGAAGAAACTCGCCGCGAGGGTGCCCATCACGAGCGACCAGCCGTCGACCAGCACGAACAGCATCAGCTTGAACGGCAGCGAGATCAGCACCGGCGAGAGCATCATCATGCCCATCGACATCAGCACACTCGCAACGACGAGGTCGATGATGACGAACGGGATGAAGATCAGGAAGCCGATCATGAAGGCGGTCTTCAGCTCGCTCGTCACGAAGGACGGCACGAGCACCGAGAACGGCACGTCTTCGGGCGTCGCATACCCCTGCCCGCCCGAGATGCGCACGAAGGTCGCGATGTCGCTCTCGCGCGTCTGCGCGAGCATGAACTCCTTGAGCGGCCCACCCGCCTTCGAGAGCGCAGGGCCCATCTCGAGGCTGCCGGCCATGTAGGGCTGCAGCGCCTCGGCGTTGATCTTGTCGAACACGGGTGCCATCACGAAGAGCGTGAGGAAGAGCGACAGGCCCACGATCACCTGGTTCGGCGGCGACTGCCCCGCGCCGATCGCCTGGCGCAGGATCCCGAGCACGATCACGATGCGCGTGAACGACGTCATCATCAGCAGGATCGCCGGCAGGAAGGTGATCGCCGTCATCAGCGCGAGCACCTGCAGCGAGAGGCTCCAGGTCTCCCCGCCTCCGGCCGCGGGCGTGACCGTCACCGCAGGCAGGCCGACCGCCGCCGACGCGAGCCCCGGCAGGGCCACCGTGAGCAGCAGGGCAAACCGCTTCATCGCGGCAGCCCGAGGTTGCGCCGCAGGATCGCCCGAAAATCGATGCCGGCTGGTGCGGCGGTGGTGCGCGCAGCCGGTGCCTCCGCGCCCGGTTCGCCCACGCTGGCGAACGCCGAGGGCGGCACGACATGCAGCAGGCGCACGGCGCCGGGGGCGACACCCACGAGCAGGCGCTCGCCGCCGCAGGCGAGCAACACGACCCGCTCTTTCTGGCCGACGCTCACGTCATCGACGATCGCGAGCACGCGGCCCTGCGGGCGGCCGATGGCCCGCAGGCGCTTGACGCACCAGGCACAGGCGAAGATCACGAGCAGCACCAGCACGAGCGCGACCGTGACTTCGCCCGCGCCGGCGAGGCCCGAGGTCGACACGGGGTCGGCCACGGCCGGCGCCGCGAAGGGCGTCGGCGCCGCGGCGGCAAATGCGGCGGATGCGCTCATTTCAGCTTGCGGATCCGTTCCGAGGGGCTGATGACGTCGGTGAGCCGGATGCCGAATTTCTCGTTCACGACCACCACCTCGCCGTGGGCGATGAGCGTGCCGTTGACGAAGACGTCGAGGGGCTCGCCGGCCGCGCGTTCGAGCTCCACGACCGAACCCTGGTTCAACTGCAGCAGGTTCCTGATCGGGATGCGGGTGCGGCCGACTTCCATCGACAGCGTGACGGGGACGTCGAGGATGACGTCGAGGTTCACTTCACGGGCACCGCCCGCTTCTGCGTTCAATTTCTCGAACTCGGCCGCCTGGGCGGCTTCGCTGGCGAGGACGTTCATGGAGTCGTTCCTTTGGCATTGCGGGGACCGCGGATGCGCTGCTCGACCTTCACGGCGAGCTGCCCGCGGGAGACGCCGAAGCTGCCGCGAAAGAGCGGCACGTCCTCGGCAAGGACAGTCGCCTGTCCGGTGAAATCGCAGGGAATCACGTCGCCCGGCTTCAGGTTCACGAGTTCGGCCAGGGACAGTTGCGAGTGGCCGAGTACCGTGGACATCTGCACCACGGAATCCTCGATCTCCTCGCGCAGGGTGTGCAGCCAGCGCTCGTCGTGCTCGACGCGATCGCTCTGCACGCCCGAATCGAGCACGTCGCGCAGCGGCTCGATCATGGAATACGGCAACGTGACATGCAGGTCGCCGCCGCCGCCGTCGAGTTCGATGCGAAACGAGGTGATCACGACGATTTCGGTCGGACTCACGATGTTGGCGAAATGCGGGTTCAGTTCCGACGACAGGTACTCGATCTCGATCGGCGCGACGTGCGACCACGCCTCCTGCAGGTTGGCGAACACGCCCTTCAGCAGCATGTGGATCACGCGCGACTCGGTCGCGGTGAAGTCGCGTCCTTCGATCTTGGCGTGGCGGCCGTTGCCGCCGAAGAAGTTGTCGACCATCGCGAACACGAGCGTCGGGCTCAGCACCACGAGCCCGGTGCCGCGCAGCGGCGAGACGTGCACGAGGTTGAGGCTGGTCGGCAGGTGCAGCGTCTGCACGTACTCGCCGAACTTCTTCATCTGCACCGGCCCCACCTGGATATCCGGCGAACGGCGCAGCATGGCGTAGACGCTGGTGCGAAAGAGGCGCGCGAAACGCTCGTTGATCATCTCGAGCGTGGGCATACGCCCGCGCACGATGCGCATCTCGTTGCTGAAGTCGTAGGACCGTGCTTCGTCCGACGGGGCGTCCGTCTCAGTCGCGACGGCGCCGCTGTCGACGCCGTTCAGCAGCGCATCGACCTCGTCCTGGTTGAGAATCTGCTGGGCTGACATGGGTGTTCCGCTACTGCATCACGAAGCTGGTGAAGTAGACGGCCTCGATCTTCTGCGGATCGCCGCCCTCGCGCCGGGCGACGGCGCGCACGGCATCGAGCGCCCGCTTGCGCAGTTGTTCCTTGCCCTGCACCGTGGAGATCGTCGTGTACTGCTGGTTGCCGAGGAGCAGCAGCAGGTCGTTGCGGATCACCGGGTCGTGCTGCTTCAGGAAATCCACCGCGTGCGGATCGCGGCTCATCACCTCGATGGTGACCTGCAGGAAACGCACGAGCTGCTCGGCTTCGAAGTTCACGACGAACGCGGGGTCGAGCTTGTAGTAGAGGGCCGGCGCGGGCTTGGCCTGCTCCACGACCTTCGCCTTGCCCTTGTTCATGAAGAAGAAGGCGCCGCCCGCGCCACCCGCGAGGACGACCACGGCGATCAGCACCCAGACGAGTGCCTTGGACTTCTTCTTTGGGGCGGCTTCGTTTGCTTCGGCTTCGGCCATGCTCGGATCCTCGGCGCGTACATTCGCGTCCCATCCGGATTGCAAGGCCGGTGCCAGCGGGGCCGGCGTGTGGTTAACTCATTGACCCTGCACGTTTTTCACGACGATCAAGCGTGTGACGTACCGCACACCGCGCGGTGCCGACAAAGTTTTGACGGCGAGGGGCCGGGTCCTAGGCGTAGAGATCGACGAGGCCGTTCGGCAGCCGCACTGTGACTTCCTGGGGGGCCGGCTCGTCGCCGGCAAGCGCGCGCAAGCGCTGCGGTGGCGGCTGGTCGTGGCGGGGCGCGTGCTCGGACACGTTCGCCTGCGCGAGCGCGATGCCCTGCGATGCGAGCATTTCGCGCAGCCTCGGCAGCGCCTGCTCGAGCGCCGCGCGCGTGTCGGCGTGGCTCGCGCCGAAGGACACGACGGCATCCCCGTCACGCACCGAAATCTGCACGTCGAGGGGCCCGAGGTGCTCGGGCGAGAGGCGGATGGACGCCGACTGCAGATTGTCGCGCGCGATCCACGCGATGCGGCCTGCCAGTTCATCCGACCAGCCCGGTGTCCCCACGGGAGTCTGGATCGGGGCGGCATGCCGGGGCGCAGCTTCGGATGCGTGCGACCGCGAGAGTGGCGCGTCGATCGCACCCGGCACCCACGTCAGCGCTTCCCGGAGGGGCGCTGCATCGGCACGTGCCGTTGGCGCTTCCGCCGCCTTCGTGTCGGCCGTCTCCGGCGACTCCGTCAGCAGGAGATCCTGCAGTACGGCCTCGAGCGCGAGGGCGGCGTCGGTCGCCGTGGCATCCGGAACCTGCGCAGTGGCCGTGCTGCCGCTCGATGTGGCGAGCCGGCTGGCCGGCGACGCCGTGGAAGGTGCGCTCCTGGCTGGGGGCGCGCCCGCCGCGCAAGTCGTGGCGGGCGCTACGCCCACCATCGCCGCGAGCAGCAGCGCCACCGCCTCGGGCGGCAACTCGTCGACACCATCGAGCGCGCCCTCTTCGGCCGACGTGGCACCGAGCAGGGTCGCGAAGAGCGGCGTCGCCCCGGTGTCCACCGCCTGGCCGGTGGCCGTTGCGGGGGTCGGGGACTGGGTCATCGGCATCGCAGGCAACGCCGCTGCGGTCGTCATGGTCGCCTTTCCCGGGCGCGCGCCATCTGCAGCGCACGCTCGTCCGTTTCGATCTGTTCGCGCCGCTCGACGACGACACGCTCCTCGGCCTGCCAGCGGCCGATCACCTGGTCGATGGACTTCGCGCGCCGCGCCGCGCCCTGCCAGGCTTCGCGCGCGGCCTCCTGTTCCGCCCTCGCCTGCGCCACCAGCCGGCCCTGCGCGCGCAGCGCCTCGCCGAGCCGGGCGAGGAACGCGCGGTAGTCCCGCAGATCGGTCGCGCTCATGCCGGCCGCGACCCGCCCCGCCAGCCCGGTCGCATAGTCGGCCTGGTAGGCCTCGAGTTCCTCGCGGCGCTTCTCGGCCTCGAGCACGCGCCGCTCCGATTCCGCGAGGCGCGTGGCGCACTCACGCTCGTCGTGTTCGACGGCGCGCGCCACGGGCTGCAGGCGTTGCGAGCGCATCACGGCGCGCCGCCCTCGGCCGAGACGTCGGCCAGCGCACCGATGCTCGACGCCAGGTCCGCCCGCTCGCGCATGTGCTGCTGCAGGAAAGCCTGCATCCGCGGCCAGCGCGCCAGCGCCGCATCGACGCGCGGGTCGCTGCCGGCCCGATAGGCACCGATCGCGATCAGGTCGCGGTGCTGCGTGTAGGTCGAAAGCATCTGCCGGAACCGGCGCGCCGACTCGAAATGCCCATCCGGCACGATGTCGTGCATCGCGCGGCTGACCGACGCTTCGATGTCGATGGCCGGGTATTGGCCGGCCTCGGCGATGCGGCGCGAGAGCACGAAGTGCCCATCGAGGATCGCCCGCGCGCTGTCGGCGATCGGATCGTTCTGATCGTCGCCCTCCACGAGCACCGTGTAGAACGCGGTGATCGAGCCGCCCTTGCGCGCGCCGTTGCCGGCGCGCTCGACGAGCTGCGGCAGGCGCGCGAACACCGACGGCGGATAACCCTTGGTCGCCGGCGCCTCGCCGATGGCGAGGCCGATCTCGCGCTGTGCCTGCGCAAAGCGCGTGAGCGAATCCATCAACAGCAGCACGCTGCGTCCCTGGTCACGGAAATACTCGGCCACGGCCGTGGCGAGCCAGGCCCCGTGCAGCCGCATCAGCGGCGACTGGTCGGCCGGCACGGCAACGACGACCGCGCGGCGGCGGCCCTCCTCGCCGAGGATGCGCTCGATGAACTCCTTCACTTCGCGGCCACGCTCGCCGATCAGCCCGACGACGATCACGTCGGCGGAGGTGTAACGGGCCATCATGCCGAGCAACACGCTCTTGCCGACGCCGCTGCCGGCAAACAGGCCGATGCGCTGCCCGCGCCCGACGGTCAGCAGCGAATTGATCGCCCGCACGCCGACATCGAGTGGCTCGGCGATCGGCTCGCGCGCGAGCGGATTGATCGGGGCGCCGCCCATCAGTTGCACCGGCACCTCGCAACCGAGCGGCCCGAGGTCGTCGAGCGGCTGCCCGGCACCGTCGATCACGCGCCCGAGCAACTCGGGGCCGACGCGCACGGTCTGGTGGCCATAGCGCGGCACGACGCGCGCGTTCGGGGAGAGACCGAAGGCATCCGCGGTCGGCATCAGGAAGAGCCGTGAACCCGAGAAACCGACCACTTCCGCCTCGACGCGGGTGCCCGCTGCGGAAAGAATGTCGCAACGATCGCCCACGGCGGCTTCGCAGCCGGCGGCCTCGAGCGTGAGGCCGACCATGCGCGTGAGCGTGCCCTCGACGGGAGGCGGCGGGAGCAACTCGGCGCGGCGCTGGTAACGCGCGAGCCCTTGCGTCCAGGCGCCCCGACGCTCCGCAAGCGCACTCACGGCTCGCCTCGCAGGTCGGCGCTCCGTTCCTCGCCGAGCACGGCGACAAGCGCGGCGTTCAGCCGCGTTTCGAGCCGCGCGTCGACTTGCGAATTCTCCGCGGTCACGCGGCAGCCGCCGCGCGACATGACCGGGTCTTCCACGACGACCCAGGCCTGCCCGGTCGCGGGCACCGCGAGCCTCTCGTTGACGAGCGCGGCGTCCTCCGGGTGCAGGTGGATGCGCACGTCCCGGGCCGCGGCCGGCAGCAGCGACACGGCTTGCCGCAGGATGCCGATGACCTGGGCGGGATCGATGCGCAGCTCGCGCCGCACGAGATGGCGCGCCACGGTGAGCGACAGGTGGGCGAGTTGCTGTTCGACTTCGGCGTCGAGGTCGGCGAGCGGCTGCGCGAGCGCCGTGAGCAGGCCGTCGAGCCGCGCGATGCGCTGGTCGAGCAATTCCTTCAGGCGCGCGGCTTCCGCGGCCGCTGCCGCGAGGCCGTCGGCATGGCCTTTCGCATGCCCCTCCTCCCACGCGGCGCGGGATATGCCTTCGAGTTCATCGGCCGTGATCCGCTCGCGGCGGGCGCCGGGCACGCGACCCTCCACGACGGGCAGCGCCCACAGGGCGGCCTCAGACATAGGCTTCGCCACCCTTGGAGCCGAGCGAGATCGTGCCGGCATCGGCGAGCCGCTTGGCGATCGCGAGAATCTCCTTCTGCGCGGCTTCCACTTCGCTCACCCGCACGGGCCCCTTCGATTCCATGTCGTCCTTGAGCATTTCCGCGGCGCGCTGCGACATGTTCTTGAACACCTTGTCCTTGAGCTCCTGGTCGCAGGCCTTCAGCGCGAGCAGCAAGCGGTCGCCCGGGATCTGGCGCAGCAGTTCCTGCATGCCGCGATCGTCCACCTCGGTGAGATCCTCGAAGGTGAAGATGAGGTCCTGGATCTTCGCGGCGAGCGCCTCGTCCGCCGTGTTGATCCGCTCCATGATGGTCGATTCCTGGCTCGACTCGAGGTTGTTGATGATGTTCGCGCACACCTTGGGCCCGCCGAAGACCGACGCTTTCGACGACGCATTGCCCGCGAACTGCTTCTCCATGACCTCATCGAGCTCATTGAGCGCGGAGGGCTGGATGCCGTCGAGCGTCGCGATGCGCATCAGGATGTCCGGGCGCGCGAGCTCGGGCAACTGCGACAGCACGGCCGCGGCATGGTCTGAATCGAGGTAGGCGAGCACGATCGCGACGATCTGCGGGTGCTCGTTGCGCATCATCTCCGCGACCGAGCGCGGGTCCATCCATTTCATCGCCTCGAGCCCGCGGCTCGAACGGCCGCCGAGGATGCGGTCCATGACGCTCGCCGCGCGATCGTCGCCGAGTGCCGAGACCAGCACCTTGCGCAGGTACTCGTCCGTGCCGACGCCGAGCGAGGTCTGGCTCTCGATGGTGGCGGTGAAGTGCTCGAGCACGCCCGACACTTCCTCGCGCGTGACGCCATCGAGCGCCGCCATCGCGGTGCCGACGCGCTGCACGTCCTTCGCACTCATGTGCTTCAGCACCTCGGCGGCTTCCTGCTCGCCGAGGGTCAGCAGCAGGATGGCGGCCTGGTCGATGCCGCTGCGGTTCGCAAGCGCCTTGTCAGTCATCTTTGCCCACCCAGTTCTTGACGACCCGCGCCACGCGCTTGGGGTCCTGTGTCACGAGGGAACGTGCCTGCGCGACCTGTTGTTCGTACGCGATCGCGGAGGCCTGCCCCGCGAGGCGCGGTGCGTCCTCGGCGAGGACCGCCTGCGGAGCCGGCGAGGATGGCAGCGCCGGCGTCGCCGCCGCGCGCCGCGGGGGGCCCGACAGGCTGCGCACCAGCGGCTTGACGATCGACAGCAGCAACACGATCACGATGACGGCCCCGGCGAGGATCTTCGCGAGCTCGCGCACCCACGGCTGCTGCCAGAGCGGCAGCGGCTCGATTTCGCCGATCGGTTCCGCCGCCTGCGCCGTGAACGAGGCGTTGACGACATTGACACTGTCGCCGCGCGCCACGTCGAAACCGACCGCGTCCTTGACGAGCGTGGTGATGCGGGCGAGCTGCTCGGCACTGAGCGGCTTTTCAGCGGTCTTGCCGCCCTGCTGCGCGACCGCGATGTCGTCCACGAGCACCGCGACGGTGAGGCGCTTCAGGCGCCCGGCCGGCTGGCGCGTGTAGGCTACCGTGCGATCGATCTCGTAGTTGCGCGTCGTCTGCCGCGAGCTGTTGTCCGGTGCCGCGGCCGCTGCGGCGGTATCGGTATTCGCGGCGGGTACGGCACCCTGGCCGGGCGGCAATGCCGTGCCGGGCACGGGCGGCTGGTTGGAAAGCGCACCGGGCACGCCGTTCGAACCGGCGCCGTTGCGGGAAGTCTCTTCCGCAAGCTGCTCGCTGCGCACCACCTGGCTGTCCGGTCCGTACTGCTCGCGCGCCTCCTCGGTGACCGACATGTCGACCGACGCGACCACCTGCGCGCGCACGCGACCCTCGCCGACGATCGGCGCGAGCAGCGCGAGGATGCGTTGCGTGTACTCGGCCTCGAGGCGACGGGCGAACTCGAACTGCTTCTCGCGCGCGGCGAGATCGCCATCGCGCTCCGGCTGCGACAGCAGGCGCCCGGCCTGGTCCACCACGGTCACATCCTCGGCCTTGAGCTCCGGGATGCTCGACGCCACGAGGTTGACGATCGCGGTCACCTGGTCCGACTCGAGCCGGCGCCCGGCCTTGAGCTGCACGAATACGGACGCCGTCGCGTTGCGCCGGTCGCGCACGAAAGCCGACGGCCGGGGCGCGGCGATGTGCACGCGCGCGCCGGCCACGGGCTGCAGGCTCGCGATCGTGCGGGCGAGCTCGGTCTCGAGTGCGTGCTGGTAGCGTGCGCCTTCCATGAACTGGCTCACGCCGAACCCCGAGTCCTTCGCCATCGCGTTGAAGCCGTCCGAAGACTGCAGCACGCCCTGCGCCGCGAGTGCGAGGCGCGCGTCGTTGAGCTTCTCCGCGGGCACGCTCACGGTCCCGCGCGCGACATCCGAGGCGTGATCGATGCCGGCGGACTGCAGCGTCTGCTGCACCTCGACGAGGTCGCCGGCGGCGAGGCCCGAATAAAGCAGGCTGTAGCTCGGGCCCCTCGCCCACAGCAGGACGCCGAGCCCGGCGGCGACGGCCGCCGCGATGCCCACCAGCACCAGCACGGGCCGCAGGCCCGTGGCGATACGGGTGAAAGCGGGCAGCTGCTCGACCTCGGCATTCATGCTTGGCTCCTGTCAGTTCGCTGCATGCCGATCAGATCGGCATGTTCATGATTTCCTGGTACACGCCCACGAGGCGATTGCGCACCTCGGTCGCGGCGCGAAACGAGACGCTCGCCTTCTGCATCTCGAGCATCACCTGCGGCAGCTCGACGCCCGGCACGCCGCGCTGGAACGCGGTGGCGGTCTGCGTGGCGCTCTGCTGCGCGGCGTTCACCTGTTCGATGCCGCGCTTCATCAGCGCGGCAAATCCGTCCGGCCCCTGCGCACGGCCCGCCGCGGCCGCCGCTTCGCCGACCCCGGCCGCCGGCGCCTGCGGGCGCTTCACCTGCGTCGAGATGGTGCGGATCTGCGCGAGTACCCGGTCGATTTCCATCTGGCTCATGCGTCGTCTCCCTTGGCCTACGCTCAGCCGCAGGCCGCGGCGAGGTCGACGCCCGAGGCACGCAACTGCGCGAGCTTGTAGCGCAGCGCGCGCGGGCTGATGCCAAGGCGTTCGGCCATGGCCCGCCGGCTGCCCTGCTCTTCGCGCAGGGCCTCGAGGATCAGTTCCCGTTCGGCCGATGCGAGCGCCGTGGAAAGCTGGCCCTTGCTGACGGACGGCAGTCCCGCGGGCGCCTCGCCGACCGGTGCTTCGTCCATCTCGAACCGGATGTGGGCGGCCTGGATGGTCGCGCCCTCGAGCAGGATCAGCGCACGCTGCATGACGTTGTCGAGCTCGCGCACGTTGCCCGGCCAGGCATGCGTGAGCAGCCGGTGCGCCGCCTCCGCGGACAGCGCCGGGATGCGCAGCCCCGGCGCACAGCGCGCGGACAGCAGTTGCATCGCGAGGGGCAGGATGTCGTCGCGACGCTCGCGCAGGGGCGCGAGCACCATGGGGAAGACATTGAGGCGATAGTAGAGGTCTTCGCGAAACCGGGCGGCGGTCACTTCGGCGCGCAGGCGGCGGTTCGTGGTCGCGAGCACCCGCACGTCGAGCGCCAGTGCCGATCGGCCGCCGATGCGTTCCACCTCGCGCTCCTGCAACACGCGCAGCAGCTTCGCCTGCAGGCCGAGCGGCATCTCCGAGATCTCGTCGAGCAGCAGCGTGCCGCCCTGCGCCTGTTCGAACTTGCCGGGGTGTGCGGCCTGTGCGCCCGTGAAGGCGCCCTTCTCATGGCCGAACAGCACGGCCTCGAGCAGGCTTTCGGGAATCGCCGCGCAGTTGATCGCGACGAACGGTTGCTTCGCGCGTGGCGAGAGGCGGTGGATATGGCGCGCGAGCACTTCCTTGCCCGTGCCGGACTCGCCCGCGATCAGCACCGTGCAATCGCTCGTCGCGACACGCGCGGCGAGTTCGAGCGTCTCGCGGGACGCTTGCGAACAGGCCACCGGTTCGGGAGTCGCGATCGTGGTCACTTCAGTCCTGCCTCTTGAGCGCCGGCCGCTTGCCGACCCGCTGACATGGAGCAATTTCCGTGCCGTGCCGGATTCGGCCCGCTTTACGTGAAGCGCGTCACAGGCTCGCGCGGCAAGGCACGGCGACTGTCAAAACTCCGCCGCGCTCGCCCGGCTCCCCGAGCTTGCGCAGCTTCTCGACGAGGGTCGTGCGGCGCAGGCCGAGGAGCCGCGCCGCGTGCGCCACTGTGCCGCCCGAGCGTTCGAGGGCCTGCTGCACGAGCGAACGCTCGATCGTGTCGAGGTGCTGGCGCAGGTCGATGCCCTCGGCCGGCAGTTCGGCCAGCGCGACAGGCCCGCTCGACGGTTCGAGCAGCCCCAGGACTTCCATTTCGGACAGCGCCGCGCCGGATTCGGCCGCAGGCGGCGCCGGGTCGGGAATGCCGGGTCGATAGCGCGCCGGCAGGTCACTCGCGTCGACCACCCGGCCGCCGTGCAGGATCGAGAGGCGTTCGATGAGATTGGCCAGCTCGCGCACATTGCCCGGCCACGGATGGCGACCGAGTGCGGCGAGCGCCCCATCGGTGAAGGCGATGCGGGCACGACCGTCGCGCTCGTTGGCCGCGACGAACTCCGCGATCAGTGCCGGCAGGTCCGCCAGCCGCTCGCGCAACGCAGGCATCTCGATGGGGAAGACATTGAGGCGGTAGAAGAGGTCCTGGCGGAAGGCGCCGCGACCGATCGCCTCCTCGAGGTTGCGGTGGGTGGCGGCGACGATGCGGACGTTGCAATGGATCGGCTTGTGGTTGCCGACGCGCTCGAAAACACGTTCCTGCAGCACGCGCAGCAGTTTCACCTGCATGGGCAGGCTCATGTCGCCGATCTCGTCGAGGAACAGCGTGCCGCCCTCCGCGATCTCGAAGCGCCCGAGGCGCGTCGAAATGGCGCCGGTGAACGCGCCCTTCTCGTGCCCGAACAGTTCGCTCTCGAGCAGGTCGGCCGGAATGGCGCCGCAGTTGATCGCCACGAAGGGCTGGTGGCGCCGTGGGCTCGAATCGTGGATGGCCCGCGCCACCACTTCCTTGCCGGTCCCGGACTCCCCCAGGATCAGTACGCTCGAGTCATGCGCAGCCACGCTGCGGATGAGCCGGGCAATTTCGACGACGGCCGTTGACCGGCCGGTAGGCATCCTCGCCTCGAAAGTCACGTCCCTGTGAATGTCTGCGACAGCAACTGACATTCACGCAACCTCGTTTTTCTTGCGGGCCATTCTCGGCACGCAAGCAAGGCTGCGGTGTGACGGGTTTCCACCGCGGCGGCGCCCGCCACGGAACTGCGTCGCATTATGGCGACTCGGGCGTCAGATTACCGTCGCTCCCGGGTTCCGGCGACCTGGCGACGGTGGCGCTGGAAAGTCAGTTTCTCGATCAGGTCGCCGACCGGCTTGCCGAGCGGCTCGAACCGCAGCTTGACGCGTCGGTCCACGCCGACCGACACGACGCGCCCGAACAGGCGCAGCGGTTCGACGAGCGCTGCCCGCAGCCACAGCTCCAGTTGCCCCGCTTCGCCCGCCTTCACCTGTCCGTCCTGCGCCCGCCAGATGGCGCCGTGCACGTTAAAGCGCATCGGCATCGCGGCCGGGCGCGGATGGGCCTTCAGGAGGATCTGCCCCACGAGGTCGAGCAGCAGGTTCACCTTGAAGTCGAGGCGCATGAGGTCCGCCGAATGCGGCGAATTCTCGTCCGTCTTCTCCGCCGGCCCCCGGTCGTCGAGCGCCGCGAGGGCCTGCAGCAGGCGCAGGTTCTGCTCCGACTGCGCCACGACGATATCCGGATCGACCGGTCGCGGCAACGCCGTCCAGCGCAGGGGGACGACGTCGATGTACGCCAGCTCCTCGTCGAGGACGATGGTATCGATGCCGTCTTCCATCAGCGGCCCCGGTGCGGCTGGCGGGCCTGCTGCGGGATCAACACCCAGGCGCCGCGGATTTCCGCCAGCAGCCGCACGACCTCGTCGAGCGTCTCGACCCGGTCCTCCGCATTCGCCTTGGCGAGCTGGCGCACCATGTAGTCGTAGAGGCTGTCGAGGTTCGCGGCCAGTTCGCCGCCCGCCCCGAAATCGAGGCTCGCGCGCAGTTCGTGCAGGATGTCGATCGCGCGCTGGATCAGCGCGCATTTCTCGGCCGTGCGGCCGTTCGCCAGGTTGCCCTTCGCCGCCGCAATGCGCTCGAGCGCACCGTCCATCAGCATCAGCGTCAGCCGATGCGGATCGGCGGCAGCCACGCCGCCGTGCGTGGCGACGCTGCGATAGGTCGCAAGCCGATTGGCGTTCCTGTACGTCATGCCCATTTATCGACCGTGCACGGGCGCCCTTGAGGGTTTCGCCTACCCGGGAATCTGGCGGATGATCTCGCCGGTCGTGAGGTCCCGCACGGCCACGACGATGGTGCCGTTCGCATCGCGCCGGAACTCGAGGCTGCGGCTCACGCTGCGCAGGAAGCCGTCGAGCGGCGCGACGGCGTTGCGCACGCGCAGGATGCCCGTCGGGCAGGCGTCGGGGCGGGTGTCCTTCATCGGTCGCGCTTCGTCATGCTGGCCAGGGAATCGAGCTGCGTGTCGAGATAGGCGGAGGTCGTGTCGAGCCTAGAGAGCAGCGTATCGAGGGTCGTGAACTGGCGGACGTAGCGCGCGAGCTGCGATCGCATGCGCGCATCGACAGCCTCCTGCCGGTCCTCGATGCGTTCCTGCTGCTCGATGAGCGCGCGGGAACGCACGGCGATACCACCACTCGACGACAGGGCGTCATCGAGCGTGTCCTGCAGGCGAAAGCCGATGCCGCCGGTCTTGCCGAAGAGGCGCGCCACGCCTTCGAAGTCGCTGCCGATCGCGGCCGTCAGCTTGCTGTCGTCGATCGTCAGGCTGCCTGTCTTGATATCGGTCGTGATGCCGAGCGTCGCGAGCGAGGTGTGGTTGCCCGACAGCCCGGACACGGCGTCGGTCAGCCCGCGGCGCAACCGTGACTCGAGCCCGAGCAGCATCGAGTCGCCGAGCAGCGGCCCGCTCTCCTCGGTCGTCGCGTTGTAGCCGCGCAGTCCCGCGATCGCCGATTGCATCGCGTTGTACGTCGCCACGAAAGACTCGATGCGGGTGCGGATCGTGGCTGTGTCGTTCGCGATCGTGAGCGTGTGGACGGTGCCGTCGGCCGCTTTCGCGAGGTCGAGCGTCACGCCGTCGATGGCGCCCGTGACCGTGTTCGTGGCACTCGTCTGCTCGAAGCCCGCGACGCGCACGATCGCATCCTGCGCGGCGGTGAGCTGTGTGTAGGTGCCCGGCACGGCGCCGCTGTACGCCAGCGATTCGAGGCCGCCGGCTGCATTGGCCACCGAGAGCGAAAGTGTGTTGGCCGCGCCCGAGTCGCGTGCCGAAAGCACCAGGCGCGCCCCGGCCGTGCTCTGCACGATCGTCGCGTTGATGCCCGTATTGCCCTTGCCATTGTTGATGGCGTCGCGCAGGCCGGCGAGCGTCATGTCGGCGGCCACGTCGACCGAGAAAGCCTTGCCGCCCACCGTGAGCGTGAGCTGGCCGCTGCCGACGAGCGCCTCGTTGCCGCCGGCATAGGCACCGGTCGCGATGCTGTGCGCGCTCGCGAGCTGGCGCACCTCGACGCTGTAGGTGCCCGGCACCGAGCTGGTGCCGGCCTTCGCGGTGAACGCTTCCGGCTCGCTGCTCGTCGCGGAGCGCACCTGGAAGTCCGCGAGCATCGACATGTTGCCGACGGCCGCCTCGAAGGCGGACAGCGCGCTTTTCAGGGTGCCGAGAGCCGACAGAGTCGTCTTGACGCCGGCCGTTTCGCGCTTGATCTGCGCGTCGAGTGGCGCGCGCTCCGCCGCCACGAGTTGCGAGGCGAGCGCCTGGACATCGAGCCTGGAGCCGCCCGAGATGCTGCTTGCCGAAGTCGCCATGCGCGTCCTCCCGGAAAATTCAACGGCCGCGCGGCGGGCGCCTTTCGACGCCCGCCGCACGGTTCGAACGGGGCTGACCGGTTCCGGTCATTCCGTATCCCAGCTCACCCTCAGCCCTGCAGGAGCGAGAGCACACCCTGCGGCGCGCTGTTCGCCTGGGCCACCATCGCGGTGCCCGCCTGCTGCAGGATCTGCGCGCGCGTGAGGCTCGCCGTCTCCGCAGCGAAGTCGGTGTCGAGAATGCGGCTGCGCGAGGCAGACAGGTTCTCGGACACAGCCTGGAGGCTGTTGATGACCGACTGGAAGCGGTTCTGGATGGCGCCGAGCGTGCTGCGCAGGTTGCTGACCGAGGTCAGCGCCGCATCGACGCTCAGGATGGCGTTGTTCGCGCCGCCCGCCGTCAGCACGTTCTGCGCATCGAGCGAGCCCGCGAGGGCCGCGTTGCCGTTGCCGGCCGCCGTGGCGCCCGCGCCGGAGATCGTCAGGGCCTCACCGGCCGAGATGACGAGGTGATTGGTGGAGTCGATCGAGGCGCTCGCCCCGGCGACCTTGCTGTTGATCGCGTCCGCGAGGTCCTGCGCCGTGGCGTAGGTGCCCGCGACGTCGACCGCCGTACCCGTGGTGCCGACCTGGATGCTCATCGCGCCCAGGGTGTACGGAGCCGGCGTTCCAGCAACCCCCGCGACACCGGCCGTGACCGCGCCGAAGCTGATGTTGGTCAAGGCCGTGAGAGTCATCGCATCGGCACCGGCGGTGTTGGCGGTGAGGCTCAAGCCGCCGCCGGATACGGCTGCCGTATAGTTGGCACCCGCGACGGTCATCGCCGCGTTGATCTCCGTCGCCAATGTCGCAAGGCTGCGGCCACCCGAGGCGCCGACGCTGACGACCGTGCCATTGATGGTGAAGCTGGTGGCGAGAGTCGCGTCCGTGACGGTGCCCGCAGCCACGCTACCCGCGGTAGCGGCCGTGGCGCCCGTCTGGAACAGGGTGTTGAGGTCGACCGTACCGGTCGAAGTGGCAACCTGGCCGATCGCCGTCGCCTTCACGCTCGAGGTGAGCGAGAGGTTGATCGTCTCGCCGACGTTCGCGCCGACCTGGAAGGTCGCGCCGCCGAACGAACCGTCGAGCACGCGGCGGCCGTTGAACGAGGTCTGGCTCGCGATGCGCTCGATTTCGGCGATACGCTGCTGCACTTCCTGGTCGAGCGCCGCGCGGTCGCTGTTGCTGTTCGTGGCGTTGGCCGACTGCACGGCCAGTTCACGGATGCGCTGCAGGTTGTTCGTCACTTCCTGCAGGGCGCCTTCCGTCGTCTGCGCGAGCGAGATGCCGTCGTTCGCGTTGCGGGCCGCCTGGTTGAGGCCGCTGATCTGCGTGGTCATGCGATCCGAGATCGCAAGGCCGGCCGCGTCGTCCTTCGCGCTGTTGATGCGCAGGCCCGAGGACAGGCGCTGCAGCGACGTCGCGAGCTGGTTGCCCGAGGTCGTGAGGTTGCGCTGTGCGTTCAGCGACATCACGTTCGTGTTGATGACAAGTGCCATTACCAATTACTCCTGTAGTTGCCTGGCCGCGGGCCGCTGCCCTTGGCGCGATTCCAGTACGGTGGCGGCGCCTTGGCCGGTGTCCGTGACATGCCCTGTATCGGTGGGTGCGGCCGAAGCTTGAGTGCGCGGGGTGGCAAACGCGCGGCCTGTGACAGCCGTCACAGATAGTCGAACAGCGACATGCGCGACAGTTGCGCGAAGGACTTCTGCGCCGCGGTGAGCGCCGACTTCTCGAGCGCGAGGCGGCTGACCGCCTCCACCATGTCGACGTCGCGCAGCTGCGAGGCCGCGGTCTTCAGCTCGATCTCGAGGTTTTCCCGCGAGGCCGCCACGTTGTCGAGGACATTGAGCCGCGCGCCCACCTCGGAACGGATGTTGAGCAGGTGGTCCATGCCACCGTCGATCTGCGCGAGCGCCGTCGCCATGCCGGTGTTGAAACGGGCGCGATCCGGGTCGGTCGTGGCCGGCGCGCGCAGGGTCGCGGCGAGCGCATCGAGCGTCGCGAAGATGTCCTGCCGCCCGGCGGGCGTGATCGCGAATGTGTCGTTCGCCGCCGGCGCGCCCGAGATCACAAACCGCACGCCGTTGAAATCGATGTTGCCACCCGCCGTGTAGGCGCCGGTCGCCACCTGCGTGTTCGACGCGTCCAGGATTTCGTAGTTGGCCGCGTCGGTGAAGCGCAGCGTGTAACTGCCGCCACTCCAGGCCGACGGGTCGATGACCGACAGCGGCGCGATCCAGCCGGAACCGGTGTTGGCGGCACCCGTGGCGACGCTGAACGTGCCGTTGCCCTCCGGCACCCCCATGAAGACCTGGTGGCCGCTGTGGCCCACCTTCACGAACTGGGTGGGGCTCACCTGCACCTCGCGCGATCCCTGGTCGCCCGCGTAGGCCACGCCGGCCGCGGCACGCGAGAACGGCTGCGTGCCCGTGCTGTTGCCGGAAAACAGGTACTCGCCCACGGCGTCGCGACGGTTGGCGATCGCCTGCAGCTCCCCGATGCGCTCCACCACCTCGGTGGCGATGGCCGCGCGCGACTTGTCGTCCATCGCGCCGTTGTTGGCCGACAGCGTCAGGTCGCGCACCCGCTGCAGGACCTTGCCGGCATCGGCGAGCGCCTGCTCCTCGATCGACAGGCGCGTCTGCACGCTGCCCGCATTGCGCTCGTACTGCGACCACGCCGACAGCTCGTTCTCGAGGGCGAGGATGCGCCCCGCGGCGATCGGATCGTCGGACGGCGTGAGCACGCGCTTGCCGGAGGACACCTGCAACTGCGTCTGCGCGAGCGTCGATTGCTGGCGCAGCATCTGGTTCACGAGGCTGTAGTGCGATCCGAGGGTCGATGTACGCACGGCTATCTCCGCGTCGCGGCGAGCAGCGAATCGAACATCGACTGCGCCACGGCTATGAGCTGCGAGGCGGCCTGGTAGGCCTGCTGCAACATGATCAGGTTGGCGGCCTCTTCGTCGAGGTTGACGCCGGACACCGATTGCTGGGCCGCGACGTCCTGGTCGTGCACCACGGTGAACGCGTCGCGGTTCGACTGCGCCTGCGAGGCCTGCGTGCCGATGCGCGCCGTGAGCTGGGTCGACGCCTCGGCGATCGAGGTCGTGCCGCCGCCGAGCGACGGCGCCTCGAGCGCACCGATCATCGCGAGCAGATTGCTGTTGTCGCCGCTGCCGCTCGTGTTGTCGGCGATCGTGAAACGATCGCCCGTGGCCGGCGCGCCGTCGATGCGTGCGCTCCAGCCATTCAGCGTTATGGGCGCACCCGGCGTGTACGTGAACGAACCCGCGCCGTTCACGGAGTAAGTCGTGGCCGAGGTGAATTCGATCGTGACGCCACTGCGCAGGGCGGCGTTCGTCGCATCCGTCACGGTCGGCGGGGAGATCGTGCCCGTGCCCGTGTTGGCGCTGCCGACCGCCGTGCGGACCGGCGAGGCCGCGGCGATCGCCGCCGGATCATGGATCGCGACCCCGAGCCCGCCGACGAGATCCCGGGTCGGTTCGATGCGGAACTTGTCGCCCGCCACCGGCGTGTTGCCCACCACGAACGACAGGCCGTCGGCCGTGAAGGGATCGGCGGCGGTGCCCGTGCCCGACAGCGCGACCGTCGCGCCGCTCGTCGTGTCGCGCAACTGCCACGCGCCCGCAAACTCGAGGATGTAGTCGTGGCCCGTGAGCGCGTTCGCGTCGGTGATCGTCGCCGTCACGGTGGCATTGCCGCCGTTCGCAGCCGCGGCGAGCACTGTCGGGCTGCCGAGCGTGAAGAACGGCTTGCCCATGGCTCCGTTGAGCGTGATGCCCTGCGTGTGCTGCCCGTTGACCACCGCAACGACGCCCGCCGCCACCTTGCCGAGCGCGTCGCGGGCCGGATCGAGGATCTGCGCGCGGTACTCGAGCAGGCCGCCGAGGCTGCCGCCCGTCACCTGCGCGGAAACGTCGATCGGTCCGCCGACGCCCTGGATCGCGACGTTGAGGCGCGTCGGATCGAAGGGATCGGCCGCCACGGTGAAGCGCGTCGCGGTGCTGCCGACGACGAGCGGCTGGCCCGAGCCGACGTAGACGTTCGCGGCGCCGTCCTGTTGTGCAACGACGGATACATCGACGAACGACGACAACTGGTCGACCAGGCGGTCGCGCTGGTCGAGCAGGTCGTTCGGCGGCTGGCCGGTGCGCCCATAGGCGTCGACGATCTGGGTGTTGAGTTTCGCGAGGCTGTCCGCGAGCGCCGACACCTCGGCCGCGCCCGACTGCAGGCGGGTGTTGACCTCGGCGGCAAAGCCGCGCATCCGCCCGTCGTAACCCGCGAGCTGGTCGGTGAATATCCCCGCCTGCGACAGCAGCGCCTGGCGCGACGTCACGGACGAAGGGTCGTTCGCGACTTCCTGGAAGGCGTTGACGAGGTCCTGGAACGCCGCGGCGAGCCCCGTCTTCGAGTCGCCGAGCACATTGTCGAGCCGCCCGGCCTCCGTCGCGATCGTGTCGTAGCGCCCGAGGCTCGAGGCGCTCGAACGCACCTGCGCCGCGAGGAACGTGTCGTAGACGCGCGCGACGGTGTTGACCTGCACGCCGGCGCCGATCCAGCCGTTGCCGTAGGCCTGCGCCGGCCGCGTCGCGAGTTCCACGCGCTGGCGGCTGTAGCCCGCCGTCGCGGCGTTGGCGATATTTTGGCCCGTCGTATCGAGGCCGCGCCGGAAGGCGAGCAGGCCCGAGACGGCCGTGGACATGACGTCTGCCATGGTGGATCAGGTCTCCAGATACCGGCCTATCGGCGCGGTGGGTGTGAACTTGAGCACATCCGCGACGCGTTCGAGCTTCGCGGCGTAGTCGGGATCGGTGGCATAGCCGCCCGCCTGCAGCGCGCGGGCATACGCGGCGGCATCGGTGCCGGTGCCCTTCGCGGCCGCATAGCGCGGGTTGTCGCGGATCAGCGCGACATAATCCCTGAAACTCTCGCCGGTCGACCCATAGGCCCGGAAAGGCTCGGTGCGCGCCTGTGCTTCGCCATCCGCGAACTCGAGCGTGCGCGCCTGCACGCGCTCGCCGCTCCAGCCCGTCGCCTTCACGCCAAAGAGGTTGTGGCTCGGCCGGCCATCCTCGCCTTGCGGCAGGTGGCGGCCCCAGCCCGTTTCCAGCGCGGCGTGTGCGATCAGCGTCTTCGGATCCACGCCCAGTTCCGCGCCCGCGGCCGCGGCATCCGGCCACAGCGCCTGCACGAATTGGTCCTTGCGCGCATCACCCACGGTGGGCGCATCGCCAGCGATGGGCACGCCGGCCGCAGCATCCGTCCCGGCAAGGCCGGTGCGTTTCAACTGCTCGACGAGCATGTCGGCGAGCCCGAGCCCCTTGCCCTTCGACAGCTCGATCGAGAGCTGGTCGTCGAACATGTCGCGGTAGAAACCCTCCCCCTGCCCCGCCATGGAGTCGTCGAAGGAGGTCGCCCGCATCGACTTCAGCAGCATGCGCGTGAAGAGGCTTTCGAACTGGCGCGCGGTCTCGCGCAGCGCCTCCGGCGTCTGCGAACGATCGGTGCGCTTGAGCGAGGTGAGCGTTTCCGCATCGCCGAATGACGCCCGCACAGCCGGTACCGCGCCCATCAGATCACGATCAGCTCGGCGCGCAGGGCGCCGGCGGCCTTCAGGGCTTCGAGGATGGCGACGAGGTCGCCGGGTGCCGCGCCCACCTGGTTCACGGCCCGCACGATCTCATCGAGGTTGACCCCCGCATTGAACACGAACATGCGCGCCTCGGGCTGCGAGACCTCGAGTTCGCTGCGCGCCACGCCGACCGTCTCGCCGCGACCGAACGGATTCGGCTGGCTGACATCGACACGCTCGGTGATCGTGACCGAGAGCGACCCGTGCGCCACCGCCGCCGGCCGCACCTGCACGCGGTTGCCGATCACGACGGTGCCGGTGCGCGAGTTGACGATGACGCGCGCCGGCGCCTCACCCGGCTGCACCTCGAGTTCCTCGAGGACGGCGAGGAAGGCCGTGCGCTGGCCGGTGTCCTGCGGGGCTGCCACGCGCACCGACACGGCATCGAGCGCCTCGGCCGTGCCCGCGCCGAGCAGTCCGTCGATGCCGGCCGCGAGGCGCGAGGCCGTCGAGAAGTCCGGGGTGTGCAGGTTCAGCATCACGAAGGGTTCGGCACCGAACTGGTTGCCCACTTCCCGTTCGACGGTCGCGCCGTTCGGGATCCGCCCACCGCTCGGCACGTTGACTGCGATGCGCGAGCCGTCCTTGCCGGACACGCCGAAGCCGCTGACGAGCATCGAACCCTGCGCGATGGCGTAAACCTGCCCGTCGGCGCCGCGCAGCGGCGTCATGATGAGGGTGCCGCCGCGCAGGCTCTGTGCGTTGCCGATCGAGGCCACCGTCACGTCGACGGTCTGTCCCGCCTTCGAGAACGGCGGCAGGTCCGCCGTCACGGTGACCGCGGCCACGTTCTTCAGCTGCGGGTTGACGTTGTCGGGGATCGTCACGCCGAACTTCGCGAGCATCGTGCGGATGCTCTGGATCGTAAATGGCGCCTGGCTCGTCTGGTCGCCGGTGCCGTCGAGGCCGACGACGAGTCCGTACCCGATGAGCTGGTTCGTGCGCACGCCCGCGACCGAGGCCAGGTCCTTGACGCGCTCGGCGTGGGCGGGCGTGGCGAGGGCGGCAGCCAGCAACAGGGTGGCGATGGATTTGTGCATGGTCAGAACGGCATCAGCGGTGAGTTGAAGAAACGTGCGAGCAGGCCCGGTTTGTTGGCCGCCGCGAGCGAGCCCCGGCCGCCATAGGCAATGCGCGCGCTCGCGACCTTCCAGGACTCGATCGAGTTGTCGGGCTGGATGTCGATCGGGCGGATGATGCCCTCGATGCGCACGTACTCGCTGCCCTGGTTGAGCGTGAGCCACTTCTGGCCGCGCACGAACAGGTTGCCGTTGCCGAGCCGGCGCACGACCGTCGCGCTGATCTCGCCCGACAGCCGGTTGCTCTGCGCGCTCGAACCCGAGCCGCTGAACTCGGATTCGTTCTCCATGCCCATCTGCAGCACCTGCGCGCCGTTCACGGTGACGGGGCGTCCCGCGATCGTGGGGCCCGGCAGTTCCGCGGAGGTCGACTTCTTGGTGTTGGTCGTCGCGCTCTTGCTCGCCTGGGTGCGCTCGGCGAGCCGGATCACGACGAGGTCGCCGGCATTGCGCGCGACCGCGTTTTCGAAGAGCGCCACGTCCCGGCCGGCCTGGTAGATCGCGCCATTGGTGGCGGGCGCCACCTCGACCTCCTCCGGCCAAGGGCCGAAGGCAGATTCATCGGGCGCCGCGGCGCAGCCCGCGGCGAGTGCCGCGACGCACAGGGCGAGCCACCGGAACCGTGCTGTCATGGCGATCACAGCTGGTTCGTGACGTAGGCGAGCATCTGGTCGGTCGTCGAGATCGACTTGGAATTCATCTCGTACGCCCGCTGCGTCTCGATCATGTTGACGAGTTCCTCGACCACATTGACGTTCGACGCTTCGAGGGAGCCCTGCACCACCGAACCGAGGCCGTTGAGGCCCGGCGTGCCGGCCTGCGGCGGACCGCTCGCCACCGACTCGACGAGCAGGTTCTCGCCGCGCGGCTGCAGGCCCGCCGGATTGACGAAGTCGACGAGCTGCAGCGTGCCGACCTGCACGGGCGTCGTCTGCCCCGCGGTCAGCGCGGACACGATGCCGTCGGTGCCGATGGTGATCGACTGCGCGCCATCCGGGATCGTGATGCCGGGCTGCAGGCGATAACCGCTCGAGGTGACGAGTTCGCCCTGGGCGTTCTGCTGGAACGCCCCGTCGCGCGTATAACCCGTCGTGCCGTCGGGCAGCTCCACCTGGAAGAACCCGCGGCCGCTCACCGCGACGTCGAGCGCATTGCCGGTGTTGGCGAAACTGCCCTGCGTATAGAGCTTTTCGGTGGCGACGATGCGCACGCCCGTGCCGAGCGACAGGCCCGACGGCGCCTCGGTGTCCTGCGACGTCGAGCCGCCGACCTGGCGCACGTTCTGGTACATCAGGTCCTCGAAGACCGCGCGGCCTTTCTTGAAGCCGGTGGTCGAGACGTTGGCCAGGTTGTTCGAGGTGACCGCCATGCGCGTCTGCTGCGCATCGAGCCCCGTCTTCGCCGCCCAGAGTGCCGTATTCATGAATTTCCTCCGTTACACGCGCAGCAGGCGGGCGGCGGTGGCGCCGTCCTCTTCCGCGGTGCGTATGGCTTTGACCTGCAGTTCGAAGCGCCGCGCGAGCTCGATCATCTCGACCATCGCGCCGGCGGCGTTCACGTTGCTCGACTCGAGCACGCCCGAGGCGAGCTGGACGGACGCATCGGCGGGTGCCTGGCTGCCGTCCTTCATGCGAAAGAGCCCGTCCGCGCCCCGCTCGAGCGTGTCCGCCGCGGGGTTGACGAGCTTGATGCGGCCGACGACGGCCGTGGTCTCCGGTCCCTGCCCGAGCGGCACGATCGAGACCGATCCGTCGGCGCCGACCAGGACCGAGCTGTTCTGCGGCACGGTGATCGGCCCGCCGTCGCCGAGCACGAGGTCACCGGCGCCGTTGCGCAGCGCCCCGCTCGTGTCGACACGCAGGTCGCCGGCGCGCGTGTAGGCCTCGCTGCCGTCGGCGGACTGCACCGCGATCCAGCCCCCGCCGTTCACCGCGACGTCGAGGTCGCGGCCGGTGGAGAGCAGCGCGCCGGTCGTCGTGTCCCAGCCGACCGTCGCGTTCGTCGCGTAGGCGCGCGAGGCAAAACCGCTGCCGTCGACGGCCCGCGTCTGGAATGCAGCGAGGTCGGCGCGAAAGCCCGTGGTGCTCGCGTTCGCGAGGTTGTGGCTGTTGACGGCCTGCGCGCGCAGGGTCTCCTTCGCGCCGGACATCGCCACATAGAGGTACTTGTCCATCAGCGGATATTGATGATCGTCTGGGTGATCTGGTCGGCCGTCGAGATCATCTGCGCGTTCGCCTGGAAATTGCGCTGCGCGGTGATCATGTTGACGAGCTGCTGCGTGATCTCGACGTTCGAGGCCTCGAGCGCGCCCGACTGGATCGTGCCGAAGCCCGAGCTGCCGGCCGTGCCGCGCTGCGCGCTGCCGGACGTGAAGGTCTCGCCCCACTGCGTGTCGCCGAGCTTCTGCAGGCCCTGCGTGTTCGCGAAACTGGTCACCGCGACCTGGCCGAGCGGGATCGAGCGGCCATTGGTGTAACGCGCGCTGACGATGCCGGTGGCGTCGACGTCGATGCCGGAAAGCGCACCGGTCGTGAAGCCGTTCGGCGTGAACCGCACGCCGAAATTGCTGCCGTACTGCGTCGCGCCCTGTACATCCAGCGTCAGCGACATGGGCGCGGCGCCGGTCGCCGGCGTATGCGGCGGGAACGCGATCGTGCCCGCCGCCGGTGTCACGAGCGCACCGCTGCTGTTGAAGGTCAGTGGCTCCGGGGTGCCCACCGCCGCACCATCCGTGTAGGCCTGCACGGTCCACTCGTTCGCGACCGCGCCCTTGACGAAGTAGAAGCTGGTCGTGTGCGCCGCGCCGAGGGAATCGTAGACGGTCATCGACGTCTGGCGGTTATAGCTCGAGGCGTCCGCCGGGTTGAAGGCGGTCACGGGCGCCGTCGCATCGGCGGGCAGGTTGAGCGTCATGTCGATCGAGGACGTCGCCTGCGGGGCGCTCTCGCCGGTCACGAGCTGCAGGTCCGAGAGTCCGCCGGTATTGAACCCGCCGTTCGGCAGCGGCGGGTACACCTGCAGCCGCGCGAGCGTCGAGTTGACGACGTAGCCCTGGTTGTCGACCTTGAAGGCGCCGGCGCGCGAATAGGCGAGCGCGCCGCCGTCGCTCAGCGTGAAGAAACCGTCGCCGCGCAGCGCGAGATCGAGGTTGTTGTCGGTGAAGTCGACGTTGCCCTGCGTGAACTGCTGCGCGACGCTCGCGACTTTCACGCCGTTGCCGGTCGCGGTGCTCGAGACGCCGAAGGGCGAGACGGCGAAGAGGTCCGCGAACTCGGTGCGCGAACTCTTGAAACCCGTCGTCGACCCGTTCGCGATGTTGTTCGCGGTGACGGCGAGGTCGGCGGAGGCGGCGTTGAGGCCGCTCAGGGCGATCGTGAATGGCATGGTGCGTGTGCTCCTGGAATGAGATCCGGTTTCAGAAGACCTGGCGGACGTCCGCCAGCGTCACGGGGCCCGCGCCGGGCGTGTTGAGTGTCAGTGCGAACGTGGCCGGGTCGATGCTGACGCTCGAGACGAGGTCGGCAACGAGCGTGTCCGCCGCCTTGCTCGCGCCCGCGACCGTCGCGGTCGCGTCGACCGTGTACGGACCGGCCGGTGCGGCCGTGCCGTCACTCGCAAGGCCGTCCCAGCTGAAAAGCGTGGTGCCGTCGGTCGGCGCGAGCTGCATGGAGCGCACGAGCTCACCGCCCGCGTTGCGCACGTTGACCGTGATCGACGTGGCGCCTTTCGGCGTCGTCACGCCGCCGACGATCGTGCCGTCCTTGGCGAGCGTCGCGCTGTCGCCTTCGAGCAGCACGTAGCGGCCGACGAGCGAGGTGCCGTCGAGCACGGCCGAGCTTTTCATGCCGGCGGTGAGCGCGGCGAGCGAGGCGTTCATTTCCTGCACGCCTGACACCTGGCTGAACTGCGCGAGCTGCGCGACGAACTGCGTGGAATCGAGCGGCTTCGTCGGGTCCTGGTTCTTGAGCTGCGTCGTCAGCAGCATCAGGAAATCCTGCTGGTCGAGCGTGCTGTCGCCCTTGCCTTTCGCTTCGGGCCGCGTCGTATCGAAACCGAGGCCGGCGTAGGGGTTCGTGGTCCTGTCGTTCTGTACGGTACTCATGACTGTCCGAGCCTCAGGGTGGCCATCATCATGGTCTTGGCGGTATCCATGACTTCGACGTTGTTCTGGTAGGAGCGCGAGGCAGAGATCATGTCGACCATCTCCTCGACGACGTTCACGCTGGGCGCGAACACATAACCCTCCTCGTTGGCGAGCGGATTGCCCGGTTCGTAGCGGGCGACCGGAGCCGCCTCGCTCTCGACGATGCCGCGCACGCGCACGGCGGCGCCGCTGCCCGCATCGCCCGGCTGCACGCCCGCGCGAGCCTGCTGCACGGCCTCGAACAGCGGGTGGCGCGCCTTGTAGACGGCATCCGCGCTGCCCGCGACGCTGTCGGCGTTAGCAAGGTTGCTCGCCACCGTATTGAGCCGCACGGACTGGGCGGCCATGCCCGATCCGGCGATATCGAAGGTCTTGAATGAGGACATCGGCTGGCTCCCGGCTTACTGGCCCGTGATCGCGGTCATCAGGCCGCGAAAACGCGAGTTGAGGAAGGTGAGCGTCGCCTGGTAGCGCACCGCGTTTTCGGCGAATGCGGCCTGCTCGAGCTGCGGCTCGACGGTGTTCCCGTCGAGCGAGGGTGCAAGCGGCGTGCGGTAACGCAGCGCGCCGGCGACGGTGCCCCCGCCCCCTTCGGTCGCGAGGTGCAGCGAGGCGGTCCGTGCCATCGGCAGCGGTGCACCGGCCTCGCCGGCAGCCGCGAGGGCCGCCTTGAAGTCGATGTCACGCGCCTTGAAGCCGGGCGTGTCCGCGTTCGCGAGGTTGTTCGCGAGCACTTCGGTGCGCCGGGCGCCGAGCAGCAGCGCCTGCTGGTGCACTCCGAGATAAGCGTCAAGATCGAATCGCATGTCGGTCCCACCGCCAGAAAACTGACTACGGGGGGACAGAGCAAGCGCTGTGCCACGGCCGGCTTTGGGGGGAAGTGGCCGGTTTTCGTGGCCGGGGGCGTGACGGCGGTCACGCCGGGGCGGCAAGGAATTGCCGCGGCAACGGCAAGCGGCGGGCCGCGATACCCCAGCTATCGGCGCGCACCGGGCGGGCTTGAGGCCTGCCGCGATGGGGATGGTCGTGGCACGCAACCTGCAACGGATACGCGCATGTGGAAACGGGCGCATCCCTTCGCCTTCGTCGGGCTCGCGTGGTTCGGCGCCAGCGCGTGCGCGGGCGCGCAGGCGATCCAGGATCCAGCGAGCATCGCGCACGCGGCGGAGGCCTTCGTGCGCGCGCAGGTACCTACCCGCACGCAAGCTTCGGTGCGCATCCGCGCCACGGGACTCGATGCGCGCCTGCGCCTCGCGGCCTGCGGGGCGCCGCTTGCCGTGAAGTGGTCCGCGGGAGCTGCGCTGAAGGCGCGCACCTCGGTCGTGGTCGGCTGTCCGGACGGCGCGCGCTGGCGCATCAATGTGCCGTTGACCCTGCACAGCGAGATCGACGTCCTCGTCCTCAAGGCACCCGCGGCGCGCGGGCGTTCACTGGCTGCGGCGGACGTGACGATACGCCGGGTCGAAGTCGAGGGCCTCGCACACCTCTATATACAGAAACCCGCCGAGCTCACCGGGCGCCACCTCGCACGATCCGCGCCGGCGGGCGTGCCCCTGTCGACGGCGTGGTTCGCGCCGGACGATCTGGTCGAACGCGGCCAGGCCGTCACGCTCGTGGCGTCCGCCGAGGGCATACTGATCCGCGCGCCCGGGCGTGCCCTTGCCGACGGGGCACTGCACGAGCGCGTGCGCGTGCAGAACCTGTCTTCCCTCAAGGTCGTCGAGGGCGTGGTCGAAAACAGCTCCGAGGTGAGGGTGTCGCAATGAGCGCCGCCTCCCACGTCGCAAATTCTGCTAAAGGTCCGCGCGGCAAGGCCGATAAAGCCCATGACACGGATGAGTAGGGTGTATCGATGACCAGTAAAATCAATGGATTGAACGGAGCTCCTGTCAAAGCTCCGGAACCAGCGGCCGTGACGCGCGTGCGTTCGTCGACGACCGGGGATGGCGCGCGGCCCCAGCCGCAGGCGCCGGGTGGCGTGCAGATCACCGAAAGCGCCCGCCAGCTGGCAGCGCTCGAGGCGACCCTGAGCCGCCTGTCCCAGGTGGACGAAGCGCGCGTGGCGAAGATCCGCAAGGCCATCGAGAGCGGCAGCTATACCGTCGACGCGGAAGCGACGGCGACCAAGCTGCTCGTGTTCGAACACGATCTCGAAAGCCTCGTGCGCACGTCCCGCCGGGATTGAACGAGGGATCGGGAATGGATCCAGCCGTCACGCGAGAAGCCGTCGAGCGCCTGATCACCGAGCAATCGGCCGTGCTTGCGCGCCTCGAAAACCTGCTCGACCGGGAGCATGGCCTGCTCGTGGCGCGGGATATCGAAGCCCTCGCCGTTGCGGGTCGCGACCGGCAGGCGTGTGTCGGCACGCTGCTGCGCGTCGAGGGCGAGCGTACCGCGCTATGCGACATGCTCGGGTTTGCGGCCGACGCGGATGGCATGCGCAAGTTGCTTGCCTGGTGCGACACGGGCGGCCGCCTGGCTGTTCGCTGGACCAGTTGCACCGAGCTGACGCGCCGCTGCCGCAGGCTGAACGATCGCAACGGCGCGCTCGCGACCGCGCAGTTGCAGAACGTGAACGGCCGCCTCGATGCACTGACCGGCGGCGCACAACGTGGCAGGGACACCTACACCCCGCAAGGCGCCGCCCGCGCGACGCCCACCGGCCGGCTGCTCGCCGCGCAGGTCTGAGGCGCCAACTTGGGAGGCCCGGTCAGGCCGGGCGCCGGGCGCCAATCCACCCATCAGCCGCATACACGGCAAGGCCCAGCCAGATGATGGCGAACCCGACGATCTTGTCGCGGGGAAACGCCTCGCCCAGCAGCAGGCCGCACAGCAGTTGCAGCGTCGGGGAAAGATACTGCAACAGGCCGAGCAACGAATAAGGCAGGCGCCGCGCGCCATAGGCGAAGCCGATCAGCGGCAGGGCCGTGAGTGCGCCCCCGGATATCAACAGCACATCGCTCGCTACGCCCGCATGGCCGAAGGCGGCCTCGCCCCGCAGTTCGCTCCAGGCTAGCCACACGAGCGCCGGCAACAGCAGGATGCCGCTTTCGACGGCAAGGCCCGGCAAGGCACCCACCGCAACCACTTTGCGGATCAGGCCGTACAGGCAGAAGCTCGAGGCCAGCGCGAGCGCCACCCAGGGCAGCGCACCGAGGCTGACCGTCAGCCACAGCACCCCGACGGCGGCCAGGCCGACCGCCCCCCATTGCGCCACGCTCAGCCGTTCACGCAGCAGCAGCACCCCGACCAGCACGTTTGCCAGCGGCCCGATGAAATACCCGAGGCTCGCATCGAGTACGCGGCCGTGGGTCACGGCCCAGATGTAGACGCCCCAGTTGAAGCTGATGAGCACACTGCTCGCGACCAGCATCGGCAGCGCGCGCGGCACGGCGAACGCCTCCCGCAACCCACCCCACTGCCGTCGCAAGGCCATCCAGCCGAATACGAAGACGGCGCACCACACCACCCGATGGGCAACGGTCTGCACGGCCGGCACGGCCCGGAGCTGGTACCAGTAGAGTGGAAACAGGCCCCACAGGGCGTACGCGGAAACCGCGGCTGCGAGGCCGCGGCGATCGAAGGCGGATGGGGGCGCGCTCATGCCCCGTCGTGGAGACGCTGCAGGTCCTGCGGCGTGTTGACGTCCACGCCTGGCAATGCAGCGGCTTCGACGACGCGTATCTCCATGCCGTGCTCGATCGCTCGCAGCTGCTCGAGCTTCTCGAGTTGCTCGAGCCGTGTCGGCGGCAGCGCCGCAAGCCGCAGCAACGCGCCGGCGCGATAGGCATAGAGGCCGATGTGGCGGCGCGCCTCGAACCCGTCGCCGTCGCGATCGTGCGGAATGGGCGCCCGGCTGAAATAGAGCGCCCTGCCGCCCCGATCGGTCACCACCTTGACCACGTTGGGGTCGAGGAATTCCGCGCGCGACCCGATCGCCGCCGCGGCGGTCGCGATCGCGGCAGACGGGTGGGCCGCCAGCGCCGCAGCCACCTGCTCGACGATCGCCGCCGGCATCCGCGGCTCGTCGCCCTGCAGGTTGACCACGATGTCATCGGCGTCGAAGCCGCGCAGGCGCGCGACCTCCGCGATGCGATCCGTGCCGGAGGCGTGCGACGCCGCGGTCATGCAGACGTCCGCGCCCGCAAGGCGCGCCGCGGTGGCGATGCGCTCGTCATCGGTCGCCACGATCACCTCGTGCGCGCCGGTGGCCCGGGCGCGGTCGTACACACGCTGGATCATCGGCCGGCCGTCGATCAGCGCGAGCGGCTTGCCGGGAAAACGCGAGGACCCGTAGCGCGCGGGGATGACGATGCGGTACATGCGGCCGGTCCGCTCAACGCTCGAGCAGCGGATCGTCCGCGGCGAGCGGTCGCGCCTCTTCGACGAGCATGATGGGCACGCCCTCGCGGACGGGAAACGCGAGCCGGTCGATGCGGCAGACGAGCACCGCCTGGCCCCGCTGGAATGCCACGGGCCCCTTGCACAGCGGGCAGGCGATGATGTCGAGCAGTCGCGTATCCAAGGCACTCCTCAACGGCCGCTGGTGGCCGGGCCGATCTTTGCCGCAACGAGCGCGAGCAGCATGCGCGCATCCTCGTCGCTGAACGCCGCGGTGACGGGCACGTACCCGAGCCGCGGCGAGGCGAACGCCGCGCATTTTACGGCATCCTTCTCGGTCATGAGGATCGACAGCGTGTCATCGAAGGCGAGGTCGGCCGCGGTGAAGGCGTGGTGGTCCGGGAAGGCGTGCGGGATCACGTCGAGGCCGGCACCCCGCAGCATGCGGAAGAACCGTTCGGGGTGACCGATGCCCGCCACCGCGTGCACGCGCTGCCCGGCGAGGCTCGCCAGCGGCAGCACGGCTTCACGCGGTCCCGCGAGCGGCAGCACGCCCGTCCCCTCGAGCCGCATGTGGAACACCGGGCGGCCCGCGAGGCTCCGTTCGCGTGTCCCGTCGAGCATGATCACCGCGTCGACCGTGCGCATTCGCGCCGCCCGCTCCCGCAACGGCCCGGCGGGCAGCAACAGGCCGTTGCCGAAGCCGCGCGACCCGTCGATCAGCACGAACTCACAATCGCGCGCAAGCGCAAGGTGCTGCAGCCCGTCGTCGGCGACGATGACGTCGACACCCTGCGTCGCGAGCAGCCGCCCGGCGACGACCCGCTCGCGCCCGACCGCCACCGGCCGCCCGGTGCGACGGCGCACGAGCAGGGGCTCGTCGCCCACCTCGCCAGCCAATGAACCGTCCTCGACGAGCCGCGGCGCCTCGCTGCGGCGGCCGTAACCACGGGCGATCACGCCGGGCCTGCGGCCCGTCGCCGCGAGCTGCCCGACGAGCCAGACGACGAACGGCGTCTTGCCCGTGCCGCCGACGGTGAGATTGCCGACGACGAGCACCGGGGCGGCCAGTTTCGTGACCGGCAGCAGGCGCGCCGCATACGCGGCGCGGCGCAGGCCCACCACCAGCGCGTACAGCCAGGACAGCGGACGCAGCAGCGCCGCACCGAAGGCGCGCCCGTACCAGACCGCGTTGAGCCACTTTTCCATCGCCGCAGGGCCCGCTCAGGCGTTGAACTGCAAACGATGCAGTTGCGCGTAGACGCCATCGCGCGCGAGCAGTGCGGCATGGGTGCCACGTTCGACGATTGCGCCCTCGTCCATCACGACGATCTCGTCGGCCTGCTCCACCGTCGAGAGGCGGTGGGCGATCACGAGCGTGGTGCGCCCTGCCTGCAGGCGCGCGAGCGCCGCCTGGATGTGCCGCTCCGACTCGGTGTCGAGCGCCGAGGTCGCCTCGTCGAGCACCAGCACCGGCGTGTCCTTCAGGATCGCGCGGGCGATTGAAATGCGCTGGCGCTGGCCACCGGAGAGCAAGGCGCCGCGATCGCCGGCGAGCGTGTCGAGCCCCTGCGGCAGCTCGCGCGCGAAATCCATCACGAAGGCCGCCTCCGCGGCCGCTTCGACCTGCGCGCGTGTCGCCCCCGGATGGCCGAACGCGATGTTGGCGCGGATCGTGTCGTTGAACAGCACGACCTCCTGGCTCACGACCGCGACCTGGTCGCGCAGGTTCGCGAGCGCGTACTCGCGCACATCTACGCCGTCGAGTCGCACGCTGCCCTCCTCGGCGTCGTAGAAGCGGGGCAGCAGCGCCACCAGCGTCGACTTGCCGCTGCCCGAACGCCCGACGATCGCGAGCGTGCGGCCGGCCGGCACCGTGAGGTCGATATGGCGCAGCACCCGGCCCTTGTCGGCGCGATAGGTGAAGCCGACATCGCGGAACTCGATGTCGCCGCGCGCGCGCGCCACCGTGTACGCACCCCCCTCGCCTTCGCCCGCGACGTCGAGTACCGCGAAGACGCTCGCACCGGCCGCGATGCCCTGCTGCAACGGCCCGAACACGTTGACCAGGCGGCGCAGCGGTGCCGTCACCAGCAGCAACGCCGTCAGGAACGACAGAAAATCGTCGACGCGCATCGCCTGCGACTGCACCTGGCTGATCGCGAAATAGAGCACCCCGGCGAGCCCGATCGCGGCGACGAACTGCACCACCGGGTTGCTCATCGCACGCGCGTTGATGAGGCGCATGTTGCTGTGGCGGTTTGCCTCGTTCGCCGCCTCGAAGGCCTGCTCCTGCTGGCGCTGCGCATTGAAGACCCGCACGATGCGCTGCCCGTCGAAGGACTCCTTCGCGACCCGCGTGACATCCGCCATCGAGTTGTAGATGCGCGTGCTGTAGCGGCGAAAGGACCGGTTGATCCGCCGGATCAGCCAGGAAATGAGCGGCGCGAGCGTGATGGCGAAGGCCGCGAGTTGCCAGTTGACCCAGAAGAGATAACCGAGCAGCGCCACGATCGTGAGCGTGTCGCGGATCAGCACCGTGACCGCGTTGGTCGTCGCCTCGGCGACCTGCTCGATGTTGAAGGTGAGGCGCGAGAGCATCTCGCCCGTCGAGGTCGCATCGAACCAGGCGACCGGCAGTCGCAGGTATTTCGCGAACAGCTCGCCGCGCAGCGACTTGATGATGCGTCGCCCGACCGATGCCGGGAAATAGGTCGAGAGGTAGTCGCCGACGCCGCGCAGGAAGAAGAGCCCGACGGCGCCGAGCGGCACGATCCAGATGACACGCGGGTCCCGCTCGACGAACGCGCCGCCGAGGAAGACCTTGACGAGGTAGGCGAGCAGCGCGTCGGTCGCGGCAAACAGCGCCATGCCGGCGACCCCGATCAGGAAGGTGCCGAGGTAAGGGCGCGCGTAGCCGAGCAGCCGGCGATAGACCTGCCCCGGGTGCGCGACGACGAGCGGGTTGTCCGTCGCGCTCACGGCGCGGCGGCGCCCGCGTCGTTCACGGTCGCGATGTTGATCTCGGTGAAGCCGAGCTTGCCGAGCACGTCCATCGCGGTCACGACCGACTGGTGTGTCGCACGCCCGTCCGCTCGCAGCGTGACCGGCGAGCCGCGCCCATCGCCCGCGACCTTGAGCAGCGCCGCGCGCAGCGTGTCGGCGCTCGCGTTGACGAGGTCACGCTCGTTGACCCGATAGCCGCCGCCCTGGGTCACCGTCACCACGATGGTTTCCTTCGCGGGGCGCTGCACCGGCACGTCGCGCGCCTCGGGCAGGCGCACGCGCAGCCGGCCTTCCTGCACGAAGGTCGACGAGAGCATGAAGAACACGATCAGCAGCAGCACCACGTCGATCAGCGAGGTGAGGTTGAGCTCGGGCTCGTCGGTGCGCCGCGGTTGCAGGTTCACGCGGCCCCCGCCCGGTCGCGGCCGGCTGCCGCGTCGACTTCATCGGCGAGGCGCAGGGCGTCCTTCTCCATCTGGATCACGATGCGATCGACCTTGCCGCGCAGCAGGCGAAAACCGATCAGCGACGGAATGGCGACCGTGAGCCCCGCGGCGGTCGTGATCAGGGCCTCGGCGATGCCCCCCGACAGCATCCGCGGGTCGCCCATGCCGCCGGCCTGGATGGCGTTGAACGCCTTGATGATGCCCGTCACCGTGCCGAGCAGCCCGAGCAGCGGGCTCACGCCGGCAATCATGTTGAGCGAATTGAGGAAGCGCTCGAGTTCGTGCACGACATGGCGGCCAGTGTCCTGCAGCCGCTCCATCATGATCTCGCGCGGCCGGTGGCGGTTGGCGAGGCCCGCGGCGAGCACCCGGCCAAGCGGCGAGTTCTGCTCGAGCGCCGCGATGATCTTGTCGTTGACCTGGTTGCCTTCGATCAGCGCCCAGACCTTTTTCGTGAGGTCGGGCGGGATGACCCGCTTGTCCTGCAGGGTCCAGAAACGCTCGAGGATGATCGCCGCAGCGCCGATCGAACACAGGATGATCGGCCACATCAGTGGCCCGCCCGCGCGCACGATTTCCCACATCCGCCCCGCCCTCGCAGTCTTGCAACCCGTGCGCATCATACCGGAGCGCGCCACGGCCATGGATAACCGTCGCGCGACGCCCGCCGCGCGACCGCACTCGTGGCGGCGTCTATCGTGAGGCTGATCGCACCCTCGCGCGTGGTCTCGAAGTGCGCCGCGCGCCCGAATTCGAGGCGATGCGGCCCGACCCTGAGCGCCATGTCGCAGTCCGCCGTCAGCGCGAAGTGCGCCGGTGCGTGTTGCCATGCAGGCAGCGCGGCGCAAGGCACGGCGCGGGCAGGCCCGCCCGGCCAGGCGCGTGGCACCAGGATCTCGCCGACATCGAGTGCCGCGACGAGTTCGGCCGCGCCGCTCGCCTGGTCGGCCTGCAGCCGTGGCAGGACGAGGCGATCGACGCGCGCAATCCGCTGCAGGCGCAGCCAGGGCACGACCACGCGGGCCATGCGCCGCCCGTTCGTGCCGAAGCTGTCGCCCGTCCCGTAGACGACCACGGCGTGCGCGGTGCGAATCACGGCCGCCTGACCGCGACCGACGTCGAAGATGGTGACGGCGACCTGCGCGGCGGCCGGTGCGAGCGGCGCCGCGGCCGCGAGCGGCGCGAGGGCGGCCAGCGAGGTCATGCGCAGCCCCAGCGGCCAGGGCAGGATGGCCATCGCAACCGCCGGCACGGCGACCAGCCAGGCCCAGGGTGGCGGCGCGAGCGCCAGAACCGAGTACGGCCAGGACGCGGCGGCCTCGAGCCACGGCCAGCCCACCGCATGCAGCGCGGCACCGGCCGCGAAACCGATGTCCGCGAGGGCCGGCGTGCAGGCGAGCAGCGCCGTCGATGCGAGCGTCAGGGGCACGAGCAGCAGCGTGAAGAACGGGATCGCGACGACATTGACGACGAGGCTCGCGAGCGAGACCCCACCGAAGGCCGCGAGGGTGACTGGCACGAGTGCGATCGTGACGGCCAACTGCACGCGCGCGGCCTCGCGCCACCAGGGCGCCCGCCCGGTGCGCGATCCGGCGGCCACCACGATCGCCGCCACTGCGACGAATGACAGCCAGAAACCACTAGCCAGCGGCGCGAACGGATCGAGCACGAGCACGACCACGATTGCGATCGCGAACGACTGCAACGGGCCCTGCGCGCGTGCCGCCGCGCGGGCGAGCAGCCACGCGGCGAGCATCACGAGCGTGCGCAAGGTCGGAACGGACAGGCCCGCGAGCAACGCATACCCCAGCGCTGCGACGATGCCCAGCAACGCTGCAAAGGGTTCGCGCGGCACCCGGTCGCGCAGCGGCCCGGCCACCCGCCAGAGGCGACGCGCGACGGCGATCGCGAGAACTGCGAAGAGCGTGACATGCATGCCCGAAATCGCGACGAGATGCGTCGTACCGGTGGCGTTGAACACACGCCACTGTTCGCGCGACAGGTCGCCGGTGACTCCGACCGCGAGCGCGGCGAGCAACGCCGCGGCGTCGCGATCTGCGACGCCGGTCGCGATGTGCCGCGCGATCCGCGCCCGCAGCCGATCGAGCGGGGCAGCGCCCGCGTCGATGCGCGCATTCAGGCGGGACCATGGCAGCACCGTCCCGAGCGCACCGATGCCATCCCGGAACCAGATCCTCTCCATGTCCGGACCGACCGGGTTCGCACTGGCACGCGGCGCGCGCAGCCGCACCACCAGTCGCCATCGTTCCCCGACCCTTGGTGCGGTGCGTGGGTGCACCCAGGCAACCCGGGCCTTGAACCCCCCGAAGCGTGCGCGCGGATCCGGCGCGAGCGCCGCATCGAAAGTCGTGCCGAACTCGCCCGCGACGGGAATGGAGAGGATACGCGCCTCGACGAGCACGCGCTCACCATCGCGTGCGATGGGCCAGCGCGCGGCCACGGCCGCGCACACGTGCAAGGCCGTGTACGCGAGCCCGATGAGCAATGCGACCAGCGCGGCCGTAGTGCGCCGGCATCCCCTGCCCCAGGCGACGGCCGCGACGGCTGCGACGAAGAGCAAGGCGAGGCTGCAGAAGGCACCCTGGGGAGGCGGCATCGCGAAGGCGAGCAGCGCCCCACAGAGGAACGCGAGCGCCACGCCGAGTGTCATGCCTCAGGCCGCCCTGCTACAGTGCAGGCGCTCCATGCCCCGCCATCTCATCCGCAAGCTCACGCCGTCGCCCGAGCAGATCCGCAGCCACTGGTACCTGCGGCCGTTCGGCACGCGCATCGCGGACCCTGCCCTGTGGTCCCTGCAGCGCCGCGGCGTCACCGCGGCGTTCGGCGCGGGCCTCGCGATCTGTTTCGTTCCCCTGCCCGTGCACCTCGTGCTGGCGGCCATCGTGGCGATCGTGGCGCGGATCAACGCACCCGTGCTCGTCGCGACGGTGCTGCTCGTGAACCCGCTGACCTTCGTGCCGGTGTACTACACCGCCTACCGGGTCGGTGCGGCGCTGCTCGGCCATGTGCCGCAGCCCTTTCGCTTCGAGATGTCGTGGTCCTGGCTGCAGTACGGACTCGGACCGATCTGGAAGCCGTTCCTCATCGGCTGCCTCGTCTGCTCGGTGGTCGCCGGCGTGCTCGGCTGGGCGCTGCTCGAACTGTTCTGGCGTTATCACGTGCGCAGGAGATACCGCACGCGCGCTTGGGGGACGAGGCGGTAACGCGCTGCGTTTCGCCAGAATGGCGCGTTGACAGTGGGCAACGGGCAAGAGACGCCGGTTGCGTGCGCTGGGTTCCGCCGCTGGTCGAAATATTCCTTGAGGCCTCGCGGTTCCAGGAACGCAGGTCGATCAACTACTGCATCAGGCGCGAAGTAACGGTGCGGTCCGCAAGCCCTTCGACATCGATGAGGAACATGCCGCGCTCGCGATCAGCCAGATCCTCGAGCTGATCCGGCGTCGAGTGATAGACGAGACAGAACTCCTCGTGGCCATGGGCTCGCCAGCACGACCCGCCTCCCCTTGCCCTCAGGCCGGGACCAGTTCCCCGCCCACGAGCGTGAGCACGCGGTCCATGCGTGCCGCGAGGCGTGGGTCATGGGTCACGACGACGAGGCTCGTGCCGCGCTCGCGGTTGAGCTCGAGCATCAGCTGGAACACCTGCTCGGCGTTGGCGCCATCGAGGTTGCCGGTCGGCTCGTCCGCGAGCACCACGCGCGGGTCCGTCACGAGTGCCCGCGCCACCGCGGCGCGCTGGCGCTCGCCGCCCGAGAGCTGGTGGGGCCGGTGCGCGAGGCGCGCGCCGAGTCCTACGCGCTCGAGCAGCGCCCGCGCGCGTTCGCGCGCCACCGCGACCCGCTCGCGCCGCACGAGCAGCGGCATCGCGACATTCTCGAGGGCCGAGAATTCCGGCAGCAGGTGGTGGAACTGGTAGACGAAGCCGATGGCGCGGTTGCGCAGCTCGCCGCGCTCGCGCTCGCCGACCGCAAGGATGTCGCGGCCCTCGATGCGCACGCCGCCAGCCGTCGGCTGGTCGAGCCCGCCGATCAGCTGCAGCAGCGTCGTCTTGCCCGACCCCGACGAACCGATGATGGCGAGTCGCTCGCCCGCCCTGATGGTCAGTTCGACGCCGCGCAGCACTTCGAGCTGCACCGGCCCCTGCCTGAACTCCCGGCGCAGGGCCCGCGCCTCGAGGACCACCTCATGCTCCGCTTCAGTCATGCCTCAGGGCCTCCGCAGGTGACGTTCGCGCCGCGCGCCACGCGGGATAGAGCGTCGCCAGCGCGCACAGCGCGAACGCGACGCCACACACCTGCGCGACATCCTGCCATTGCACGTAGGCCGGCAGGTCGCTCATGTAATAGACACGCGCATCGAGGAACTGCGTGTCGAGCACGCGCTCGAGGGCGCGCACCAGCGACTCGAGGTGGCGCGAGACGAGGATGCCGAGCCCGGCGCCGAGCGCGGTGCCCGCGAGCCCGATCAGCACGCCCTGGATCGCAAACGCGCCGAGCACGTTGCGCGGACCGGCGCCGAGCGTGCGCAGGATCGCGATGTCCGGCTGCTTGTCCTTCACGATCATCACGAGCGTCGCGACGATGTTGAAAGCCGCCACGCCGACGATCATCAGCAGGATCACGAACATCAGCGACTTGGTGATCTCGATCGAGCGGAAGAAGTTCGCGTGGTTGCGCGTCCAGTCGCTGACGTAGTAACCGCCGCCGAGCGCGAGCGCCACTTCGCGCACGATGCGCGGCGCGGCGTAGGCGTCGTCCATCTCGAGGCGCAGGCCGGTCACCCGTTCGCCGGTGCGAAAGAGTCGCGCCGCGTCGGCGAGGTTCACGAGCGCGAGGCCGCGGTCGAATTCGTACATGCCGGAGCTGAAGATGCCGCTCACGGTGAAACGGCGCATGCGCGGCACCATGCCCGTCGGCGTGGCAGCGCCCTCGGGCGCGATCAGCACCACGCTCTCGCCCACCGCCGCGCCGAGCTCGCGCGCGAGCTCATCCCCGAGCACCACGTGCCAGCTGCCGGGGGTGAGCGAAGCGAGCGTACCTTCCCGCATGCGCTCACCGAGGCTGTCCGCCTTGCCTTCCTGCGCCGGCTCGATGCCGCGCACCTGCGCGCCGACGATCGCCTCGCCACGCGCGAGCATCGACTGCGACTCGACGTACGGCACTGCGGCGCGCACCCCGGGCGTACGCAGCGCGACGGCCTGCGCACCCTGCCAGTCGTCGAGGGTGCCCTCGAGGCCCATCAGCGTCGCGTGCGCGGTCACGGCAAGGATCCGCGTGCGCAGCTCGCGCTCGAAGCCGTTCATCACCGACAGCACGACGATCAGTACGGCCACGCCGAGCATGAGGCCGAGCACGGATATCAGCGCGACGATCGACACGAAGCCGCGCCGGTGCGTCGAGGAGAGGTAGCGGGTGCCGATCCACCATTCGTAGAGGCGCGTCATCGGCTACTCGTACCGCAACGCTTCGGCCGGTGCGACGCGCGCGGCGCGCAGCGCGGGGTAGACGGTGGCGAGCGCCGTCAGCAGCAAGGCGGCGCCGCCAATCCAGGCGACGTGCCGCCAGTCGATGACCGAGGGGATGCGGGTGATGTAGTAGACGTCCGCATCCATGACCTGGAAACCGAAGGCGCGCTCGAGAAAGCCGACGATCGGGGTCACGTTGCCCGCGATCGTAATGCCGAGCGCCACCCCCGCGAGCACGCCGCACCAGCCGATCACGAGGCCCTGCGTCGCGAACACGCCCATCACCCGGGCGGGCGCCGCGCCGAGGGTGCGCAGGATCGCGATGTCGGTGCGCTTGTCGGTCACCACCATCACGAGCATCGCCACGATATTGAAGGCCGCGACGGCGACGATCAGCATCAGGATCAGCGACATCATCGTCTTCTCGATGCGGATCGCGCGGAAATAGTTGGCGTGGTCCTG
>JBFWZQ010000016.1:0-65917 GCA_050185195.1 Steroidobacteraceae bacterium | reverse complement strand
TTCGGGGGACGAGAATGCGAACGAGGCGCGTGCCGCACTCGCCGCCGCCACGGGCGAAGCGGACCGCCTGCGCAGCGACTTCGCGGCCCAGTCGGATTTGCTGCGCGCGCGCACGGATGAGGCGGCGTCGGCCGCCTTGCAGCTCGTGCAGCGCGAGCGACTCGAAGCCCAGCGTTGCGCGGAGCTCGCGGAACTGCGGGGCGCACTCGCGCTGCACCGTGAGCGAGCGAGCTCGCGCGAGGGCCTGCGCGCGGTCTACGAAGGACTGCTGCTCGTCGCCCACGGGGAAACCGACGAGCGGGAAGCACGCGCCACGTCGCTGCAAGGCGAAGTCGCGCGCGAGCGGGCGCGTAGTGCCTCGCTCGAGGCCGATCTCGCTGCGGCCCGCGCGCGCATCGGCGCGCTCGAAGGCGAGCGGGATTCGGGGCAGGCGAAGCTGCGCGAGTCCGAGGCCGAAATCGCGGGCCGGGTGGTTGCGCTCGAGGGGCACGCGCGCGAAGCCGAAGCGCTGCAGCAGCAGGTGATGGCGCGTGATGCAACGATCGCCGCCCTTGCCGCGGAGCGCGACCGGCAAGTCGAGGCGCTCGCAGAGCGGGCGCGCGAGCTGGCGAGCGGCGCCACCGAGCGCGACACGCTGCGGGCGGCCGTCGCGTCACTCGAGGCAACGCTCGAACATTGCAAGGTGCAACTGAAGGACCTCGAAGGGGAGGGCGCGCGGCTCGGCGCCGTGGTGGTCAACCTGACCCAGGAGCTGCAGGCGGCGCGCACTTCCTACAGTTCGCAGCGCGACAGTGTCGGCCGCCAGGACGAGCGCCTCGCCGAACTCGACCGGCTCGTGCGCGCCGCGGAAGCACGCGATGCCGACCACGAAGCCACGATGCGCGCCGCGACGGCGCTCCACGACGAGCTGGAGTCGCTGCTCGCGTCGGAGAAGGCGCGAGCCGATTCGCTGGCCGCCGACCTCGCGGCCGCCCGCACCGCGCTTGCGGACCGTGACGCGCACGCCTCGAGCGCGAACGAAGCCCTGCGCTCGCACAGCGAGCGTTCGCTCGACCTCGAACGGCGCGACAGCGAGCTCTCCGCGCGGGTCGCGGAGCGCGACCGGCTGCTCGTCGAGTCGCGCGCGGCATTGCAGGAGGCCGTCGCGCGTACGGCGGACCTGCAGCAGGACCTGCAGGCCGCGGAAGACCAGCTGAATCGGCACGAGGCGGAACTGCGCGACCGGCAGCTGCGCATCGATGAGCTCACGGTGGCCGGTGCCGACGCCCGGGCGCAGCTCGCGGGCACGCGCCGGGCGCTCGAGGAACGCGAGGCACTGATCGGGCGCATCGGGGCGGAGGCCGCGAGCAGCGCGGCCGTGCTCGGCAGCATCCGCGAAAGCATGCAACGCATCGATCCGCTGGCGGCCACCGGCAGCGAAGCGGCACACGACGGCCTCGTGCGCCTGCTCACGCGGACCGACGGCCCCAGCGAGGTCGTGCACGTCCTCGGGCGCAAGACGACCATCGGGCGCACGCCGGACAACGACGTGCAGATCAATGCCAAGTTCATCAGCCGGCACCATGCGGTCATCCTCGCCGGACCCACGCTGACGATCGTCGAGGACCTCAACAGCACCAATGGCGTCTACGTGAACGGCCGGCGTGTCACGCGCGAGGCGCTCGCCGACGACGACCAGGTGATGATCGGCAAGGCGAAGTTCCGCTACGGCGTGCGGCCGGTGGGGGACAGGGCGCAAGGCTGAGCGGCGCGCGCGGGGCGACGGGCAACGAACAGCGGCGGCGGGCCGGAACGGAGTCGCGGCGTCCGGCGCCTCTCGGGTCGAGCGCCGCCGTTGGCGGTGCCCTCGGCGCGGCGGCGCCCGGCGCAAGATGTCGTCAGAAGCGGAAAGCCCGGTGGACGCCGGGCGCAGCTCGCCGCTTCTCGGCGCTCTCCACGTTCGACGCTCTCCGCGTTCGGCGCCGGACGCCGCGACTCCGTTCCGGCCAGCGGCCATGTTCCGCGCCCATCGCACCGCGGGCGAAGGTTCCGGGGTGGTCCGTTGATATCCGGTGACGAGTACACCACCAATGGCACCGCTCTGGCCCGCAGCCCGTTGCCCGCCGCCCATGGCCCGCCGCGCGTCGCGCGTGGAATTTCGGTAAGCTGCGCGGCTCAGAACCCCGGCGGATCCCTTGGCGAGCCCCTACATCGAGCGCATCCTGAAGGCGCGTGTCTACGACGTGGCGATCGAATCGCCGCTCGACGCCGCGCCCCGTCTTTCACGCCGCATCGGCAACGACGTGCGGCTCAAGCGTGAAGACCTGCAGCCGGTCTTCTCCTTCAAGCTGCGCGGTGCGTACAACCGGATCGCGAACCTTTCGCAAAGCGCGGCCAGCCGCGGCGTGATCTGTGCCTCGGCGGGCAATCACGCGCAGGGGGTCGCGCTCGCGGCGCAGCGGCGGGGCATCAAGGCCGTGATCGTGATGCCGGTGACGACCCCGCAGATCAAGGTGCAGGCGGTGCTCGACCTCGGCGGCGAAGCGGTGCTGCACGGCGACGACTACGACGCCGCCTATGAGCACGCCGCGATGCTCGCCCGCGAGCGCGAACTCGTCTTCGTGCATCCCTTCGACGATCCCGACGTGATCGCGGGCCAGGGCACGATCGCGGTGGAGATCATGCGCCAGACCGGCGGGGAGATCGATGCGATCTTCGTGCCGGTGGGCGGCGGTGGCCTGATCGCGGGCATCGCCGTCTACGCGAAGTACCTCTATCCGAGGGTCAAGGTGATCGGGGTGGAGCCCACCGACGCGGCGGCCATGCACGAGTCACTGCGCCTCGGCAAGCGCGTGACGCTCGACCGTGTCGGCATGTTCGCCGACGGCGTCGCCGTGCGGCGCGTCGGTGAGGAGCCCTTCCAGCTCGTGCGCCAGTTCGTCGACGAGATCGTGCTCGTCGACACCGACGAGACTTGCGCGGCCATCCAGGACATCTTCGAGGACACGCGCTCGATCGCCGAGCCCGCCGGGGCACTCGCCGTTGCGGGCATCAAGAAATACGCCGCGCGCGCCGGCTGGCGCGGCAAGCGCCTCGTCGCGGTGACGAGCGGCGCAAACGTCAATTTCGACCGCCTGCGCCATGTCGCCGAACGCGCCGACCTCGGTGCGCAGCGCGAGGCGTTGCTTGCGGTCGAGATTCCGGAGCGGCCCGGCAGCTTCCTCGCCTTCTGCCAGGCGCTCGGCGCGCGCGCTGTCACGGAGTTCAACTACCGCTACGAAAGCGCGCACGCCGCGCAGGTTTTCGTCGGCTTCGCACTCTCGCAGGGCCGCGCCGAGAAGGACGCGGTCATCGAGGCATTGCGCGGCGCCGGCCATGCCGTGCAGGACATGTCGGAGAACGAGGTCGCGAAGCTGCATGCGCGCTACATGGTGGGCGGGCACGCGCGCGGCATCGAGCACGAACTGCTTTTTCGCTTCGAGTTCCCCGAGCGGCCCGGTGCGCTGCTGCGTTTCCTGCAGGCCGTCGGCACGCGCTGGAACATCAGCCTGTTCCACTATCGCAACCATGGTTCGGACTACGGCCGCGTGCTCGCCGGCATCCAGGTGCCGCCCGCGGAGCGCGACGACTTCCTGCTGCACCTCGGTGAACTGCACTACGAGTACACCGACGAGACCCACAATCCCGCCTACCGGATGTTCCTCGGCGCGTGAGTGGCCCGGGTGGTGATGCCTACGCGCCCCGGCGCCTGCCCGCCCACGAGGACCTCGTGCTGCGCGGCCTGCGCCACCGGCTGACGCGCTGGGGTCCGCCGTCGGCGTCGCCGATCGTGCTGCTGCACGGTTTCCTCGATGTCGCGGAAAGCTGGCAGTTCCTCGTCGACGAACTGCCCGGCGACTGGTCGTACGTCGGGCTCGACTGGCGCGGTTTCGGCGGCAGCGACTGGCAACCGGGCGGCTACTGGTTCCCGGACTACCTGGCCGACCTCGAGGCGCTGCTTGAACTCGTGGCGCCGGGCGGGCCGGTGCGTGTCATCGGGCACAGCATGGGCGGCAATGTCGCGGCGCTCTATGGGGGCATCCGGCCGGGCCGCATCGCGTGGACGATCAACATCGAGGGCTTCGGACTGCCGTCGACGGGTGCCGATGAAGCGCCGGCGCGTTACGCGCGCTGGCTCGACGAGCAGGCGCGGCGGCCGCGGCAGGCGGGTTACGCGTCCCTCGCCGAGCTCGCCACCTACCTGCGCTCGCGCAACCCGCGCCTCACGGCGCCCCGCGCCGCCTTCCTCGCGCAGGCCTGGACCCGCCGCGCGAACGAACGCTATCGGCTCGCCGCCGATCCGCGCCACCGCCTCGTGAACCCCGTGCTGTACCGGCGCGAGGAATCGGAAGCCTGCTGGCGTCGTGGCGTCGCGCCGATGCTGCTGCTGCTCGGCGAGCACTCCGAACACCGCGCGCGGCTCGGGCCGCACGGCACGGACGAGTACTTTCGCTCGGTCTTTCCGCAGTTGACGCTCGCGACGCTCCCCGGCGTCGGCCACATGATGCATCATGAGGAGCCGGCCGCCGTCGCGAGGCACATTGAACAGTTCGTCACGCGGCAGGTCTGAAGCACTCCATGAACTGGCGGGAACTTCACCGGGACCACCCGTTGCACGTGCCGTACAAATGGGCGCGGCGCATCGTGATCACGATCACGGGGTTCACGGTGCTGCTCGTGGGGGTCGCCATGATCGTGCTGCCCGGCCCGGCTTTCGTCGTGATTCCCGCAGGACTCGCGATCCTCGGGCTCGAATTCGCCTGGGCGCGCCACTCGCTGCGCGCGCTCAGGAAGCGCGGCGCCACCATCATCGCCGCGGCCAGGTCGAAGCTGCGCTAGCGCGCCGCGGCGGGCTGCAGGATGCCCGCGATCAGCGCGCGGAATTCCTCATGTGTCTTCGCGCCCTGCACGCGCCTTGCGACCTTGCCGTCGCGCCCGAGCAGGTAAGTCGTCGGCAGCACTTCGTTCCAGGCGGGATCGACGACGCTCGCGATCGCGTCGAGCTCGCGCTCGGTGCGCAGCCAGGTGGGGAACGCGGGGAAATATTTGGCGTGGAAGGCCGCGACGCGTGCGCCATCGCCCGGCTCGTCCATCGACACGCCGACGAGTGCGACGCCGCGCGGCCCGAATTCCTTCTCCAGGCGCACGAGGTCTGGAATCTCGCGCAGGCAAGGCGCGCACCACGTCGCCCACAGGTTCAGCACGACCACCTTGCCGTGTCGCGCGTCGAGGAGCCTGCGCAAGCCGGCGGCATCGACCGTCGGGATCGCTGCAGGCGTCGCGTCGGTGGCGGGCGCCACGGCTCCCGCGGGTGACGCGAGGAGCGCGCCGACGGCCGCTGCGACCGCGGCAGCCGTGAAGTCGCGCCGCCTCATCGGACGTCGAGGGCGGTCGTGTAGATGCGATCGCCCTGCTGCCACGCGATCTGCACGCGGCCATCGGGGCGCGTGGCGAGTGCGGGCGCCTGCGTCGTCCCCTCGCCGGCCGCGAGTTCGATCGGCTCGCCGAGCGCGGCGCCGCTTTCGGCCAGCACGCGATAGAAGACGCGGCGCGGCCCGCTCGTCTTGGCGTGCCACGCGACGAGGACGCGATCGCCCGCGATGGCGAGCGCCGGTGCGTCGCTCACCAGCGCGCCCGGGTGCAGGGCATAGGGCGTGGAGAAACCCTGGCCGCCATCGGCCGAGGCCGCGAACATCACGCCCGGCGGCGTTTCCGCGCCGTTGTGCGCGGCGGTGTAGACGTGTTTGCCGTGGACCGCGATCGCGGTGGGTTTCAGCGGGCAGCCATTCAGGTGCCACGCCTTGCCGCCGGTCGCCACGCGCGCCGTGAAATGGCCTGCACCGTCGGCGCGCCCGACCGTGCTCGAGCGCAGGTCGCCCCCGGTCACCTGGCGCGAGCCGAGCAACGGATGCGACGCGGCGTCGAAGGCCACGTTGATCTGGCAGCACGGGCACACATCGCCCGCGGCCAGCCGTGCCTCCTTCCCGAACGTCACGCCGTCGTCATGGGAGACGACCCCGTAGATGCTGCCGTTGTCGGTGCCGGCCTTCATGTCGCGCGTGTCGATCCACAGGACGTGGACGTCACCGTTGGGCGCCACGCCGAGCGTGCCGAAGGCCGCGACGCTCGCGAAGCCGCCGTGGATGACACTCGACATGTCGGAGTCGGTCACGGTGCTGAGGCGCCGCGGTTCCTCGAACGTGGCGCCGCCGTCGGTCGAACGCGTGTAGCGCGCGGTCAGCACGGCCTTGCCGAGCGTGGCCTGCATTTCATTGGCGGGATACGCGACATGCAGCGTGCCGCCGGGCCCCCACGCGACCCGCGGCCGGCTGACGGCAAAACCCCATACCTCGTCGTCCGCGCGATTGACGCGCACCGGGGCGGTGAAGCTCGCGCCGCCGTCCTTCGAGACGGCGACGTACAGGTTCATCGATGAAAGGTGCGAATGGCCGCTCGCGGCGCGCTCGGCCGCAGCCGCCTTGGCGGTGGCGGAATCGGGGTTGCCCTTGGCGAGCCAGAGGACCGCGACTGCGCCCTTCGGGCCGACGGCGACGTCGGGCGCGAGGGCCAGCTGATCGTCGGTGCTGACGCCGACCGGTGCGGCGAGCGTCGCCACGGACAGGGTTGCGGCGAGCAATGCCAGGAGCGTGGCGGGGATTTTCGACATGAGGAACCCTCTTGAGTCAACCGGCCTGCCCGATTCTAGGCCGCGGTCGGCAAGTCCTGCGACAATGTCACGAATGGACGACCTTGCCTCCGCACCGTGGTTACGGCGCCTGCTGGTCGCGACCCTGCTCGCGGGGCTCGTCGTGCTCGCCTTCGAAGTGCTGAAGCCGTTCATCGTGCCCGTGATCTGGGCGGTGATCCTCGCGCATGTCACCTGGCCGCTCCATCGCAGGCTGCTCGCGCTGCTGAAAGGGCGGCGCGCGGCGGCTTCGCTCGCGATGTCCCTCGCGGTGACACTCGCCATCGTCTTGCCCGCGATCTGGCTCGTGGCACTGATCCGCACCGAGGTCGTCACGGCCTACGGCGCGTTCGCGGCGCAGCTCGCGCGTGGCGTCGACCTGCCGCATTTCGTCTTCGAGCTGCCGTGGATCGGCCCCTGGCTCGAGGAACTGCTCGCGCGCATCGCGCAGGACCCCGGGGCGCTGAACGCGGAACTGCGCGGCTGGATCGAACGCTCGGCGGGCGAACTCGGCGGCGTGATCGGCGGCGTCGGCCGCAACATCGCCAAGCTCTTCATCGCGATGCTGAGCCTTTTTTTCATGTACCGGGACGGTGAGTCCTTCTCGATGCAGGTCGTGCGCGTGCTGGAAAGCTCGCTGGGCGAACGCGTGCATGGCTACGTGGCCGCGATCAGCCAGACGGTGCGCGCGGTGGTCTATGGGCTGCTGGCCGCGGCCGTCGCCCAGGGCACCATCGCGGGCCTCGGATACTGGGTGGCAGGCCTCAAGGCGCCGATCGCGCTGGGCGCACTCACGATGATCGCCGCGCTCATCCCGTTCATGACGCCCGTCGTGTGGGTCGGCGCCAGCCTCTGGCTCGTCATCACTGGCCACGCCGTCGCCGGCTCGGGCCTCTTTCTCTGGGGCCTGCTTGCCATCAGCTGGATCGACAACATAGTGCGCCCGCTCGTGATCAGCAACGCGACGCGCATCCCGTTCCTGCTCGTGCTTTTCGGCGTGCTGGGTGGCGTCGTTGCCTTCGGGCTCGTCGGGCTTTTCGTCGGCCCCGTGATCCTCGCCGTGCTGATGGCGGTGTGGCGGGAGTGGATCGCGGAGAAGGCTGCGGCGTAGGGCGCGGTGTGGCGCGGTGTGGCGCGCGGCCTGGGGCGCGGTACGTCCGGCTCCTCACGGGTCGAACGCGCCGCCTGCGGCGGCGTCCCCTCGGTGCGGCGGCGCTCGGCGCGTGATGACATCGTGATGCGCGGCGTCGCGGTCGCCTCGCTTCATCCGCCGCGCCTCGGCGCTCTCCACGCTCGTCGCCGGACGTACCGCGCCCCAGGCCGCGCGGCGCGCAGTGCCCCGCCGCGCGACTACGCGTCGAGGAACGGCAGCAGGTCCCGCGCCCACTGCGCCGGATCGCGCGCGAGCGTGCAAACGGGCAGGTGGGGGAAGGCCTTCGCCGCCGCGAGCGCGTAGGGGTGCATCGGGTCCCCCTCGGCGGCCGCGAGCAGCACCGGCACCCTCACCGCGCGTAACCGGGATTTCACCGGATAAGTGAAATGCGCGCGGTACGCGCGGCGCCACGCACCGGGCGCGCGGAAGATCTCGAGCACGCGCTGGTGCACGAACGCCGGATCCAGCGCGTCCGCCGTGCGCAGGATGGCGTCGCGCGTCTGCTCGTACCACGGCCAGTAGTGGCCCTGGTCGCGGATGAACTGCCACGCCTGCAACAGGTGGCCGCCATGCCCGTCCACCTGGATGTCAGGCGCGTAGCGCGCCCGTAGCGCGCGCTGCAGCGTCTTGTCGAAGTACATCGGCCCGGCGAGCACGAGCCGGCGCACGCACTTGGGCGCGAGCCGAGCGAGTTCGAGGCCTACGAGCCCACCGCCCCGCACGCCGACGATATCGCATGCGCGGATGCCGAGCGCCGCGAGCGCCGTGCGCAGCGCCTTCGCCTGGGCCGTCACCGTGACGGCGCCGCGCGGCAACAAGTCGTCCGATTCGCCGTGGCCGGGCAGGTCGATCGCGACCACCGGCCGACGACCGATGAACGCTGCCGCGAGCGGAGCCACGGTGTCCGAGGACCCCACGGCATCGTGCACGACGACGACCGGGCGCCCGGCGCCATCGTCGTTGCGCTGGATGCGCAACTGTCCGCCCGGCACGTCGAGCATCTGCTTCCACAAGCGGCCCGCGATCGGGCGCGTCGCGGCAGGCTTCGGCGCCGCGCTCGAACGCGTGCGGCGCAGGTGTGCGAGCGAAAGGTCGAGCGTTTCGGCGGGCGTGGCGCACTCGCGCACCGTGACCGCCGGGGCGGGGCCGGACACACGCGCCAGGTAGCGTGAGGTCGGGTCGGTGCGCGATGCCGTGACGAGCGCCGGCACCTCGATGCGCTGAAGCGCTTCGTTCGCGGGCATCGTGAAGGCCGCGCGATAGGCGACCCGGTAGTGATCGCCCGCGCGCAGGAAGTCGACGAGCCCCGACTGCAAGGCTTGGGGCGGCGGCAGGTCGAGGAACATCCGGTCGGCCGCGGCCTTGCGGTACCACGGGAAGAAGATCACCTGCTCGCGCATGCGGCCCCACAGCCACGCGAGATGCGTGCCGTCCCACTGCGGCACGAAGGGTGGCAGGTAGTCCGCGACGAGTTCGGCGCGTTCCTCGGTCGTCGGGATGACATAACCGTTCGCCACGACGGTGTGCACGCGCTGCGGGTAACGGGCAGCCACCGCGGCGGCCAGCATCGCCCCCGTGTGAAAACCGTAGAACGCCGCCTTTGCCACGCCGATGGCGTCGAGGAACTCGATCGCCGCTGTCGCGAAATCTTCCATTTCCGCGTGCGTGACGCCGAGCGGATCGGAGAGCCCGTAGCCGGGTGTGTCGGGTGCGATGCAGGTGTAGTGGCGTTGCCAGCGCTGCATCGTCGCGATCATGTCGCGCGAGGACAGCGGCGACTGGTGCAGCAGGACCAGGACCGGTCCCTTGCCGGTGCGGCGGTAGTGCACCTGCCGGGTGCCCCAGCGGCCGCCCTCGATCGTCGCGAAGTGGCGGGTGATGCGGGTCGTGGCCATGGGAACTCCCGTTGGATCTGTGCGCGGTATCGTATGCTTGGCGTGCCTCCATGGCTGTCCGTACCTTCATCCGGCCGCGCGCATGAGCCTGCGTCGCCCCGCGGCCTTCGCAGCGCTGCGCCACCGCGATTTCGCGCGTTATGCGTTGGGTCGCTTCTGCGCCGCGCTCGCGTGGCAGATGCTGGGCGTCGCGGTCGGCTGGCAGGTGTACGAGTTCACGCGCGACCCGCTCGCACTCGGTTTCATCGGCCTCGCCCAGTTCCTGCCGTTCCTCGCCTGCGTGCTGCCGGCCGGGCAGATCGCCGATCGCGCCGATCGCCGCCTGATCCTCGTGCTCGCGTACGGGGTCGAGGCGATTTGCGTCGCGGTGCTGTTCGTACTCGCGCTCACCGGCGTTGCGATCGTCTGGCCCATTTTCGTCGCCATGATTTTCTTCGGGGCCGGAAGGGCCTTCTGGATGCCCACGGGGCAGGCGCTGACGCCGAACCTCGTGCCCGCCGAGGATTTCAATGCGGCGGTGGCGCTCAACTCGGTGCTCTTCGAGATCGCCGTGATCGCCGGCCCCGCGCTCGGCGGCGTGCTGTATCTCGCCGGCGCGGCAGTCGTCTACGGCGCGGCATTCCTGCTGATGCTGACCGTGGTCGCGCTCATGCTGCGCATCCGGCCGGTGCGCGTGTCGAGCGACGGACAGGGTTTCCACCTCCGCGACGTACTCGAAGGGCTGCGTTTCGTGTGGCGCCGCAAGCCGGTGCTCGGTGCGATCTCGCTCGATCTCTTCGCGGTACTGCTCGGCGGCGCAACCGCGCTGCTGCCGGTCTACGCGAGCGACGTGCTGCACGTGGGGCCGGCCGGGCTCGGCCTGCTGCGTACGGCGCCGGGCGTCGGCGCGGCGTTGACCGCGGCGCTGCTCGCGATATCGCCGCTGCGCAACCACGTGGGACGCTGGATGTTCTTCGGTACGGGACTCTTCGCGGCGGCGACCGTGGTGTTCGGTCTCTCGACCACGTTCTGGCTCTCGCTGCTCGCCCTCGCCGCGCTCGGTGCGGGCGACATGGTAAGCGTCTACATCCGCCAGGTCCTCGTGCAGCTCGAGACGCCGGATGCAATCCGGGGACGGGTGAGCGCGGTAAACTCGATGTTCATCGGCGCATCGAACGAGCTCGGTGAATTCCGCGCGGGCGTGAGTGCGCGGCTCTTCGGTGCCGTCCCGGCCGTCGCGTGGGGCGGTGCAGCCTGCGTTGGCGTGGTGCTGGCCTACATGGCGATGTTCCCGTCGCTGCGCCGCCTCGACCGGTTCCCGAAGCCGAATCGGGGGTAGACCTGGAAACTGTATATCCGTACAGTCATGCGATGGCGAGGCTGCTCAAGGGACGAGGCGCCGTGTCGAACCCGCCGCCGAGGTTCGACCCGCACCACAGCGAGGCCGTCGACGACGGCTGGTACACCGAGCCGCTGCCGGACAGCGTCGCAACGAGGGTGCAGCCGGAGCCCGCGCGTACCGTCATCACGCGCAACGACTCGCCGGACATCGGTTTTTCCCAGTCGATCAACCCTTACCGTGGCTGCGAGCATGGTTGCGTATTTTGCTATGCCCGCCCGAGCCACGCTTACCTTGGGTTGTCCCCGGGGCTCGATTTCGAAACGAAGCTCTTCTACAAGGCGCAGGCGGCGGAACGGCTGACCGCGGAACTGTCGAAGCCGCGCTACGTGCCGAAGACGATCATGCTGGGCGCCAACACCGACCCCTACCAGCCGCTCGAGAAGCGCCTGAAGGTAACGCGTTCCATCCTCGAAGTGCTGGCGAAATGCCGCCATCCTGTATCGATCGTCACCAAAGGAGCGCTCATCGAGCGTGATCTGGACATTCTGGCGACCATGGCGGAGCAAAACCTGTCCAGTGTCATGGTGAGCCTCACGACGCTCGATGCCGATCTCAAGCGCCGGCTCGAGCCTCGCGCCGCCTCGCCGTTGGCGCGGCTCGCGACGATCCGGCGCCTGCATGCGGCCGGCGTGCCGGTCGGCACGCTGATCGCACCCGTCATCCCGGCGCTCACCGACCACGAACTCGAACGCCTGCTCGAGGCCGCCGCCGATGCGGGCGCGCGCTGCGCCGGCTATGTCGTCCTGCGGCTCCCGCACGAGCTGAAGGACCTCTTCCGCGACTGGCTCGCCACGCACTACCCGGAGCGTGCGCAGCACGTGATGTCGCGCATCCAATCGATCCGCAACGGCCGCGACAACGATCCCGCCTTCGGCAGCCGCATGCGCGGCAGCGGTGTCGACGCGGCGTTGCTCGCGCGCCGCTTCGAAGTCGCGACCCGGCGCCTCGGGCTGGAAACCCGCTGGGGCTTCACGCTCGACACATCGCGCTTCCAGCCCCCGAAGGCCGCGAGCCCGCAGCTCACGCTGGCGTTCTGACGGCATTTCGCGACGAGCGGGAACCCGGCTGCGGCCGCGGGGTCTCAAAGCGATATCGACCCCGTGGCATACTCCGGGTACCCATGATGTCCAGGGCCGCAACACCGATCGCTGTAGCGGGGCTGTTGAGTCTCGCCGGTTGCATGCAGGCGCGCATCGAGGAGTCGCGCGAGCTGCCGACCCGCATCACGAGCGAGGAGGGTGTCGTCGTCCTCGCAAAGCCCCAGGTCGAAGGCGCGGGCACGGAAGACGGGTTCATGGACTGCGTCGGCGACAACCTGGCGGGCGGCAAGCGCGGCATCCGCGTCCTCGGCAACGACGCCTTCGTCGACGCGATGTTCCCGTGGTTCGAACCGGGTACGGCGCCTTCCCGGCCGGAAGCGGTGACCGCGCTCCTTTCGCACCCGGGCGTCAGCGAGCGCATCGCGGCGAGCGGCGTGCGCTACGTCGTCTGGCTCGATGGCAACACACGCCGGACCGATGGCGGCGGCAGCATCGCCTGCGGGGCCGCGCCGGGCGCCGCGGGTTGCATCGGCTTTGGCTGGTGGGAGAAGGAAGCGGACTACGAAGCGACCATTTGGGACCTGCAGCAGGCGAAGTCCGCGGGCTCGGTGGGCACGAACGTGACCGGCACGTCGGCGATCATCGGCGCCGTCGTCCCCATCCCCTTCATCGCGCGCGTGCAGGGCACCGCGTGCAACCGGCTGGCGGGACAACTGCGCCGGTTCTTCGTCGGTGAGGACCTGGCCTCGAAGGCCACGGCGCCCGCCGACGAAACGAGGTAGCGCATGGACACTCGGTTTGCGCGTTGGACTCCGGGACTGATCGCGGCGCTGCTGGTCGCGGGCTGCGCGACCCCGTCGGGTGGCGGTGGCGGCAGCAGCGGCTCGCCATCCCCGTCCTCGTCCGACTCGTCAGGCACCTCGGGAACGGGCGGTGGCGCGGGACTGCCTTCTGCGGGGACGCCGTCGACCCCGGGCGGCACGACGCCGGGTGGCACGACACCGGGCGGCACGACGCCGGGTGGCACGACACCGGGCGGCACGACGCCGGACGGCGGCGCGGCGGGCCGTGGCGCGGAGGTCCCGACTGGTACGGCGCAGACCCCAGATGAACGGCGGGCGGCGGTAGATCGTCGCCTGGATGAATCAATGGGCGAGTTCGATGAGCGCATCCGCAAGGAGCAGGAAGGCGTCGCCAAGGAGCGCGACAGCCGCGCGGGGGCCGGTGCGGACACGGTCGCCGGTGCCGAGGAGTCGGGCGATGCGACGGGCAGCGAAGCGGCCGGCGGCAAGCCGGGCGACCTGAAGTCGGATCGTGCGGGATCCGGAAACGCAGGCGAGGGCGGCAAGGGCGACAGCAGCGGGCCGGCCCGGACGAGCGCCGGCACGGGTGGGACGGGCAAGGGCGCCATCGAGCGCCCCGACGGCAGCGACGACGACATCGTCGCCCGCCGCCTGCGCCGTGCCGCCGAGCAGGAAACCGATCCGGAGCTGAAGGAGAAGCTCTGGAAGGAATACGCGGACTACAAGAAGAGCGTGCAGGGCGGATGAGCGGATCGACGAACAGGACCCGGACAGGTTGGCGCGCGGCGCTGCTGGCGACGCTTGCAGCCGCGCTCGGTGCGTGCGTCACGAACGAAACACTGCCGCTGCCGAAGGTGAACCCGATCCAGGCGACCGGGCAGATTCCGGAAGCGGAACTGCTGGATGTCGGCGTGCGCCTCTTCGATGCCAACGTGCCGGAGGCCATCAAGGACGACGAGGAGGCGCTCGCGAAGAAGCGGATCTTCCCGGAGGTGCGCAGCGCGGAGGCGGGTTACATGCCGGGCCTGCTGCGCGCCACGCTCGAATCTTCGGGCCAGTGGGGCGCGGTGCGCGTGGTGCCCGCGAAGGCGATCGTCGACGTGGCGGTCGACGGCACGATCGTGAGTTCCACCGGCGCGCAACTCGTGTTGCGGGTCAATGTCGCCGATTCCACCGGGCGCACGTGGATCAAGGACAAGGAGTATTCGGGCGAAGCCGATCTCGGCTCTTACAAGACCGAGGCCGCGCTGCGCGCGCGCGATCCGTTCCAGAACGTCTATTCCGCGATCGCGAACGACATGCTCGCGGCGCGTGATGCCCTCGCCACACCAGACCGGCGCGCGATCCGCCGCGTGACCGTGCTGCGCTTCGCGCAGGACTTCGCGCCCGAGGCGGCCCGGGGTTACCTCGCGAACGATGCGCAGGGCCTGGCGAGCGTCGTGCGCCTGCCCGCCGAGGGCGACCCGGCGATGGCGCGCATCGCGCGTATCCGCGAGCGGGACCTCGCGGTGATCGACACGGTCGACAGCTACTACGCGAATTTCTCCGACAAGGTCGAGGCCTCCTACGGCAGCTTCCGGCGCGTGAGCCAGCAGGAGATCGAGAAGGAGGACCGCGCGCGCGCTTCGGCGCGCACCCGCACGGTGCTCGGCGCGGCCGCGGTGCTGGCGAGCGTGCTCGTCCCGAACCAGTGCGGGCCGGGCGACTACACCTGCCGCAACGTGCAGAGCGCGGCGCGCACGGCCGGCGCGGTCGGCGGCGTCGCGGGGGTGATGTCGGGCATCCGCAAGTACTCCGAGGCGAAGGTGCATGCCGAGGCGCTGAAGGAGCTCGCCGACACGTTCCGCGCGGAAGTGACGCCGCAGGTCGTCGAAGTCGAAGGGCGCACCCTGAAGTTGACCGGCACGGCCGAAGAGCAGTACCGCGAGTGGCGGGGGCTGCTGCAGCAGATCCATCTCGAGGAGACGGGGGGCGGGCAAGCCGCGCAAGCCGTCGCGACCGGCCCCGCGCCGTCACCGGCGCCGGTGTCCCGCGCCGAGTGAGTACGTGTTCCCCCCTGCCGAACCCGGTACGCGGCGACCGCCTTTGCGGCCGGTTCACGCTGATGGCGAAGATCGGCGTCGGCGGGCATTCGGAGGTGTGGCGCGCGCGTGACGTGGTGCGCCGCGAAGATGTCGCGCTCAAGATCCTGAAGCGCGATGCGGAATCCTCCGGCGCCTGGGCGCTGCTCGAGCACGAGTACGCGGTGGCGCGCGAACTCGGGCATCCCGGCATCCTGAAGCTCTTCGAGCCGCAGAACTGCGACGGCACGCTGGTGCTGCCGATGGCGCTGGCGCCGGGCGGCGACCTCGGCGCGCTGCGCGGCGTCGCCTATACGCGCATCGTGCCGGCGCTGATCGAGATCGCGCAGGCGCTCGAGCATGCGCACGGCCGCGGCGTCGTGCACCGCGACCTGAAACCCGGCAACGTGCTGCTCGACGAGGCCGGGCACACGCTGATCGCGGATTTCGGCGTCGCATCGACGGCGGGCGGCAGCCCATATGCGGATCACGGCTCGCCCTTCTGCGCGAGCCCGCAGGCGTTGCGGGGCGAAGCGCCCGCGCCGTCGGACGACATCTACGGCCTCGGCACGCTCGCCTACGAGTTGTTGTCGGGTTATCCGCCGTTCTATCCGCGCTTCGAAGTGCGCCGGGTGCTCGAAGAGCCGGTGGCGGACCTGAAGCCGATCCGTCCCGCGCCGCCGCGTCTCACCGCACTCGTGATGCGCATGCTTGCAAAGAGCCGCGATGCGCGGCCGGCGACCATGCGCGCCGTGATCGACGAACTGCAATCCTCGCTGCACGACACGGTCACCCTCGAATCCGAGGTGCTCGACGAAGCGGTCTCCATCGACCCCGGGCTGCCGGTTTCGGTGAGTACCGCGCCCATCGTGCGCGGCGACGTCGCGGTCGACGAGGGTACGGTGGCGATCGAGCTGCCGCCCGCCGTTGCATCCGAACTCGCGGCGGCGGGTCCGGCCGACGAGATCCTGGTGGCACCCGCCGCGGCGCCAATGCCGGGCGAGCCGGTTGAGCCGCGCGAGCGGCGCCGGCACGCGGGCCTGTGGCTCGGCGCCGCGCTGGCCGCCGCGGCGATCGGAGTCGTGTTCTTCGTGCTGCCTCGCCTCGCGCCGCAAGCGCCCACGGCGTCGACGGCCGTGAGCGAGGGGTTGCCGGCGGACAAGGCCGGCGACGAGGTCGTGGCGGAAGATCCCACGCAGGCCCTCGAGGCGCTGCGGACAGGCATCACGAAGCGGCTCGGCGCCATCGAGGCCCGCGCGGCGGCGGCCTGGGGCGGCGCGGACTTCGCGGCGGTGAAGCAGGCCGCCGAGGCCGCCGGCGCGCGGGCGGCGGACGGAGACATCGTCGCGGCCGCCGCGGACTACCGAGTCATCGGCAAGCGCCTCGCGGACATCGAGTCGCGGGCGCCCGCGGCGCTCGCCTCGCAACTGAAACTGGGCGCGACGGCGCTCGATGCCGGCGAGCCGGCCCGCGCGCGCGGTGCCTTCGAACTCGCGCAGCGCATCGACCCGAGCAACGACACGGCCGCCGCCGGCCTGAAGCGTGCGCAGGCGCTCGAGATCGCGATGCCGCTCGTCGCGCAGGGCGCCAACGCGCTCGCGGCCGGACGTGCGGCGGAAGCGGTCGAGCGCTTTGAACAGGCGCTGGCGGCGGATGCCGGCAATCGCGCGGCACGCGACGGACTCGCAAAGGCGCGCAGCGCCGCGGGCGCGAGCGAATACGCACGCGTGCTCGCCAGCGGTTTCAATGCACTGCGCGCCGGCGACCTCGCGGACGCGCGCCGGCAGCTCGAGCGCGCCCGCGCGATGCAGCCGGGCGCCAGTGCGCCGAAGGAAGGGCTCGAACAACTCGCGGCGGCCGAGCAGGCACGCGCGGGTGATGCGGCCCGTGACCGGGGCGCGGCGCTCGAGGCTTCGGAGCGCTGGGCCGAGGCGCTCGCGGTGTATGACGAGGTGCTGGCGCGCGAGCCCTCGCTGCAGTTTGCCCAGGCGGGGCACGAGCGCACGGCGCCGCGCGCCGAACTCGACCGTCGGTTGCAGCTCGTCATCGATCGCCCCGACCGGCTCGCGACGCCAGCCGTGCACGCCGAAACCGAACAGCTGCTGGCGGCGGCGCGCGCCGTGACGCCCGCCGGGCCCGTGATCCGCTCGCAGATCGCGCGCATCGAATTGCTGCTGCCCGCCTACGACAGGGTCGTGCGCGTGGCGCTCGAATCCGACAATGCCACCGACGTGACGATCCAGCGCGTCGGTGCGCTCGGGACCTTCCTGCGCCGCGAGATCGAGTTGAAGCCGGGCCGTTACACGTTGATGGGCACGCGCGAGGGTTTCCGCGACGTGCGCCGCGAGATCACCATTGCGCCCGGTTCGGCCGTGCAGACGATCTCGGTGAGTTGCGTCGAGCCGATCTGAGTCGCAGCGCACATGGCCATCCAACCCGAACCGTCGTCCATCCCCGCCGCGTGCGCCACGGTGCACGAGCCGCTCGGCCGGCGCGAACTCGCCGCGCCGTTCACGGTCGGGGAAGTCGACGCCGATATCCTCGTGCCGGGTGCGGGGAGCGCAGCGGCCTTGCGGTTCGATCTCGACGATGGGCTCTGGCGCGTGACGCCCGCGGCGGGGATCGCCGCGCGGTTGAACGGCGAGCGCCTGCACGAACCGCGTGACCTGCGGGCGGGTGATGTGATCGCGCTCGCGCAGGCCCAGGTCGTGCTGCGTGCAGTCTCGCCCTGCGTGATCGACGTGCTGCATCTCGTCGGCAACGACACCATCGCGCCGCTCGCCCCCGCGAGTGAACGCGAGGGTGCGCTCGACGACGAGGATGTCGAGATCGGCGTCATGGTGCGCGATGTCCTCGCCTCGGCGGCCCGGGCGCCGGCGCCCCCCCGGGGCCGCATCGCGCGGCGCGCCGTCATCGGCGCCGTGGTCGCGGTGGCGGGCGCTGCGCTGCTCCTGCTGTCGAGCATGGTGCGCGTGCCGCTCGTGCTCGATCCCGCGGAAGCAAAGGTGCGCGCCACCGACACCTGGCTGTCCTGGCACTCGGGCGCCACGTTCTTCGTGTTGCCGGGCGCGCACCGCGTGCGCGCGAGTGCGCCGGGATATGTCGCGCTCGAGCGCCCGGTGCAAGTGGTGCGCGATGCCACCGCGCCGGTGCGCCTGCGGCTCGGGAAGGAGCCGGGCGTGCTCGTCGTCGACACGGGTGGCGTCGCGGCGAGTGTCGCCGTGGATGGCGCCGACATCGGTCGCGTGCCCGGCGAGATCCGCGTGGCCGCGGGCCATCGCACGCTGACCCTGCGTGCGGACCGCCATCTCGATGCGATCGTCGACGTGCAGGTCGAAGGGCGGGGACAGCGCCAGGACCTCAAGGTGGATCTCAAGCCGTCGTGGGGCGCACTGGCGCTCATCGTGGGTACGCCCGGCGCGCAGGTGTCGATCGATGGTGCGGCACCCGTCCCCGTGCCGGCCCGGATCGACCTGCCCGCGGGTGCCCATCGCATCGAGATCTCGGCGGAGAAAGCCAAGCCCTGGGTCAGCGCCCTCGTCGTGAAGGCCGGCGAGACGACGGCGATCGGGCCGATCGACCTCGGCGCACCCGACGCGCGCCTGCTCGTGCGCTCGACACCCGCGGGGTCGGACGTGTCGGTCGATGGCGTGTACCGCGGCCGCACGCCGCTCGATATCTCGCTGTCGCCGGGCGGCCGGCACGACGTACTCGTCGCGCGTACCGGTTACGCCCCGTGGTCACGTGGCTTTGGCGCCGTGTCGGGCGAGCGCACGGTGCTCGAGGCAAAGCTCGAGCCGGTGTACGTCGCGCTGTCGGTGAGCGGCGAGCCGGCCGACGCCGAAGTGCGCGTCGACGGCGTGTCGAAAGGACGCGCGCCGCTCACGCTCGAACTCCTCGCGGGCGATCATGCGATCGAAGTGCGCCAGCCGCCGCTGGCGCCCTACAGCACGACGGTCACGCTCGCGCCGGGACTCGCGCGCAGCCTGGCCTACCAGCTCACGGCCGCGGGCCGGCCCTCGAACGCGCTCGCCGTGGGCACGCAGGTCACGACGAAGAATGGCTACGTACTGCGGCTGCTGAAACCCGCGACGTTCGAAATGGGCAGCGCGCGCCGCGAGCAAGGCCGGCGCTCGAACGAGACCCTGCGGCGCGTCACCCTCACGCGTGCTTTCTACATGGGCGCCACCGAAGTGACGAACGGGCAGTTCCGGCGCTTCAAGGCCGACCATGCATCGGGTTACGTCGACAAGAACAGCGTCGATCTCGACGCGCAGCCCGTCGTGCAGGTGAGCTGGGACGATGCGGTGGCGTACTGCAACTGGCTGTCGGCGCAGGAAGGCCTGCCGCAAGCCTATGACAAGAAGGACGGCAAGTGGGCGCTGCGCACGCCGGTCGCCAACGGCTACCGGCTGCCGAGCGAAGCGGAATGGGAGTACGCGGCGCGTGCCGACGGCAAGGGTGGGTGGCGACGTTACGCCTGGGGCGACGCGTTGCCCATGGCCGCCGCCAGCGGCAACTTTGGCGGCATCGAGGCGCAGGGCACGCTGTCGCCGATCCTCGAGACCTATCGGGACGACTGGCCGAACGTGGCGCCGGTCGGCAAGTTCGGCGCAAATCCGTTCGGCCTGTACGATCTGTCGGGCAATGTCTCGGAGTGGACCCACGACTACTACGCCTCGCTGCCGGACAGCGCGCCGCAGACCGATCCGTTCGGGCCGCCGCAGGGAACCCGGCACGCGATTCGCGGTTCGAACTGGCGTACGGCAACGATCACGGACCTGCGGCTCGCCTGGCGCGACGGCGCGGACGGCGCGAGCCAGACGACGGGCTTTCGGGTCGCTCGCTACGCGGATCCCTGACTCCCATGAAAAACACCTGGCGCTCGATCTGGATCATGACCTTCGCATCGCTCGCGGTGTGGGTGGCGGCCTACGTCATCGTGCGCATCGTGCCGCCGGCCGTCGCCCAGGAGGCCGCGCCGCCCGATGAGGAGGAGCCGATCGGCGCGCCGGTCAGGGAACAGGAAGAACTGCCGCCCGACCTGCGCCAGTCCGCCGACAACAACGTCAGTTTTCCCGTGGACATCTGAAACCGAAAGGCCAGCATGAGCGCGCCACGCCGCTATCCGTCCGAGTTCGTCTTCAGCCTGTTCGCGCTTGCGATCACGGTGGTGATCGTGCACGGGATCTACGTCCTCGACGTGCGGCCGAAAGCGCAGGCGATCCTGGCGGAGCAGCGCACCGGCATGCTGAATGACCCGAACTACATCGCGGAGCGCTCCTTCTACGTGCTCGTGAAGGACTATGAGCAGGAAAGCGAGATCATCCTGTTCATCTGGGCGCTCGCGATCATCGGCTACAAGGCGAAACGGCAGGCGCGCGAGCGCAAGACGCTCGAGGGCGAGCTGCTCCAGCTTCCCGAGGGCATGAAGATCCTGCCGGAGGATGCGCGCGAGTACACGCGCCAGGTCGAAGGCCTCGACCAGGACCGCCGCCGCATGCTGCTGCCGCGCGCACTGCTCGCGGCGCTCGCGCGCTTCGGCGCCACCCGCAGCGTGCAGGACGCGTCCACCGTCGCGCACAGCATGTGCCAGTCGGAGGCCGAGCGGCTCGATTCCGAGATGTCGATGCTGCGTTACATCGCGTGGGCGATCCCGGCGATCGGCTTCATCGGCACCGTGCGCGGCATCGGCGATGCGCTCGGGCAGGCGCACAAGGCGGTCGGCGGCGATATCTCCGGTGTCACGGAGGGCCTGGGAGTCGCCTTCAATTCCACGCTGATCGCCTTGCTGCTGTCGATCTTCCTGATGTTCCTCCTGCACCAGTTGCAGCTCGCGCAGGAGCGGCTCGTGCTCGACGCCGAGACCTGGCTCGACACGCGCCTCATCCGCAACATGCAGGCGAGGTGACCACGATGTCCGCGGCGCTCGGCCTCTCGATCGACGATCGCGCGCTCGCGTTGGCAGCGGAGGGCCGCGTGCTCGACGTCGCGCCCGCGATCGTGCGCCGCCAGGGCGGCGAGACCCAAGTCGGTGCGCCCGCCGGCGACATCCTGCGCAGCCAGCCGGCCGCGGTGTCGGCGCGCCACTGGAACGACATTGCGGGGGAAAGCGGCGCGAGTGCGACGGCGCTGTCCATCGCGGCGGCGGAGATCCGGCAGCGGCTGCGCGCCGCGGGCGATGCGCTGCGCGCTGCGGGCCAGAACGTCGACCTGGCAGCCTGGGTGGCGGTGGGTGCGGCCTTCTCGCCGCGGACGCTGTCCGATGTGCTCGCCGCGGCCCGGGCGGCCTCACTGCAGGTCTGCGGCTTCGTCGATGCGGCCGTCGCGACGGTGGCGCCGCTCGGCCTCGCAAAGCCCGCGATCGTGCTCGAGGTCGGCCTGTTCCATGTTGCAGCCACCGCCGTCGAATGCGGTGCCACCGTGCGCCGCCGCCGTTCCATCGTGAGCCGCGGCGGTGGCCTGCTCGACATCCATCAGTCCTGGCTCGATGTGGTGAGCGCGGCGATGGTGTTGCGCACGCGCTTCGACCCGCTGCATGACGCGGCGATCGAGCAACGCCTCTACGACGAGCTGCCGGCGCTTGCCGCGCAGGCGGTGGAATCGGGTTCGGCAACGGTGGCGCTCGAAGGGCCCGGGGGCGAGCGCCACGAAGTCGAGGTGGCGTGCGACCAGTTGGCCGCGGCCGCGGCCGCACGCTATCGCGAACTCGAGCGCTGCCTGCATGAGCTGCGACGGGCCGGTGCACCGGTTGCCGTCGTCGTGCCCGCTGCGCTGCTGCAGCTCGCGGGCCTGCGCGAACGGCTCGCCACGCTCTCGGACTGTGAGCTCATCGTCGTGCCCGAAGGCTGGGCGGCGGCGGTGGCGTCGCAGTTGCCGGTCGAAGAATCCCGCGACGCGCCGGTGCGGCTCGTGCGGCGGCTCGCGGCGACGACGGTGCAGCCGCAGGGGGATGCACCGCGGCGCGAACTCCTGGGCGAACGCGCCGGCGAGGGCATCGACCCGACCCACGTGCTGCACGCGGGCCGCGCGCTGGCGCTGACGTCGCGCGGCCTCACGGTCGGTCGCGGGGGCAATGGCGAGGACATCGCGGTGTCGGCCGGCGCCGCCGGCGTTTCACGCCGCCACTGCACGATCCTGCGCGGCGCAGGGGGCGTCACGCTTGTCGACCACAGCCGTCATGGCACCTGGGTCAACGACGAGCGCGTCGCCGGCCGCACGCGGCTGCACGCGGGCGACCAGGTGCGGATCGGGGAGCCCGGCATCGGGCTCGCGCTGATCAGCGTGGGAGGGGGCGGTGCGCAAGCGACGCCAGACTGAGGTCTTCAGCCTCTCGTTCCTCGACTGCATCTGCTGCGGGTTCGGCGCGGTGATCCTGTTCTACATGATCATCAGCGCGCAGAGCGGGGTCGAGCGCATCCGCAAGACCGAGGACCTCGCCTCGCAGGTGCGCCAGCTCGAGGAGCAGGTGCTCGAGGGCACGAAGAACCTCGTGGTCCTGCGCAACACCCTCGCGAAGACCACCAGCGAGACCGTGAGCGCCTCGTCGCGGGCCACGCGCCTGATCGAACAGCTCGCGAAGGAACGCGACCAGGGCTCCATCCACGATGACACCACCATCGCGCGCCGCGAGCACATCGCGAAGCTGAAGGCCGACATCCGCTCGCTCGAGGAAAGCACCCGCCGCCTCGAGGCTGCCAGCAAGGATGCGGGGCCGCCCGGTGACGCCGTGAAGATTGCCAAGGGCGGCGCGGACCGGCGCTACATCACGGGGCTGCGCATGCGCGGCAAGCGCGTGCTGATCCTCGTCGATTCCTCGGCGAGCATGCTCGACGAGGACGTCGTCAACGTCATCCGCCTGCGCAACACCAGCGACGAATCGCGGCGCGCGGCGGCGAAGTGGCGGCGCGGCGTCAAGACGGTCGGCTGGCTCGCCGCGCAGATTCCCGCGGCGAGCAAGTACCAGGTGTATCGCTTCGACACGAAGCCCGCGCCGCTGCTCGCGGACACGGCCGGCCAATGGCTGAGCGGGGGCGACCAGGCGCAGGTCGACCGGGTGCTCGAGGCGATGGACGCGCTGGTGCCGCAGAATGGCACGAGCCTCGTCAATGCATTCGGCGCGATCCGCCAGCTCTCGCCGGCGCCCGACCAGGTGATCCTGATCACCGATGGCCTGCCGACGCAGGGCGCCACGCCGCCCGTGGTACGCCACTACATCGATGCGCGCGGGCGCCAGCGCCTGTTCGACGACGCGGTGAAAGCCCTGCCGCCGCGCACCCAGATCGACGTGGTGTTGTTGCCGATGCGCGGCGACAACCCGGCGGCGCACGCCTTCTGGCGCCTAGCGCGCCGCTCGGGAGGTGCCTACATCATGCCGTCGAAGGACTGGCCGTGAGGGGCGCACCGTGAAACTGCAGCGTCGCGACACCGAGGTCTTCAGCCTCTCGTTCCTCGACTGCATCTGCTGCGGGTTCGGCGCGATCATCCTGCTGCTCGTGCTGTCCGAGTTCGGCCAGCCCGTGGTGATCGAGAAGAGTCGCGAGCAGCTCGACGGCCAGGTGCTCGCATTGCAGAAGGAATTGCACGATATCCGCGGCGAAACCGACGTGCTCGAGCGCGAGATGCAGGGCCGCGTCGATACGCTGCGCAAGGAGAAGCTCAATCTCGCGCGCGTGAGCGGCGAGCTCTCGACGGTGCAGGGCCAGTACAAGGCGAGCCGCACCGATGCCGCGGTCGCGAACATCGTCGAGGGCGAACTGGTGGCCGCCTACGAATCGCTCAGCGAGGACCTGAAGAAGCTGCAGAAGCAGTCGCGGCGACGCCCGCCGACCGAGGCGGTCGGCGGCATCCCGATCGACAGCGAGTGGGTGATCTTCGTCATCGACACCTCCGGCAGCATGCTGTCGGCGCACTGGGACAGCGCGCAGGACGTGCTGAAGGAAATCCTCGACATCTACCCGAAAGTGCGCGGCCTGCAGGTGCTCGACGACGAGGGCAAGCCGATGTTCCCGGGCACCCGCGGCCAATGGCTGCAGGACAATCCGCAGCAGCGCGTGCGCATCACGAACGCCATGCGCAACTGGCGCGCGTTCAGCGATTCCGATCCGGTGCAGGGCATCGAGGAGGCCGTCGGGAAGTATTGGGCCCTCGACAAGCGCATCAGCGTCTACGTGATCGGCGACGAGTTCACCGGGGACTCGATCCAGAAGGCCCTCGACGCGATCGACAAGGCGAACCCACCCGACGCGAATGGCCGCCGGCGCGTGCGCATCCACGCGATTGGTTTTCCCGAGGGTCCCGGCATGCCGCCGTTTACAAGCATCCGCTTTGCTGCTTTGATGCGGGCGGTGTGCGACCGCAACGGGGGCACCTTCGTTCCCGTGACCACCGAGAAGGCCTGCGCGGGCTACATCGAAGTGTTCGGCACGCGCCAATGCATCGGCGGAGGCTGATCCCCATGTCACCACTCACCGTTTCGCCGCGTGCCGCGCTGGTCGCCGCGCTGCTGTCGCTGGCCGGCTGCGGCAGCGTCGAGATCGCGCCCGAGCCGGTCATCCCGAAGCCGCTCGTGCGCCAGATGCCGGTCAAGGCGGCGGTGCTGCTGGCGGGCGACCAGCGGGCGTTTCGCCACATCGAGACCCGCAGCGGCGTCGACTGGCAGGTCTCGCTCGGCGCAGGCCACCAGCGGCTCGCGCGGGATGTCTTCGGCGCCCTGTTCGCCGACGTGCGCTACCTCGACGATGCCGAAGCGGCGCGCCGCGCGACCGATCTCGCGGTGATCTTCGAGCCGCGCATGGAGCAGTATTCCTTCGCCACCGCAAAGGAAACCGGCAACGACTACTACGCGGTGACGATCCGCTATCGCATCAATGTCTTCGCGCAGGGAATGAAGCCGGTCGATTCCTACACGATCACCGGCTACGGCAGCAGCCGCGACCAGTCGATGTCGAGCAGCGAGCCGCTCGAGGGCGCGACGCGCGCGGCGATGCGCGATGCGGCGGCGAAATTCCTCGTGCAGTTCCCGCGCCAACCGATCGGGCAGCAACTCGCGCGCGGCGAGGCGCTGGTCGCGCCCGCAGTCGTCGCGGCCGACGGCACCGCCGCCGCGGAGGCCCTGAAGGAAATCGAAGCGGTGCCGGTGGTCGAGCCGCAACGCGCGGTGCCTGCGCCGAAACCGCGGGCCGAGCCGGCGCCGGTGCCGGTGCCGCCGGCCGAGCCGCCGTCGAAAACGCCCTTGCGCGCGGTGGAGGGCTGAAACCGCGCAGCGCGCGACGGCGCCCGCCGCGCTACTGCCCCGCGCGCTTCTGCTCAGGCTTGCGCACGAGCACGCGCTCGGTGAGCGTGACGCCGGTGGTCTCGGCCGGCTCGCCGTCCAGGATGCGCGGCGCATAGAGCGCCTTGCGCACGGCGGATTCGACGCCGTCGCGGGAGTCCTGCGGCGCCTCCGTGGGCGCGATGACGATCTCGCCGGTGCTGCCGCTCGCCTTGACGGTGAACTTCGCCTCGATGCCGAAGGCGTCGTAGTCCTCGGCGTTGTTGCCGGTGAAGCGCGCTATCGACGATGACGGTGGCTTGTAGCGCAACTGGCGCGGGGCATCGACGATCGACGTGTCGCCTGCGGCTTCGAGCGTCTTCCAGGCCTCGCGGTAGGCGTTGCGGGCCGTGCGGTTGTCGCCTGCGATGAGATTCCAGTCACCGAGGTCGACGAGGATCGCGCCGAGCTGCGCGGGCACGGGCGGATTCGCCTTGCGCGCCGCGCGCAACGCGAGCTGCAACGCACGCTCGCCCTCCGGGTTCAGCCGCGTCATCGTTTGCCCGGCGCCCTGGTTGGTGCTGAAGAGCACCGGGTCTTCAGCCGCGGATTCCTGCGTGACTTCCGGCCCGTACAGGTACTCGAGGCGATAGGCGCGCGCGATGCCCCGCAGCGGTTCGATGGTCGGGGCACTGAGCCGGCCCGCGGTCGCTTCGGCGAGGCGCAGCGCCCGCAGGTGCTCCATGCGGGCCGTGGTGTAACGGCCGACATACTCGTACCAGCGCGCGAGGTAATCGTGGGCCGGGAGCATGCGCGGGTCGCCCTTGCCGTACGCGGACTCGGCGATACGGAAGGCATATTGATGCTCCCGCTCGGCGTCCTCGAGGCGGTTCTGCTCGACGTACACGGCGATCAATGCGCGCACGAAGTCGGTCTGCTCGAGGTTGTAGAGCCCGTCGAGGTTGCGGGACAGGTCGACGGCGCGCCTGAGCGTCTCGGCGGCCGGCGCGGCCTGGTCCGAGCGCGCGTAGCTCAGCCCGAGTCCCTGCAGCGGCCGCAGCCGCCCCCGATCCGTCGTGGTGGCGACCGCATCGAGGATCGTGAGCGCACGCCGGTAAGCCGTTTCCGCCGCCGTGAAATTGCCGAGGCGCAGTTGCGTGGTGCCGACGTTGGCGAGCGGGTTGACGAGGGCACGATCCTTGTCCCCGTATTGCTGCTCCGTGGCGGCGACCAGCTGCTCGGCCAGCGGCAAGGCTTCCTGGAAGCTGCCGGCATCGAACAGGCTGCGAAACTGCGCGTAGATCGCGGTGCGTTCCCCATCCGTCACGGCCGTGGCGGGGCCCGTGGCCGACGCACCGGCGATGACCACAATCAGCACAGCGATCAACCTGATCCGTCGCATGCCCATCGCTCCACGTATCGCTCGCACGATATCATCCGCGGCCGGGGGGCGGCTATGAACGACACACGGAAGGTCGCGCTGGTGGCCGGTGCCAGCGGCCTCGTCGGCAAGCACCTGGTCACCGAACTGTGCGACGCGCCGGAATACGGGCGGGTCTACGCGCTGACGCGCCGCGCGCTGACGCGCGACCACGCCAAGCTCGCCAACCGCGTGGTGCGTTTCGCGGACCTCGAGGCGCAGCTGCGTGGCTTCACCTGCACCGAGGCTTTCTGCTGCCTCGGCACGACGCTCCGGGAGGCCGGGTCCGAGGCAGCGTTCCGCCAGGTCGACTTCGACCTGGTGGTGGCGTTCGCACGGGCGGCGCGGGCTGCGCAGGCGCAGCGCTTCGTCCTCGTGTCGTCCGTCGGCGCCGATGCGGGCAGTCGTGCGTGCTACCTGCGCGTGAAGGCACAGGCGGAGGCCGCGGTGATGACACTCGGTTTCCCAGCGCTCGACATCATGCAGCCGGGGCTGCTGCTCGGCTCGCGCCGCGAGATGCGGCCGCTCGAGTTCGCGGCGCAATGGACGCTGCCTGTCGTCGCTCCACTGATGTTCGGCCCGCTCGCGCCGTGGCGGCCAGTGGGCGCCGGGACACTCGCGCGCGCGATGCTCGGCGCAACCCGCTCCGGCCGGCGGGGCGTCACGCGACATACCTGGCCTGCGATCAGGGCCCTGGCAAGGCAAGATGCCGGCGACTGAAACCGCGCGTCGAATGCCCTCAACGATCCAGGACGCGCGGCACCGGCGAGTACTGCAGCACGCGGCCCGCGTGCACCAGGAATCCCGCGACGACGGCCAGCAGGCCCGCGGTGGGTCCGGCGAGCAGCGCCACGCCGGTTGCAAGCACCAGTGTCGAGGCGAGCAGGGAGACGCCGGCCGCGGTGGCGAGCCATAGCGCGCCGACGATCATGAAGGCCCGCGCGAGGAAGACCACGGCCTCCGACCAGGGCTGCAAGGGTGGAAAAGCCAGTTCGAGCGCGAAGGCGAAGGCCACGATCGCAAAGGTGATGCGAAATGCGCGTGCGCGCGTGATGCCACGCAGCCACGCGGCGGCCGGCATGGCGAGCGCGAGGCCGACGCATTCGTCGAGCGTGAGCCACTGGCCGACGAATGCCACCCGCATCGCGAGCGACAGGGCTGCGACGCCGAGGAAGTTGCGCGCGAAGCTGGCGGGCACGACCAGGCGGCGGATGGCAGAGGCGATCACGAGATAGCCGGCGAAATACGCGAAGATCGCAATGCCGTCGTGGTCGAGATTGCGCAGCGGCTGCATGCCTGACCAGGCGTGCCCCTGGTTGAGGCGCGGCATGAAGGGCACCGCGTGCATCGCGAACCACAGGGCAACGAGCACGAGCGCGATCGGTTCGGGGCGCGCGTGGCGCAACGCGATCGATCCGAGCGGCCAGCGCCGGGTGCGCAGCAGCGTGCCGGCCAGCGCACCTATCGCGCCCCCTGACGTGTTCATCGCGACATCGACGAGGTTCGGTACGCGGGAGCGGGTCATGTGCTGCAACAGCTCGACCGTGAATGACAGCGCCGCGGCGAGTGCGATGGCGCCGATGAAGGCTGCCGGCGCGCGCCAGCGGGGCGGTGCGAGGTAGGCGAGCAGGGCGCCGACCGGCAGGTAGGAAAGCAGGTTGCCCGCACGGTCGGCGCGCGCCGAGTAGCCCCACGGCAGCAGGTCCGCAAGCCCTCCGTGCCACGCGAAGGCGAGGCGCGCCGGATCGAAGCGAAACGGGAAGAACGACGCATAGAAGATGAGCACCAGCGTCAGCGCGAGCAGCCAGGCTGCGCGGCGTCGCGAGTGATCGCGTTGGAAGGCGTCGTACGGCACGACGCCAAGCATAGCGTGATGCATTTCACAACTCTCCGATTCGTGACAGGCGCCACGCCGCCCCGGCGCCGTCTTTCGTTAAATTCGCCGCCATGGACTCACTTCGCGCGAGCTTCGGCACCCGCATGGGGCGACGGATCGCAGCCACGCTCGCGCTCGCCGTGCTCGTGCCTGTGTTGTTCGCCGCCGTCATGCTTGTGCAACAGTCCGTGCGCGCGGTGGAGGCGGACGCGGCGCAGGCGCTGACCCTCGACGCCCAGGCTTTTGCGGCCGGGTACGCGTCACGCCTGGCAACGCCGCGCGCCAACGGCATTGGCGTGGATGCGGTGGGTTTTGCGGCCGAAAGCGCCGCCAGGCTGCCGGAGAACGCCGTGCGGGAGGACTCGCGGCGCATCGCGCTGCTCGATGCCAGCGGGCGATTGTTGTTCAGTACCGCGCCGCTGCCCGAAGAAGTCGTGGACATGCTCGCGCGCTACGGCGGCACCCTCGACACGACGCAGGGCGCGCTGCCGCTCGCCTGGCAGGCCGCAGGGGTCGAATGGCAGGGTGGCCTCGCCCGCCTTGGCGCGCCGGCCGGCGACAGCTGGTCGGTCGTGGTGTTCAAGCCGCGACCGGGCTGGGCCGATGCCGCCCGGCCGGTCGCCGCGGAACTCGCGGTGCTGGCGGCGCTCGCGCTCGCCGGGGTCGCGCTCGGCCTGTTCCTGCTGGCCCGTCGTTACGTGCCGCTCGTGGCGCGATTCGGTGCCGTCCTCGCCGGGGAGCGAGCGATTGCCGCGCCTCGTGTGCGCAGCGCGGACGCCGACGAGCTGGGCGATGCGATCGACGCCTACAACATGGCCGCCGACCGGCTCACCGAACGCCTCGCCGCGCTCGAGACGCTCGGTGAAATCGACCGGCTGCTGCTCGGTTCCGCCGAACTCGAGCAGATGTTCGACTCGATCCTGACCCGGGTGCAGGCGGTCACGCATTGCGACGGAGTCGCGATCACGCTGATCGACGCGGACTCCGCGTCGTACGGTCGCGTTTACTTCACCGCGCCGCAGATGGCCGACCTGCCGGTGGTTCGCGTCGAACTCGATCCCGGCCTGCTCGCGACCCTCGCCGAGGCGAAAGACGGCGTGACCGTCGCGCGCTGCGAACCCGGCCGCCACAGCCTGCTGCGGCCGCTGGCGGAACTCGGCGCCGGGTTCTTCTGGGTGTGGCCGGTGGTATCGGGCGAGCGACTGGCCGCCGTCCTGTCGCTCGGTTATCGCGAGGCGCCGAGCGCCGACCCCGCGCTCGCGCGCTACGGCGCCGAGTTCGCCGCGAGGTTGTCGGTCGCACTGTCGAACAGCGCGCGCGACGAGCGGCTCTATCGCCAGGCTCATTTCGACGCGCTGACCGGCCTGCCGAACCGGCTGCTGTTCCGCGACCGGCTCGCCCAGGAGCTCGCGAGTGCGACGGCCGGCGGCACCCGGGGCGCCCTCCTCTACGTCGACCTCGACCACTTCAAGCGCGTCAACGACACCTTCGGCCACGCAGCCGGGGACCAGCTGCTCACCATCGTCGCGCAGCGCCTGCGTGCCTGCGTGAAGGAAGGCGACACCGTCGCGCGCCTCGGCGGCGACGAGTTCACCATCGTGCTGCGCCAGGTCACCGACCCGGACGCGGTGCGCACCGTGGCCGAGCGCATCATCGTGGCGCTCGAGGCGCCCGTGAATGTCGCGGGCCGCGATCATTTCGTGCGCGCGAGCATCGGCATCACGCTCTTCCCGGACGATGCCGCGCATAGCGACGAACTGATGCGCCATGCCGATGCGGCGATGTATCGCGCGAAGGACACCGGGCGCGGCCGCGCCGTCTTCTACGATGGGGCCGTGAGCGCGCGCCAGGTATCGGCGAGCGGCAGTGGCCTCTATCACGCGCTGCGACACCGTGAGTTCTCGCTCTTCTACCAGCCCCAGTTCAGCGTGGCGGACGGGCGGCTGGTTGGCCTCGAGGCGCTGTTGCGCTGGCAGACGCCGCGCAACGGGCTCAGGTATCCGGCCGAATTCGTGCCCGCGGCGGAGGAGACGGGGCTGATCGTCGATATAGGTGCGTGGGTGCTGGAAGCGGCCTGCGCACAGATCGCGCAGTGGCGCGACCAGGGGCTCGCACCGCCGCGCATCGCCGTGAACGTGTCGGCGCAACAGTTGCGGGCGGCGAACTTCGCCGAAGACCTGCGCCGCGTGCTGCGCCGTTTTGCGCTGCGTCCCGACGAGATCGAACTCGAGTTCACCGAGGCGGTACTCGCCGACCCGGACGTGGGTGCGGTGCTGGGAACGCTCGCGGGCGACGGCGTTCGCCTCGCGCTCGACGATTTCGGCGCGGGCGAAACCTCGCTCGCCCACTTGCGCCAGTACCCGATCCGCGTCGTCAAGGTGGATCGATCGCTGATCGAGGATCCGCAGGACCCGATGGCGGCGGCGCTCGGCGCGACGGTCATCGCGGTGGCCCATGCGCTCGGCAAGACCGTGGTGGCGGAGGGCGTGGAAACGATCGAGCAACTCGATTTCCTGCGCGAGCGCGGCTGCGATATCGCGCAGGGCTACTACCTGGCCCGCCCGCTGCCGGCCACCGGCGTGGGTGAACTGCTCGCGGGGCGCGCCGTGACGTCCCTGCCGTCGAGCGAGCGCCTCGTGGGGTAACCATGCGGACCTGCCGGGCCCTCGGACCGGCCCTGGCCGCGCTGCTGCTCGGGGCTTGCGCGAGTACGCCGCCCGTGGCCGACGGCCCACCCGTGGCCGACGGTTCGTCCGTGGCCGGTGGGCCGGGGGTCGCCGTCGTACTGGCGGCCGAGTCCGTCATCGGCGTGCCCTATCGTTTTGGCGGTTCGACGCCGCAGGGCTTCGATTGCAGCGGCCTCACCCAGTTCGCCTATCGGTCCGCTGGCATCACGATCCCGCGCACGGCCGCGGCCCAGCAGCACTCCGCGACCGCGGTATCGCGCGATGCCTTGCTGCCCGGTGACCTCGTGTTCTTCGCCACGGGGCGCGACGGGATCGATCACGTCGGCGTGTACGCCGGCGAGGGGCGCATCGTGCACGCGCCGTCGACCGGGCGCGTCGTATCGTTCGCGTCCCTCGCGGATCCCTGGTACGCGGCCCACTATGCAGGCGCCGGCCGGTTTCGCTGAGACTGTGGTAGGTTCGGCGCCATGAACGTTGCCCGAACCCTGTTTGCCGCCGCGCTGGTGACCATGATGACTGCCGCCTACGCCGAAGTGCCCACGGTGCTCGTTACCGGCGCCAATCGCGGCATCGGCCTCGAACTCACGCGCCAGTACGCCGCGCGCGGCTGGAACGTCATCGCGACCGCGCGCCAGCCGGCGCAGGCCGCGGCGCTACACGAGATCGCCGCGACGCACCCCGCGGTCGCGATCGAGCCGCTCGATGTCACGGACGGCGCGGCGATCGCGGCGCTCGCGGCAAAGTACAAGGGCAGGCCCATCGATGTCCTCGTCAACAATGCCGGGATCGCGGGCCCGCGCGGGCAGGCGCTCGGCAGCCTCGACTACGACGCCTTTCGCCGCGTGTTCGAGACGGATGCCATCGGCCCGATGCGCATCGCGGAGGCGTTCATGCCGCATGTCGCCGCCAGCGCCCATGGGAAGATCGTGACGCTCTCGTCGAGCGAGGCCTCGATCGCGCTGGTCGACTCGCCGCGCGCCTACTGGTACCGATCGAGCAAGGCCGCCGTGAACATGCTGATGCGCAATCTCGCGTTCGACGTGCGGGCGCGCGGCGTGACCGTGGCACTCATCAATCCGGGACCGGTCGATACCGACATGATGAAGGGCGTGCGCATGCCGCTGCAGAAGCCCGCCGACGCAGTCGCGAAGGTGATCGGCATCATCGATCGGCTCACGCCGGCGGAAACCGGCCGCTTCTGGGACTACCAAGGTGGCGAGGTACCGTGGTGACGACGTCGGCGCGTTATGTCGCGCCGCGACAGGAAAGCCGCGCAGTCTGTTAACGACCGCACGGATTGTGCACGCGAACGCCGACATCGCTTGACGGTGCCCGGCGACACTTCCAGACTTTATGTGTGATCAGGGCAAACCCGTCGCGAGGCGGGGACGCAAAGCCACCGGTCTCGGGCACGGACCCCGAGAAAGCGGGGTTGCCTCGAGGCGGTGACCCATCCGCTTCGAGCGCTTCCCCAGGCGAGGCGTCCCACTGGCACGGTTCCGGGGAATGATTGAATGCAAGGATCGGCTGAAGCCGCGACTGGCCCGGGCGTAGTGCCCGAGCAGTTCGTGATCAACCTGTGTGCGTCCACGACGCCGATGGCGCTCGAGCAGCCGAAAGAGGGTGCGCTCAAGCGCTTCTCCTTTTTCATCAGCCGCCGTCGCGAGGACGGCCGCGAGCGCTTCCGGCTGCACATGGGTTACTTCGCGAGCCCGGAGGAAGCCGAGGAATGGCTGGCCATCGTGCGCGAGATCTACCCGGCGGCGTGGGTGGGCGAAGCCCCCGGCAAGAAGCTCCGTGCCGCCGCGCGTGCCGACGCGCAGCGCGCTGCGCAACCCGCGCAGGTCGCAGCCATCCTCGCACCCGACGAGGCGCCAGTCCCGGGCCCGCCGTCCGCGTTGCCCGCGACACACACGCCGCCCACCGCACCCGCGACCGTTGCGGCGCCCATCGCATTCGCCGCGCCTGCCGTGCCCCCTGTCGTCGCAGCGGCTGCGCGCACTGGCACGCCGGCCACCGTCGCGGCCCTGTCGAACGTGCACGAAGTGCTGGCGCAACTCGACGCATCGGATGGCGAGGATGCCGAAGCGGGCGAACCTGGCGTCGCGGCGAGCCCGCCGGCCCACACACTCTATGTCCCGCCGCCGCCCGTGCTGCCCGAACACATTCCCACGGTGCGGGCGTTGACGCCCGCGCCGATGATGCCCGCGCCCAGGCCGCCGGCCGCAGCTGCCGTGGCCGCGCCCGTCGCGGCTGCGCCGCCGGCGGCCAAACCGGCGCCGCTCACCGATACACAGGTGTTGCGTGTCCTCGAAGAGCGTCGTGCCGAAGGCGCGGCCTCGAAGCGGCCCGCGACGCCTGACGAGCGCGCGGCCACGGCCATCGAAATGCTGCGGCCCGAGGACACGCGCACCATGCGGGCCCTGAAGGAGGACGTGCAGCGCAACGCGCCCGCGCAGTTCGCCGTGCAGCTCGCCTGGTCGGTGACCCCCATCGACGTGTCGGCGGTGCCGCCGCTCGCGATCTTCGGCGCGTACACGCTCTATACCGTCGAATCGAGCCGCGACGGCCGCAAGTGGTACGGGCTGCGGCTCGGCTTCTTCAGCGACGCGCTTTCCGCGAAGCAGGTTGCGTACTACGTGCGATCGGACTTCGCGGCCGTGGCGGTGGTTCCCGTGACGACAGCCGAAAAGGACACCGCCGTTGCGGGCGCGCGGGTGCAGCCCGCCGCCGCGCGCAAGCGTGGCACCGGCAAGGCAGTCGAGGAATTCAAGCTGTTCGATGCCGACCAACCGCCGGCGAAGCCCGCGCCGTCCGCCGACGCGGTGCGCGCGAAGCTTGCAGTAGCCGCGAAATCCGGCAATCACCCGGCCGCGGGCGGCCGGGCAAAGCCCGCATTGCGCAAGAAGGCGCGTTCACTCGAGGAGTCGCTCGAGCAGACGCTCGAGATACTGGGCGCGGGCGATCTCGAAATCGACAAGGGGCGCGGCGAAGTGCTCAACGACACCGGCGTCCGCCACCTGTCGGTAAAAGTGGACAAGCGAACCTCGACGTTCGCGAAGCTGCTGGATCGGCTGTCGGATCGGGTGGGCAAGGGCTGATCGCGCGGCGCGGGTCGAGCGCACCGCCTGCGGCGGTGTCCCCTCGCGGCGGCGGCGCTCGGCGCATGATGTCGACAGAATCGGGGTCGCCGCGGTCGCCTCGCTCTTCCCGCCGCCCCTCGGCGCTCTCACGCTCGTCCGCGGATGACACCGCGCCTCTTGCCCGCAGCCGGTTCGTCGCCCGTCGCGCGCAGCCCGCGCCGCGCCCTCAACCCTTGCGGAAAAGGTCTTCCAGCGCCGACCTCGACCGCTCCGCTTCCGCGGCATTGCCCGGCACGTACGCGCCTTCGCGCGGCTTGAAGTGATCGCAGAAGTTCGCGTGGATCTTGTCGCGCACCTCCTCCGCGGTCGGCTCACGGCAATGTTTCGCGACGCGCACGTCGTACTCGACGCAGAGCCGGCACACGTGCAGCTGGGCGCGACAGGCGGGGCATTCGTCGAGCCGCAGCAACGGCAGCGAGAGTGCCGCGAGCGACGCACCGCATTTCCAGCACACGAGGCTGTGGGCCATGGCGGCACTGTAGCAAGGTCGCGATTGTTGCGCGCGACCGTTACCATCGTGACATGGCCAATTCGGTGCAAGGCGCGCAGTCCCCTGCGCTCGCGCGGCAACTCGTGGAATTCGCGGGCCGCATCGTCATGGTCGGCTGCGGCAGCATCGGCCAGGCCATCCTGCCGCTCCTGCGCCGGCACATCGCCCTCGGCCCCGATTCGATCATCGTGCTCGCGGCCGACGAAGTGGGCCGCGGCGTCGCATACGAGAACGGCGCGCCGTTTTTCTATGCGCACCTGAAGCCGCGCAGTTTCCGCCGGCTGCTCGCGCAGCACGTGCGCGCGGGCGACCTGCTGCTGAATCTCTCCGTCGATGTCTCGAGCCTCGAGTTGATCCGCTTTGCCGCCGAGCGCGGGGCGATCTATGTCGACACCTCGATCGAGCCCTGGCCCGGGGTGTTCGACAACCCGATGGTCGAGCTGCGCCAGCGCACGAACTTCATGGCGCGCTTCCGGGCGCTCGCGCTGGCGCGCGAACTCGGCGCTGATTCGCCGACGGCGGTCGTCGACCATGGCGCGAACCCGGGCCTCGTATCGCATTTCGTCAAGCGGGCGCTGCTCGACCTGCGCACGGCGCTGCGCTCGGATGCAGGCGTGCCTGCGACGCGCGAGGAGTGGGCGACGCTCGCCCGCGACCTCGGCGTGACGACGATCCAGATTTCCGAACGCGATACGCAGGCGAGCGATCGGCCGAAGCGGCCCGGCGAATTCGTCAACACCTGGTCGATCGACGGCATCCTCGACGAGTCGGTGCAGCCGTCGGAGATTTCATACGGCACCGCCGAGCGCCACCGACCCAGGGGCGCGCTGTACCATCGGCGCGACTCGGGCACCCTGTTCCTCGACCGCCCGGGCGCCGCGACGTTCGCGCGCAGCTGGACGCCGTCGGTCGGCGGCTTCCAGGGCCTGATGATGTCGCACGACGAGGTCTTCTCGATCGGCGACTTCCTCTCGCTGCGCACGGGCGGCAAATTCACCTATCGCCCGAGCGTGATGTTCGTCTACCACCCCTGCGATGACGCGATGCTCTCGGTGCTCGAGCTCGAGGGCCGCGGCTGGCAGCCGCAGGAGCGCAAGCGGCGGCTCGGCACCGACATCGTCACGGGGATGGATGAACTCGGGGTGTTGCTCGCCGGGCACAGCCGCAACGCCTACTGGTTCGGCTCGCAACTGACGATCGAGGAGGCGCGCCGCCACGTGCCGTTCGCCAATGCGACGACGCTGCAGGTCGCGGCGGGCGCGCTCGCGGCGACGGTGTGGGCGATGCGCAATCCGCGGCGCGGCCTCGTCGAGGCGGACGACATCGACTTCGAGGACTGCCTCGCCACGGCCACGCCGTATCTCGGCCGGCTCGTCGGCGAGTTCACGGCCTGGACGCCCCTGCAGGGTCGCGGCGAGTTGTTCGAGGAGCGCCTCGACGTCGACCTGCCGTGGCAGCTGCAGAACGTGCGCAGCCGCCAGTGGCGGGGCTAGCTCGTCCGCGAGGCAAGGAACGGCGCGAGCGCCGCGCCGGTGTGTGAGCGCGCGCGCGCGGCGGCAATCGTGGCGGGCGTGCCCTGCGCGACGATGCGGCCTCCCGCAGCCCCGGCCTCGGGGCCGAGGTCGATGATCCAGTCCGCCTCCGCCATCACGTCGAGGTTGTGCTCGACCACGACCACGGTGTTGCCCGCTTCGACGAGCCGGTGCAGGGCGGTGACCAGCTTCTCGACGTCCGCCATGTGCAGGCCGACGGTGGGTTCGTCCAGCACGTAGAGCGTGTGCACCGGCCTTGCGCGCAGGCGTGCCGACGCATCGGGCTGCGCCTTGGCCAGTTCGGTGACGAGCTTGATGCGCTGGGCTTCGCCGCCCGAGAGCGTCGGACTCTGCTGGCCGAGCGTCAGGTAGCCGAGCCCGACGTCCTGCAGCAGCGCGAGGGCGTGGTGAACCTTCGCGTGCGCGCGGAAGAAGCCGACGGCGTCATCGATGCTCATCGCCAGCACGTCGCCGATGCTCCGGTCGCGCCACGTGACCGAGAGCGTCTCGGGGTTGAAGCGCCGGCCGCGGCAGACGTCGCAGGGCACCTTCACGTCGGGCAGGAAGCTCATCTCGATCGTCTGCACGCCCTGGCCTTCGCAGGCCTCGCAGCGACCCCCGGTGGTGTTGAAGGAGAAGCGGCTCGCCGTGTAACCGCGCAGCTTCGCTTCCGGCGCGGCCGCGTAGATGCGCCGGATGTCGTCCCAGAATCCCACGTAGGTGGCGGGGCACGAGCGTGGGGTCTTGCCGATCGGCGTCTGGTCGACCTCGAGCACGCGTGCGATGGCGTCGCTGCCCCGTATGGCCGCGCAGCCCTCGAGCGAGACGGTCTTGCGGCCACGCACGCCCTGCGCCGCGACGAGGCGGTGCAGGTTCGCGTGCAGCACGTCGCGGGCGAGCGTCGACTTGCCGGATCCCGAGACGCCCGTCACCGCGATGAGGCGCGCAAGCGGCATCCGTACCGTGAGGCCCGTGAGGTTGTGCAGCCGCGCGTCTTCGACCACGAGCGCCGCCGAGCGTGCGTTCGTGGCGCGACGCGGGCGCGCCGGGTGGCGCAGCGGCGCGGCCAGGTAGCGGCCGGTGACGGATTCCGCGGAGCGCGCGAGATCCTTCGCGCGCCCCTCGGCCACGATGCGGCCGCCGCGCGTGCCGGCACCGGGGCCGAGGTCGATCACGTGATCGGCGCGCAGGATCGTCTCCTCGTCGTGTTCGACGACGACCAGCGTGTTGCGATGTGCGACCAGCTCGTCGAGCGCCGCCAGCAGCACGCCGTTGTCACGCGGGTGCAGGCCGATCGTCGGCTCGTCGAGCACGTAGCACACGCCCTGCAGGTTCGAGCCGAGCTGCGCCGCGAGGCGAATGCGCTGCGCCTCGCCGCCCGAAAGCGTCGGCGCGGCGCGATCGAGGGCGAGGTAGCCGAGCCCCACGCGCTCGAGGAACGCGAGGCGGTCGCGGATCTCGGCGAGCAGGTCGCGCGCGATCGCGGCGTCGCGCCCCTTGAGGCGCAGGCCGCCGAAAAAGCGTGCCGCGGCGTCGACGGGCCGCGCCGTGAGGGCAGCGATCGATTGATCGCGAAAGCGCACGTGGCGCGCCACCCGGTTCAGGCGCTCCCCGTGGCATTCGCCGCAGGCCTGCCGGCCGCCATCGTCCGTCGAGTCGTTGTCTTCGTCACCCGGCTCGAGTCCGGTGCCCTGGCAGTGCGGGCACCAGCCGTGCGGCGAATTGAACGAGAACAGGCGCGGATCGAGCTCGGCGAAGCTCGTGCCGCAGCCGGGGCAGGCGCGACGCGTCGAGAACACGCCCACCTTGTCGGGTTTCGCGGCGTCGAGGTCCTGCAGGTGCGCGATGCCGTTGCCGTACTCGAAGGCGCGCGCCAGCACCTCGCGCAGCGCCCCCTCGTGGGCCGGCTTGACGAGCACCTCGCCGAGCGGCAGTTCGATCGTGTGTTCGCGAAAGCGTGACAGCCGCGGCCAGCGTGCGGTGGGCGTGTCGACACCGTCCACGCGCAACTCCCGATGGCCCTTTTTCGCGGCCCACTTGGCAAGGTCGGTGTAGTAGCCCTTGCGCGCGACGACGAGCGGCGCCAGCAGCCGCACGCGGTGGCCGCGATGGCGGCGCGCGATGCCCGCCGCGACTGCGTCCAGGCCCTGCGGTTCGATCGCGATGTCGCAATCGGGGCAATACTGCGTGCCGAGCTTCACCCATGCGAGGCGCAGGAAGTGGTAGATCTCCGTGAGGGTGGCCACCGTGCTCTTGCGGCCGCCGCGGCTGGTGCGCTGCTCGATCGCGACCGTGGGCGGAATGCCGTAGATCGCATCCACGTCGGGGCGCGCGGCCGGCTGCACGAACTGGCGCGCGTAGGCATTGAGCGATTCGAGGTAGCGCCGCTGGCCTTCGTTGAAGAGGATGTCGAACGCGAGCGTCGACTTGCCCGAGCCCGAGACGCCGGTGATCACCGTGAACGCGTCGCGCGGAATGCGCGCGTGCACGTTCTTCAGGTTGTGCTCGCGCGCATTGTGCACGACGATCGCGTTGTCGCGCGGCTCGCGGGCCGGGCCGTCGGCGACACCCGCGGCCCGCGCCGGCCGGCCGATCGTCGCCTCGTATTCGCGCAGCGCGCGGCCGGTGTGCGAGGCGGGGTGCTCCCGCACCTGGCGCGGGGTGCCCGCGCACACGATGGTGCCCCCTCGATCGCCGCCGTCGGGGCCGAGGTCGACGATCCAGTCGGCTGCGCGGATCACGTCGAGGTTGTGCTCGATCACGAGCAGCGAATGTCCGGCGGCCAGCAAGCCCCGTAGCGCGCGCAGCAGCTTCGCGACATCGTCGAAGTGCAGGCCGGTGGTCGGCTCGTCGAACAGGAACAGCTTGCCGCGCGTCTGCACGTCCGCCGCGCGCTTCGGGGGCGGGGCGACGAGTTCGGCGAGGTGGCCGGCGAGCTTCAGGCGCTGCGCCTCGCCACCCGACAGGGTCGGCACCGGCTGGCCGAGCTTCACGTATTCGAGGCCGACTTCCTGCAGCGGCTTGACGAGGGCGCGCACGGTGGCTGCATTCGAGAAGAACTCGAGCGCCTCGGTCACCGTCATGTCGAGCACGTCCGCGATGTTCGCGTGGCGCGCGCCCGCGCCCTCGAGGCGCACCTCGAGCACCTCGTCGCGAAAGCGCCGGCCGTCGCAGCTCGCGCAGCGCAGGTACACGTCCGACAGGAACTGCATCTCGATGTGCTCGAAGCCGTTGCCGCCGCAGGTCGGGCAGCGGCCCGTGCCCGAGTTGAAGCTGAAGGTGCCGGGCGTGTAGCGGCGCACGAGCGATTCGGGCGCGGCGGCAAACAGCTCGCGGATGACGTCGAGCGCCCCGACGTAGCTGGCCGGCGTCGAGCGGGTGGTGCGCCCGATGCGGCTCTGGTCGACGAGCACGACGTCGTCGAGATTGCCGGCGCCGTCGAGGCTCTCGTACAGGCCCGGTGCATCGGTGGACTTGCCGAAGGCCTTGGCCAGCGCCGGGTACAGCACGTTCTCCACGAGTGTCGACTTGCCCGAGCCCGAGACCCCCGTGATGCACACGAAGCGCCGCAGCGGAATGGTGAGGTCGATGCCCTGCAGGTTGTGTTCGCGCGCACCGCGCAGCACGAGCGTGCTGCTTGCCCGGACGGCATGCGCGATGCCGGCCGCCGCGTCGATCGCCGGTCCGGCCACCTCGCGCTGCGGCTCGGCGACCACGCGCGCGCCCGAGAGGTAGGCGCCGGTGAGCGACTGCGGCGCCGCACGGATGGCGTCGGGGACGCCGTAGTAGACGATCTCGCCGCCGCGCTCGCCGGCGCCGGGGCCGAGGTCGAGCAGGCGGTCGGCCTCCAGCATGATCTGGGGGTCGTGCTCGACGACGACCAGCGAGTTGCCCGCGTCGCGCAGGCGGTGCATCACTTCGATCACGCGGCCCATGTCGCGCGGGTGCAGGCCGATCGAAGGTTCGTCGAGCACGAAGAGGGTGTTGACGAGCGAGGTGCCGAGCGCGGTCGTGAGGTTGATGCGCTGGACCTCGCCGCCCGACAGCGTGCGCGATTGCCGGTCGAGCGTGAGGTAGCCGAGCCCGACGTCGACGAGGTAGCGCAGGCGCGCACGGATTTCGCCGAGCAACTGGTCGGTGGCGACGTCGATCGGCTCGGGCAGCCGCAGTTCGTCGAGGAAGCGCCGGGCGCGCTCGAGCGGCAGCAGCATCAGGTCATGGAGGCACAGGCCCGGCAGGGCCGCGAGTCGTTCCGCGCTCCACGCAACGCCGACCGGTGCGAAGCGCGCCCGCTCGCCCAGCGTCTCGCAGGCCAGCGCATGGCTGCCGAGGCGCGGCAGGAGCGACGGCATTTTCAGGCGTGCACCGCCGCAGGCTTCGCAGGGCGTGTAGGCGCGGTACTTCGAGAGCAGCACCCGCACGTGCATGCGGTAGGCGCGGCTCTCGAGCCAGGCGAAAAAGCGCTTCGTGCCGTACCAGACTTTCTTGCGCCAGGAGCCTTCGCCCTCGATCACCCACTGGCGCTGCGCGGCCGTGAGGCTGTGCCAGGGGGTGTCGAGCGGGATGCCGCGCTGCTGCGCGTATTTCTCGAGGTCCTGCTGGCATTCGCGATTCGACTCGGTCTGGAACGGCTTGATCGCCCCGCCGCGCAGCGTCTTCGTTTCGTCGGGGATGACGAGGCCGTAGTCGACGCCGATCACCCGGCCGAAACCGCGGCAGGTCTCGCACGCGCCGATCGGCGAATTGAACGAGAAGGCGCTCGGCGTCGGCTCGCGATACGGGATGTCGCAGTGCGCGCAGGCAAGCTCGCGCGAATAGTGCCACGCGGGCGCCGTGCCTTCGGGTGTGCGCACCGTGACGCGGCCCGTGCCATGGCGCAGCGCCGCCTCGAGGCTGTCGATCACGCGCGCCCGTTCGACCTGCGCGATGCGAAAGCGGTCCTGCACCACCTCGAGCGGCGCCTTCGGGCCCGCGCGATCGAGAATGCGCGTGTAGCCCTGGCGCGCGAGCAGCTCCCGCACCTCGGCTTCCTTGAAATTCTTCGGAATGGGAACGGCAAAGACGAGCTCGAGCCGCGGGTCGCCCGCGGCGGCGGCGCGCCGCACGAGATCGGCATGGATCGTGTCGGGTGTGTCGCGACGCACCGGTTCGGCACAGCGCTCGCAGTAGGGCGTGGCGGCGCGTGCGAACAGCAGCTTCAGGTGGTCGTTCAGCTCGGTCATCGTGCCGACGGTCGAGCGCGAGCTGCGCACCGGGTTCGTCTGGTCGATCGCAATCGCGGGCGGGATGCCCTCGACGCGGTCGACCTGCGGCTTGTCCATCCGGTCGAGGAACTGGCGCGCATAGGGCGAGAAGGTCTCGACGTAGCGCCGCTGGCCTTCGGCGTAGAGCGTGTCGAAGACGAGCGACGACTTGCCCGAGCCGGACACGCCGGTCACGACGATGAGTTCCCCGAGCGGGATCTCGAGGTCGAGGTTCTTCAGGTTGTTCTGGCGCGCACCGCGAACGGCAATCGCGCCGTTCGGTTGCTTTGCCATGCTGGAAGGGGTGGCGCGGCGGGCCGCGGACGCAAACCCCGAAGTCTACACGCCGCGGCTATCCCCGGCTCCCCACCGGCTATAATTGGCCGCCCTCTCGCACGCAACCCACCGAAGGATCCCCATGACGGTTCGCTTTCCCCGGGTCGCAGGAGCCCTGTCGATGACGATATTGGCCATTTCCGCCGTGGCGGCCGAGCCGGGCGCGCTGATACCGCGCGATGCGCTGTTCGGCAATCCGACGCGCACGCAGGCGCGGCTGTCGCCCGATGGCAAGTTCATCTCCTACATCGCGCCGCGCGACGGGGTGCTGAACGTGTGGGTCGCGCCCTTGGGCAAGCTCGATGCGGCGCAGCCAGTCACGCGCGATGCCAAGCGCGGCATCCGCCAGCATTTCTGGGCGTACGACGGCAAGCACGTGCTGTACCTGCAGGACCAGGGCGGCGACGAGAACTGGCGCGTGCACAGCGTCGAGGTGGCGAGCAGCCGGGACATCGACCTCACCCCGATCGCGGGCGTGCAGGCGCAGGTCGTGGGCATGAGCCCGCAGCGGCCCGGCGTGGTGCTGGTCGGCCTGAATGACCGCAAGCCCGAATGGCACGATCTGTACGAAATCGACATCGCCAGCGGCGCGCGCAAGCTCGTCGAGCAGAACGACCAGGAGTTCGCGGGCTACGTCGAAGACGCCGCGCTCCAGCCGCGGCTGGCGGTGAAATCCGGCGCCGACGGCGATGAGATGCTGGTGCGCAATGGGAAGGGCGGTTGGGACAGCCTGCTGAAGTACGGCCCGGAAGACACGCAGACGACGAGCCCGATCGCGATCGAGGGCGATGGCCGCACGGCGCTGGTCAGCTCCTCGATCGGCCGCAACACCGCGGCGCTCGTGCGGGTGAACCTCGAGACCCGCGGGCAGACGGTGCTCGGCGCAAGCGATCGCGCCGACGTGGCGGGCGTGTGGCTCGAGCCGCGGTCGCGCAAGCCCCAGGCCTACTCGGTCAACTATCTCGTGAACTCGGTGATCGCGATCGATCCGGCCGTGCAGAAGGACATCGACGCGCTGACGAAGGCGCTCGGCCCGCAGTTCGACGTCACGAGCCGCACGCTCGACGATCGCAAATGGGTGGTCGTCGTCGACGATCTGCTGGCCGTGCTCACCACCTACCTGTACGACCGCGACACGGGCGCCGTCACGAAGCTGTTCGACCAGCGCCCCGCGCTCGCCGGCGCGCCGCTCGCGCCGATGCGGCCGCTCGAGATCAAGTCGCGCGACGGCCTCACCCTCGTCTCCTACCTCACGCTGCCGAAGGGTTCGGACACGAACGGCGGCGGCCGCCCCGACCGGCCGCTGCCCCTCGTGCTCAACGTGCACGGCGGGCCGTGGGCACGGGATGCGTACGGCTTCGACGCCGAACACCAGTGGCTCGCGAACCGCGGCTACGCGGTGCTCTCGGTGAACTACCGCGGTTCGACCGGGTTCGGCAAGCAGTTCATCAATGCCGGCAACCTCGAGTGGGCGGCGAAGATGCACGACGACCTGCTCGACGCCATCGACTACGCGGTGCGCGAGCAGATCACGACGGCCGACAGCGTCGCGATCTACGGCGGGTCCTACGGCGGTTACGCCACGCTCGTCGGCCTGACCTTCACGCCCGACACCTTTGCCTGCGGCGTCGATATCGTGGGCCCCTCGAACCTCGCGACCCTGCTCGAGTCGATACCGCCGTACTGGAAGGCGTTCTTCGAGCAGCTCGCGCAGCGCGTCGGTGACCCGCGCACGGAGGCCGGCCGCAAACTGCTCGCGGAGCGCTCGCCGCTGACGCGGGTCGGCGCGATCTCGAAGCCGCTGCTCATCATGCAGGGCGCGAACGACCCGCGCGTCAAGCAGGCGGAGGCGGACCAGATCGTCGCGGCGATGCAGGCGAAGCACCTGCCCGTCACCTATGTGCTCTTCCCGGACGAAGGCCACGGCTTCGCGCGGCCCGAGAACCGCACCGCGGCCTACGCCGTCTCGGAAGGCTTCCTGTCGAAGTGCCTCGGCGGACGCTACGAACCGGTGGGCGACGATTTCGCGGGTTCCAGCATCGACGTGCGCACGGGCGCGCAGTTCGTGCCCGGCCTCGCCGCGGCACGCTGACGATGGAAGCCGCACGCGACATCACCGGCATCCGCAAGTACTGGGCGTCGCGCTTCGGCACGGCGCCTTTCCTGCCGATGTCGCGGGCGGAGATGGAATCCCTCGGCTGGGATTCCTGCGACGTGATCCTCGTCACGGGCGATGCGTACGTCGATCACCCGAGCTTCGGCATGGCGATCGTCGGGCGCACGCTCGAAGCGCAGGGTTTTCGCGTCGGCATCATCGCGCAGCCCGACTGGCACGATGCGGAGCCGTTCAAGGCCCTCGGCCGCCCGAACCTGTTCTTCGGCGTGACCGCCGGCAACATGGATTCGATGGTCAACCGCTACACCTCCGATCGGCGCGTGCGCAGCGACGACGCTTACACGCCGGGCGGCGAGGGCGGCAAGCGGCCCGATCGTTCGGTGATCGTCTACGCACAGCGCGTGCGCGAGGCGTATCGCGACGTGCCCGTGGTGATCGGCGGCATCGAGGCCTCGCTGCGCCGGATCGCGCACTTCGACTATTGGTCGGAGAAGGTGCGGCGCTCGATCCTGCTCGACGCGAAGGCGGACCTGCTCGTCTACGGCAACGCCGAGCGGCAGATCGTCGAACTGGCGCATCGCATCGGCGCCGGCGAATCGATCGACGACATCACGGACCTGCGCGGCACGGCGTTCGTCCGCCGCGGCACGCCTGAAGGGTGGCTGGAGATCGATTCGGCGTCCATCGACGAAGCCGCCGCCGGCACTGCCGCACCCGTCGCCCGCGCGCCGCGCGTGCGCGGCACGGACCGGGCGCGCAGCGTCGTGCGCATGCCGTCGTTCGAGCAGGTGGCCGCGGACCCCGTGGTGTACGCGCACGCCTCGCGGATCCTGCACACGGAGTCCAATCCGGGCAACGCGCGTGCGCTCGTGCAGCGCCATGGCGACGTCGACGTGTGGCTCAACCCACCGCCGATCCCGCTCACGACGAAGGAAATGGACTGGGTGTACGAACGGGCCTACCAGCGCCAGCCACACCCGGCGTACGGCAACGCCGAAATCCCCGCCTACAAGATGATCCGCTTCTCGATCTCGATCCAGCGAGGCTGCTTCGGCGGCTGCACGTTCTGCTCGATCACCGAGCACGAGGGTCGCGTCATCCAGAACCGGTCCGAGAATTCCGTGATCCGCGAGATCGAACAGGTGCGCGACAGCGTGCCCGGGTTCACCGGCGTCATTTCCGACCTCGGCGGGCCGACCGCGAACATGTATCGCCTCGCGTGCAAGAGCCGCGAGATCGAGAGCGCCTGCCGGCGCCCCTCCTGCGTGTTCCCCGGCATCTGCCCGAACCTCAACACCGACCATTCGGCGCTCATCGGCCTCTATCGGCGCGCGCGCGCATTGCCGGGCGTCAAGAAGGTGCTGATCGCGTCGGGCGTGCGCTACGACCTCGCGAGCGAATCGCCCGAGTACGTCAAGGAGCTCGTGCAGCACCACGTCGGCGGCTACCTCAAGATCGCACCCGAGGCGATCAGCGAAGGGCCGCTGTCGAAGATGATGAAGCCGGGCGTCGGCACCTACGACCGGTTCAAGGCGCTCTTTGAGCGTTTCTCGAAGGAAGCGGGCAAGGAGCAGTACCTGATCCCGTACTTCATCGCGGCGCATCCGGGCACGACCGACGAGGACATGCTCGAGCTCGCGCTGTGGCTCAAGAAGAACGGCTTTCGCGCCGACCAGGTGCAGGCGTTCCTGCCCTCGCCCATGGCCACCGCGACCGCGATGTACCGCAGCGGCAAGAATCCGCTGCACCGGGTATCGCGCGGGTCGGAGGAAGTCGCCATCCCGAAGGGGCTGAAGGTGCGGCGGCTGCACAAGGCCTTCCTGCGCTACCACGATGCGAACAACTGGCCGGTACTGCGCGAGGCATTGCGGCGCATGGGCCGCGCGGACCTCATCGGCAACGGCAAGCACCAGCTCGTCCCGGCGTGGCAGCCCGCGGGCGCAGGCGGTTGCGGCGAAGGCCGTCGCGCGCCGGGGCAGGGGCCGGGCTCCGCGCGGGCGAAGGCGCGGCCGTTTCGTACCCAGCACACGCGGCCGAAATGACGCCGCCCGTCATCACGCCGTTCCACGACAGCGCGACCGGCACCTTCACTTACCTCGTCTCCGATCCGGCATCGCGTCGGGCCGCGATCATCGACCCGGTGCTCGACTTCGATGCGCGGTCGGGCCGCACCGCGACCCGCTCGGCCGATGCCGTGCTCGCCGCGCTGCGTGGGCGGGGCGAGACACTCGAGTGGATACTCGAAACACATGCCCACGCCGATCACCTTTCCGCCGCCGCGTACCTGAAGGCGCAGGCGGGCGGGCGCATCGCGATCGGCGAGGGTATCCGGGCCGTGCAACAGGTCTTCGTGCCGATCTTCGGCCTCGAGGGCGCCTGCGCCACGGACGGCTCGCAGTTCGACCGCCTCTTCATCGACGGCGAGACCTTCTATCTCGGCGAACTCGAAGTGCGCGTGCTCGCGCTGCCAGGCCACACGAGTGACAGCATCGCCTATCTCGTGGGCGATGCCGCCTTCATCGGCGACACCCTGTTCATGCCGGACTCGGGCACGGCGCGCACCGATTTCCCGGGCGGCGACGCGGGCCGGCTCTACGACTCGATCCAGAGGCTCTACGCCCTGCCGGAGGCGACGCGGCTCTACATGTGCCACGACTATCCGACCGGCGCGCAAACGCCCCGGCACGAAACGAGCGTGGGCGCACAATGCCGCGAGAACATCCACGTGCGCCATGACACGGGCCGCGAGGCCTATGTCGAGCTGCGCACGACCCGCGATCGCACGCTCGCCATGCCGGCGCTGATCATTCCTGCGCTGCAGGTGAATATCCGCGCGGGGGTCCTGCCGGCGCCCGACGCCAACGGCATCGCCTACCTGCGCACCCCGCTCAATACGCTAGGTTGCGCCTGATTCCGTCGCGCCTGAACAGGGAGAGCCGCATGACGAAAGACGCCCGCTGGATGATCGCGCTCGCTGCCGTCTCGATCGGGGTCGCCACCGCGCTCGGGGCATTCGGTGCGCACGGCCTGCAGAAAGTGCTGGCCCCCGACCGCCTCGCGGTGTTCGAGACGGCCGTGAAGTACCAGTTCTACCACTCCCTCGGGCTGCTCGGGATCGGCCTCGCGGTCGTGAACCGCGAGCGCCGGGGTGCCCGCGTCGCCGCGCGGCTGATCGTGGCCGGGATGATCCTTTTCGCAGGCAGCATCTACGCGCTCACCTTCGGCGCGCCGGCCGCGATCGGCATCGTGACGCCCTTTGGCGGCCTCGCGCTGATGACCGGCTGGCTGCTGTTCGCGCTGACGATCTGGTCAGCGCGCTGAGAAGGTGTCGCAGGCCGGGAGTTCGCCGCTCTCGTAGCCGCGCGTGAACCAGTGCATGCGCTGCTCGGCCGAGCCGTGCGTGAACGATTCCGGCACCACGTGGCCCTGCATGCGGCGCTGGATCGTGTCGTCACCCACCGCCGACGCCGCCCGCAGGCCCTCCTCGATGTCGCCCGGCTCGAGGATGCCGCGTGACTTGTCGGCGTGGTGCGCCCAGATGCCCGCATAGCAGTCCGCCTGCAGCTCGACGCGCACCTGCAACTGGTTGCGCCCCTCCTCATCCTGTTGTTGCTGCGCCGCCTGCACTTTGCCCAGCGTGCCGAGCACGTTCTGCACGTGATGCCCGACCTCGTGCGCGAGCACGTACGCCTGCGCGAAATCGCCCGGCGCCTCGAACTGGCCGGCGAGTTCGTCGTAGAAGGCGAGATCGATGTAGACCTTCTGGTCGCCCGGGCAGTAGAACGGGCCGGATGCGGAGCTCGCGGAGCCGCAGGCCGACTGGATGCCGCCGCGAAACAGCGCCAGGGTGGGCGGCGGGTACTGCTCGCCGCGCGCCTGGAAAATCGCACCCCATGTGTCTTCGGTCTCGCCGAGCACGGCGCGCACGAGATCCGAGTTCGTGTCGGAGGGCGCGCCGCCCGGTGCCGGTTCCGCGGTCGGTGCCGGGCCCTGCATCCCGTTCATGACGCCGAGCATCGTGAGGGGATTGATGCCGAGGAAGTAGCCGATCACGAGCACCGCGATCGTGCCAAGGCCGAACTTCATGCCGGGGCGGCCGCCGCCCGGGCTGTTGCGGTAGTCCTCGACGTTCGTACTGCGACGGCTGCGACCCAGGCGCATGGGAAACTCCTGCGGACGGTAACGAGGGCGACGGTCAACGGCCATTGGGCGACGGGCAACGAGCTTAGGGCAACGGGCCAGAAGCGCAAGCGGGCGTGCGCCTCTGGCCCGTCGCCCGTGGCCCAAAGCCCGCTGCCCTCGGGCGTCGCGTAAGCTCCACCGATGTCCGCCGACCTCCCGATCGTTTCTGCGCTTCCGGCGCTGAAACAGGCGCTGCGCGAAACTTCCGCCGCGGTGCTGCAGGCGCCGCCCGGCGCGGGCAAGAGCACCGTCGTGCCGCTCGCCTTGCTCGACGAGCCCTGGGTGGCGGGGCGCAAGCTGCTGGTGCTCGAGCCGCGGCGGCTCGCCGCGCGCGCCGTGGCGACCCGCATGGCGGCGACCATCGGCGAAGCGGTGGGTGCACGTGTCGGCTATCGAATGCGCCTCGACACGAAAGTGTCGCGCGCGACGCGCATCGAAGTGATCACCGAGGGCGTGCTCACCCGGCAGCTTCAGCGCGACCCGGCGCTCGAAGACGTCGCGGCGGTGCTGTTCGACGAATTCCACGAGCGCAGCCTGCACGCGGACCTGGGTCTTGCGCTCACGCTCGAATCACGCGCGGCGTTGCGGCCGGACCTGCGCGTCCTCGTGATGTCGGCGACGCTCGACGGCGAGGCGGTCGCGGAGTTGCTCGGCGGAGTGCCTCTCGTCACCGCGGCGGGCCGCGTGTTTCCCGTCGCAACCCGCTACCTCGGTCGTGGCCTCCCCGTGCTGCCGGGCGAGGCGGAATCCCCCGAGCGGCTGGCCGCAGTGGCGGTGCTGCGCGCGCTGCGCGAGGAGGCGGGCGACGTGCTCGTCTTCCTGCCGGGTGCCGGCGAAATCCGCCGCGTTGCGGCCACCCTCGAAGCCTCGGACCTGCCGCGCGGCATCGACGTGCGAGCACTCTATGGCGAGCTCACGGGCGACGCGCAGCTAGCGGCGCTCGAACCCGCGGCGGCCGGCGCGCGTCGCATCGTGCTCGCGACCAACATTGCGGAAACGAGCCTCACGATCCCCGGCGTGCGCGTGGTCGTCGACAGCGGCCTCGTGCGGCGCGCGACCTTCGACCCGGTGAGTGGCATGGGGCGCCTCGAGACGCGCCGCATTTCGCGCGCCTCGGCCGACCAGCGCCAGGGCCGAGCGGGGCGCACGGAGCCCGGCGTGTGCTATCGCCTGTGGGGCGAGGGGGCGCAGCGCAGCCTGGCCGCGTTCACGCCCGCCGAGATCGTCGAAGCCGACCTCGCGCCGCTCGCGCTCGAGCTCGCGGCATGGGGCGCGGCTGACGCCAGCCAGCTCGCCTGGCTCGATCCACCGCCCGCGGCGCAACTCGCGAGCGCACGCGATCTGCTGCAGTGGCTCGGTGGGCTCGATCGCGCACAGCGCATCACGCCGCATGGCCGCGCCATGGCCGAACTGCCGCTGCATCCCCGCCTCGGGCACCTGCTGCTGCGTGCCCGCGCCCTCGGCGCCACGGCGTTGGCCGCCGACATCGCCGCGCTCCTGGGGGAGCGGGACCTGTTGCGTGGCGTCGATCGCGACGCCGACCTGCGCACGCGGCTCGAGGTCCTGCGTGGCCGCGGTGCCGCGAAGGACACGGACCGTGGCGTGCTCGAGCGCGTGCGTCGCACCTCGCAGCAGTTGCGGGCGCAAGTTGCCTCCGCCCGCAACGCCGTCGAATCGCAGGAAGCAGAGCCCGGCGCACTGCTCGCGCTCGCCTACCCCGACCGCATCGGCCGGCGTCGCGGCGAGGGAGAAGGGCGCTATGCCCTGTCGAACGGTCGCGGTGCGCAGTTTCCGCGCCCGGACACCGCGGCTGGCCCGTTCATCGCCATCGCGGCGGTCGACGACAGCGCGCGGGAGGCCCGCATTCGCCTCGCGGCCCCGCTCTCGCTCGCGGCAATCGAGCAGTACTTTGCCGGTGAGATCGAAACGCACGATGAGGTCGAGTGGGACCCGCGTGCCGAGGCAGTGGTCGCGCGGCGCGTCCGGCGCTTCCATGCGCTCGTGCTCGAGGAGCGCCCGCTGCGCGAGCTGCCCGCGGGCGCGACGGAAACGGCCATGCTCGCAGGCGTCGCCTCGATGGGTCTCGGCGCGCTGCCGTGGACGGAAGGAGCGCGCGACCTGCAATGCCGCGTGGCCTTCGTGCGCGCACTCGATCCGGAGGCGGCCGCGGAATGGCCGGACCTCGCCGATGGCGCGCTCGCGGCCGCCCTCGGATCCTGGCTCGGGCCGTGGCTCGGCGGCATCACGCGCCGCACGCAGCTGACAAGGCTCTCGATGGCCGAAATGCTTGGCGCGCAGCTCACGCATGCGCAGCGCCAGGCACTCGCCCGGCTCGCGCCGGCGCAGCTCACGATGCCGACGGGTTCGCAGCTCCCCGTGGACTACACCGACCCCGCCGCGCCGACCGTGGCCGTGCGGCTGCAGGAAGTGTTCGGGCTGGCCACGACGCCGCGTGTCGGCGCGGGAAAGGTGCCCGTCACGCTCACGCTGCTGTCACCCGCCCGTCGGCCGGTGCAGGTCACGCGCGATCTCGAGAGCTTCTGGAAGAACGGTTATGTCGAGGTCCGCAAGGACTTGCGCGGCCGCTACCCGCGTCACTACTGGCCGGAGAATCCGCTCGAGGCGGAGCCGACGCGTGGCGTGAGGCGCCGCCGCTGACGCGGCGGCGCCCGCCCGCGCTCAGATGCGCCGATACACGTGCACGAAACGGTCCGTCTTGCCGCGGATCGAGGCGTCGAACACCATCTTCGTGTGTGCGTCGGCGCCGTTGCGCAGGCCGTCCCACGTCTTCTCGAGCCTGAAGCCATGGCTCTCGATGTCGCGCTTCGCGAAGGCTTCGTCGATGCGGTGCAGGTCCTGCGCGGCGTCCTTGCCGGTGCCGACGCTCGCGGCATGATCGACGATCAGGAACACGCTGCCCGGCTTCAGCGCATCGTGGATCTGGTCGAGGAAGTGGCCGGCGTCGATCGGCGCCCACCCGCCCTGCTCGTCGACGTGGTAGAGGTCGTGGTAGGACATGACGATCAGCGCGCCATCGAGGTCCTCCTTGCCGAGCCGCAGGTCGCAGCTCTCGACGAGCATCGGCTTGACGTTCGCGAGCCGCCCATCCTTGAGGCGTTCCTTCAGTTCTTCGCGCGCAAACTGCTGGTAGGCGGTGTTGTTGAGCATCAACACGCTGCCGCCGGGGCCGACCACGTCGCCGATCAGCTCGGAGTAATAGCCGCCGCCCGCGAAAATGTCGGCCACCTTCATGCCCGGCGCGAAACCCGCGAGCGCCATCACCTCGGCAGGGCGTTCGCGCGCGTCGCGCTCGTGGTCCTTCGCGGAGCGCGCCGGGTCGGCCACGGCGCGGGCATAGACGGAATCGGTGGCGGCGTCGTCCGCGACCGCAAGCGGAGCCGCGGCCAGCGATGCAAGCAACAGAAGAGTGGTGCGCATGTCGTTCCCCTGAAACAGATGGGCGCGATCATGCACGCCAGCCCGACCAGCCGAACGTTCACCGCGACGAGCCGCCTGCGGCGTGCGACGAGTCGCGCCCTCGCCGCGCTTGGGGCATCCTACGGCGATGACTACCCTGGCCAGGCTCGCCGACGCACTCTCGCGCCGCTGGTGGGCGACCGCGCTGCTCGCGGTCGCCATCGTCTGGATGATGCGCCGGCTGTTGGATCTCAGCGCCAAGCTGAAGGTGGTTACGGGTTACGACGCCTTCGACATCCAGTCGGACCTCGGCATCGAAGACATGGCAGCCCAGCTGGCTCATTACACGCCCGAGGCGGTGCGCCTCTACAGCACGTTCTCATCCACTGATTTCCTCTTTCCGTTTGCGTCCGCGCTCTTCTGGGCGGCGCTGCTCGCCTGGGGCCTGCGGCGCGCGCGTCCGCAGCTCTACGCGGCCGGCACCTGGCAGCGACACCTGCCGTGGCTGTTCATCGGCTGCGCCTTCGACTGGGTCGAGAACGTCGCGAACGCCTGGGTGGTCGGGCGCTACCCGCCCATGCACACCGGGGTCGCCTCACTCGCGCTCATCGCGAAGTACGCCAAAGTGACGGCGGTCAGTGCCGCGGCGGTGCTGGCGCTTGCCTTCGTGCTGTGGGGCGCGGCCACCTCGATTGCAGGCTTCATGCGCAGGAAAGCGGGGTGATCGTGCAGCGGATATTCAAATGGTGCCTGGTCGGTGCGGCCCTGGTCATCGGCGGGGTGGCCATGTACTTCCTGGCGCTCTACCTCGCGGCCTCGACGGCGCTCGGGGCTACCGCCCGCGCGATGTGGATCGCGTACTGCGCGCAGCTCGGCCTGCTGGCCGCCGTGCTGCTTTACGCGGCGGCGAATCCGCGCGGAATCTCGCGGCAGGTCGTCGTGGTGCTCGCGCTCATGCCGATGCTGGGCACGATGTTGCTTTTCTGGTTTGCGGCGAGCCGCGCGGGCGGGTACGCGCTCGGCGTTGCCGCGGCGCTGATGCTGGTCGCGGTGATCACGTGGCCGGTGGGCACCGCAAACGATACGGTGCCCACCAGTCCGCAGGCGATCAGGTTCCCGGGAGGCCCTCGAGCACCGTGACGAAGAACGTCCCCTTGCCCGCGCGCAGGGCCTTCGCGGCGGTGTACTCGGGCGAATGCCAGAAGGCGAGCGCGGCTTCCTTCGACGGGAACCTCGAGATCACGACGCTGCGCCCTTCGGCCGCGCCCTCGATGACCTCGACCTTCACGGCGGGCGTGAGGCTCACATGGCGACCGCCGAATTTCTCGTAGATCGGCGGCAACGCGGCGTTGTACGCCTTGAAACCCTCGGGATCGGTGACGATGCCCTGCACCAGCAGGTAAGCGGGGCGGGGCGCGTGCGAATCGGCCATGCGATGACTCCTCGAAAGCACCCATGCTAGCGCCTGCGGCGCGAACGCAGACACCGTATTGATGCCTACTCGCGGCTACAATGGGCGACCCATCGGCGGGCCTGTAGCACAGCGGTTAGTGCAGGGGACTCATAATCCCTTGGTCCTTGGTTCGAATCCAAGCAGGCCCATAAATAAAAACAGCCACTTGCCGAATGCGGGGCGAGTGGCAAGAATCGCTGAGTCAGCAGCTAGTCAGCAAGTGAGCAGGAGGCCGCCGGCAGTGGCAATGAGGCCGGGGGAGAGGGTACGATCGTCCATGGAGGCTTACATCGCACTTCATGTCATTTCCCCCAAGCAAATCAGACCTCATTCGCCCGCACCAGCAAACTGTCGCGCACGTTCATGCCATTTCTTCGCGGCCCTTCTACCCTCCAATTGATAGTTGGGCTGAAGCACAGGAACATTCCTTGCACGTAGACGGGAGGTCGATTTGACAACCAAGCCGAGTGACATATTTGTTGCTGGAATCGCGGCGCTACTGTTGTCTGGTTGCGCGACAGCGCCGAAGCTTGATACAGATTTGCAGCGAGAACTTGACACACCGCTCTACTGTGAGAGCGATTCTGAGTGTAAGACAATGTGGGAGCGCGCCACGTACTTCGTTAGTACAAATGCCGGCTTCAAGCTGCAGATTCACAATGACACTATCATCGAAACATACAGCCCAACAGACTACTCGACGGAGTTGGCGTTCAGCATTTCCCGAGAACCGCTTGGCGGTGGCCGCTATCAGATCTGGACAAAAGCTTGGTGCGCAAACATGTTCGGATGTACTCCGAACCAAGTGGAAGCGATGGCGCGCGCCAAGCGATACATTCGAACAGGCCAGAAGTGAAGAGCGAGGCGCGCCGAGTAGGTTGCTCCCGAAACGATGGCGCTCAGAATTCGGTATCGCAGCTCCGACGACGAGGTGACGGAACGCGTCATCTCCGATGAAGTAGCAGAGGCCCCGAACGCTGTTACTGCATATTGCCATCTCCGTGGAGAGTCGCGCACGTTCGCCCTGAGTCGAATCGAAGAGGCCGTGGATACATCCACGGGCGAAGTTGTGCCAGATATCTGGCTTCACTTTGGCCTCCCATCATTGAAGCGACCCGCTCCGACCATGCCGATGTTCTCGTGCGCGCCGGTATCGCTTACTGAAGAGCAATCCAAGGCGCAGCGCAGCAAGGACAAGCGAGAACTCTTCCAGCGCTTCAAAATTGAGGTGATATCCCGTACAAGGCGTGCCCAACTTGAAGCTCTATTTGGCAGCCGATGCTTTAAGTGTGGGCGCAGCAGACGACTGGTACTGGATCATCACATCCCTCAGTTCTTGGGTGGTCGCTTGGTGCCCGGAAACGTGACTCTCCTTTGCCATTGGTGCAACACAAAGAAGCTCGATATGCATCCTCGTGACTTCTATTCCATGGAGGAGTTGCGTCACTTGCAGGGCATTCTTGAGCAGCAGTTGCCCTTGTTCGACTTTGCATTCAACTGGACCAGATGGGGTGTTCACCCGAAGGAGTACCTGCTATCGCTCGGTGTCAGCGAGGCCGATGCCGAGCGCGCAATTCAAGAATCAGCCAACTCCAGGGAGAACGGGATCTCAGTCACTCTCACGGTCGCAGGTACCAACTCGGTGAGTACCGCATCGCAACCTAGCGAATCGCTGGCGCAGCGGCCGAGCGGAGAAAAGGGTCGACGCTAGCGCGGCAGTGACCCCGCGATCCCGGCTGCAATCGCCCCGTATAACCTGCTATCACGAAAGCCCCCGCATTGCGCGGGGGCTTGTCGTTAGACTGGCGGGTACTGAATCTCAGGCAGCCTGCGCCGCTACCGCACTCGTGATGCCGTGAAAGCGGCGGAACGCGCTGCGCTCTTGCATCGCGTTGCTGACGTTGAGACTTTTCTTCTCGGCCCATGCTCGCACGTCGGCAGCGTCCGCGTCGCGGTGCTCGCTCATCCATAACCACACATCCGCGCAGACGCCCGTGATGGGCTTGCGCACACCGTTCTGAACTTCGCAGCGGGCACCGATAACGGGCGAAGCTTTCTTCGGTACGGGCGCCGCTTTGACTGCCGCTGCCATCTCGCGCTCCATGTGCTGCTGAACCGCAGTGCGCATCTGCGCGACGGTCATCTTGCTGTAACCCTTGATGTTCGCGGCGCTGCAAGCTGCGCGCACAGTCGCCCTGTTCATGCTGTTGACGCTCTGGAGCTCCTCTTTCGTGTACATGATGCTTCTCCTGTCTATGAGTTGATTGACGCGGGCAGTTCTAAGACAGTTTCGGAACGATCGGCAACGAGTAGAAGTGTGCCCTGCGTGACAGTTTTGGAACGAAGGAGTACAGGTCAGTCGTGAGTGCAACGCGAAGTGATTGATTCGCTGCGGATTTATACCGCTGCGCAGTGTGGTCATGGACGGATAGTCAGCGTGGAGTCCGCAATCACGACCTCGCGAGCAGTACCGGGTGGTTACGGGGAGCTTGCGAGGACGGCCCGAGAGATTAACGACGCCCAGCGTGCCCGCGTCGTCTGGCAGAGGCAGGAGCGACCTCCGCCAGAAATCTAGTCAATGGTACCCGCGCGCCCAGTCAGTGGAGCCCGTCTGGAGACGCGAAGGAAACGCGCCAAATGACGTAGCTGAAACCGGCGGCGGGATATTCGGTCCCATCACGTGTCGCCACACGATGTACGGCATCGCGGGCGAGAACACGCCAGCGCGGTACAGCAGCTCAATGAAGGCGTAGACCCGCATGAACCTGTGGCGGTCATCCGTGGTGGATGCCAAGTCGATCAACTGCTCGTCGGGCAGCTTCCAAAACTGGATCTTGTTATCCGTGCAGAACTTGCACCTGCAAAAATTGTTCATCACTACCTCCTAACCATTTCGCTCTGCGCCATCTGCTTGAACGCATCAATCAGCTTGTCCGCCTTGTCGTCGCCGCCGTTTTCCAGCGCGCGAACTTCGGCAAGCTGGCGGATTACGTCGGCAATCTGTTTGCCTTCTTCGATAGTCAGCTCACTATTGGCCACAGCCTGCGTGACCTGCTCGATCTGCTTGGCGAGGGGCGCTGACGTATCAAGTTCAAACTGCACGAGTGATCCTTCCGGTTTCAGGGCAGGAACGGAGCGCGCGAGCACGAGAGCCGCAGCGGTCATATCTCCGCCTTGGGCCGCGGCGCTCACTACCTCCGCGATCTTGGCCGCGTCCCGCAGCAGCGCATTCGTAACGCGCGCTCGCTTCTCGACAATCCCACGCGGTCGCCCGCGAGGGTTGCCAGAAACTCCAGGTTTGAACTGTCCATCACTCATCGGATGAATCCTGTTTACATCAGCGTTTCAAGAGCACTGATTTAGTGCTCTTTCGCGGTCTCAGATCAGCTTGTCCAGCGCGCTCTGGCTGGCGGTCGCCTTGGCCTTCAGCTTGGACACTTCCGCGAACTTGAAGCGCGCAGCCCTCTCCACTTCGCCCAGCGCAATCGGCGCGGCGCGTTCGAGGATGCCAATCGCCTTGTGGGTAGCGGCCAGTCTGCGCACCAACTCCGGGTGACGCGCCTCGCGAACTTGGCGGGTCCACATCTGGTGACGCAGCGGATCGGTTCCGCTTGCGAGCGGATGCGACCCCAGGACGGCGTGGATGATTGCGTCGTCACCGTCCTTGATGGCTTTTCCGATAGCCTCGTGCCGATCCTTCTCCGGCATGGAACGCAGCACCCCACGCAATTCGGCCGCCGCGGGAGTGGTGGCAGCGCTGACCACGGGGGCGTTCAACTGGTCTTCAATGTGCTTGACCGCGCCGTGTAGATTCTCGTTCGCGTTGCTGAACGCCCGCATGATCGCGTCGTGCTTCTTCGTCGCGCCCGGTTCCAGTCGCAGTGCCCGCTGGGCGTCCGTCATGCTTGTGTCTTTCCGTAGCGCAATCCACGCTTCATCAATTGTCTTGAGCGCCTCGCTCGCGAAGCTCAGCGCGTGCTTTGCGGGAGTGAGATACCCCGCGAATTCCTCCGCGCCCTCGATGCCGTCGATCAGGCGTTGATCCACGCCGGGCGATGGGTGATAGGGCGCTTCCTTGTCGCTCAGAATGCCGCTGATCGCCAGCGGCGCGCCCAGCGGGACAGCCTTGCGTCGCGCATCGTTGTCAATTGCAGCGGGCGGCGTGGCCGCCGTGCGCATGTTGGATGAAAGCTGCTTCTGCTCTTCGGACGTAATCGTGCCTGTAGCCATGTTGTGCTCCTGAAAATGCTGAGCGTGCGGACTCAGTGCGGGCTACGTTATGAAAGGCCGCGCGAAATAGCTTGATGAAACCGTAAATATCAGCGGCTTCCATCGCATCCGGCAGGGGATTACGAATCAGTCGGTCGTGCTGGCCCAATGCCCGGGGCCGCGTATAAGGCCCGCTGGGCCGCGCCGCGCCGTCACCGCGAGTAGGGTGCCGGTCGCGCTGCTATCGGCGGCTGTGGAGGCGCTGCGTGCGCAGCTCGCCGAAGGCAACGACCTGCCGCGTGCGAATCGGCGCAGCGGCTTTCCATGCTTTCAATTCTTCGCGGCGAATCAGGTCCACCACCGTCGCGTCGAACGCCTCGGCGAAGGTGCGGAACTTGCGAGGCGAGCGAGTGCGCGTAGTTGTGGCCACAGTATTCCTCCGGGCGATAGCGCCCGCGAGCGCAGTAGCCGCGAGACGCCGCCCGCAATGCAAGATGAAACGGACTTGATCCGATCAGATGAAGATCACTCTAGGGGTCTTCGCTAGGCTTCGCAGCCTCATGGCACCAATGCTCTTACCCAGACTATTTTGCGAGGATCCGATTTACGTGCTTAATCTGAAGCTGAAGTGACTCAATGGTCCAGTCGGGCTCCTTCCTCGCAATCGCAGCATTCAACTTCGCTTCCAGCTCAGGCTTCTGTGCCGCGGCTCTCGCCTTCTCTTTCGCCAACTCCGCATCCGCCTCTGCCTTCAGTATCGCGGAAGGCTTCTCCACCCGTCCCTCCGAAACGTTGTAGGCCAGCCTCATGGCATCACGCAGAGTTGGGGCAATGAGCCTGAGCCGATGGATCAACCAGTCGTTGAACGGATCGACGCATCTATATTTCGACGTGAAGACCCGATGGGCGAAGTACAGTTTCAGCTCGCCCACTTTGTAGACCAAGCCACGAACGTGGTTGTCGTCCTGCCAATAGGCGTCGCCCCAGTCGAGTTCACTGAGATCGATGATGCGCGAGCCCTTCACGATCAGGATGAAGGAGTCCAGCATTTCAAGCGTAGACATTTCGGGAGTCATGGCACCCTCCTTTTGAGGGTCCGCGACGATTAACCTCAGGGCGGCGCGAGGTTGCCAGCAGACGCAGAATGCATCAGCAGACGGCCACATCATATCACGATGATTGCCGACTGTGTGCGGACTCGTAGTTGCCACATTTATGAGACGTGAAGTACCCGCGCCTACTTACGCGCGGCGGCCGGCTGAATAGATGTCAGTGGCGAGCGGTAGCAGCGTAGCAGGGTAGCTCGTAGCAGCCCCCCCAATCGACAGTGAAATATAGTAGTAGTACTAGCTTTTTTATAAATCGATGCCTAGGTATAGCTGCACTGCTACCCCGTCGGTGTAGGGGTGAGCTACGTGCTACCGTGCTACCGTGCTACCGCTCAGCGGTGATACTCGTGGACGACGTAGGGGTTCAGGCAGATGACCTTCGTGCTGTTGTCTTTCTTCGTGCCGTATACGTTCAGGCGCTTCGCCCGATTGTGAACTTCCAGAATATCCACGGCGGCTTCGAACTTCCCCTTTTCCCGAACTGACTTCGGCGCGTACTGGCGGAGGGTTCGTTCTGGCATGTGGTAAATCTTTTTCGTGTACAGCTCGCGAAGCATGAACTGCTCCAGCTTGTCCGCGTCGCCCATTGCCCCCGAGACGACCGACAGCTTGCAGTATCGCAGCGCCTCCCCGAGGTAGTACCGCGCCAGGTCGATGCCCTCCCGCATGTTCTCGCGCCCGATCTCGGAGCCGTGGCCATAACTGAATGCATGGAAGCATCCGGCGAGTCGCACGGCCTGCTCGGCGGTCTTGCTGGCCACGTCCTGGACCTCGACATACTCCTGACCGTCGCCCAGAGCCTCCTCTACCTCGTCGTAGAAGGCGACCCATGCGTGCTTGGCCTCGGTGTCCAGTCGGAGGGATGTGGTAATCAGGCGGCCGTCCGGATCGACGTTCACCGGGAAGGACATCACGTCGCGCGCCCGAGCAAGAAATGTGGCCAGCGCTGGACGCCCGGGCTTCGGGTCTCGATAGAACCGGGTGCCCTGCGTCGATTCCGGCTCCGAAAGAAGGAAGCGGGCGATCCAGCCAATACCCCGTGCTAACTCGCCGCTACTGCCCATGAAGTTCTGCACGACGGCAGGCTGCACCTGTAGACCCATCGTGACGCGCATTCCTTCGATATCGATATTCTGCTGTGTGGTGCGCCCGCGCTGAATGCGGCCGCCGTCCCAAATGGCATTGGCCTGCGCGAGATTGCGCATGACTGAATCCGGGTTCATGCCGTGCGCGCCAAATATGATTCCGGCCTCGGCGCTGATGATGGCAGCCACCGGCCACTGCGCAAGCGCGCTCGCCAGAGCTTCCGGCGTATCGTCGCCGCGCATCACCTTCGGTACCCGAGGCGCTTGCGGCCGGTGGAGAGCGTGGTCAACGAGAGCCCTGTCCAGATGCTCGATCATCGAGCCCTCGCGCGCCGCCTTTCGTATCGCGTCTTTGTACCCCGCCTCGATGGCTTCCCATGAGGTCTTCTTGGCGGTGTACTCGGCGACCACGGGGTTCATCGTTTCCCTCTGCCAGTCGTCCGATTCGTAGAGGACGGAAGTGAAACTCTTATCGCAGGCCGTTTTCCGTTCGCCGCTCTTGGCGATGGTGAGCAGGTACAGCGACACCGGCCCCCGCAGGCCCTCGGCGCGCTCGACGCTCACATAGGATTGAACCGCAGCCGATACGACGCTGAGGGCCGACGCGGCGACCAGCCCGCACGGGGCCTGCGTGTCCTGCTGCACCTCTTCTACGGCGTCGCGGATGATCGGAGGCAATGCATGGAGCGGATATTCATCCGGCTGATTGCTCACCGCCTTCAGCGGGAGAGGTTTCAGCCACTTCAGGCGCGGCTCTGATGGATCGCCTTGCATTGCCTCTTCGACGCCCGGCGGAAGCCCTTGCGATGAGTCCGCGCCATTTCCTACATTTGCATTCGCGTTCATGTGTACCTCCTTATCGGTACATCCGGGGCGGGCCTGAGTGATGACGGGCTCGCCCTTTTTCGTAATCGAAACTAACTCCCCGCGGACTCCGCGCCGCACGCGCCCGCGCCCCACATGGGCGCGCAATCGCTTACGCGCGGAGAACCTGGGAACAGCACTCCTATGCCTGGGCTTGAGCAGCCTCGCGGCGCTGGCGTTGCGTGGCGCCCGCAGTCACGCGCTGTCGGGCGAGAATCCACGCCTTCACTTCCGGGCGATAGAAGCGGGTCAGTCGCGCGCTGAATTTGTACGACTCGGGCATGTCCTCGCCCGTGCTGACGCGGTTCCAGACGGCTTGGACTTTGACACCAAGAATGCCCGCGAACTCCTGCGTGGACATCCACTGGGCGGGATCGAGGAAATCATCGTCGGTCGGTTTGATAGCAACCATGGCTCGGGTCCTTAGATCAAGGTGCCCGGCGTCTTGCTGCCAGAGGGCGAGAGCCGCGAGGTCCTCGGATGATCCGAGTCTGGATTCGTGTAGCGGCTCAGCGGCAATGTAGCAGTGTCGTACTACGTCTTACAATCTCGGCAAAACCGGTTCGAATATATCAACGACCGTTGATCAACCAGCTTTCTTCGCCGCGAACGGCAGCACGTTCTTCGATTCGGCGACGAGCGCCGCGTCCGTGACGTATTTGGCGATGGCATCCACGGCGGGGCGCAGCACTTCGGGATCAGGATTGTTGCTGTACGCCTGCCCGTGAACGTCTGAGGCCAGATGATTCAGGAGCTGGCGACGCTCGTCAGGATCAACCTTTACCGCCTTCGCCAGATCCTCGTACGTGCGACGAAAATCGTGGGTGACAATGCGCCTGCCCGCAGCCTTGCCTACTGCGTCCAGCAAAGCTCGCGTGTCCGTCACGTACGGCCGTTTCTTGCCGTAGCTCGGAAACAAGTACGGGCTGGCATTGGCTCGGCTGTTATCGCCCCGTGCCGCCGTTATGCGGGCTTCCAAAATCACGAATAGCGTCTCGCTGAGCGGCAGGATCAAGTCGCTGTGATTCTTCACGCCCTCGAATCCATCTTGGGCGTTCTCGATCTCGCCGCGCAGATGCAGCGTCTTGGTCTCAAGGTCCACGTCCGCCTTTTTCAGCGAAGCGCTTTCCGTCAGGCGCAGGCCCGTGAGCATCACCATGCTGAGCCAATCGGCGGCGGCACGATCTACCTCCCGCCGTGCCTCCGCCGCGCGCTCGCGAAGCATGGACCATACGGCCCCGACACGATCCAGCGGTACGCGCCCGGTGCGCGGCTTCTCAGGGTTGGGCTTGCGCAGCCGGAACATCTGCGTGACGGGGTTCACCGCGAGAATTGGATACTGGCCGTCGGGCGTGACGTGCATCTCGCGCGCGTGGTTACAGAGAGCGCGGAGGTACACCATGCACGAGTTCGCCTGCGACGGTGCGCCGCGTTCCGTGATCGCGACGAACTTCGCGAGCGCCTTGTCGCGCGTGATGCTCGCGATGGGCTCGTCCTGCCAGTCGCTCATATTCTTTTCTACATGGCGACGAACATCGATCTTCGTCGCGAGGCGGAGCGGGCCGTGCTTCGTCCGCTTGTGCTCCAGGTAGTGCTCCGTCACCTGCATGAGAGTTGTGGCCAGCGCCGTGTCCCGGGTCTCCCGCGCGCGCTTCTCGGCGAGCTCCTGCGCTGCCTGCTCCACGGGGTTGATACCCGCGCGCATCTTGAGCTTCAGTTCCTGCGCCTTGGCCCGGGGATCAAACTGCGGGTCGCCGCTGCCCAGTCGCCAGCCGTCGTCGTGGCGACCGATAGTGATGTAGACCTCCTGCCCCGTGCCCTTGACGCGGTGGACGAGGACATAGGTGCGCGTGCCCATCTTGGCGGATAGGCGGCACCCGAAGCCCTTCACCTCTGAGTCCCAGATAGTGTCCTGCGGCTTGGGCTGGCCCTTGAACTTGCCCGACGTGAATACACCGCACGTGAATTTCTCGACCATCACATTTGTAAGTCGCTTTCGCATATGCCCTCCAGTTGTCTGGTTCCCAAGTCAGCAGCTAGTCAGCACTTGGGGATGGGCGCAGCGTAGGACACAGTAGCGAGTAGTAGTAGTGAAACCTAACGCAAGCCGTTGAATTGCCTAAAATCGAGTAGGGATCATTAGCCAAGCGTAGTCATGCACTACATGGCAGAATCTTGGCTCATAATCCCTTGGTCCCTGGTTCGAATCCAGGCAGGCCCAGTTCACCATTTCGGAAAAGCGCGCATGACCCTACGAACGACCTCCCTCGGCCTGGCCATCGCAGCGGCGATGACCATCGCAGCCTGCGCCTATCGAGGCACGCCGGGGGAAAGCGCACCACCCGGCAGTGCCGTTGCGGCCGTCGCGGACTCCTCGCAAGGGGCGCAGCTCTACGCGGCGGAGTGCGCCGGCTGCCACGGCGTCAACGCGCAGGGCACGGAGAACGGGCAGGTCCCGGCCATCGCGGGCCAGCATCGATCGGTGATCGTCAAGCAACTGCGAGACTATCGCGAGGGCGAGCGCTGGGACGCGCGCATGGAAGGCCTCATGCGGGATCATCGTTTCGGCAACGACGCGCAGATCGGGCATGTCGCGGCCTACCTCGCCGGCATGCACATGGCGCCCGCCGGGGGCGGGCCGGGTGGCGAGACGGAGATCAGCGCGCGCGGCGCGCGCGTCTTCGCCAAAGAATGCGCGACTTGCCACGGCGCGCGCGGCGAAGGCAGCGAACTGCGGGTCGTGCCGCGTCTCGCCGGGCAGCAGTACATGTACCTGCGCCGCCAGTTCCACGATGCGGTCGATGGTCGGCGCCCGAACTTCCCGCGTGACCACATAGCGCGGCTCGCGACGCTCGACGTCGACGACATCGACGGACTGGCCGAATACCTGTCCGAGCTGGCTCCCTGACGGGTCAGGCGCGGTCGAGCGGACTCAGCACGCCGCGGCCGCCCCGGTTCAGCACGTGCGTATAGATCATCGTCGTCTTGATGTCGCTGTGGCCGAGCAGCTCCTGCACGGTGCGGATGTCATAGCCCGACTCGAGCAGATGGGTCGCGAAGCAATGGCGGAAAGTGTGGCAACTGGCCGGCTTCAATAGCCGCGCCTTGCGTACCGCGAGCGCCACGGCGCCCTGGATCGGGCTCGGGTGCGCGTGGTGGCGTACTGGCTGGCCCGAGTACGGGTCCTGGCAGAGTCTCGCCGCGGGGAACACGTACTGCCACGCCCAGCTCGTCGGCGCCGCCGGATACTTGCCGGCGAGCGCGAACGGCACCGAGACTCCCGGCCGCGAGCGGCGACGCTCGTTCTCGAACCACGCGCGCAAACGCGTGAAGTGACCCATCAGCGCATCCTTCAGGCTCAGCGGAAGCGTGGTGATGCGGTCCTTGCGACCCTTGCCATCGCGCACGACCATCTCGCCGCGTTCGAAATCGATGTCCTTCACGCGCAGCGCCAGCCCCTCGTTGAGCCGTAGCCCGCCGCCGTACAGCAGGCTCGCGACCAGCCACGGCGTGCCGCGCAACTCGGCGAGGACGCGGCGCACCTCGTCGCGCGACAGCACGACAGGCAGGTGCCGGGGCTTCGTCGCTCGCACGACGTTCTCGAGCCACGGGAGATCGATGGCGAGGACCTGCCGGTAGAGAAACAGGATTGCCGCGAGCGCCTGGCTCTGGGTGGAGGCGGCCACGTGCAGTCGGGTCGCGAGGTCGGTCAGGAAGGCCTCGACCGCAGCAGCCCCGAGTTCCTGCGGCGGGCGCCGCCCGTGGAAAATGACATAACGGCGGATCCAGTGAAGGTAGGCCTTCTCCGTGCGCAGGCTCATGTGCCGCGTCCGCATCAGGTCGCGGGTGGTGGCGAGAAGGCCGCGGGCGGGGGTAGGATCCGTCACGGGGGGTTAGATCGCGCTGCATGTCACTTTCGCCAAGCAAATCAGGGACCCGGCCGCGGCGCCAGCAGATTATCTCGCGTATTCGCCACGATTTATCCCACTGTTTTCACCACCTAATTGGTAGTTAGGTGTCACTTGGCAGCTCGTGCACTTGGCATCTCCATTGTTCTCCTGACGGCCGCGGCCCTGCTCACGCTTTACACAATGCTTCACGCGTCCGGGTGGCAAATTTCTCTCCGGCTTGTGGGATTCATGCTTTGGGCACTGATCCCGTACTGCGCAATGGGCGTCTTGTCACGAACCATCGGTACCAGAACAAAGGCTGCGGGAATCGCCAGTGTGACTGCATCAGGTGCGGTCCTCGCGTTCGCATCCCTCATGTACGTGGATGCCATATTCATCCACATCTCTTCAACTTCAGCACTAATCTTTATTTTTGGCCCGCTCTACCTCGTCGTTGGCGGAGTGGTCCTATTCGCAGCCATTGCAGTCATCGGCAACAATATACTTCGCAGAAATGACACCTAACTACGCGATGCAGCGGGCCGTGACAGGGCATACGAGGCGCGCCGAGAGCGCGAAGGAAGATTCTGCGCTCTCGGCGCGCAGTAAAGGTCGGCGGACGGCCGCTGATCGCAATCGTTAGGCGACCTCGGGGCACCGTGCCTGTATGAAGCTCATCCCCTATGAAAGGTTTTCGCAGCTTCGCTTGGCGAATTTTCTGCCGGCCGCTGCCCACATTACGGAGCACGGTGGCTTCGAGTGGATGGGCGGCACCTGGCGTTACGAGGGAATCGGCTTCACTTGGTTCGGACAGCTTGAGGACAACCCTGAAGGAACAGGGGGTATTGAACTCTACTTCGAAGAACTCAGCGAAGTGGCATCCTCGAGCATCCTACACGCTATTGGTCTGCCGCTGGCCGCAGGCATCGGCACCGAGCAGCTTAATGCCATCCTCGGCCCGAATTTCCAAACGGTTCGATTCGTTGACGATCGAGTTTCCCACGTGTTCCGCTTGGGAGAGCCGGATGTGTACGAAGTTTCGTGCACTGTCAGTAACGAACAAGGCCTCGTGCACGTGTCGATCATCCGCAATGATCTTAGGCGTGCTCTCGCGGTCGCCTAACAAATCGCTGGAGCGCGGCCGTGACGGATAAAGTGCCCACCCAACAGCTCAGCGCGCGGCGCGCTCAGCTCAATCGTTATACGGCATGAATCAGAAAACTTGATCGACGCGGGGTCGATCTGCTGCGGCATGAGAATCCCTCCGATCGGCGGCGCCCAAGCGTTGCGGTCACGATTGGGAAAGGTCGCAGTCCATCAGCGGTGAAGTTCATCGCGTAAGGCCGGCGTGTAACCGCCAGGGACCGATGCGCGACACACCGCCGCTCGCTCCGGCATCAAGTGCCGGCGCACAGGCGGTTCAAAGCGCCGGCCGCAAATGTTGCGGTGAGCCCGTGACCTGCCCCCCGTTTTCAGTGCCAGCGAGAGGTTAGTAGAGTCCGATTTCCGAGGAGAGATCGGGCATGAAGAAGTCGAGATTTACGGACGAGCAGATCATCGGGTTTCTGAAGCAGGTGG
>JBFWZQ010000015.1:0-66063 GCA_050185195.1 Steroidobacteraceae bacterium | reverse complement strand
CGAGCCGATCGTCGATGAAATCCCCGCCCACGCTGCACAGCACCGCGACGCGTTCCCCGGCGCGATGCGCCGCGCGGATATCCCCGGGCGCGAGGCCAGGGCGTATGAGGCCCTCCGCGACGAGGCTGCGTAGCCGGGCGAGTTGCCGCTGGTAGTCGCGCAGCGCCTCCCCCTCCGCGAATTCGCGCGCCGCGTGCAGGCCACCGCCTTCGAGCGACAGCAGCGGAAAATCGGCCACCATCGAGAACAGGCTCGCCGTCACGTGCGCGCGCTGCATGTCGGCGATGCGGCTCGCTTCGAAGCCGTCACGCATCAGGCGAATGACGAAGCTGTCCGGGTGGGCGCCGACGAGAAACGAGCGTCCCGGGTGGCTGTGCACGTCGACGCTGGGGAATTCGGCGAGCAGCGCCACGCCGCGCCGCAGGAACTCCCCGGGGATCTCCATGCCGAGGGGCGGCTTGCGCTGCGACCACCAGAAAGCGCTGCCTGCCGCGACAGCGGCCACGCCCGCAGCGCCGCTGGCGATCACGGCGCGGCGCGTCAGTTTACCCATGCACGACCCCTTGCTGTGCAACGCGCGAGACCTCGGCCAGGTAGTCGATGTGCGCCTCGAGCGCCTGCTGCGCCGCCAGCGCATCGTGTTGCACGAGGGCCGCGACGATGCGCCGGTGGTTCTCGAGCCAGCGTTCGACTGAACCGACCGACAGCAGGCTCGTTCTCGCCCCGGCACTCAGGATCTCGAGGCTCTTGACGGCGCGGATGAGGACCGGGTTGCCGGTGGCGGCCGAGATCAGGCCGCGAAACTCGCTGGCGAGCGCGTTGATCCGCCCGCCATCCACCGTGCCTGCGCGCGCCTGCGCGACGAGCGCTTCGAAACCAGACAGGTTCGCTTCGAGCTGGCGGAGCATGCCGTCATCGATGCGACGCGCGACGAACGCCAGCAGCGCACCTTCGATCACCCTGCGCGCCTCGAGTATCGTCTCGAGCTTGGGGTGATCGAGGCCGAGCAGGTGGTGCGCGGGCCCGAAGAGGGAGTCCGGCTCGAGGTCCGTGACGAACACACCGCCGCCATGGCGGATGTCGACGACGCCGAGCAGCTGCAGGGCGCGCAGCGCCTCGCGCAGCGTGGGTCGCCCGACGCCGAGTTCCTCGGCGAGCGCGCGCTCGGCCGGCAACCGCTCGCCGGACCTGAGGTGGCCGGCTTTCACGAGGCCGACGAGCTGCCGCACGATCTGTTCGGGCAGCGCTTCGCGCCTGACGACGGGCGCAATCTTCGGGGTACTTCTGGGGGGCTTCTGCTTCATGCGTCCCGGAGCGTTGACTCTCCGGTCAACTGGTCATACCATTTTTCCAATCCTAGCAGTCAGGGGGTCAGGCGGCAATGATTCGCACGAACTCGATCGATCGCAGCGCGGTACTCGCGGCACTCCTCATGTCCCCGTTGTGCGTGAGCGCGCAGGAGGATGCCTTCACCATCGAAGAGGTGGTGGTGAGCGCCCAGAAGCGCACCGAGCGGCTGGTGGACGTACCGGTGGCCATCTCGGTCTTTGGCGCGAGCTCGATCGACCAGACGGGCGTGCGGGAACTGCGGGAAGTCTCCGGCTACATCCCGAACATGCAGATCTCGAAGGGCCCCGACTTCAGTTCCACCGTGACGATCCGCGGTGTCGGCGCGAACAGCCGCAACATCGGCTTCGATTCGCGCGTCGGCGTCTACATCGACGGTGTCTATGTCGGCCAGTCACCCGCGATCAACCAGGAACTGCTGAACCTCGAGCGCGTGGAAGTGCTGCGCGGGCCGCAGGGCACCCTGTTCGGCAAGAACACGGTTGCTGGCGCGATCAACCTGATCACGAAGAAACCCGACGACGAGCTGCGCGGCATGGCGAGCGTGGATTTCGGCAACTTGAACTACCGCGAAGTGCGCGGTTCGCTGAACCTGCCCGTGAACGACGCCGTCAGCACCTCGTTCGCGGTGTCGAAGACGGATCGCGACGGTTACGTGCGCAACATCATCACCGGCAACGACCTGAACGAGCGCGACGTGCTGGCGTACCGCGCGCAGATGCGGATCCGCGCGAACGATCGCCTCGAGATCAACGCGTCGTTCGACGGGCTCAACAGCGACGGGCGCATCCTCGTCGGCGACCCGGTGACGGACATGCTGGCGATGCAGCCCGTGCAGGCCGCCCCGCAGATGGGCGTGGTCGCGTTCAGCTTCGATCCCACCGACAAGCGCGACATCTATGGCGGCAGCCTCGACCTCGCCTACCAGCTCGGGGGCGGGAACACGGTGAAGAGCATCACCGGCTATCGCACCACCGACGCCGTCTACACCAACGCCACCGACTATTCGCCGGTCGACATCATCTCGATCGAGTACCGGGACAAGTACGACGTGCTGTCGCAGGAGCTGCAGCTCATCTCCTCCACGGACCGCGCCTTCAGCTACACGGGCGGCCTGTACTTCTACCGGCAGGATGCGCACACCAATCGCGACGTGATCCTGGGCAACGACTTCGTGCAGTACTTCATCGGCCCACTGTATGCCTCGGGCGCGCTGAGCCCGCCGCTGCCCCCGGCGCCTGCATTGCCGAACGCCCTCGTCGCGCAGCTCATCGGCTTCGGGCCGCCGCTGTCCAAGGTGTTCAACCGCGGCGACGTCGACACCACGAGCTACGCCGCCTATTTCAACGGCACGTACCAGGTGTCGGACCGCTGGAAGCTCGGCTTCGGCGTGCGCTGGTCCACCGAGAAGAAGGAAGTGAACTGGCTGCTCGACGGACGCAACTCGGGCATCTTCCGCATCGGTTCGACCGGCACCGACCCGCTCAACCCGTCGCCGATGACCAATGAGCGCACCGACGATTTCTTCGCGCCGGCGGCGAGCATCACCTACGCGCTCAGCAAAACGTCGAACCTCTATGCGCGTTATGCCTCGGGCTACAAGAGTGGCGGCTTCAACCTCGATTACATCAACCGGGACGAGCTCGCCGCGCACCGGGGGCTCGATTTCGACAAGGAGACCGTCGACAGCTTCGAGCTCGGCCTCAAGGGCAACTACCTCGACGGGCGCCTGTCGCTGAACGTCGCCGCCTTCATCGCGAACTACGACGACTACCAGGTCAACCAGTTCGTGAACCTCGGCGGTGGCCGCACGTCGATCCGCATCAACAACGCGGCGAAGGTCGAGACGTCGGGCCTCGAGGCGGAGAGCACCCTCCACGTCACCGACAACTTCACGCTGCAGGCCTCCCTCGGCCTGCTGAAGGCGGAGTTCGACAGCTTCCCGGCCGGCGGCAGCGGCGGCACGGATGTGTCGGGCAACGACCTGCCGAACGCACCGAAGCTGACCTACGCGGCCGGCGCGACCTGGCGGCACGCCGTGCCGGCATTGCGTTCGACGCTGCTGCTGCGTGGCGACGTCACCCACACGGGCGATTTCTTCACGACGGCCGACAACGCCACGACCACGCCGTACAACAGCGCCTACCCCGGCACGATCGCCTTCGGCAAGCTCGGTTCGCACACGGAGGTCAACGCCCGCATCGGCCTGATGTCAGACAGCCGCACGTGGGAGGTCTACGCGTGGGGCCACAACCTCACCGACGAAACCGACCCGCAGTCCGAGTTGCGCGACTTCTTCGGCACGATCGCGAAGCTGCCGGGCCTGCCGCGCACGTACGGCGTCAGGATGGTCTGGAACTTCGATTGAAGGGGGCGGCATGACCGTCATCGTCGCCTCCCCGCGCCGCTCACTGGCGTTCGGCGCAGCCGTTTTCGCGACCCTGGTCGCCGGCTGCGCCGCCGTCCCGCAAGCGGCCCGCAACGTGCAGATCACGCGCACCACGCACGGCATCGCCCACGTCACGGCGCCGGACTACGAGGCGCTGGCCTACGGCGTCGCCTATGCGCACGCGCAGGACAATGTGTGCCAGACCGCCGACCAGCTCGTCACGATCCGCGGCGAACGATCGCGCCATTTCGGCGCGGACGGCCGCGCACTGCTCGGCCTGCGCGTGTTGCCGAACGAGCAGATCGACGTGTTCGTGCGCAGCCACATGGACGATGCGGCGCTCGCCGCCGCTTTCGGGCGTGGCAGCACCGACATGCGCGCCGTGTCCCGCGGGTATGTCGAGGGTTACAACCGCTACCTGCGCGACCAGGGCCCGCACCTGCCGGCGCCCTGCGGCGGCCAGCCCTGGGTGCAACCCATGACCCTGGCGGAGTACCTGCGGCTGCAGGAACTGACGATGGTCCAGCTCGGCGTCGCGCAGTTCGCGGACGCGATCTTCGGCACGAACCCGCCCGCCGGTGGCGAGCCTGCCGCGGCGCGACCCACCGTGCCGCAGGCCGTCGCAGCGCTGGCACACCTGCGTCTCGACGAGCCCCTGCTCGGCTCGAACGGCTGGGCGTTCGGATCGGATGTCACGCAGAACGGACGCGGCGTATTGCTCGGCAACCCGCATTTCCCCTGGAGCGGCGTCAACCGGTTCTGGGAAATGCACCTGACCATTCCGGGCACGCTCGACGTCATGGGCGCGGCCATCGGCCACAGCGCCGTGGTGCAGATCGGCTTCAACCACGACGTCGCGTGGACGCACACGGTGTCGACCGGCAAGCGCTTCACGCTGTTCGAGCTCGAACTCGCGAAGGGCGACCCGCGCAGCTATGTCATCGACGGCAAGGCCGTGCCGATGACGGCGCAGCGAGTCGCCTACGAAGTGCTCGATGCACAAGGCGTCGTGCAGCAGCGCGAGCACACCGTATGGCAGACGCGCTTCGGTCCCGTGCTCGAAATGCCGCAGGCGGGGCTCGCCTGGACGCAGACGCGCGCCTACGCCCTGAAGGACGCGAACACGCTGAACCTGCGGGCCATGGACATCTGGCTGGGCCTCAACCGCGATCGCAGCGTCGAGGAGATGCGCGCGACGCTCGGTGCGCTCGGCATTCCCTGGGTCAACACGATCGCGGCGGACCGCGACGGCCGCGCGATGTACGCCGACGTCAGCGTCGTGCCCGACGTCGAGCCGGCGCAGTTGCAGCGCTGCGCGCCATCGAAGCCCGCCGCGGCCCTGTTCAAGGCCGCGAACCTGGTCGTGCTCGACGGCTCCCGCAGCGATTGCGACTGGCATCGCGACCCCCATTCGCCGGTGCCGGGCCTGCTGCCGATCGAACGCATGCCCGTCGCCGTGCGCCGCGACTGGGTACAGAACAGCAACGACAGCTTCTGGATGAGCAACCCCGCGATCGACTGGCCCGCATACTCGCCGCTGGTCGGCGGGACGGACTACCCGCAGAGCCTGCGCACGCGGTCCGGGCTGCATGAGATCCGGGAGCGTCTCGCCGGCGTCGATGGCATCGCGCCGCACGCGAAGGTGGGCCTCGCCGAAGTGCAGGCGATGCTGTTCGGCAATCGCAACCACGCTGCCTATCTGGTGCTGGACGATTTCCTGCCCGTCTGCAGGGAGGCCACCGGCGAAGCGGCGCAGGCCGGCTGCGCCGTGCTGGCCGCCTGGGACCGGCGCAACAACCTCGAGTCGCGCGGTGAACACCTGTTCCGCGAGTGGTGGCGCGCGGCCGGCGAGATCAAGGGCGTGTGGCGCCGGCCCTTCGATCCGGCCGACCCGACCCACACGCCAGCCGGCCTCGCCACGGACGAGCCGGCGATTCGTGCGCAGTTGATGCAGGCGCTCGACAAGGCGGTCGCAACGGTCCGCGCGGCGGGCTTTGCGCTGGATGCGCCCCTCGGCGAAGTCCAGATGTACACCACGCGCCACGGCGGCGTCGGGCTGCATGGCGGGCCGCAGTTCGAGGGCGTCCTGAACAAGCTGGAGACCTTCGGCACGGAGACGCTCGTGAAGGGTGGCTACAAGGTCAATTTCGGCAGCAGCTATATCCAGACCGTGACCTTCGACGATCGCGGCCCGGTGGCCGAGGCGATCATGACCTACGGGCAGTCCTCGCAGCCCGATTCGCCGTACTCCTTCGACCAGTTGCCGCTCTATGCCGGGAAGCGCTGGATGAAGCTGCCTTTCCACGCGGAGGACGTCGCGCGGGAGCGGGTCGGCGAGGTGCTGCGGCTGGCGATCGAGTAGGCGGGATGCGGCGGCCAGCCAGCCGCTTCCCGCCATTGCCCGTTTCATCAATCTTCACGGATTCTTCCCGCTCCCTTCATGTGACTTCCGGGGCGCGCCCCGATGCTCGAGGCCTCATCGAACCTCGGGGGAGAAGTTGCCATGAAGAAGACCACGTTCGACGATGGACGCCGCCGTTTTTTCGCGACCGCAATCCTGCTCGCAGGCACCGCCCTCGCCGCAGGTCCTGCGGCGGCTTCGGGTGATGGAGGCGACGCGACGCCCATGGTCTCGGCGGCTCCGCAGGGTCACCACGGCTTTCCGTTCATGAGTTCGACCTTCGACCTCGGTGCCCGCAGGTACATCGAGCGCGAATTCCTGTTCTCGGGAACCGCGCGGGCATTCATCAACGCCGGCGAACTCGGTGCCGACGGGCGCTGGGATGCGGTGCCCAACCCGGGAATCACCGCGGCCTACACGTCGCGGATGCTGGTGCGTCGCCCGACTGATCCGTCGCGCTTCAACGGCACCGTGATCGTCGAGTGGCTGAACGTGACAGCCGGTTGGGACATGGGCTTCGACTGGGCCTGGGCTCGTGAAGAACTCCTCGACGCGGGCTACGCCTGGGTGGGCGTGACCGCGCAGCACCTCGGCGCCCTCGCGCTGCAGGACTGGGAAGAAGGCCCCGGCGATCGCTATGAGACGATCTTCCATCCCGGCGATGGTTTCTCCTACGACATCTACTCCCAGGCGGGGCGCGCCATCCGGCAGCCGCGCAGCGGCGATCCGAAGCCGCTGGGCGAACTCACCAGCAGGATCAGGGCGGTAATTGCGGATGGCGAATCCCAGTCATCGTTCCTGCTGTTCACGTACTACAACGCGATTCATCCATCGGCACGGGTGTACGACGGCTTCCTGATGCATAGCACCGGGTTCGGTTACCCGCTGTCCTGGGGACTCGCGGATGCCTGGGGAAACCCGATTCCAGACGGCGTGCCGGCGACGGACTGGATCGATGTGGCGTATCCGGCCGGCCTGCGTACGGATTCGAAGACGCCGGTGCTCGTGCTGCTCGCCGAGACGGACCTGTCGGATTTCATCTCCGGCGCCGGGCGCGGCCTGCACCAGCAGCCGGATTCGAAGTCCCTGCGGATCTGGGAAGTGGCTGGCACCGCGCATTTCGACGACCTCGTGATGACGCGATCGCAACTCGATATCGACCAGTCGCTGCCGGGAATGCCGCCGCTCGGCTGCAATCCACCGCCGGTGAACCCGGGCAAGACACACGCCTATGCGTTGCGCGCGGCGCTCCACGCGCTGAACCGCTGGGTGCGCCATGGAATCGCGCCGCTCGCGGCCCCCCGCCTCGACGTCAACGTGCCTGACGATGACTTCGTCACATACAACCTCGACCCGGCGACGGGCATCGTGAAAGGCGGCCTGCGCCTGCCGGAAATCGCCGTGCCGGTGGCCACCCTGAGCGGCATCCGCCCGGACGGCGCGATGGACCCTGCGGACAGCTGCTTCTACCAGTTCGGCACCTACGACCCCTGGAACCGCGATGGCGACAGCTGGGATGGCCAGGCCGGTCTCGACGTGTCGCCGACACCGGAACCGGACCTTCAGGTCATGTACCCGAGTCACGCCGACTACGTGCGCGACGTGGCCTCGGAAACGCTGAAGTCGACGCTGCGCGGCTACCTGCGCCCGCGGGATGCGCTCGAGGTGCTGAAGGATGCGGTGAAATCAGGTACGCCGTAATGGATCACCCGGACGACGTGGCGCCAGTCGCCACGTCGTCCGCGCGTGATGCGCGCCATCGATCAGGAAACATTGCGTTGCCTGCGCTCGCAGCGCTTGCGGCGTTCGGTGCGACCTGGTGGTTCGCCAGGCCCAGCAGCGCGCCGCCTTGTCGTGTCGTCAGCTACGCGGATCTCGACCTGTCGAAGCCGTCGGATTTCAGCACGCTGATGGCGCGGCTCGACGAAGCGGCGAATGCGGTCTGCGCGGCCGCGTTTGCGCGCGGCGCGGCACCGCCGCGGCGCCGGGCGCAATGCGTCGAGCAGGCGCGGCAGCGCGCACTGATGGATGTCAGGGGCAGAGCCGAGGCCCGGCCGGGCGGCGCGGAACCTGTCCGGCATCCTGGTAGTTCGCCAGTTCGCGTCGTTGCTCCTCGAGCCAGCGAGCCGAAGCATCCGCCAGCGCCCTGAAGCGCGGTTCTTCACGGAGCTCCGCGAAAAACGGCCCGCGCCCGAACAGGGCCCAGGCGCCCATGCGGCTGGTGCTCGCGGCCACCTGTTCGAGTTCGAACAGTGCCTCCTGCTTGCGGCCAAGGTGACTGAACGCCAGCGCACGCAGGAGCCCCGCCGAACCAGGGCGCCCGAGCCCGCGTCGATGATCCAGCACCTCGAGGACCTTGCGATCGATGCTATCGGCGTCGGCGCGACGGCCTGCCGCGCGTTCCAGCCTTGCCACGTGGATCGTCGTGAGCAAGGTCAATGGGTCATACGACAGGACGCCACGATCGCCTCGCATTCCGTCGAGGGACCGGAGCGTTTTCAACGCGGTGCCTGTACGACCGGTCGCTTGCGCCTGCTCGACGATCGCGCCATCCGCGAGCCAGACGCCATAGCCAAACTGGTCGAAAGAGTCCTCATGCAACGCAGCCTCCTGCAGTACGGCCGCCGACGCCACCTTGCCTTCGCGATAGCAGATGAGCGCAATGGTGGAGGGCATGGGTGACTTGTAGCCACGGACGACGTCGCCCGCCGCGCCGAGATCACCGAGGTCGACGTAGAGCCAGGCCAGTCGTTCCCGCACCCACAGCGCCTGGGGCTCGATGGCGACCGCGTGTTCCGCCTGTACCACGGCCTCCGCGAGCCGCCCTTGCTGCCACCGGATCTGGGCAAGGCGCAGATAGGCCGAATAGAACTCAGGGTCGACCCGCAGGGCCTGCAGCAGCAGCGCGACGGCCTCGTCCTCGAGGCCGCGGTAGTCCCACAGGAACATGCCCTTCAGGTAGTGATTGCGGGGATCGAGCGGATCGACGCTACGCGCCCGGTCGACGATGGCGAGCCCCTCGGCCTCGCGTTCGCTCCAAAGCAGCCACTCGGCGTAGTCCTCGATGCCCGGGGCATGGTTGGGGCTGAGTTCGAGCGCACGACGAAAGTCGGCTTCGCCGGCTTCGGCGTCCCCGCCTGTCATCGAGGTCCTCATGCGGCCGCGCAGGTAGTAGGCTTCGCCGTTGTCCGGTTCCAGCGCAATGGCTTTTTCGAGTATCGGAGCGACATCCCGCCAGAGCGAGTCCTGGCGCTCCCGATACTGCCGGTTCACGAATGCGTCGAGGTACATCGACTCGGCGAGCGAGACCCAGGCGGACGCAAAGTCCGGCGCGAGGCGCACGGCTTCGCTGAATTCTGCCTTGGCCTTTGCGACCTTCCCGACCTGCCGCGTCGCGATCAGGGCCCGGCCGCGCAGGTAGGCGAGGTAGGCATCCATCCCGAACCTTGCGAACTGCGCAGGCGCGCCCGCGAGATTCACCTGGAGCGCTTCGGCGACCCTGCTTGAAACCTCGTCCGCGAGTTCGAACACGTCCTCGCGCCGGCGGTCCAGCGCGAGGGACCTGACGGTCCGATTCGCCTGGGCGTCGACGAGCTGCGCCGCCATGCGCACGCGATCACCCGACTGCTGCAGGCTGCCACTGACGAGGTATCGCGCCCCAAGTCGATCGCCGGCTTCGCGTGCGTCCAGGCCCTTGACGCTTGCGGCAAACGAGGAAGTGCGCGCGATGACCAGCAGGTCGCGCTGGCTCGCGAGGCGGTGCAGGACGCTGTCCGCGAGACCGGCCGCCACGAGATCGTTTTCCGGATCCTTGGTCAGATTCTCGAACGGCAACACCGCCACGGCATTGGCAGGCAACGCCGTGACCGCCACGGATCGGGCAAGCGGCGTCGCGACCTCCGGTCGGTACAGGCGTGCCGCGAGTACGGCTGCAAGCGCCGCAACGCCGGCTGCCGCGGCAACCATGGCGAAGCGGCGCGCGCGACCGGGTTTGCCAGCAGGTGCCGGTTGCACCGTCTCGACCAGGCGGTAACCGCGACCGCGGACGCCAGCGATGTAGCGCGGCGTGTGCGCATCGTCCTCGAGCGCCTGTCGCAGCAGTTTGACTCGCTGCGTCACCGTCTCCGGGCTCACGACGAGGCCGGGCCAGACGGCCGCCGCAATGGCTTCATTCGAGAGGACGTCGGGTGCAGCCGTCGCGAGCGCCACCAACAGGTCGAAGGAAAGCGGCGGCAGGACGATGGCAACGCCGTGACGCGTCAGGCTCTGGCGTCCGGTGTCGAGCACCAGGTCTCCGATGAGGTAGCGGCGCGCGGCCCGTGCGCCCCCCGGCGTGGATTCCTCCCCCATTGCGATCATCGTACGCCGTTGAACTCGATGCGACAGAGTTCGGCAGCCCGGTCCGGGTCGTCGGGATCAGTGATGGCCCAGGCGCCGCGCAGGTCGTCGTCGACGGCGACACCTTCGAGCTTGCGGCGGCTCGGCCGGCCGTCGACGTCGACGACACGGCACCAACGCACCTGTCGCCGGCCGGTCGGCCCGGTCAGCAGGCCGACGGCGCAGCCGACCACCGGCCCGTCGGCGATCGCATCGGTCGTGTTTTCCGCCACGGCCAGGAATAGCGCCCGGTGCGGGCCCACCCGCACGGCATCGGTGATCGAGAGCGGGACGCCCTGCAGCGTGCCGAGCTCGATCCAGTCCCGGGCCAGTGCGCGCGGTGGCTCGCCCTCGAGCACGCCGAGCGGCATGTCGATGGTGGCGCTCGCCGTCGCGGTGCCCCGGTGGAACAGGCGCAGCACGTCGCCCTCGATGACGGCGCCTTCGATATTGGGCGCCACGGCGAGATCGAGCGTGCGGCGCACGCAATCGTAGAGCTGCGGCCTGTCGACGATCACGACCGATGCGTGCGAAAGGGAGAGTCGCGCAATCGACGTGCGCTGCCGGGTTGATCCGGACCCGAGCAGGAAAATGCTGCCGTCGGCGGTGTGGACTGCCGCTTCAAAGTCCGGTTTCAGGGCTTTCGGCAGCGCTGCCCCGTCGTCCCTGAGCGCGAACGGCGTGACGCGCAGCCCGGGCAGGTCGATCCAGTACGCGCAGTACGCGTCGTCGCGCACCGCGAGCAGTCGCGCGCCGACCCGCAACAGCGCCGAGCCCGCCCGCACGCCGTCGAGTGGATGGGCCGCGACGATGCGCGCCTCCATCAGCCTGCGCTCAGAGCGCCGCCGCCACGCGCGCGCCCTGGTCGATGGCACGCTTCGCGTCGAGTTCGGTGGCCACATCGGCGCCACCGATGAGGTGGACTTCGATGCCCCGCTCGCGCAGCGGCGCGTCGAGCTCACGCAGCGGCTCCTGGCCGGCGCAGATGACCACGGTTTCGACCGCGAGCACGCGCCGGTCGTCGCCGTTCGTGATGTGCAGGCCCTCATCGTCGATGCGCTCGTAATTGACGCCCGCGAGCATGTGCACGCCGCGGCGCTTCAGCGTCGTGCGGTGGATCCAGCCGGTGGTCTTGCCGAGGCCATCGCCGGGCTTCGAAACCTTGCGCTGCAGGAGGTAGATCTCGCGTGGGCTCGTTTCCTTCGGCAGCGGCGCGGCGGACAGCCCACCGCGCGTGACGAGCCGCCGGTCGATGCCCCACTCCACCAGGAAATCGTCCACATCGAGGCTCGGCGAGATGTCCTCGGGATGGCCGAGGAACTCCGCGACGTCGAAGCCGATGCCGCCCGCGCCGACCAGCGCGACCGTCCGTCCAACCGGTGCGCCCCGCAACAGCACATCGACGTAGGACAACACCTTCGGGTGATCGATCCCCGCGATACCGGGGCGCCGCGGGGTCACGCCGGTCGCGAGCACGACCGCATCGAAACCCTGCGCCAGCGTCCCGATCGTCGCGGCCGTCGAGAGCTTGAGGTCGACGCGGGTGAGCTCGATGCGCCGGCGGTAATAACGCAGCGTCTCGTGGAATTCTTCCTTGCCGGGTATGCGCTTCGCCATGTTGAACTGGCCGCCGATCTCCGCGGCGCGCTCGAACAGCACCACGTTATGGCCGCGCTCCGCTGCGACGGTGGCACACGACAGCCCCGCGGGCCCGGCACCCACCACCGCGATGCGACGGGGCCTGGCCGCACGCGAATACAGCAGCTCCGTCTCGCGCGCCGCGCGTGGATTGACGAGACAGGTGGCGGGCTTGCCCTCGAACACGTGGTCGAGGCAGGCCTGGTTGCAGGCGATGCAGGTGTTGATTTCGTCGGCGCGACCCTCGGCGCTCTTCTGCGCGAACTCCGGGTCTGCGAGCAGCGGTCGTGCCATCGACACCATGTCGGCGCCGCCCGCGGCGAGGATGCGCTCGGCGACCCCGGGATCGTTGATGCGGTTCGTCGTGACGAGGGGCAGCCGCACGTGCGGCCGCAGCCGCTCGGTGACCCACGCGAACGCCCCGCGCGGCACCATGGTCGCGATCGTCGGCACGCGCGCCTCGTGCCAGCCGATGCCGGTGTTGATCATCGTGGCGCCCGCCGCCTCGATCGCGCGCGCAAGCTGGACCACTTCGTCGAAGGTGCTGCCTTCGCCCACGAGGTCGAGCATCGAGAGACGGAAAATCAGGATGAAGTCCGGCCCGACCGCGGCGCGCGTGCGCCTGACGATCTCGACGGCGAAGCGGATGCGGTTCTCGTACGTGCCGCCCCATTCATCGGTACGGTGGTTGGTGCGCGCCGTGATGAACTGGTTGATCAGGTAGCCTTCGCTGCCCATGATCTCGACGCCGTCGTAGCCCGCCTCGCGCGCGAGGCCCGCGCAGCGCACGAACGCACCGATCTGCCGCTCGACGCCGCGCTTGGTGAGCGCCCAGGGCGTGAACGGCGTGATCGGCGATCGCAGCCGGCTCGGCGCGACGGCGAGTGGGTGGTAACCGTAGCGTCCCGTGTGCAGGATCTGCATGCAGATGTGGCCGCCCCCGGCGTGCACGGCTTCCGTCACGAGGCGGTGGCGCGCCACTTCGCCACGCACGCTGAGCTTGCCCGCGAAGGGCGCCACCCAGCCGGCGCGGTTCGGCGCGATGCCACCCGTGACGATGAGGCCGGTGCCGCCGCGCGCCCGCTCCGCGAAATAGGCCGCGAGCTTCGGGTAGTCCTCCGCCTTGTCCTCGAGGCCGGTGTGCATGGATCCCATCAGGATGCGGTTGCGCAGCCGCGCGTAGCCGAGGTCGAGCGGCGCGAGGAGCCGCGGAAACTGCGGACGAGGGGCGTTCATGGCGGGCAAGTTACCCCATCGGGCCGCTATACTTCGCGGCCATTTATGAGCGATTCCGTCGGCACACCGCCCCGCAGCTTCCAGGACCTGGTCTTCGCCCTGCAGAAATACTGGGCGGACAAGGGTTGCGTGATCCTGCAGCCCTACGACATGGAAGTGGGCGCGGGCACCTTCCACACCGCGACGTTTCTGCGCTCGATCGGGCCGGAGCCCTGGAGCGCGGCCTACGTGCAGCCCTCCCGGCGACCGACCGACGGGCGCTACGGCGAGAACCCGTTTCGCCTGCAGCACTACTACCAGTTCCAGGTCGTCATCAAGCCCTCGCCGCTCGAGATCCAGGACCTCTATCTCGGCAGCCTGCGCATGCTCGGCTTCGACCCCCTCGTGCACGACATCCGCTTCGTCGAGGACAACTGGGAGTCCCCGACCCTCGGCGCCTGGGGCCTCGGCTGGGAAGTGTGGCTGAACGGCATGGAGATCACGCAGTTCACCTATTTCCAGCAGGTCGGCGGGCTCGACTGCCGGCCGGTCACCGGCGAGATCACCTACGGCCTCGAGCGCCTCGCGATGTACCTGCAAGGCGTCGAGAGCGTGTTCGACCTCGTGTGGACCGACGGCCCGCTCGGGCGCGTGACCTATGGCGACGTGTTCCACCAGAACGAAGTCGAGCAGTCGAAGTACAACTTCGAACTCGCCGACACGGCGGTGCTGTTTCGTCGCTTCGACGAGCACGAAGCCGCGTGCACGGCGCTGCTCGAGGCGAAGCTTGCGCTGCCGGCCTATGAGCAGGTGCTCAAGGCCTCGCACACCTTCAACCTGCTCGATGCGCGCAAGGCCATCTCAGTGACCGAGCGCCAGCGTTTCATCCTGCGCGTGCGCACGCTCGCGCGCGGCGTGGCGCAGGCCTACTACGACAGCCGCGAGGCGCTCGGCTTTCCAATGCTCGCAGCCGCGGGCGACTCGCGGGGTGCGGCATGAGCACGCGCGATTTCCTCGTCGAGATCGGCACCGAGGAACTGCCGCCGAAAGCGCTGCCTGACTTCGAAGCGGCATTCCGCGACGGGGTCACGACCGGCCTCGCCGCAGCAGGCCTCGCGCACGGTGCGGTCGAGGGTTTCGCGACACCCCGGCGGCTCGCGGTGCTGGTGCGCGCCCTGGCGTCGCGCCAGCCCGAGCAGGAGATCAAGCGGCGCGGGCCGCCGGTGGGCACGGCATTCGACGCCGCGGGCCAGCCGACGCGTGCCGCCAGCGCGTTTGCCGACAGTTGTGGCGTGACACTCGCCGAACTGACGCGCGTGCAGGAAGGCAAGGGCGAGTTCCTGTTCTATGCAGGACGCAAGGCGGGTGCCGACACCGCGGGGCTGCTGCCCGGCATCGTGCAGGCCTCGCTCGATCGGCTGCCAGTCCCGAAGCGCATGCGCTGGGGCGCGGGCGAGGCCCAGTTCGTGCGGCCGGTGCACTGGATCGTGCTGCGTTTCGGCGCGGAGTGCCTGCCCGCCAACCTGCTCGGCGTGCCAGCGGGCAACACCACGCGCGGCCACCGCTTCCACGCGCCGGCGCCGATCGAACTCACCGCACCCGGTGACTATGCGGATGTGCTCGCCACCCATGGCAAGGTGGTAGCGAGCTTCGCGGTGCGCCGCGAACGGATCCGCGCCGCCGTCGAGGCAAAGGCGAAGGAAATCGGCGGCCGCGCGATCATGAGCGAGGCGCTGCTCGACGAAGTCACCGCGCTCGTCGAATGGCCGGTGCCGGTGGCGGGCCGCTTCGAGGCGCGCTTCCTCGAGCTGCCGCGCGAGGTGCTGATCTCGACGCTGCAGGACCACCAACGATATTTCGCGGTCGAGGATGCGCAGGGCCAGTTGCTGACCGCCTTCATCACGATCAGCAACATCGACAGCCGCGAGCCCGATGCCGTGCGCGCGGGCAACGAGCGGGTCGTGCGGCCGCGCCTGTCGGACGCAGCCTTCTTCTGGCAGCAGGATCGACGCGAGCCGCTGGCGGCCCGCCTCCCGGCCCTCGACGCCGTGACCTTCCAGGCGAAACTCGGGTCGCTGGGCGCCAAGGTGAAGCGCATTGGGTCTCTCACAGAGACAATCTGCACACAGCTGGCTTGGAATGTCTTGCAGGCGAATCGGTCGGCCGCGCTCGCCAAGTGCGACCTGCTGACCGCACTGGTCGGCGAATTCCCCGAACTGCAGGGGATCATGGGCGCGTACTACGCCGCGGCGGACGGCGAGCCCGCCCCCGTCGCCCAGGCGATCCGCGAGCACTATCTCCCGCGCGGCGCGGGCGATGCGTTGCCGGAGTCTGCGTCCGGCACGGCCGTCGCGCTGGCCGATCGCCTCGATACCCTCGCCGGCATATTCGCGATCGGCCAGAAGCCGACCGGCACCAAGGACCCCTTCGGCCTGCGTCGCGCGGCGATCGGCGTGCTGCGCATCCTCATCGAGAAGCGCATCGATCTCGACCTGCGTGCGCTCGCCGACGCGGCGGTCGCGCTGCAGCCGGTGAAGAGCGCCACGGCGGCTGACGACGTCTACGGTTACATCTCGGAGCGGTTGCGCGCCTACTACCTCGAGCAACCGGGCGGGTCGTACACGACCGAGATGATCGACGCCGTACTCGCCACGGCGCCGCGTTCGCCGCTCGACTTCGACGCCCGCCTCGGTGCGCTCGCGGGTTTCCTCGCGTTGCCCGAGGCCGCGAGCCTCGCGGCGGCGAACAAGCGCATCGCGAACATCCTGAAGAAGGCCGAGGGTTTCACGCCTGCCGCGGTCGCGGCCGCGACGCTGCGCGAGCCGGCGGAACGGCAACTCCACGGCGCGCTCGCGAAACTGCGCGACGGCGTGCAGGCGGCGATCGCGAAGCGGGACTACGTGGGCGCGCTCACCGCGCTGGCGGGCCTGCGCGGCGACGTCGATGCGTTCTTCGATGGCGTGATGGTCAACGACCCGGACGAGGCGCTGCGTCGCAACCGTCTCTCGCTGCTCGCCGAACTGCGCGCGCTCTTCAGCGGGGTGGCGGATCTCTCGAAGCTGCCGGGCTGAGCGCGGCGCCCATCACGATCGCCGACGGGATGTCGGGGCTCGCGGGATTGACCGATACCTTCCGCGTCGCTGGATTGATGACAAGATCCATGTCTTCGAGCGGGATCGCCCCAACGAGTACGCGTTGCCCGAGGACGAAAGCGCCCGTGAAACAGCCGCGCCGCCCGAAGCCGACTTTCACCGGCCCAACGTACGGCACGAGGTGTCGCCCACCGTCGGCGAGGGTGACCTCGCGGCGCTCGAGCTCCTCGAGCTGCAGGGCTTCGGCGATCGAGGCCGGCAGGCACAACGTCATCGCACCGGTGTCCACCAGCGCATCCACGCGCAGGATGGGGAGCGTTGCATCGCGCGGATTGCTCAATTCGAACGGCGCGGTTACGAGACCCATGCAGAAGAGTCTATGCCCCCGGGCAAGACGATGCGCAACTGGAAATCGACGGCAAGTCGCCGTAATCAGGGCTTGCGCGTGGGCGTCGCCGTCTGGCCGAAGAGTACCCGCTTCTCCTCGTCGGTCATGGGCCGGTCGCGCGAATAGCGCTCGCCGAGCTTGAGGGCGCGCTGTGTCGCCGGCCGGGATTCGATCTCACCGAGCCAGCGTGAAACCGACGGGAACGCGGCGAGATCCTGCTGCAATCGCTCCCAGGACCGCACCCATGGAAAGCAGGCCATGTCGGCGATCGAGTAGTCCGCTCCCGCGATGAAGGCGTGTCTGGCGAGTTGGCGATCGAGCACGCCATAGAGTCGCTTGACCTCGCTGCCATAGCGCAGCTGCGCGTAGGGAATGGGCTCCGGTGCGTAGTTAAGGAAGTGGCCAGCCTGGCCCGACATCGGGCCGAGGCCGCCCATCTGCCAGAAGAGCCACTCGAGCACGGCTTTGCGGCCGCGCGCATCGGCGGGCAGGAAACGCCCGGTCTTTTCGGCCAGGTAGACGAGGATGGCCCCCGATTCGAACACGCCGATCGGCTCGCCGCCGCCCGCGGGCGCACGATCGATGATCGCGGGCATCCGGTTGTTCGGCGAGAACGCAAGGAATTCGGGCTTGAACTGGTCGCCCGCGCCGATGTCCACGGGCACGATGCGGTACTCGAGCCCGGTTTCCTCGAGGAACAGCGTGATCTTGTGCCCATTGGGCGTCGGCCAGTAATAGAGTTCGATCATGTCGATCCCGATGATAGCCGCCGTGCGCTGCTTCGCGTGCGAGCGCGCCCACGACCCGCGCGCGCTGCTCACGGTGTGCACGGCCTGCGGCATGCCGCTGCGCGTCGACTACGACCTGGGCGCGATCCGCCTGCGCCTGGGTGACGTCGCGGGGCGCGGCGCGGACCTGTGGCGCTATCGCGAGGTGCTGCCGCTCCCCGCCGGCGATGAAGTCACGCTCGGCGAGGGCTACACGCCGCTGCTCGAAGTCGCGCGTAATACCTGGGTGAAGGACGAGGCGCAGAATCCCACCGGCTCCTTCAAGGCGCGCGGCATGGCCGTCGCCGTCTCGATGGCCAGGCGGCTCGGCGCCCGTTCCCTCTGCGCGCCCTCGGCAGGGAACGCGGCCGGTGCACTGGCGGCGTACGGCGCCCGCGCGGGGTTGCCGGTGACCGTGGCCATGCCCGAGGACACGCCGCGCGCCTTCGTCGCGGAATGCCGGCACTTCGGCGCCACCGTGCACACCGTGCCGGGCACGATTTCGGATGCCGGGAAGTTCCTGCGCGAACACGGACCGAAGGACGCCTTCGACGTCTCGACGTTGCGCGAGCCGTACCGCATCGAGGGCAAGAAGACGATGGCCTATGAACTCGTCGAGCAGATGGGAGGCGAGGTGCCCGACATCGTGCTCTATCCGACGGGCGGCGGCACGGGCCTCATCGGCATGTGGAAGGCGTTCCGGGAAATGGCCGCACTCGGCTGGATCGCAGCGGGCACCATGCCGCGTTTCGTGTCGGTGCAGGCCGCGGGCTGCGCGCCGGTCGCCAGGGCATTGGAGGCCGGCGCGGATCGCACGGAGCCGTGGCCCGATCCCGAAACGCGCGCCTACGGCCTGCGCGTGCCGGCACCGCTCGGCGGCTTCCTGTGCCTGCGGGCGATCCGCGAGTCGAAGGGCACGGCGGTGGCCGTGGAAGAGGGCGCATTGGGCCGCGCGACCGGCGAGCTCGCGGCGCTGGGCGGCATCGACGTGTGCCCCGAAGGTGGCGCCGCCTGGGCCGCGCTGGACGTATTGCGCGCAAGCGGGTTCCTGCACGACGGCGAGCGCGTGGTCGTGTTCAACACGGGCACCGGCCTCAAGTACCGCTGATCCCACCGGGCGCACGGCCCCCGGTTACACTGCGCGCCACCATGCAGTGGATCGCCTCGTTCGCCTACACGACCTTCCTGTTCGCCTGGGTGCTGCTGTTCGCGGTCTTCTTCAACATCGCGAGCCTCTTCGTGCCACTGCGCACGCGCAATGCGCTCGCGCGCTTCTGGGCGAACGTGATCCTCGGCGGGCTGAGGGTCCTCTGCCGGCTCGACTACCGCATCGAAGGGCGCGAGAACCTGCCTCCCGGCGGCCACGTCGCGCTGTGGAAGCATTCGTCGTCCTGGGAGACCTTCGCGATGGTGACCGTGTGCCCGCCGCAGGTCTGGGTCCTGAAGCGCGAACTGCTGTGGATCCCGTTCGTCGGCTGGGGCATCCGGCAGATGCACTCGATCGCGATCGATCGCGGCAGCGGGCACTCGGCGGTCAAGCAGGTGGTCGAACAGGGCAAGCATCGCATCGCGGATGGCATCTGGGTGATGGTGTTTCCAGAAGGCACGCGCATGGCGGCCGGCGAGACGCGCAAGTACGGCGTGAGCGGCGCACTGCTCGCGCGCGAGGCCGGCTGCCTCGTCGTACCGATCGCGCACGACGCCGGCTACTACTGGCCGCGGCGCGGGCTGCTGAAGAAGCGCGGCACCATCACGGTCGTCATCGGCCAGCCCATCGATCCGGCGGGCCGCGATCCGCGCGAGGTGAACGAGCAGGCGCAGGCGTGGATCGAGGGCACGATCGCGGCACTCCGTCGCGACAAGGACGCGCGGTTTACGACCGGCGCTTGATCTCGGCGAGCAGGCGTTCTTCCTGTTCCCGCAGTTCCGGCGTGAACTCCGCGCCGAAGTCGGCGGCTTCGAAGAGCGGGCGAATCTCGATCACCGACTCCTCGCCCGGCATCGGATCGGGGCAGCGCTTGACCCACTCGAGCGCCTCGTCCATCGACTTCACCTGCCACAGCCAGTAGCCGGCGATCACTTCCTTCGTTTCGGCAAACGGTCCGTCGATCACGATTCGCTTGCCGAGGGAGAACTGCACGCGCTTGCCGGCCGAGCTCGGCTTCAGGCCCTCGCCCGCGAGCATGATGCCCGCCTTCACGAGCTGCTCGTTGTAGTTCCCCATGTCGGTGAGGAGCTGTTCGTTCGGCATCGCGCCTGCCTCGGAATTCTTCGTTGCCTTGACGATCACCATGACGCGCATCGCAGCTTCTCCTCGATCGTTTTGCTGTGGTGTGGTCCCGAGGACGAACGGGGGTTGGGCGAACCGACATCCCGTTCGATCCGGCGGCGTGGTCTACATCACGCGCATGCGCCGCAGCAGCCTGCGCTCCACGTAGGTGCGGGAATCAAGCACGATCCGGTCCTGCGCCTGTTGCAGCTGGTGCAGGCAGAACATCACGAGGATGCAGCAGACGAGCGCGGTGAGCGTCGAGTTGAAGGTGACACCGAGGCCCAGCGTGACACCCGAGATGTCGCCGCCCATCGCACCCTGGGCTTCCTGGAGCGCGGCGCCGATGCCGCGCACGGTGCCGACGAAGCCGACCGCCGGGATGGCCCACGCGGTGAACCGGACCATCGACAGTTTCGCGTCGTAGCTCGAGACCTCGAATTCGCACTCGTCGCGGACCGAATCGGCGGCGTCCTGCACGCTGCGGGTCGCGCCGAAGCGGTTGAGCGCGATGCCCAGCAGGCGCGGCAGGAACTGGTCGCGCTCGCCCGCTGGCAGGGCGTCGATCGGCCGGGAGACGAGTCGCGCGTCTTCCGGCAGCACCACGCGGTCGTCGTCCAGTTGCAGGAAGTCTCGCGCCAGCAGCTCGCGGCTGCGCCGCACCGCCTGGCCCTGGCGTATCAGCAACAGGAACGACCAGAGCGTCAGGGTGATGGAGGCCTGCTGCTCGTAGTCCTTCAGGATCACGAAGATCGAGCGCAGCTGGTGGACGGCGTGTTGCACCTTGTCGGCGCTGGTGACGACGACGACCTGCTGCAGGACGGCCGCCGCGTGCGGCCGGATCACCAGCGTCCAGACACTCTGCGTGAAGAGCACGCACAGCAGGAGGGTCGCGAGGCCATAGAGCGCGTCGTTGGCGCTCCAGCCTTCATCCGGCCGATAGGTCGTGGAGCGCAGTTTCTCGATCGACAGCGGACGCGAGGGGCTCGTGTACATGCGCATCTCCCTGGGTCGCCGGAATTGGAGCGCCGGCCGCCCCCGGGAGTTCCGCGTTATTCCAGTTCGACCAAGGCATCTGGGGGCGCAAATACCCGGTGATCGCCCAGAGCTGGCGGCGAAACCGGGAGACGGTCATCCCGTTCTTCGCCTTTGCCCCCAAAGTGCGCAAGGCGGTACGCAACAAAGGGCATTATCCCAGCGATCAGGCGGCAACCAAGCTGATCTGGCTCGCACACAGAATTCCTGACAGCCCCATTTCATGACCCGGGCATGAGCAACCCTTGCAGCAGCAACAGATCGCCACTGGATCTCACGAGAGAATTTCAACCGCGGCCCGCTCACCCGATTCCAGCGCCCCCTCGAAACCGCGCGCCATCAGCGCCGTATGCTCGCCGGCGAAGTGCCAGTTGCCCCACGGTGCAATCAGGGCCTCGTTGAATCGTGGCACCTGGCCCGGCGCCCACGTCGCATATGAGCCGCCCGAGAACCGGTCGTTCTGCATCGACCAGGCTCGCAGTGGCTGCAGGACTCCCTTGAGCGACGGCCTCATCGCCACGAGCTCGCGCAGTACGAACGCAGTGGCATCCTCAAAGCTCATCTTGTCCAGCCGCGCGGCATTGTGGCCATTTGCATATGCGAGAAAGCAGACGATTTCCTTGCCGTCGATGTCCTTCAGTGCATTGAAGCGGCCAACCGGGCCGTCAGTCCAAAGTGACGGAGGCAGGCCATCATCCTCCCAGAATCGCCGCTTGAATCCGAAATGAATCTGGTAAGTCTTGTGATAGCCGAGATTCAGGACGGCATCTGCCTTTGCACCGGTCAATGGCGGATCGACCTTGAGATCGCGCAGGACCGGCGCAGGCAGTGTGCAGAGACCCCGGCGCGCGCGATGACGGGAACCGTCCTCGCAGACGGCTTCGACACCGTCGCTGCTGGTGCGGATGCCGGTCACCCGCGCGGCAAGCCGGACTCCGCCGCGGAGCGAGCGTGCCATCGCCTCCGGCAGGCGTTGATTGCCGTCAGCGCAATTGACTCTCGGGCCGGCCACGGCTTGCAGCCGCTGCCACGTGAAATAGTGGTAGAGATGCAGGCCGCTCAGGGTGAAGAAGTTGTTCCCGTAGCTCGAATTCGACTGCAGGATCCGCAGCGCCTCTTCACTGTAGCCCCGTTCCGCCAGGATGTCCTGCACCGGCCGATCATGGGGCGCGAAGCGCGAAGCGCGCCAATCGCCCAGGTTCTCGAACGGATTGAGCTTCAGCAATTCCCCAAAGTAGACGTCCCAGGGTGTCTTGGACCTCAATTGCCCGGGAAACGGATTCAGCTTCGAGGACTCCCAGTCCTTCACGGGAATCGTCTGTCCGCGGATGTTCAGGGCAACCTCGCCGGCCACCGGCTCCGTCCGCGGCCGCGCCGGTGCCAAGGCCACCTTGAGGCGATCGGCCAGGTCGAGTGCACGTGCATAGCGCGGCCCGAGCAGGCTTCCCCCACCTTCGGGCCTGCCCGGCAGGTGATCAAGCGTGAACATCCGGCCGCCCACCCGATCGCGACCCTCTACCACGAGAACCTTTAAGCCTTGCTCCTCGAGCAGCATGGCGGCATTCAATCCAGACAGGCCGGCGCCGATTACCAGCACATCCGCGTCGTAGCCCCCTCCGCTGCGCGCCGGCGTACCGGCACGAGCGGTCAGGACACGGTTGCCGCCGGACAGCAGCAACCCTGCCGATGCGATGAAACGGCGCCGCTCCATCTATTTGCCCTCAGAACGTGTAGCGCAGCGTGACACCCCACTTGCGCCCTTCCGAGCGCAGGTACGGGAAGCTGAAGTTGTTGCCGGGTACGGTGACATCCCGGAAGCGGGTAACCATCAGCAAGCCGTCATCGTCCGTGAGATTCTCGACATACACGACGCCGGCAAACGGTCCCCGGCTCAGCGTCCCGCGCAGGTTGGTGCGCCAATAGCCCTCGGCATACGCCAGGTTCACCTCGTCGCTCCAGCGCTTGCCCATGTAGGATTCGTCCAGGCGCAGAGTGGCACTCCAGTCGGATGGCAGGTCGAAGGTGTAGCTGGCGGCAAACGATCCCTGGATCTTCGGAAAGCGCGCCGCCTCGTTGCCAGCCGCCTGCGGATTGCCGAACACCTGTTGGATGTTGGCCGAATTGAAGTTCGTGTACTCCGCCTTGACATAGGCAAACGTCGCGTCGAGATTCAGCGCGCGCGTGACTGCAAAGTGGCTTTCCAGCTCCAGGCCCTTGATCTCGGTCGAACCCGCATTGTCGACCACGTTGATCTGCGTCGCGCTATTGGCGGACGGGAACACCTGCCGGCGGGTAACCTGATCCTCCCATTTCATCAGGAACGCAGCGAGGTTGAGCGTGGCGCGACGCTCGAACCAGGACGACTTCAGGCCGATCTCATAGTTCTTCAGCTGTTCTTCATCGAGTGCAATGCCGACGCCGTAGGTCGCCGCGATATAGTCGCGCTGCGCCTGCGGCAGCCCGGCGATATTCGCGTTGAACTGCCGCGGCTTGTTGCCCTCTGAGTAGACGCCGTAGATCATCGCGTCCTCGGTCAGCTTGAAGTCCACGATTGCGCGCGGCAGCCACGCATCGGTCTTCGCCGACAGCAGGCGGCGCGACGCGCCCTGCCCCCCGATATTGGTGACTTCGTCCTCCTGATAGCGAAGCTCGAGGCTGCCCTTCAGGCGGTTGGTAAAGGCGTAGCTGACCGATGCAAAGGCGGCGATATTCTCGGACTCGGCACGATCGGGCGACAGTGTCGCAGGTATGTCGCTGAGATTGGCGGCACGCCCGAACACGCGCTCATCGAAGCGGCCCTTGTACCGATAGACGCCGGTGACATAGTTCAGCCGTTCACTGCCATCCGAAGCCAGTCTCAGCTCAAACGAGCTGTCGTCGAAGTCCTGCAGAGTTGCGGTCGCGGCAAACGGGACGCCGGTGAAGTCGAGATCGTTGACTGCCGAGTTCTCCTCTTCATACTTCGCCGCGGTGAACGATACCTCGTGGCTGCCGATGGCATAGCTCGCCTTGAGCGACAGCATCTCTGCAGTTCGATCGAAGCCGAACTCGTCAATGCCCAGCGCGTTTGGCCCGACGACGGTATTGAGGGCTGGCTGGCCGGTGGTCGGGATGGCGCCACAGTAGAAGCGCAGGCCGCCCGGAAAGAAAGGCCCGCAGTTGAGGCTGGAGGCGCCGACCATCAGCAACGGCGCCGTGCCATCGTCATCTTCCTGGCGCGTGTACCGCAAGTCGAAGCGCAGCGCCTCGACTGGCATCCAGGTAACCAGGGCCGAACCCGACAGCGACTCTTCCTGCCCAAGACGCTTGCCGTCGATGGAATTGCGGAACTTGCCGGAGTAGTCATAGCTGCGCAGGTGCAGGCGCGCGAACAGCTTGTCATCCACCAGGCCGCCGGAGACGCTGCCGCTGTACTCGCGCAAGTTGTTTGAACCCAGGGTGGCCGAGACGTCTGCCTGGAGTTCGTTTCGTGGCGCCTTCGAGATGAAGTTGACCGCGCCACCGAAGGTCTGCCGGCCGAACAGCGCACTCTGCGGACCCTTGATCACCTCGATGCGCTCGAATTCGCCGAAGTCGAGTGACTGCACGGAACCCGGCATGTACACGCCGTCAATGAAGAACGACGCGTTCTGCCTTGTCGGGTTCGCCGTATTGATCTCCATGCCGCGGATGCGCGGCTGGCTCATCTGTCGGGTGCCGTCCTTCTCGTAGTGGAAGCCGGGCGTGATGTTGGACAGCTGCGCAACATTGGTGATGCCACCGGCGACAATGGTTGCAGACGTTACGGCCGTGATCGTCAGCGGGACGTCTTGCAGCCGCTCATCGCGCTTGCGCGCCGACACGATGACTTCCTCGATTTCGGCAGTTTCGCCGGCGCCGGGCGTCTGGCCGAGAACGTCGCCTGAGACCAAGCCCAGTGCGAGAACCGCAAATGTGAATGAGCCGCGAAGAACCATGGTCTATGAACTCCTGACGCTCCCTGAAGCGCTCCGTATGAATATGCCGCCTAGCGTGTCGCTGATTCGAGGTAGGCAATCAGCGCACGCCGGTCTGCTTCGCCGGGAATGCCGACGAAGGCCATCGTCGTACCCGGCACAATGGACGCCGGGTGTTTGATCCAGTTGTCGAGCGTGGCGAAATCCCAGGTCAGCCCGGACTTCTTGAGCGCATCGGAGTAGGCATAGCCTTCTGCGAGCGCTGCTTTTCGACCCATGACGCCGTGCAGGTTCGGGCCAACCTTGTGGGGCTGGCCCGATGCAACCTCATGGCAGGCGCGACATTGCAGGAACAGCAACTTGCCGCGACGGATCTCCGCTTCGCCGGGCGAAGCAGCGACAGCCGCAGGGCCGCTCTCGCCGGCCAGTGCGGCGGTGGCGATGCCGACTCCGGACTGGGCGGCCACGAGCACAAGCAATACAATGCCAGGTTTCAGGTCAGACATGTTGCAGAATCTCCATGGCGGCACGCTCGCCGGCTTCGAAGGCACCTTCCATGCCACGCTGCATGATGGCGGTGTGCTCGCCACAAAATGCGACACGGGCGAGGCCGTCGCGCATGTGATGCGCGTATTTGCGAACCTGCCCGGGCTTCCAGTAGACCCAGTCACCGGCGCCGAACGGGTCGCGCGCGCACGACTGGATCGTGATCGGCTCCAGCAGTCCGCGGGTCGATGGGCGGATCTGCGCCGCAACGGCCGCAACGTACTCGAAGCACTCCTGGTCGCTCATGAACGCATAACGTCGCGCCTCGGCGCCGTTGATGAATGCGATCATGGAGGACACCTCGCCATTCGGGCCGCGGTTGAGTGGCGTGAACCGCTCTATTCCGGTGTCCGTCCACATGCTCGGCGGCAAGCCGTCCTTTTCCCAGTACGGCTCGCGGACCCGCATGTGCACCTGGATGGAGATCCCGTAGTCGACTTCCTGCACGGCACCCGCGAGGGGTGCCGGGAGTCCCGGAGAGAACAGCACATCGCGCAACCGTGGCAACGGCATCGACACGACCGCGAAGCGCGCCCGATGGCGCGTCGCGTCGGTGCAATGCACGGTCACTCCGTCGCCATCGCTGGCCAGCGCGAACACGGCTTTTCCGAGTTGTACGCCGTTCTTCAGGGAACCAGCCATTGCCTCAGGCAAGCGCGAATTGCCGCCGGCGATCTGCATGCCGAGGTTGGCGCCGGAGGAGAGGTTGCCGCGACTGGCATCGCCAACGTGATACCGGCGCATCTCGTGAAGGGCTGACGTACCGGCAAGAGTGTCGGTGTGCACGACAATTCCGGCGAGGTCGATTGTCTGCTGGTTGTGCCCGAGTGCGCGCAGGTAGTCAGTGGCGGGAATGTCCCATTTCTCGAACTCGGGCGTGAGCCAGGCATCGAGGGAACGGCCGCGCAAGGGGGCATCGCGGTACATCAGTGTCTGCAGCAACTGATGAGGCAGGATCTTGCGGTCATCCCCCGACAGGGGATTCATGGTGCTCGACTGCCACTCGTCCTTGAGGATGAACTTGCCGCCGAGGTAGTACGCCCAGTCCCCGGGAGGCGCGAGGGGCTTCAACGGCGCAACCTCGAGCTTCAGTCGGCGTGCCGTATCGAGCATGCGCGCATAGGCCGGCCCGATCACTTCGCCACCCGCCTCGACGCTGCCGGGCACCATCTTCAGGGTGTACACGCGACCGCCGACCCGCTGCCTGCCTTCGAGTACCTGCACGCTGAGCCCCTGCTCCTCGAGCAGCAAGGCGGCGTACAGGCCCGACAGCCCGGCGCCTACGACTACTGCGTCCAGTGGGCGGTCCGCACTTGCATAAAGCGGGCGTGGCAGCGTGCCGACCGCGCCTCCGAGCAGCGCGAGCGCCGTACGTCGATTGACGGTGGTCATGGTGACTCCACGAGATGGATCCGCAAACCGGCGGGGGTCGTCAACGTGGCCATGCGTGCTCGACCGTAGATGCTTGCGACCCGGCCCAGATCGTTCACATGACCAGCCGCCCGGGAGACTATCCGGCCGAGATCGTCAACGAAGTATGTGACGGACAACTGGCCGCGCGCTGGCGCAACGGCTCGCGGGTAGCGGTTTTCGCTTGCCACTCCCTCGTACTGCACGAGCTCAATGCGCCCGAACACACGCGATCGGGCGCCCAGAATGCGCACATCCAGGCTTGCCCCAGGCGGCAGCCCGATGGTGCGCTCGACGGAGGGCCCGCCGAAGCGGTTATGCATCAACTCCTCGAGTCCCAGCACGTGCTGGAGGAACTCCGCCTCGAGCCGGTTGTCAGGCGAAATGGCCACAATCAGCGGCGCGACGCCATAACCCCTGGAACTTGCAGGTTCCAGCTGCCCGGGCTGCTCCACCAGCACCACATTGATGCCGTCGTGCCCGGTCATGTGCACTTCGAATACCTTCTGGCCCTGCGCGGTCTCGAACGCACCAACCTTCGACCGGAACTGGTAGCCCGCATCCTTGAGTTCCGCGTACCGGGCCTCGATGTCGCGCACAGCCACATCGACGCTCTTCGGCAGCAATGCGGTGGGCGACGCGCCGTCACGCACGGCGGGACCGGGATTGCGGAACTTCACGAGATGTATGCCGCCATCCTTGACGCCCGGTGTGCGCAACAGCGCCTGATCCACTATGCCGTCGCCGGGAAGATTCCAGGCGCGGGCGAGTTCAGGGTCGTCTCCTGACTGGCGCACCACCACTTCCATGCCGAAGCGCCCGACCCACAGGTCGAGCGCCTCCTGCATGTCGCCGACACCTATGACTGCATAGGCAATCGCGAGTGGCATCGTGGCTGCAAGCTCGAACACCTTTGCTTCCCCTGGCGCCTGGCTGGCGGAAAAATCAGCTACGGGGCGAACCCATGCGTTCGCAGAACACGCTCAACCACCCGAGGTTGAATCCAATCAGTGTCGCGGCCGGATCGTGCAGCGAGTAGGCGAGGAATGGCTCATTGCCGCGACGCACGGACAGGAACATGAAATCCGGATTCTCTTCGAAGTACGGGTACTCCTTGTCACGCAGCCGAAAGACATACTCCTTCTGGTCGGTTGCGCGCGTGACCTTTATGGTTCCACCCTGGCTGTGAATCTCCTGATCCAGGATCGCCTGGTCATCCGGATGCGGACCCTGCAGGTAGTCGCCCGCATAGAAATTGATGTCACAGGAGAATTTTTTCGTCCGCACCATCTTGTGCGGCACTCCGGCCGGGTGTCCTTGATACAACCTGCCGGAATCCAGCAGAAAGGTGCGATCAACGCGCCAGTACTTGGTGGCCGACAGTATGAGATCGTGCTGCGAGTAGCGTCGTTCTGCCTTGTCACCGAAGACGCAGGCGCGCGGCTGCATGCCTCCAACGTACTGGTCGCCCTCGAGCACCCATAGCACGTCGCAGCCGGCAATCTCGGATACATCCGCGCGAGTGATCCCCGAGATTTTCGCCGCATCCTTTTGGGCACCCACTACGTTCGCCGGCTGCCTGAAGAACCACAGCCTCATCCGGACGCCAGCCTCACGCGCGCTTTCGAAGGTTACGAGGCGTTGGCGAAAAATCCTGGCGGGATCGTCGTCGAGATACTCCTCGACGTAGAACACGTACTGGCCAAAGGCGGGGAGATTCACCCGGCTGTGCGTGGCGTGCACTCGCTCATGGCGTTCGCCGACCGCAACACTGGACCGCCTCTCATTCTCAAACCAGACCTGTTCCTGGTTGTCGAAGTCACCCTCGAACCACGCGACCAGTCGCTGCAGATCGCGCGCGCTCGGGTCATCCTGGACCGGTGCGGCCGCGGTCACGACCGGTGATGCGGCGCTCGCCACGGCGCCGATCAGCGCAATTGCGAGTTGCCGAACAGGGACCATGGCAGTGGCACGAGTCCACCAATCACTGGAACGAGGCATGCTTAACGTATAACTTCAGTGATCAAAGCGCTCAAACAAGTTTTTCTAATCAGCCACTCGGGAATCCCGATCGCCTTCCGGGTCGTTCAGCCTGCTTTCGTTGCGCGAAACGACGCAAAGGCCGGGATTCCACCGATCACGCCCGGACGCGTCGTGACCGCATGGCCCGAACTAGTCGCGCAACAGGGCGTCAATCAGCAGGCCGTGGAAGTAGTTGGAAGTCAGAGACCTCGCGGACTCGAGGAACTTCCTGACTTCAGCCTTGCTGGGCTCACCGGGACACCCCTTGAACCTTCCCTCGAGCGCATACGCGGGATAGCCCAGCACGGCAGACATCCGACCGTACTCGGCCGACTCCCGGAGCAACTCCGCGGCCCGGCAAGGGTCTTTTGGCGCGCCCGCGAATCCCTCCAGGTACAGGTAGCCAGTGACGAAGAGCGCCTGCGGATAGTGGAGAGCGACAGCCTTCTCTATGAGCGGGAGCGCTTCCTTGACCTGCCCGGCGTAAGTCAGTGCGCGCGCGGTCTGGTAAAGAATGCGCGGGTTTCCCGGATCCTGCGTGAGTGCTACGCGACAAGCAGCAATTGCGGCCAGGAAATCCACTGATTCCGTCGGAAGGCCGGGCGTTACCTTGAAGGGATCCTCGGGATGCGCGGCCAGCCGGTCGCATCCGGTCACGGCCTGGGAAAACGGGGAGCTGTCAAATGTCCTGGACCCCGGCTCGCCCGCCAGGGCGGCCGCTGAAGAAAACAGGAGTGCAAGAACAGAGGCGAACTTCGGCATGGCTTTCCTTCAAGAAATCAAACCCCGGGCCCGCTGCCCCAAGGGAATTTGAATATGGCACGTCTTACGTATAACTTTATGCCACCCTCGCCTCAATCCAGTTTTTCTAATGAGCCTACCCGCCCGATCGACCCGGTTCAGGCAACGCAAGCTCCCACCCCTGGGGTCGGTGCGAGCTTTTGAGGCTGCCGTCCGTCACATGAGTTTCAGTGAGGCCGCCCGGGAGCTCTGTGTCACGACGTCTGCAATCAGCCAGCAAATCAAGACGCTGGAAGAGTACCTGGACATCCAGCTCTTTCGTCGCGACCCCTCGCAAGGGCTGTCCCTGACGGCAGCGGGCCATGTCTGCGCGCCTGGCCTTCACACGATTTTTGATTCCATCTCGCACGTGTTCGACCACGTGCATGTGGAGCGGGAGAAACATACCGTCACGATCATCGTGCCGCCTTCGCTGTTGAACACCTGGTTTCCGGCGCGCTTGCTGCGGTTCCAGGAAAGCTTCCCGAACGTGGAACTGCGCCTGTGGCTCAACCAGGGATTGCTGCAAACCCAGAACAGCATCGAGCATGACCTGGCCATCTACTTCGGAAACGGACCGTTCAATGACGTTCGCGTCGACCAGATGATGTCGGACGCCATATTTCCGGTTTGCAGCCCAGACCTGCTTGCCCGTGCGCCGATCAGTCGGGCATCGGACCTGTTGTCGCAGTGCCTGATTCATGACGACACGATGCTGCACAGTCGCGAGAGCAGGACGCTTGGATTGCCCGACTGGCCCATCTGGCTGGCTCATGCCGGGGTCCGGGGCGCGCACGGATCACGCAGCCTGCGCATTCAGATGTCGAACAACGTCCTCGCCGCAGCCGCCTGCGGCGCGGGAATAGCTCTAGCCCGCAGCAGCGTGGCGGAGTCTTATCTCAGCCAGGGAACCCTGGTGCAACCGCTTGCCATCGAGTATCCCCGACGCTTCGCTTACTACCTCGTGTGCAGCCCCAGCGCCCTCGCACGGCAGTCGGTCTCTCAAGTGCACGAGTGGTTGCTGAACGAGGGTCGAAGCACGAAGTGAGGATGCATGAGGCGGTTGCGTCCGCCGTCCGGCGCGATCGCCTGCGGCCACCCCGTCAGGCGACCGAAAGCAGCTCAAGTGCCGCGCGCTCTCCCGATTCGAGCGCGCCTTCCATGCCGCGGGCGAGCGTGGACGTGTGTTCGCCGCACATGAACATGCGCTGATGGGGACGTCGCATCGCATCCGCGAATCGGGTTATCTGGCCAGGCATCCAGGAAGCGTACGCCCCGCCTGAAAACGGCGACTGCTGCCACGACACCGTCTTCAGCACCCGAAGCGCGCCCTTGGCCGCCGGTCGAATACGCTCGACCTCGCTGAGGATAAACTGCGCGGCGGCGTTGGAATCCATGCGATCGAAACGCTCGGTGCTGTCCCCATTCGAGTAGTGCAGGAAGGATGAAATCGAGCCTCCCGGCCCGTAGTCCAGTGCATTGAAGCGCTCGATCGGCCCATCCGACCAGAAGGAAGGCGGCAAGCCGTCCTTTTCCCAGAACGGCTTCTCGATTGCGTAGTGAACCTGGAAGGCATGGTGGTAAGGCAGTGTCGCGATTGCCTCGGCCTGCAGCCCGCTGAACGCCGGCTCGATGGACAGCAGCCGCAATGCCGAGAAGGGAAGCGACATCACGACGTGCTTGCTGCAATGGCGTGTCCCATCGAGGCATCGAACTTCCACGCCATCGCGACCCATGTGCACGGCGGCAACATGTCGCCCCGCCAGCACGTCACCCTTGAGCGCACCGGCCATCGCCTCCGGCATCCTCTGGTTGCCACCCTCGACACTCATCGACGACTTGCCATGCGCCAACTGCATCGATACACGCATGAAGCTGAATACATGCGCAAACTGAAGCAATGACGACTGCCAGAGATTGGTGCCGTAGGAACTGAATTTGTCGGCCAGGCGAATGGTCTCGTCGTTCAGCCCCTGCGAAGCGAGGTAGCCGGCAACAGGTATGTCGAGGTGCGCGTTCGCAACACTCCGCCATCCATCGAGATCCATCTCCGGCAACCGCGAATTGAGGAAGCTGAAAATGATCTGCCACGGAGTCAGGTGTCGCAGTCCATCGGGATGGGGATTCGACGAATGGCCTTCCCATTTGTCCAGCGGGATGAATTCCCCGTTGATGTGCAACGAACTCCTGTCCTTTGGTTCGGTTCGCAATCGCTCGGGGACGAGCCGGACATCGAGACGCCGTGCCAGGTCAAGGAATCTTGCGTAGGAGTGTCCAATGCCGTTCCCGCCTGCCTCGGGCCTGCCGGGAACGTCGGCAAGCGTATACAGGCGCCCGCCAATGCGGTCTCGACCCTCGAGCACGGTTACGGACAACCCCTGCTCTTCCAGCAGCAGTGCCGCATTGAGGCCTGACAAGCCCGCGCCGATCACCAGCACATCGCTTCGAGTCGCCGGCAACGGCGCACCACGCGCGGAACCGGCCATGCCAATCGCCGCACACCCGCCGACCGCAAGCTGCAACAGCTCACGGCGACTGATGCCAGATTCCACTGGACGCCCCGAGTCGGGCGTTACGATCTGATTAGATTTCATCAATTGCCATGTTCTGAGAACTATTGCAGCCTTGCAAGCCTGAAAGTCACGTAGATCAGGAGTCACGGGTGAGACTGATATCCCGTCGCGAGAGCCTCGCTTCCCTTGGCGCGATGAGCGGCTTACTGACATTGTCAGCCGCAGCGAGTGACAAGACGGCCGCGGATGCCTCGGTCGCCCCTGCTTCACTGCCGATTCACGATCCGCGTTTCAACGTGAAGACACTTGGACGCCTGCAAGGCGATCTGTCGGGCAAGACGGTCTATGCGTTCAAGCACGGTCGTGTGTTTGGGCTCGACCCGCAAAAAGGCCCAGCCTTGGCGGACTACGGTCGCTTGATGTACCTCATCGAGGGCGTGAGCGTGCGCAGCTCGAGCCTGCGTGGAGACGGCGCGGTGGTCGAGCGCAATCGCAACTGGCTCTTCTACAAGGATGCGCAAACCCACCGCTATCTCTCGAATTACGCCAATCCATACACTGGCGAGGAAGTCCCCGTGCCGACTTTCCGGGCTGGCATCTCCGGCGCGGTGATCGGCCTGCGCGGGCCCGAATTTTCGGCGAACTTCCCCATGGAGAGCACGGTATTCGACCGACCGATGCTGCTCGACTGGCAATTCCTCGGTGACCATGCATGGATCTACCGGCATGCATTTACGCGCTGGCGCGAGCCGTCGAGCGGCCAGTTCCGCACCGAGATGACGCTCGATTGCTGGATCTGCAAGATCGCGGATGTCCTGAATGAAGGACTTCAGCACATCCCGAACACCTACTCGTGGGTCAGCCAGACCGAATGGCAATCCTGGCTCAAGATGGGCGAGCGGCCCGGGGCGATGCTGTGGCGAACGGACGGAATCCTGTTCAGTCGAATCGACCAGCTGCCTCGCGAGTTCGTCGAGCAGTCAGAGAAGGAGCTGCCTGGGCAGCTGACGGCACCGCTATAGCCCCAGGGCACGGGAACGGACCCTCGATGCTGAGAGTGCCTGGAACCTGTCTCGAATCTGTCTGAGCAGGTTGCACGTGATCGTGTTCCTGCGCGCGTTGTACGAGTCGTGAGTTTCGATCTGGTCGGTCGCGTGCTGAGAAGCCGCGAACGAATCGACTTTGGCGCCATGACTGCTCGCAGAACGCCATGATTGCGCGGCGGGCGTCCGCCCCTGCCGTCATATCGGCGGGGCGAGTTTTCCTGGCGCCAAAGTCGATTCGTTCATGGCGTCTCAGATGTCGAGGTTCGCCACCGCCAGCGCGTTCTTCTCGATGAACTCGCGCCGCGGCTCGACCTGGTCGCCCATCAGGGTCGTGAAGATCTCGTCGGAGGCGACGGCATCCTCGATGCGCACCTGCAGGAGCCGGCGCGAATCGGGGTTGATGGTGGTTTCCCACAACTGGTCCGGGTTCATCTCGCCGAGACCCTTGTAGCGCTGGATCGACTGGCCCTTGCGCGCCTCGGCGAACAGCCAGCGGATCGCTTCCTTGAACGACGCCACGTCGTGGCGATCGTTGCCGCGGGTCACGAAGGCGCCTTCGCCGATCAGGCCCGCGAGCGTGCGGCCGAGGTCCGCGATGCGCTGGTATTCGGCCGACTCGAAGAATTCGCCCGGCAGGAACTTGTCGGTGGCCGTGCCGTGCTCGAGCTTGTGGATGTGCACGCGCGCACCGTGGCCATCGGCCGCCTCGCGCACGCCGAGTTCGAAGCTGCGCGTGCCGTCGTGCAGGGCGTTCAGCCGCTCGCCGAGGTCGCGCGCCCAGCCGCGCAACCAGTCGAGGCGGGCAAAAGCCTCGGCCGTCACTTCCGGCATGTAGATGAGCTGCTCGAGGAGGCGCTCGTCGTAGCGCTTCGACCAGCGCTGGATGATCGCCTGCACTTCCATGCACTTGCGCGCGAGCATCTCGAGGCCCGAACCGCGCAGCGGCGGCGCCTGCGGGTTGACGTGCAGCGCCGAGTCGTCGAGCGCCGAGTTGAGCAACATCGCGTTCAGCTCGTTGTCGTCCTTGACGTAGACCTCCTGCTTGCCGCGCTTCACCTTGTAGAGCGGCGGCTGTGCGATGTAGACGTGGCCGCGCTCGATCAGCAGCGGGATCTGGCGGTAGAAGAAGGTCAGGAGCAGGGTGCGGATATGGCTGCCGTCCACGTCGGCATCAGTGTTGTGGCAGCAGATCCCGCCGAGGCCGGCGATGAAGTTCTCGTCGCCTTCCACGGAGAAGTCGTAGACCGACCCGTTCGAGGCCTTCGCCTCCTCGATCGACAGGATCGGCAGTGCCATCAGGTCGCCGGCCAGCGTCTCGAAACGACGATTGCCGTTGTTGGGCGTTCCGGCCAGTCGCGCCGCCACGCTTGCGGCTGCGGCATGATCCTGCCAGACCGTCCGTAGCGTGCGCAGGTCGTCGCTGGCGCATACGGTGATCGTCCAGTGGCGGCTGCGCGTAATGCAGGGTTGGCCGCGAATTTCGCGTTCGACGCCGTCCGGCTCCAGCTCCGATATCGTCGCGACGACGCCGAGCGAGCTGAGGCAGTACATCAATCCGCTCGCGAGGTCGTACGACGAGGTGGAGAACGCGACGCGGCCATTCGCTGCCGTGCCGTCGCCCAAGAGGTAACCACGCAGGAATGCGAGGCGCAGCGGCTCGGACACATTGAACACGAGATCGGGAATCCGCTTGCTGCAGGAATCCGCGCCCTCGAAACCGAACAGTCGTTGCCAGGCGAGCGCCGCGACGCGGTTGACCAGCTTCAGCTCACTGCAACCCTCCCGCGCGGCGTACAGCACGGGCGTCGCGCCGAAAACGGCCGACATGTGCGCCGTCATCTCCGGCACGAGCCGCTCGTTGTTGCGCCCGATGGCAAGGCGGATGCCGTTGCGATCCGAACAGGAACCTTCGGCGAGGTAGAAACCGAGCAGCGCCATCAGGTGCTCGTCGACCGGCAGGTGCCGGCCGATGCCGCGGCTGCCGTTGTGCTCCGGCGTGAGCGCGAGGTCGTCGCGCCCATCGAACCACGCGAGATCCGCTTCCATGAGCGACGACAGCCGCACGTAATCGCGCACGAGATTGGCGCCGCTTTCCGTGTACTGCTCGCTCCAGGCGCGCTCGAGCCGACTGCCGACAACCGCCGAGCGCGACATCACCTGGGCCCGGTTCGCGCCGATGGCGTCGAGATAGGCATTGAAGTGATCGACCGTGGGCCGGCTGTCGCCCTTCTCCCACGCGTAAAAAGTCACGGGCTGGCGGATGCCGACGGAAGCACAGAGCGCTGCATTCGAGATGCCGCTCGCGCGCCGGCGGGCGGCGAGCTCGTCGCGCACGTTCGCTGGTATCTCGACACGTGGGGCGGTGAGCGAGGTGTTGTCGGCGTGTTTGCGGATGACGCCCTCGCGGTACCAGGCTTCCACCGCCGGGCCGCGCACCCAGATCTGCCTTGCGGCGTCCGGGTGGTGCCAGAGTTCCCGCAGCAGATCGAAGGCCTGCGGCGCGCTCGCGGGCAGGCGCAGGGTCTTCGGCGCAACCATCCGGTCGCCGATGCGCAACTCGTCGCCGCGCTTCAGGCGGACCTTGCCCTCTTCGTGCACGAAAACGCTATGGCTCGAAGTCACGCGGACGGTGCGCCCGTAGGCCGTGCGCACCGAGTAGAGGGTTTCGTCGAGCGGATGACGGATTACGCCCTTGATCGGCCGGAAACGGATGGCCTGCGTGCCGAGATCGAAGCAAAGCACGTCGCCGAGGGGCTTGCCGCTCAGCTTGTCCACGTCACCGCGCGCGACACCGTGCGCGTCGAGCGCCGCGTCGATGAATTCGCCGATGCGCACCATGCGCGTGCCGCGACGGCCGTCGCGCACGAAGACATGATCGTCGCCGTCGACGCTCATGATGATGATGCGGTGGTAGCGCAGCTTCTCGATGTCGAAATCATCGCGGCCGATGCCGCAGCCGAGCGCGGTGATGAGCGTGCCGACTTCCGCCGATGAGAGCATCTTGTCGAAACGCGCCTTCTCGACGTTCAGGATCTTGCCCTTGAGCGGCAGGATCGCCTGTGTGCGCCGGTCGCGGCCCTGCTTCGCGGAGCCACCGGCCGAATCGCCCTCGACGATGAAGATCTCGGACAGCGCCGGGTCCTTCTCCTGGCAGTCGGCGAGCTTGCCGGGCAGGCCCGCGATGTCGAGCGCGCCCTTGCGGCGGGTCATTTCGCGCGCCTTGCGCGCGGCCTCACGCGCACGCGCCGCTTCGATGAGCTTGCCGACGATCGACTTCGCCTCGGTCGGATGCTCGAGCAGGAACTCGGAGAGTTTCTGGCCCACCGCCGTCTCGACGATGCCCTTCACTTCCGACGAGACGAGCTTGTCCTTGGTCTGCGACGAGAATTTCGGGTCGGGCAGCTTGACCGAGAGGATCGCGGTGAGGCCTTCGCGCGCGTCATCGCCGGTGGTCGGCACCTTCTCGCGCTTGGCGACGCCTTCCTTCTCGATGTAGTCGTTCAGCGTGCGCGTGAGGGCCGCGCGAAAGCCCGACAAGTGGGTGCCGCCGTCCTTCTGCGGAATGTTGTTCGTGTAGCAGAACATCGATTCCTGGTAGGAATCGTTCCACTGGAGAGCCACTTCGACCTGAATCGGTCCCTCTTGTGTCCGAAACCAGAACACTGAGTCGTGAATCGATGTGCGGGTGCGATTCAGGTGCTTCACGAAGGCCTGCAGGCCACCCTCGTGCTGGAAAACGTCTTTCTTGTCGTCCCGCTCATCGACGAGCTCGATGCGCACGCCGGAGTTCAGGAACGACAGCTCGCGCAGGCGCTTCGCCAGGACTTCGTAATTGAAGGCGATATTGGTGAAGATCTGCGCGCTCGGCTTGAAGCGGATGGTCGTGCCGCGCTCGTTCGTTTCCCCGATGGCTGCCAGCGGCGCCACGGGCTCGCCCAGGCGATATTCCTGTCGATGCACCTTGCCGTCGCGGGAGATCGTGAGCTGCAGGTAGTCGGACAGGGCGTTGACCACCGACACGCCCACTCCGTGCAGGCCGCCCGAAACCTTGTACGAACTGTCGTCGAATTTACCGCCCGAGTGCAGCACGGTCATGATGACTTCGGCTGCGGAACGACCCTCTTCCGGATGGATATCCACAGGAATTCCACGGCCGTTGTCGGAGACGGTGATCGACTCGTCGGCGTGTATCGTCACGACCACGCGGTTGCAAAAACCTGCCAGCGCCTCGTCCACGGAATTGTCGACGGCTTCGAAAACCATGTGGTGCAGGCCCGTGCCGTCATCGGTGTCCCCGATGTACATGCCCGGCCGCTTACGCACCGCGTCAAGACCCTTCAAGACCTTGATTTTACTGGAATCGTAGACGTCGCTGTCGGCCATGCAGTACTCGGATTTCGGGGTGCGGCATTATAGCGTTTGCACCCTGCCCTGTCCCACCTGGAAGACCTTGTCCGGCGTGCCGAAAGGGCTCGTTTCTGGCGCCAGCGTCGTCACCACAAGCTGCGTTTCGAGCGCCCTGACGCGCTCGATCAGGGCCGCCAGGCGAAAGTTATCCAGCTCGGCGGCGGGGTCGTCGATCAGGAGCGTCGGACGGAGCGACAGGGTCGATTGCAGTAGCTCGAGTTGCGCAAGCACCAACGACAAGGCAAGCAGTTTCTGTTGACCGCGCGAGAGCACTTCCCGCGCGGCGCGCTGACCCACGCGCAGGCGCAGGTCCGCCCGGTGGGGCCCGACGCCCGTGGTTCCACGTGAAACATCGTGGCCCTGCGCGGCCTGCAGCGCCTCGGCGAGGCCGCGCACCTGGTCCCAGCCGGACGTCCAGGTGGTCGATACGGCAAAACCCAGCAGGGCCTGTTGTGTCGCCTGCAGGATGGGCTCCAGATCGGCAAAGTGCCTCGACCTCGCCGCGGCCATGGGCTCGCCCGAAGCGGCCAGCTCACGATCCCAGACCGCCAGGGCGTCCGCCGCGACCCCCGCGCGCAGCGCGGCGTTGCGCTGTTTCAGGGCCCGGGCATAGCGCGCCCAGTGGTCCCCGAATCCTGGTTCCACGTGGAACACACTCCAGTCGAGCCACCGCCGCCGGCCCGTCGCCCCACCGTCGACCAGCGCCTGCACGTCGGGATCGATGACCTGCACAGGGAAGGCCTGCGTCAATGCCGCCAGGCTACCGACGAACGCCCCGTCAACTTTCGCGCGTGTCGCGGCCCCCGCATGGCTGCTGCCACGCTGCACCTCGACGCCCACGGCGTGCGAGGTCGTGCGCCCGAAGGCAAGCATGCGTTCCGCGCCCTGGCGGATGAGCCGTTCGGAACTGCGCGTGCGGAAAGAGCGACCGCGCCCCAGCAGGAACGCGGCCTCGAGCATCGATGTCTTGCCCGCGCCGTTGGGGCCGGAAATCAGGTTGAGGCCGGGATGGAGAGTGATCTCCATCCGCTCGATGCAGCGCAGGTCCTCGGCGAGGAGATCGACGAGGGGCACCGGCCGCTCGTCAGAGCCGCATGGGCATCACGACGTACCGGGCCGACGCACCACTCTCAGCGCGAATGAGGCAGCTGCTGTTCGAATCCCCAAGCCCGATCTGGACTTTCTCGCCATCTACGGCTGCGAGCGCATCCAGGAGGTAATTGACGTTGAAGCCGATTTCGACTTCCTCTCCCTGGTAGCTCACCTCGACCTGATCTTCGGCCTCTTCCTGTTCCGGGTTGTGCGCCTGCACGGTGAGCAGATCCGGCTTCACCGTCAATCGCACGCCTCGGTACTTCTCGTTCGAGAGAATCGCCGTGCGCTGCAGGGCCTGCCGCAAGGATTCGCGGTCGCCTTCGACGATGCGCGTCGGCGAGGCGGGTATTACACGGCCATATTCCGGGAAACGCCCATCAATAAGCTTCGATGTGAAGCGAACATCGCCGATCTGGGCGCGAATATGATTGGTTCCGATGGTCAGCTCGATACTGCCCTCCGAGCCCAGCAGGCGCTGCAGCTCGAGAACGCCCTTGCGCGGCACAATGACCTGTTGGGGGCTCTTCGCCTTGCCCTCCAGGTTGCATTCGCAGATCGCCAGGCGGTGACCGTCGGTCGCGACTGCGCGCAGGTTGTTGCCATCGGTTTCGATCAGCAGGCCGTTGAGGTAATAGCGCACGTCCTGCTGCGCCATCGAGAAGTGCGTCTTGTCGATCAGCCGCCGAAACTCCGGCTGCGGCACCACGAGCGCCTGCTGGGCGTTGATCTCCTCGACCACCGGATACTCGGCCGCCGGCAGGGTCGAGAGCGTGAACCGGCTGCGGCCGGCCCGCACGATCATGCGTTCGCCTTCGGTCGCCATGGTCACGTTCACCCCTTCGGGCAATGCGCGAAAGATGTCGAGCAGCTTGCGTCCCGGCACCGTGAGGTCACCCGCCTGCTGCACGCCCACTTCGCTGGATGCGACCAGTTCCACCTCGAGATCCGTTCCCGTAATCGACAAGCGGTTGTTGCGCGCCGAAAGCAGCACGTTCGCGAGGATCGGCATGGTTTGCCGGCGCTCGACGACCCCGATGACGCTCTGGAGGGGGTTCAGAACCTGCGCGCGCGTGGCCGAAAGCTTCATGAGAGGGGCCTTCCTGAATTCTTGAAAAGTCTTATATGAAAATCAGCAGTAGTAACTGTAGGGGCTGTGCACAAGCGAACAAGCCAAAAAATCCTTCTGGCCACCGGCAGTTGGCGGTGCCCTGCCGGCCCTGGAACCCTGTGGACGCATCCCCGTCACCCTGTGCATGAATTGTGCGCAAGTTTATCCACACTTTCACCCACAGCCTGTCCACAGTCATCCGGTCAGGGTTCTCAACAGGTTCGAATAGTCCTCGCCGATCTTCTGGTCCGTGTCGCGAAACTCGCGGATGCGCTTGCACGCGTGCAGCACGGTGGTGTGATCGCGCCCGCCGAAGGCATCGCCGATCTCCGGCAGGCTGTGGCTCGTGAGCTCCTTGGCCAGCGCCATCGCGACCTGGCGCGGGCGTGCGATGGAGCGGCTGCGGCGCTTCGACAGCAGGTCCGCGACGCGCACCTTGTAATAATCCGCGACGGTCTTCTGGATGTTCTCGACGGTGACGAGCTTCGCCTGCAGCGACAGCAGGTCCTTGAGCGCTTCCTTCGCGAATTCGAGCGTGATGGGCCGTCCCGTGAAACGCGAATTGGCGACCACCCGCCGCAGCGCGCCCTCGAGTTCGCGGACGTTCGAACGGATGCGTTTGGCTATGAAGAACGCCACTTCCTCGGGCAGCACGACCCCGGAGGCCTGGCCCTTGGCGATCAGGATCGCAACGCAGGTCTCGAGCTCGGGCGGCTCGATCGCGACGGTCAGGCCCCAGCCGAAGCGCGATTTGAGGCGCTCCTCGAGCCCGTCCACCTCCTTCGGGTAGCGATCGCAGGTCACGATCACCTGTTGCTGGCCTTCGAGGAGCGTGTTGAAGGTGTGGAAGAACTCCTCCTGCGAGCGGTCCTTCCCCGCGAAAAACTGGATATCGTCGATCAGCAGCGCATCGAGCGAACGATAGGCCGTCTTGAACTCGTTCATGGTGTTGTGCTGCAGCGCTTTCACCATGTCGCTGACGAAGCGCTCCGAGTGCACGTACGCGACGCGCGCGTCCGCATCACGCTCGCGGATCAGGTGCCCGGCGGCATGCATCAGGTGCGTCTTGCCGAGGCCGACGCCGCCGTACACGAAGAGCGGGTTGTAGGCCTTGCCGGGGTTTTCCCCGACCTGCAGGGCCGCCGCCCGGGCGAGCTGGTTGCTCTTGCCCTCGACGAAGGTGCCGAAGGTGAAATCCGGGTTGAGCCGGGCACCGATGACCAGGCCCTCGGAACGCCGGCCTTTCGGGGCGGTCTGGACGGCGGGACCCGCCACGGCCCGGGTGGGGGCCCCGTTGCGGCTACCGACCTCCACGGTGACGATCGGGGCGTCGCCCGTCGACTGGTCGCGGATCAGGTCGCCGATGCGGCCCAGGATGTGCGCGTTGACCCAATCCACGACGAACCGGTTCGGCGCGAGCAGTTTCAGCGCCCCGTCGCCCTGGACGGCCTGCAGCGGGCGCACCCAGGTGTTGAACTGCTGTTCGGGCAGTTCATCCTCGAGCGCGCGCACGCAACGTGCCCAGAGCCCAGCTTCCAATAGTGCCCCCAAAGCCAGCGAATTCCGCCACCGGACGGGGCGGGTCGCGCAGTTTAACAGGGCGGCGCATATTGACACCCACCGCCTGCCTGCTTACCCTTCCGGGCCTTTTTTGGTCCAGTATCATGAGCAAACGTACCTACCAGCCGAGTAAAGTCCGCCGCGCCCGCACGCATGGCTTTCGCGCGCGCATGGCGACGAAGAACGGCCAGAAGGTCATCGCCCGTCGCCGTGCGAAGGGCCGCAAGAAGCTCATTCCCTGATCCGGCACTCCTTTCCTGCGCAACGGCGTTTGCGCCTGAAGGCGGACTTCGAAAGAGTCCAGGGCGGAGGAAAGCGCATTGCGGACAGTTACTTCAGCATGACCTTCCGGCCGAATGACCTCGGCGCGCCCCGCCTCGGGCTCGCCGTGGCGATCCGTACCGCCGGCAATGCCGTCGCGCGCAATCGTGTCCGGCGCATCGTCAAGGAATCCTTCCGTCTCGCGCAGCACGAGCTGCCCGCGGTCGACTTCGTGGTCGCCGCGCGTGCGCGTGTCAAGGACGCACCGGCGCGCGAGCTGCACACGAGCCTCGGCTCACTCTGGGGAAAGGTCGCGGACCGATGCGCCTCCTCGTCCAGGGCCTGATCCGGCTCTACCAGTGGACGCTCAGCCCGCTGCTCGGGCCGACGTGCCGCTACTACCCCTCCTGTTCCCGCTATGCCCACGAAGCCGTGGGGCGGTACGGCGTGTTGCGTGGCGGCTGGCTCGCCGCGAAGCGCATCGGCCGCTGCCACCCCTGGCATCCCGGCGGCATTGATCCGGTACCGCACCTGCACCATGACCACTAATCCGCGCGTTTTCCTCTGGCTCGCCCTGCTGCTGCTCGGCTGGATCAACTATGAGACCTGGGTGCGCGATTACGCGCCCAAACCCAAGTCGCCCGCCGAGATCGCGCAGGAGGCCCAGGCGGTGGCGAAACGCGCCGCCCAGTTCGACGCGAACGTGCCGCAGGCTGGCGCGCCCACCGCTGCGCCCGACACCGGTGGGACGGCGGCAGGTGCGGCCGATGCGCCGGTACCGCAGCCGGGGCCGACGGCGGCCATGCCGGCCGAAACGGTAGAGCCCGCGCCCACCGCGGCGCCCGTCGTACACGTCGTCACGGACGTGCTCGACCTGCAGATCGGCCTCAATGGCGGCGAACTGCGCCGTGCCGACCTGCTCGCCTACCCGCTCGTGAAGGGCCAGTCGCAGCGCGTACGGCTCTTCAATCGCGACGGCGCGCAGGGTTTCTATGTCCTGCAGAGTGGCCTCACGGGCGGCGAGAACGGCGCCGCGCGCCCGACGCACCTCGCGACATTCACCGCCGCGGCGGCGGAGTTCCGGCTCCAGCCCGGTGAAAACGAGCTGCGCGTGCCGCTCACCTGGACGGACGGCCAGGGCGTGACGGTCACCAAGACCTTCGTGTTCCGACGCGGCCGCTACGACATTGCGCTCGACTACCTCGTGCAGAACCGGGGCACGGCGCCGTGGCAGGCCGCCTCTTATGCGCAGATCCTGCGCGACAACGTCCCGGTCGAGCGCTCGATGTTCTCGCCCGACAGCTATGCGTTCAAGGGGCCGGCGTACTACGACGGCACGAAATACCAGAAGCTCAAGCTCGACAAGGAAGCAGACCAGCAGCTCTCGCTCGACGTGACCGGCGGCTGGATCGCCGGCATGCAGCACCATTTCGTGTCGGCGGTGGTGCCGCCCGTCGGCGAAACGACGCGCATCGCGTTGAAGACCGACGGGCGCAAGTACCTGCTCTCGACGGTCGGCGCCGCGCACACCGTGGCGCCGGGAGCGACCGGCGAGTTCACCGAAACGCTGTTCGTCGGCCCGAAGCTGCAGGCACAGCTCGAAGAGACGGGGCCTGAACTCGAGCGCGTCGCCGACTACGGCCTCCTCACGCCGCTCGCGAAGCCGCTCTTCATCCTCCTCAAGTGGCTGCACAAGCTCGTCGGCAACTGGGGCTGGGCGATCGTGCTCGCCACCTGCATCCTGAAGGGCGTCTTCTACCCGCTGTCGGAAAAGGCGGGCAAGTCGATGGCGAAGATGAAGACGCTCACGCCGCGCATCAAGAACCTGCAGGAGATGTACAAGGACGACCGCGAGAAGCTCGGCCGCGCGATGATGGAGCTCTACCAGCGCGAGAAGATCAATCCGGTCGCAGGCTGCCTGCCGATCCTGATCCAGATGCCGGTGTTCCTCGCGTTCTACTGGGTGCTGCTCGAAAGCGTCGAGATGCGCCAGGCGCCGTTCATGCTCTGGATCAACGACCTCTCGTCGCGCGATCCGTTCTTCGTGCTGCCGGCGATCATGGCTGCGGCGATGTTCGCGCAGTACAAGCTGAATCCCGCGCCGCCCGACCCGGTGCAGGCGAAGGTGTTCATGGTCATGCCGTTCGCGATGTCGGTGATGTTCGCGTTCTTCCCGGCGGGCCTCGTGCTCTACTGGGTGACGAACACGCTGCTCTCGATCGCGCAGCAGTGGAACATCAACCGCCGCATCGAGGCGCAGGCCGCCAAGCGGTAGGACATGGTGCCGGGTATTCGGTTATTGCGCCGGCGCCGCCGCAATAACCGAATACCCGGCACCAACTCAGCCCACCGGCCGGCTGCGGATCCACTGCGAGAAGAGCCACTTCTCGCCCCGCGTGGTCGGCTGGCCCGCGTGCACTGAATTGAAATCCGGCAAGCCCGCGGCATCGACGTTGAAGAAGAGCAGCGCGTCGCCGCGCGCGCCGCGGTAGCGAAAGCCGGCGCGCGGAAAATCCGTTTCGCCGCCTTCGTAGTCGTCGTTGAGGTAGAGCAGGAACGTCGCGATGCGCTGCCCCCGGCGCTCTACCTCGCCCGCGAGTGCGGGCGTCGTCGTCTCCTGGAAGTCACCGTGCAGCGCGAACTGCTGGCCCGGTTCGTAGTGCAGCAGCTTCGCCACTTCGAAGTGCGCGGTCGGGAGCCCCGCCGCGGCGGCGATGCGATCGCGCAGGAGCGCGAGCAGCACGCTCGCGTTGCTGAAGGTGAAGTCCGCTTCGGTGTTGGTGCGCGAGTCCGCGGCCTGGTGACCCTCGGCATCCCGGCGATACACCAGTGCGCGCCGCAGGTCGTGCCGTGCGCGTGCGACCAGCCAGTCGCATTCCGCCGCCGTGGCGAAACGCTCGTACACGCGGATGCGCGGCGACTCCGACACGACCCGCACGGGCGGCGGCGTCGTGAGACCGGCGACATTCACATCCGCGGCGCCGCGCGTGAGCAGCTGCAGCTCCTGTCGCGCTGGCGCCCAGCCGAGCGCCGCGGCCCGCCGCAGGCAGACGATCGCGTCCGACAGGCTGCGCGGCCGCAGGACACCGAACGCCGCGATCAGCGCGAGTTGCGCCGTCGCTTCGGCGTGGCCGAGTCCCGCCGCCCGATTCAGGCAAAGGATGCCTTCCCGCGGAGACGCGGCCATGCCGTCCCCGGTCAGCAAGCGCTTGCCGAGCGTGGCGAGGGCGTCGAGGTCGGGGGTAGGTGCTTGCGACATGGGCCATGGCTGCAGGCTCGGGGATACGAGCTTAGGGCCAGGAACGCCGCCCCGCCAAACCGCGCCCATTGCCCGCCGACCGCCGCCGCGTGCTCAGCGCAGCCTGCGCGCGACGAGCCAGCGGGCCATGGCGATCCGGCGCGACAGGCCGAAGTAACGGCCGAAAATGGCGAGGTTCTCGCGGACCTTGAAATCGGGAACGAGATTGTCGAACTGCGGCACGACCCCGACCCGAGCGCGCACTTCGAAGCTGACGCCGCGCACGACCTCGAGGTCGTCGAACTTCTTGCGCAGCCCATGGACGGTCAGCATTGCGGGGCCAAGCATAACGAACAGGCCTTGCGGGCGCGGGGGATTGTCGCCACAGTGCCCGCAAAAGAGGGGGGTCGCCGTGTCCCGGGGTTTCACGCTTTCGCTCGTCGTTGCGCTCGTGCTGGGCGTCGCCGTCGGTTACGGGTGCCACGTGGGCGTCACCGACCCCGCTGCGCTCGCGCGGCTCGCCGGCTACTTCAGCATCGTTACCGACGCCTTCCTGCGCCTCATCAAGATGATCATCGGCCCGCTCGTCTTCTCCACGCTCGTCGTCGGGATCGCGCGCATGGGCTCGGGCGCCGCGGTCGGCCGGGTGGGGCTGCGGACCGTCGGCTGGTTCCTGTTCGCCTCGGTCCTCTCGCTGCTGCTCGGCATCGTGATGGTCACGCTGCTCGGGCCGGGCCACGAGCTCGCCCTCGACATGCCGGCGGTCGACGCCGCGGGCGGCGTGCAACTCGCCCAGCCCGGCCTCAAGGAATTCATGCACAGCCTCGTGCCGCGTTCGATCGCCGAGGCGATGGCCGACAACGCGATCCTGCAGATCGTCGTCTTCTCGGTGTTCTTCGGCATCGGGCTCGCGGCGATCGGCGAGCGGGGCCGCGGCCTCACCGACGTCATCGACCAGGTCGCGCATGTGATGCTGAAGGTCACGGGCTACGTGATGTGGACCGCGCCGCTCGCCGTGTTCGCCGCCGTCGCCGCCACCGTGACGGCCGAAGGCCTCGGCATCCTCGCCACCTACGGCAAGTTCATCAGCGGCTACTACCTCGCCCTGCTCGTGCTATGGGCGCTGCTGATCGCCCTCGGCGCGTTCGTGATCGGGCCGCGCGTGCGCACGCTCGTCTCGATGATCCGCGAGCCCTTGCTGCTCGCCTTCTCCACCGCGAGCTCGGAAGCTGCCTATCCGAAGACGCTCGAGCAGCTGGAGCGCTTCGGTGTCTCGCCGCGCATCGCGAGCTTCGTGCTGCCGCTCGGCTATTCGTTCAACCTCGACGGTTCGATGATGTACTGCACCTTCGCGACGATCTTCATCGCGCAGGCCTACGGCATCGACCTCACGGCCATGCAGCTCGTCACGCTCCTGTTCCTCCTGCTGGTCACCAGCAAGGGTATCGCCGGCGTGCCGCGCGCCTCGCTCGTGGTGCTCGCCGCGACGCTGCCGCACTTCGGCATCCCGGACGAAGGGATGCTGCTCGTGCTTGCCGTCGACCAGTTCCTCGACATGGGTCGCAGCGCGACCAACGTGGTCGGCAACTCCATCGCCTCGAGCGTTGTCGCGAAGTGGGAAGGTGAACTGGCCGCGCCCTCGCGGCAGGCGTAGGCTAGGCGCGCTCCTTCGAAGCGCCGCGCGCCCCATGTCGCACCACGATACGATCGTCGCCGCCGCCACTCCGCCGGGGCGCGGGGGCGTGGCCATCGTGCGCGTGTCGGGCCCGAAGGCGCCCGAGATCGCGGCCGTCATGATCGGCAGCGACCTGCCGTCTGCCCGCCGGGTGACCCTCGCGCGTTTCCTCGACGGCGCGGGCGAGCCGATCGACGTCGGGCTCGTGCTGCTGTTCACCGCGCCGCATTCCTACACCGGCGAGCACGTGGTCGAATTCCACGGCCACGGTGGGCCGGTCGTATCGGAAGCGCTCGTCCAGCGGGCCATCGAGCTCGGTGCGCGCCGTGCGCGCCCGGGGGAATTCACGCAGCGCGCGTTCCTGAACGACAAGGTGGACCTCGCCCAGGCCGAGGCGGTGTCGGACCTGATCGACGCCGGCTCGCGCGAGGCCGCGCGCGCCGCGATGCGCTCGCTGCAGGGCGAGTTCTCGGCGATGGTGCTCGGGCTCGTCGATGCCGTCACCGAACTGCGCGCCTGGGTGGAGGCCGCGATCGATTTTCCGGAAGAGGAAATCGACTTCCTCGCCGATCGGGAACTCGGCAGCCGCCTCGCGGGTGTGCGTGAACATTTTGCCGCCGTCGAGCGCAGCGCGCGCCAGGGCCGCCTGCTGCGCGAAGGCATGACCGTGGTGATCGCGGGCCGGCCGAACGCCGGCAAATCGAGCCTGCTGAACCGCCTCGCGGGCTACGACGCGGCGATCGTCACGGAGATTCCCGGCACCACGCGCGACATCGTGCGCGAACGCATCGACATCGACGGCATGCCGCTGCACGTGCTCGACACGGCGGGCCTGCGTGATGCGCCCGACGTCGTCGAGGCCGAGGGCATCCGACGCGCGACCGCCGAAATGGCGCGCGCCGACCGCGTGCTGTTCCTCATCGACACGCAGGACGATCCGGACGCACGCGCCTACACCGACGAGCGCGCGCGCCTGCCGGCCGACGTGCCCGTGACCCTCGTGCTCAACAAGATCGACCTCGCGACCGGCATTCCGGTGTCGGACACGGTGAGCGGCCCGCCGCGCGTCGCGATCTCCGCGCGCACCGGCGCGGGGCTCGACGTGCTGCGCGCGCACCTGCGCGACTGCATGGGCTACCAGGTCGCCGACGCGGGCACGGTGTCGGCGCGCGCGCGGCATCTCGACGCGCTCGCGCGCGCGAGGCGCCACGTCGATGCCGCCGAGGTGCAATTGCGCGAACGGCGCGCCGGCGAGCTGGTGGCGGAAGAACTGCGCCAGGCGCAGGGAGCGCTCGGTGAGGTCACCGGCACGGTGACGAGCGACGATCTGCTCGGGCGCATCTTCGCGAGCTTCTGCATCGGCAAGTAGAACCGCCTCGCGAGACCGGGTTATCGTACCGCAGGCACTACATGCTCCAGAGTCGCGCGAGCGGCACCGCGAGGTCGCGCTTGCCACCGAGCGCGAACGCACTGTCGCCCGCGTAGAGCAGCACACCGCCCTGGTAGTCCGCGCCGCATTGTTCGGCAAGCCGCCGCAAGCCCCTTCCGTCCGCGGGCGTGGCCGTCACCGCCGACTTCACCTCGACCCCCCAGGTTTGCCGGCCGCGCGTGATTACGAGGTCGACCTCCACCTGGTCCTTGTCACGGTAATGCCAAAAGCGCAGATCGGGGTCGGTCCAGCCCGACTGCGCTACGAGTTGCTGCACGACAAAAGACTCCAGCAGATGGCCGAAGCGTTCGCGCTGCGTGCTCCAATCCGTCGCAGTGAGGCCGGTCAGCGTGGATGCGAGCCCGCTGTCGATGATGTGTACCTTGGGTGACTTGATCAGGCGGTTGGCGGGGTTGCGATGCCAGGGCAGCAGCCGACGCACCAGATACAGGCGCTCGCACACCGCCAGATAGTTTTCGACTGTCTCGCGCCGCAGGTCGAGGTCGTTGCCGAGGCTGGACACGTTCAGGAGCTGGGCAGTGCGCAGCGCCAGCAACTCGAGCAGGCGCCCTACCGCCGCAGTGTCACGCACCCGCGCGACGTCACGCACATCGCGTTCCAGCAGCAGGCGCAGGTACTCGCGATGCCAGGCGCGGGCGCGGGCGGGTGGGCGAGCCACTGCTTCCGGAAACCCGCCTGCAATGATTCGTTTGACTAGGCCGAGCGGCAGCTCCGCTGTGGATGGAGCAACCGCCGGCTTGAGGTGCCCGCCGAGCATCGCCGCGATGAATCGTCCAGGCGCTCGGGCGTGCTCGGCCGCGGTCAGCGGCTGTAGTTGGACCACCACCATGCGCCCGGCCAGCGAATCGCCGAGCCCGGGCAGCAGCAGCAGGTTCGCTGACCCAGTAAGGACGAAGCGGCCGGGCCGACGATCGCGGTCCACGGCGAGCTTCAGCGTGCGCAGGAGTTCGGGCACGCGCTGGATCTCGTCGAGGATCACGCGCTTCGGCAGCGCGGCCACGAAGCCGGTCGGGTCGGCCTGCGCGAACGCCAGCGTCGCGGAGTCGTCGAAGGTGACATACGCATAGCGCGGCTCGAGCGTGCGCGCCAGGGTTGTTTTGCCACACTGGCGGGGTCCGAGCAGGCAGATCACCGGCGTGTCGCGCAGCGCGGCCTTCAGCGCTGCCGCCAGCGGCCGGGCGTAGAGCTTCATGCGTAGCCGTCCATTTGCCGGTCAGCGTAGCGTCCATTTGCCTATTGCGCAATCGGCCGATTGCCGGTTGACAGCGGGTCCGCGGATTTCGCGGTGACGCGCGCCCAGGGCGTAAGCCGATCCCGCCGATGTAGAATGCAGGTTTATATCGACTGCCACGATGTACCACAAACCCACGCGGGCGCGCCGCGCCTTTCCCGATGCGCCAATCGTGTACGTCATGTGCAATCACGAGTTTCGGGGCAGTGACTTCGCCAATGGGGCGAAGACCGGCTTCAGCGTGATCCGCCATCGCAGTGGATCGTTGCGCACCGGGGTCATGCGCGTGCTGTGCAACCCGCGACTCAGCATTACCCTGGTCGGCGCATGACCGATCTCCCCACCCGCGCCGCGCGCCTCCTGCAGGACGTCTTCGGCTATTCAAGTTTTCGCCCCGACCAGGCGGACATCGTCACGCACGTTGCGAGCGGCGGCGATGCGCTGGTGCTGATGCCGACGGGCGGCGGCAAGTCGCTCTGCTACCAGCTGCCCGCGCTGCTGCGCGAGGGCGTGGGTGTCGTCGTGTCGCCGCTCATTGCACTGATGCAGGACCAGGTCGCGGCGCTGAAGGAGGCGGGGGTTCGCGCCGAGTTCCTGAATTCGACGCTCGCGTGGCGCGATGCACAGGCGATCGAGCGCCGCGCGCGCGCCGGGGAGCTCGACCTACTGTACCTCGCGCCGGAACGGCTGCTCGCGGAACGCGGCCTCGCGCTGCTCGACCAGTTGCAGATCGCGCTCTTCGCGATCGACGAGGCGCACTGCGTGTCGCAATGGGGGCACGACTTCCGGCAGGAATACCTGCAGCTCGCGGTGCTCGCGGAGCGCTACCCCGCGGTGCCGCGCATCGCATTGACCGCCACCGCCGACGAGGCCACCCGCCGCGAGATCATCGAGCGCCTGCACCTGCGCGCGGCGCGCTCTTTCGTGCAGAGTTTCGACCGGCCCAACATCCGCTATCGCATCGCCGGCAAGGATGCGCCGCAGCGCCAGTTGCTGCGCTTCATCCGCGAGGAGCACGCGGGCGAGGCGGGCATCGTCTACTGCCTGTCGCGCAAGTCCGTGGAAAAGACCGCGCAGTTCCTGGCGGCGAACGGCATCGACGCGCTCGCCTACCACGCCGGCTTCGCCGCGTCCGACCGGGAAGCACGACAGACACGCTTCCTCGAGGAAGACGGCGTCGTCATCGTGGCCACGATCGCCTTCGGCATGGGCATCGACAAGGCCGACGTGCGGTTCGTCGCGCACCTCGACCTGCCGAAAAGCCTCGAGGGCTACTACCAGGAAACCGGCCGCGCCGGCCGCGACGGCGCGCCCGCCGAGGCGTGGATGGTCTATGGCCTCGCGGACGTCGTGCAGCAGCGGCGGCTCATCGACCAGTCGGAGGCGGCCGAGACCCATCGGCGCGCCGCCAGCACGAAGCTCGATGCCATGCTCGGGCTGTGCGAGACCGTGCGCTGCCGCCGGCAATACCTGCTCGAGTACTTCGGGGAGGCGAGTGCGCCTTGCGGCAACTGCGACAACTGCCTCGAACCGCCGGCGCAGTTCGATGGCACCGAGGCGGCGCAGAAGCTGCTCTCGTGCATCTATCGCTGCGAGCAGGCGAGCCGCTTCGCGTTTGGCGCGCAGCACATCATCGCGGTGCTGCGGGGCGAGCGCACGGAGAAGGTACTGGATCGCGGCCACGACCGGGTCAGCACCTTCGGCATCGGCGCCGACCGCGACGAAGCACAGTGGCGGGCGGTGTTGCGCCAGCTGCTGACGCTGCGGCTGGTCGCGGTCGATCACGAGCACTGGAACGTGCTGCGCCTGACCGACAGGAGCCGCGAGGTGTTGGCGGGCGCGCGCCGTTTGACCCTGCGGCAGGAGACGCCGCGCAGGAAGGCGCCGCGCAAGGCCGCCGCGCCGTCGTCCCCGGCAGGTTCCCCGCTGGAAGGCGCGGTCTTCCAGGCGCTGCGTGAGTGGAGGCGCGCGGTGGCGCGTGAACACGGCGTTCCGGCCTACACCGTGCTGCATGATTCGAGCCTGCACGAGATCGCGCGGCGGCAGCCGCAGTCCACCGGCGCCCTCGCCGGCGTCCCCGGCATCGGAGCCACGAAGCTCGCGCGCTACGGGGACGCCATCATCAAGGTCGTCGGCGCCCTCGGGTAGACTGGCGCCATGAGAGCCACGATCTACCACAACCCCACCTGCGGCACGTCCCGCAACGTGCTCGCGCTGCTGCGCGAGGCAGGCCTCGAGCCCGAGGTCATCGAATACCTGCGCGATCCGCCGACGCGCGAGCGCCTCGTGGAACTGATACGCGCCGCCGGCCTCACCGTGCGCGCAGCGCTGCGGCAGAAGGGCGCGCCTTACGAGGAACTCGGGCTCGGCGATCCGGGGCTGACGGATGAGCAGCTGCTCGATGCGATGCTGGCACACCCCGTGCTGATCAACCGGCCCTTCGTCGTGACGGCGAAGGGCACGCGGCTTTGCCGGCCATCCGAGACGGTGCGCGAACTGCTGCCCTGAGGGATCGCGCTAGAAGACGAAGTAGAGCGCGAGGCTCAAGACCGAGTAGATCACGATGATGGGCCAATAGGTGCCCGGCGCTTCGTCGCGCCGAAACGCCTTGTAGCTCCAGCGGTGCTTGGCATAGACCGTCCCGCTCGCGACCGCGTACATCACGTAGATCGCGAGCAGGACGCCGAGCGCCTGGAAGAGCGGCTTCACCTCGCGGCTGGCACCAGCTCACCCGCCGTCACGAAGCGCGGCGCGATGTCGATCGACAGGCCCGCCAGCTGATCGAGCACCCGCTGCACTTCCGGGCGGATCACGACCATCCGGTCGAGCAGCGCCTTGACGCCCGCGTAGTCGCCGTGCGCCTGCAACGTCATGATGTCGTGCGTGAGGCCGGTGACGGCCTTCTTCGTCTTCGGCAGGTCGAGCGAGAAGCGGCCGTCGTCGCCGATACGCACGGCACCATGGTCGAGCAGGTAGTTCACCTGCAGCGCCATGCCCTTCGCGTGCGATTCATTGAGGCCAAAGCGCAGCGTGCGAAACGCCGAGGCGAGGAAGGTCACGTACATGCTGCGCTCGTCACGCTTGTCGATGACGCCCTTGTCCATCAGCTGTTGCAGCGCCCAGAGGCCCGAGATGTCGGCCTTCGCCTCCTCGAGCGTGCCGTTCAGTTCCTTCAGCTCCTGGCGCACGGTGGTCGCACGGCCGTCCACGGTGATCGTCTGCGGGCCGAGACCGTGCATCAGCTCGTGCATCAGGATGTGCGTGAAGAACGGCTCGAACGCGACGAGCGCCCGGTCCTGCGGCGTGAGCGCAATCGCCGCGATCGGCTGCAGCACCTTCTCGAACTTCGCCTGCTGGTAGTTCTTCAGCATGACGCGCTTCGAGCCCATCTTCGCCACCACCCGCTCGTCGTTCGGCAGGTTGAAGGCGGCGGTCTGGATGCCATGGTTGCCGTCGCCCGCCGAAACCACCACGTTGACGACCCGGATCGGCGCGAGCCCGCCGAGCTTCGCGCGCCGGTACTTCGGGTCGATGGGCAGGCGGCTCTCGAGGCCCTGCAATTCCTTGCCGAAGCGCGCGAGCTGCGCCGTTTCACCCGCGTCCGTCACCGCGATGAAGGCCTCGAACGCGGCCTTGAAGTTGAACCACTCGTCCTCGTACACCTCATAGGGGCCGATGGTCGGCTCGATCGAGGCGTCGAGCTCCATCCACGCGATGTCGCTCGCGTAGTAGTCGTTCGACAGGAAGGCCGCGGCGCGCGTCTCGAGGTAGCGCTTGAGCGTCGGCTGCTTCGTCGTCGCGGCAGCCTCGCGCAGCAGGCGTGCGAGCTCGGCCAGCTGGCCCTGGTACTCCATCGAGTACGGCACGGTGGTGAGCTTGCCTTCGGGCGTGCGCCGGATGGTGGTGAAGAAGCTGGTCGCGGCGGCATGCTCGTCGCCCGTGAGCGTGCGCATCCACGCGTCGATCTCCTCGCGCGTGGCGTCGAGCGGATAGAAGTTGCCGCCATCCGGCTTCAGCGCCGCGCCGGGAATGAAGGGCCGGTCGTGGTCGAGCTCGGACCACGGGCCCTTGTTGAGCGCGAAGTAGGCGAGGCGCGCGCGGCCGAGCGCGCTGTCGTCGCCGACGAGCGCGAGCAGCTGCGCCGGCGCCGCGGGCGAACGCTGGCGCAGGAACAGCGCATCGACGATCCGCGCGGCCTCGACGAGGTAACCGAGCGCCGCGCGTTCGTTGTCCGGCAGGGCAGACAGGTCGACGCGGATGTCGACGGGCGCGAAGCGCGCCGACATCGCCGCGAGCTGCGCGGCGTCGGGGGTGGGGGTGGGGGAGGCGGCGACGGCGATCGATGCACAACCGCCGAGGGCGAGAAGCAGCAATGCGGGCGTTTTCATCCGGGGATTCTAGATCGCCCGGGGCGTTGTCCGGTAGGTGGAATGCGGATATCGTGCACAGGCATGCAATCCCGCGAAAAAGACCTCGGCGAAATCGACAAACGCGGGCGCGTCGAACAGTCTTCGGACGCTGCCAGTTCAACGGTGGCGGCCTGGATCGCCTTCGATGCGGCGTACGGTTCCTTCGCCGACGAATACTCTACGCTCTGATGCGAGGGGATACTCTGGACGGACTCTCCACCCTCCTCCTCGGTCTCGTGCCGCAGGACGGCAGCACGATCGGCAACAAGGCGCTGCGTGAGCAGCTCGCGGTCGCCGCGAAACGCAGGATCAGCGAGCAGGATTACGAGGCTGCGCGCGACGCGCTGATCACGCAGGGCCTGCTGCGCAAGGGCCAGGGCCGCGGGGGCTCCGTAGCGCGCGTTGTCGAAGCACCTGAAGAACTGGTGCTCGCCGCCCATGAAGAGGCACCCGCGTCGAGTCGGGGCGCACGCGGCAAGGCCGCCGGCGCGGCCCGCGGCCCCCGCAAGCCGCCCGCCGAAGACGCAGCAATTCTCGCCTACCAGCACGACCAGCGCCGCCGCAACAACCCCGAGGTCGGCATGGTCGATGCCGACACCGATCCGGGCGACGGCAAGACACGCTGGGCCTATGACCCGCACATCGACCCGGCGCTGCAGTTCGACGTCGGCCGCGCACAGATCGAGAAGCTGATCGACGATGCGCTCGCGAGCGGCGACGACGCGGTGATGCGCAAGGCGCTCGCCGAGCTGCGCGATCGAGCGGCGCCCTATCTCAACTGGACGGGCAAGGCCGAGCGCACGAGCTTCGACATCGACACCGTGTCGCTGCACGTACACGAGCGCATCGACCCCGCGACGCTGCTCGCGGTCGCGAAGCAGCGCATGCGCGCCTCACGGAAGGGCGGCGGAACGCAGGTCGATTTCCTGCGCGCGTGGTTCGAGGACCCGCTGCCGTACCGCGAGGCGATCGAGTTCTACAAGCACGACCGCGGCTGGGCGAACCGGCTGATCGCGGGCGACTCGCTGCTCGTGATGAACAGCCTGCTGCAGAAGGAGGGCATGGCCGGGCAGGTGCAGATGATCTACATCGACCCGCCCTACGGCATCCGCTACGGCTCGAACTTCCAGCCCTTCGTCAACAAGCGCGACGTGAAGGATCGCCGCGACGAGGATCTGACCCAGGAACCCGAGATGATCAAGGCGTTCCGGGATACGTGGGAGCTGGGGATTCACTCCTATCTCACGTATCTGCGCGATCGGCTCCTGCTCGCGAAGGAGTTGCTGCATGAATCGGGGAGCGTGTTCGTGCAAATCTCGGACGACAACGTCCATCACGTACGAGAGGTAATGGATGAGCTTCTGGGTGCCTCCAATTTCGTTGCGGAAATAGGGTTTCGAACGACCTCTAGCTTAGGGGGCGACTTCATCGGCAAGAGCTTTGACTTTGTCATCTGGTATGCGAGGGACAAACAGAAAGCTAGCAATAAAAGGATCTTCCGAACTCGCGGATACGAAGATGATGTCGGAGGAAGGTACACGCGTATCGAGATCGAAAGTTTTTTTCGACGTTCGATGACTTTCGCGGAGCGCGTAGACACATCGACCCTTCAGCAAGGATCGCGGATCTATAGACACGATAACCTGACGTCTCAGAGCGGATCGGAGAATTCTGCGTTTGCCGTGAATCACCATGGCATCGACTTTCGGCCCGGCCGTGGCTACTGGAAGACGAATGAGGCTGGATTCGTTAGATTGGAGCGCGCTTGGCGATTGGCTGCACCGACAAGCAAATCCGTTACGTACGTAAGGTTCCTGGATGACTTTCCACTATCGGAACATCCGAACATCTGGGTCGATACTCAGACCGGCGCATTCACAGATGACAAGGTCTACGTCGTGCAGACCAATGCCAAAGTAATCGAGCGCTGCCTGTTAATGACCACCGACCCTGGCGACTTGGTCCTCGACCCCACCTGCGGCTCCGGCACGACGGCCTTCGTCGCTGAAAAGTGGGGCCGCCGCTGGATCACCTGCGACACCTCGCGCGTCGCGATCACGCTCGCGAAGCAGCGGCTCACGACGGCAAGCTTCGACTACTACGATCTCAAATACCCCCACGAGGGCCTGAAGGCGGGATTCATCTACCGGACGGTGCCGCACGTCACGCTGAAGTCGATTGCGAACAACCCCGAGATCGATGAAATCTACGAACGCCTGCACCCCGACATCGAGCGTGCGCTCGCGGATCTCAACAGCGCTCTGTGCGCCGCGCCGCCATCCCCTTTCGCAGTGACGGAAGGTGGGCGCAAGGGCGGCGCGATCGACTTCAAGGCGCCTGCCGGCAAGACGATGAAACTGCCCTCGGGCGAGGACGCGCCCGCGGGCGCGCTGCTCGAATGGGAAGTGCCGTTCGACTATCCCGCCGAGTGGCCCGCTGCAGCGCGCAAGGCCTTCGACGCCTTCCACGCCGCACGTCAGGCGATGCAGAAGCGCATGGATGCCTCGATCGCGGCACACGCCGATCAGGAGACGCTCTACGACCAGCCCGAGGTGTCGAAGACGAAGCTGCGCATTGCGGGGCCGTTCACTGTCGAGGCGGTGCCCTTTCCGTCGGTGAAGTCGCTCGACGATGCGGACCGCATCATCGAGCCCGACCAGTCGATCGGCCGCTCTGGCGAATCTGCGCGCCAGCACGGCTGGCGCGATGAGCTGCTGAAGACCGGCATCCGCGGCAAGGGCGGCCAGCAGTTGAGGTTCGCGGAGCTCGAGACGCTGCCGTCCACCCGCTACCTGCACTGCCTCGGTTCGCTTGCCGAGACCGGCGAGCGCGTCGCCGTGAGCTTCGGCCCCGAGCATGCGGCGCTCGAGCAGCGGCAGGTCGAGATGGCGTTGCGCGAGGCGGAGTCGCTCTTCCCCCGGCCGAAGATGATCGTGTTCTGCGCCTTCGCCTTCGACCCGGAAGCCGCGAAGGACATCGATGCGCTGAAGGGCATCGTCGCGCTCAAGGCGCAGATGAATACCGACCTCCTGACCGAAGACCTCAAGAAGGCGCGCGCGAGCAACCAGAGTTTCTGGCTGATGGGTCAGCCCGACGTCGAAGTGCGTACACGCAAGGATGGCCGTCATGAAGTCGAAGTGCACGGCTTCGATTACTTCGACACGGCGAAGGGCGAACTCGTCTCCGGCGGCAAGGGCAAGATCGCGGCGTGGTCGCTCGACACCGACTACGACGAGCGCAGCCTCTTCCCGCGCCAGGTGTTCTTCCCAATGGCGGGTGCGAAGGACGGCTGGCAGAAGCTGAAGCGCAACATCAAGGCCGAGCTCGACGAGGCCGTGCTCGCTAAGCTGCACGGCACGGTGAGCCTGCCCTTCGAGGCCGGCAAGCACCGCAAGGTCGCGGTGAAGATCGTCGACGACCGCGGGATCGAGTCGCTCAAGGTCATTTCGCTGGAATGACTCCGCAATTGCGCATTGCACGGGTGCCGCCTGTCACGGAAGCTGGGGGTCGGGTTGCCCGACATCCCTCTGCGAGAACATAATCCGTGCCAGAAACGGCTGCCTTGTGGGTGACATGTAAGAGAGGCTCGTCCTCCACCTGCCTGGCAGCCACTCCCCATTTCTCGCCCTTTCCGCGTATAGCAGTTCTGCTATAGTCGGGCCACAAGTTGCGTTGCCATCCTTTGCGGCCAGTCGATTGGCGCGGAAGCTCGCAGAAGGTCGTGCACCTTTGGCCGAAATCTGTTCGCAAGGACCTAGGCAGCGAACTGACTCGGGTGCAGGGCGGTGCCAACCCACGGCACGGCGCCGCGTTGCCGGACATCGGCCGGGGCGTGCAGGAAATTCGCCTCTCCGGCAAGGGCGAGGCCTATCGGGTCGTGTACGTCGCGAACATCGGTGAACGTGTGTACGTACTCCACGCCTTTCACAAGAAGTCGACACACGGCATCGCGACGCCGCGCGCGGACAAAGAACTTGCGAAGCGGCGGTACAAGGAACTTTGTGTGGAGCTGGCGGCACGCCCCTCTGCTTCCGGGAGAATGCAATGAGCAGGAACGTCTTTCTGGACCTGGGCTTCGCGAAGGATGAAGCCGTGGAACTCGCGCTGTGTTCGCAACTGGGCATCCTGATCGAAGATCTCATCAAGGCACGTGGGCTGACGCAGGGCAAAGCCGCACAACTGTTCGGTGTGCCACAGCCGACGATCAGCAAGATCGTCAACGAGCGGCTGAGCAATCTGTCGCTCGCCTTTCTGCTCAGGATGCTCGTGCGCGCCGAAGTGTCCTTCAACCTGAAAGTAGGCCAGGACCCGGACAACGTCGTCGTGACCATCGATGAAGACGAAGGCGATACGCCGACGCACTACCAAGGCGTGAATCTGGGCTCGCCCTCGTCAACGAACGACTGGGTCGTTTCAACGAACGAACGTTCGTCGACTACGCAGGCCGATTTTCGCGCTGCGGGAGAGGGCTGATCCATGGCGCAGCATGTCTGGTCGATCCTCTGTCGCGAGCCGCTCATCGATCGACAGACCAATAGTTTGTCGCTCGTGGGTGTACTTGAGGAAGTCCAAGTGGAGTTTGCCTACCCGAAGGGCAGCGAACCGCCGGAGTTGCCGGTCACGGCGATGCCCATCCATGTCGTCTCTTACTGGGTGCGCGATCCACGGGAAAAGGGCGTCGTGGAGAGGCTGCGCGCCCGCATCCTTTCGCCGTCCAGGAAGCAGATTGGTACCATCGAACACCAGTTCTCGATGGTCGACCATGTCAGGGCGCGCAATGTCCTGACAGCGCGCGCACTGCGGCTCGCCAGCGCGGGCCGCTACACAGTGGAGATCCAGCAGCCTGCGGGAAAGGAAAAATGGCGAACTGTCGCGCGCCTTCCGCTCGACGTCACGATCTCGACCCGCGAACACGATAGCGAATCGTCAAGGTCATGAAGGGTCCCCGCTCGCTGATCATCAACTCGCCCTACGATCCGCCCGCCAGGCACTGGGCGCAGGGCGGGGGCATTTCGCTGTCGATTGTCGAATCGCGCCGCCCGGCGAGCTACGAAGTCTTCAACACCCGCGAGAACACGCGGCGCACCGAGCCGCTCGCGGGCGTCAACATGATCCGCGAGCGCGTCGCTGCCTGGCGCGCCGCGGACTGCCCGGGTATCACCACCGTCACGCGTGCGCTGCTCGAACACTGGCGCGACCGTGCCGCCCGCCAGCTGCCGTTCTACTTCTGCCAGCTCGAGGCGATCGAAACCCTGATCTGGTGGGTCGAGGCGCCGGGCGAGTTCAGGCAGGGCATCCACGTGCCGGGCGACGGCGGGCCGTGGGAGCGCCTCTGCAACAAGATGGCGACGGGCGCCGGCAAGACCACGGTGATGGCGATGATCGTCACCTGGCAGGTCCTGAACGCACTCACCTACCCGAAGCGCAGCAAGGATTTCTCGCGGGCCATCTTCGTCGTCGCGCCGGGCCTCACCGTGCGCGAGCGCTTGCAGGTGCTGCGCCCCGGTCATCCCGCGAATGTGTACGACGAATTCCGCCTCTGCCCATCGGAGGCGCTGCGGCAGAAGCTCAACAGGGCCGAGATCCTGATCGAGAACTGGCACGCCCTCATGCCACTCAAGGCGACCGAGCGCTCGGTGGTGAAGAAGGGCGCGGAGTCGGACAAGGCCTTCGTGCGGCGCGTGCTCGGGCCGCTGGACGCATACAAGGACCTCGTCGTGATCAACGACGAGGCGCATCACGCCTACCGCCAGCGCACCGATGTGAAGGTCAGTCGCAAGGAAGCGGAAGAGCTCGGCCTCGACCTCGAAGAAGCCACGCGCTGGATCGAAGGGCTCGACCGCATCCACGGGCAGTTGCGCATCCAGCGCTGCTTCGACCTTTCGGCCACGCCGTTCGTGCCGAGCGGCCGCACCACCACCGAGCAGGCGCTGTTCGAGTGGATAGTCTCCGACTTCGGCCTGAATGATGCGATAGAAGCCGGCCTGGTGAAGACCCCGCGAGTGGTGGTGCGTGACGATGCGCTGCCCGATGCGAAGACATTCCGCTCGAAGCTCTACCACCTGTATCGCGACCCGGCTGTCTCCGACGACCTGAACCGGCGCGGCGCGGAGGCGCACGAGCCGCTGCCAAAGCTCGTGCAGGATGCGTACACGCTGCTCGGTGCCGACTGGCGCGCCACCGCCGCCGACTGGCAGAAGCTCGGGCATGCCTCGCCACCGGTTTTGCTGACCGTGTGCAACCGGACCGAAACGGCGGCGCGCATCGAGCACTACCTCGGCAAAGGCCACGCGGTCTGGCCCGAGCTGCACGCACCGGCTCGCACCCTGCGTGTCGACTCGAAAGTACTCGAGAAGGCCGAGATTGGTGAAACGGCAGCCGCCGACAAGGGTTACGAGGAGCAGCTGCACGCGATCGTCGAATCCGCGGCCATCCCCGACGAGCGCAAGGCGCGCAGCCTCGCGCTAAAGAAGGAAGAGCTGCTGCGCGAGATCGTCGATACGGTGGGCAAACGCGGCCAGCCCGGCCAGGATTTGCAGTCGGTCATCTCGGTCGCGATGCTGTCGGAAGGCTGGGACGCAAAGAATGTCACGCACATCATGGGTCTGCGCGCCTTCACCAGCCAGCTGCTATGCGAGCAGGTGATCGGGCGCGGCCTGCGGCGCGTCTCGTACGACATGGACGAGCACGGCTTCTTCTGGCCCGAGTACGTCAACGTGTTCGGCGTGCCGCTGTCGATTTATCAGGATGCGAGCGAGGGCGGTGACGCGCCGCCGCCGCCGCGGCCAAGCACCCAGATCGAATCGCTCATCGAGCGCAACAGTCTCGAGATCCGCTGGCCGAACCTGATCCGCGTCGAAGCCACGGTTGCGCCGACTCTCACGGTCGACTGGTCCCGCGTACAGCCGTTGCGGCTCGACCCCGCGCAGACGCCGATCAGCGTGGACATCGCACCGGCGCTCGGCGGCGCCACGGCATGGGATCAGATTGAAACGATCGATCTTGAAAAACTGCCGGATATGTTCCGCCGCCAGCGCGTGCTGTTCCTGACGGCGCGCAAGGCATTTGAATCGCTGCGCGAGCGGTTCACGGGGCAGCCGGACTACCTGATCGTCCAGCTGATCCGGTTGCTCGAGCACTTCGTCGATTCCGACCTGCTGCAGGTACCGAGCCTCTTTCACCAGGACCCGCTGCGCAAACGCATCTTCGTGGCGCTGAACGCCGATCTGCTGGTCCAGCATCTGCTGCGCTTCGTCGTGGAGCAGAACGTCGAGCGTATCGAGCCCGTGTTCGACGAAGAAAACCCGATGGGTTCCACGCGCGACATGCGCACCTGGTACACGACGAAGGAAAACATCCCCACCCGCAAGTCGCAGATCAGCCACGTGGTTGGCGACAGCGCCTGGGAAATCCACACGGCCAATGCCCTCGAGAAATCAGCGGGTGTCGCGGGCTACGCGAAGAACGACCATCTCGGCTTCAGCGTGTACTACCTGTGGAATGGTGCGCGTCGGCGCTTCGTGCCGGACTTCCTCGTGCGGCTCGCGAGCGGCAAGACCCTGGTGCTCGAGATCAAGGGCGAGGATGATGAACAGAATCGCGCGAAACGCGCGGCGCTCGGCGCCTGGATCGAGGCGGTGAACGCGAAGGGCGGCTTCGGCGTCTGGTGTGCCGATACCGCCTTCGAGCCCTCGGCCGTGCAGGACATTCTGCGGCGCTGGATCTAGGCTACTTCGTCGCACTCAGGCTCTCGTACCGCCCGATCTCGCGCCGCGCCGGCGCGGCGGCCGGCGCCGCCGCGCGCCTTGCGGCATCGGTGCGCCACGGCGCCGAGAAATCCTGCGAGCGGGCCATTGCTTCGTACCAGATGCCCCATCCCCGCGACAGCCCCGCCAGCAGCGGTGAAGACCAGATATTGATGTACATTTCGCTCTCCCTGTCCGGTGTCGGACTGTTGATGGGAGACAGCTTGGCCGGCGGGAGGGGCTCTTGAGTTCCGAAATTCTGGCGGCAAGATTAGCCCTGCTTACCTTGGAGGACGACATGCCCCAGCACGCCATTCGCCAGATCGCGACGACTCCGGATCCCTACGCCCCGTTCAGGATTTCGCAGGCGATCGAAGCCGGCGGCTTCATCTTCGTGTCCGGCCAGGCGGCGATGGACCTGCACGGCAATCTCGTCGGCATCGGGGATTTCAATGCGCAGGCCGAGCAGACGTTCCGGATGCTGGCGGCCGTGCTGGACGCCGCGGGCTCGAGCCTCGCACGCGTCGTCAAGGTCACGATCTATCTCACCGACATGGCGAATTTCCCTGCGATCGTGCAGTTACGCGAGAAGTATTTTTCGCCGCCCTACCCCGCGGACACGATCGTGCAGATCGAGCGGCTGGCGCTACCCGAGCTGCTGATCGAGATCGACGCGGTGGCGCTCGCGGGCCGCGCCTAGTCACGGCCCTCGTCAGGGCAGGTGGCCCTGCTCCAGCACGCTCTGCGCGGCCCGTTCGTATGCGGCCCACGCCGCTACGGCAAAACGCGCGCCGACACTGACCCGGCGCACGCCCACCGCCGCCAGTTCGGGCACTTTCATCGTCGCATCCATCAGCAGCACGTTCACCGGCGTCGGCGAGACGGCCGCGACCAGCGCCTTGATGTCGGCCAGCGAACGGATGCCCGGCGCGTACACACAATCCGCGCCGGCCGCCGCGTAGGCGATCAGCCGCTCGACCGTCGTGTCGATCGTGGTGTTGCCGAGGAGCAGCCCTTCGCTGCGACCGATCAGCAGCACGTTCTCGCCGCTGCGATCGATCGCCTCGCGGGAGGCGCGGATGCGATCGGTCGCGAGTGCGATCGGATAGAGATCGATGCCGTGGCGGTCCTCGATCGAGAGGCCCGCGACGCCGGTGCCGATGGCGAGGCGCACGTTCTCGGCCACCGCGGCCGGTTCCGAGGCGAAGCCATCCTCGAAATCCGCGTTGACGGGCAGGTGAGTCGCAGCGCAGAGCACCGTCAGGTGCGCCAGCACTTCGTCACGGGACACCTCGTTGTCGTCACGCCCGAGCGACCAGGCAAAGCCCGCGCTCGTCGAGGCGATCGCCTTGTAGCCGAGCTGCTCCGCGCGCCGCACGCCGCCGATGTCCCAGGGGTTCGCGAGCACGAAGCAGCCGCTTTCATGCAGGCGGCGAAACGCATCGCGCGCCGCGCTGATGTCGCGGTGGGCGGCACTGTCACGGGCGGCGGTCGCGGTGCTCATGGCAGGGCTCCTGTCGCCGCCCTGTCAGGCGGCGTCGTGAAAGATTACGCCTAAAGTGAAACGCCGGCCCGAGCGGATGCGGCTCACCCCGTGGCGCAGCGTGGCCCGATGGATACCGCGCACGCCCTGCACCGGACGGTGGTGGACGGCAAACACGACGGCATCGCCCAGCCCGAGCGGCACGACCAGCGGGCGCGACTGGCGCCGCGGCCGCTGTTCGGTGAGGACAAACTCGCCGCCCGTGAAATCCCGCGCCGGCGCCGACAACAGCACCGCCACCTGCAGCGGAAACACGTGCTCCCCGTAGAGATCCTGGTGCAGGCAGTTGTAGTCGCCCGCGACGTAGCGCAGCAGTAGCGGTGTCGGCCGCCGCTGTCCCGCGGCATGGCAACGCGCGAGGAAGTCCTCGATTCGGTCGGGGAAACGGCTGTCGAGCCGCAAAGATGCGTGCCAGCGATTCGCGATCGGCGCGAGGGCCGGGTACAGCGTCGCGCGCAGCGCGCCGACACGATCGGGCAGCGGGTAGTCGAAGTACTGGTATTCCCCTTGCCCGAAACCGTGCCGCGCCATGTGCACGCGGCTGCGCAACAGGCGTTCCTCGCCGTAGCTCGCCTGCAGTGACGCACACTCCGCCGGCGTGAGCAGCGCAGGGAGGATGGCGGCGCCTTCCGCATCGAGCTCGGCACCGACGCGCGCCCAGTCGATGGCGCTCAATCCCGTGCCTCGCGGGCAAGCAGCGCGCGCTTGCGATCGATGCCCCAGCGGTAACCCGACAGGTCGCCGTCCGTGCGCACGACGCGATGGCAGGGAATTGCGATCGCGATGTGGTTCGCGCCGCAGGCCTGGCCGACCGCACGCACCGACTTCGGAGCACCGATGCGTTGCGCGACCTCGCTGTAGCTCGTGGTGGAGCCGGCCGGAATTTCGCGCAGCGCCTGCCACACGCGCTGCTGGAAGGCGGTGCCGCGCAGGTCGAGGGGCAGGTCGAGGCCGAGCGACGGCGCCTCCACGAATCCCACCACCTTCGCGACCAGCTGCTCGAAGACGGCATCACCGCCGATCAGCTCGGCCTTCGGGAACTGGTCCTGGAGGCTGCGCGTGAGCTCGTCGGGATCGTCGCCGAGGAGGATCGCGCAGATGCCACGCGCGCTCGCGGCGACCAGGATCGAGCCGAGCGAACATTCGCCCACCGCGAAGTGCATCGCCGTGTTCGCACCGCCCGCGCGAAAGTTCGAGGGCGTCATGCCGAGCACGTCGTCCGCCTCGGCGTAGAAGCGGCCGTTCGAGTTGTAGCCGGCCTCGTAGATGGCATCGGTGATCGAGCGGCCGCGCGCCAGCTCGCGCCGCAGTCGCTCGCTGCGCCGTGCCGCGGCGTACTGCCGCGGCGTCACGCCGGTCACCGCCTTGAAGCTGCGGTGGAAATAGAACGGACTGACGCCCGCTCTCGCCGCGAGCTGCGCGAGGCTCGGGGTTTCTTCGGCCGTGTCGATCGAACGGCAGGCTTCCGCGACCCACGCGGCCTGACGGCCGGCGGGCGACACTTCACCGGGTCGGCAACGCTTGCAGGCGCGGTAGCCCGCCTGTTCGGCGGCGGCGCGCGTGGCATAGATCTCGACATTCCCGGGCTTCGCGCGCCGCGAGGGGCACGAGGGCCGGCAATACACGCCGGTCGTGCGTACGCCGTAATAGAACTGGCCGTCCGCGCCCGGGTCCCGGGCGACGATCGCGGCCCACCGAGGATCGTTTAATGTGGTGGTTTTCATGGGGAGCAAGTCTGGCCAACCGCACCGGAGCAAACACTCCGCGCCTTGCGCTCGTATTCAAGCACAGGCCGAGTGTCGCGGTGCGCGTGATCCGCGCGCCTGCTCGCTGCGCAAAATGCCGGCACGATCGACGATGATGGCCTCATGATCGCAGCCGCTCGAACGCCGTGGCGACGCCGGCTGACACCTGGCCGCCCCGCGCGAATGCCCCCGGCCCTGCGTGCCACGCTGATCGAAGTCTTCGGAGAGGGCGTCGATGCCGTGCGCGTGATCGAACACTCGTGGTTCGCCTGCCTCCACGTGCGCGCCCTCGCGACGACGCGCCGCCGGCGCATCTACCTGCGCGATGGCGCGGCGCCGTTTTTCGCCGATCCCACGATCGTCCTGCACGAATTCTTCCACGTGCTGGGCCAATGGGAACCGCGGCGCCTCTCCGTGTGGAAATATGTCGTCGAGCTTTTTCGCCGCGGCTACTGGGACAACCGTTTTGAGATCGAAGCCCGTGAATTCGCCGAAGATCATCGCCACCGTTATTGCGCGCTGCTGGCGCGCCACCAGGCAGCAACGGAACGCCAGCATGCGTGAGCGCACGCCGCGCGCGCCACGCATGCCGCACGTGCGCGCGAACGCACCGCTCCTCGCTCTCGGGCTCGCGGCCCTTGCGCTCGCGGCGCCAGTGCGATCCCACTCCACGCCCACCGAGCCGCCGGACGCGGTCATGCGCGCCCTGCGCGATGCCGGCCTGCCCGCGAGCGCCGCGAGCATCGTCGTGGCGCCGCTCGACGGACCGGGCCTCGAGGTGGCGCTCAATCGCGACGTGCCGCGCAATCCCGCCTCCACGATGAAACTGCTGACCACCTACGCGGCCCTGCGTGCGCTCGGGCCCGCGTATCGCTGGCACACCGATGTCGTGTTGCTCGGCTCGCGCGATGGCGCCACGATCCGGGGCGACCTCGGATTGCGCGGCGGCGGCGATCCCGCGCTCGTCGTCGAGCAGCTCTGGCTGCTCGTGCAGCAACTGCGAGGGCTCGGGATACGCGACCTGCGCGGCGACCTCGTGCTCGATCGTTCGGCGTTCCGGCTGCCGCCGCACGACACCGCGGCGTTCGACGGCGATGCGCTGCGCAGCTACAACGTGGGTCCCGACGCGCTGCTCGTGAACTACAACTCCATCGCGTACCGGTTCGTCCCGGATGTCGCCGCGAACCGCGTGTTTCTCGCGATCCTGCCGCCGCTCGCCGGGTCCGCGGCGCCGCAGGCGGTGGCGGCCGCGGCGGGCCCTTGCGGCGACTGGCGCGGCAAGCTGCGCGCGGATTTCTCGAAGCCGCTGGCGCCGCGGGTTCGCGGCGCCGTTCCGCTCGCGTGCGGCGAGCGCAGCTGGAATCTCGCGCCGCGCGCGCCCGACCCGTATCTCGGCGCGGGGTTCCGCGGCTGGTGGGAAGGCAGT
>JBFWZQ010000014.1:0-68071 GCA_050185195.1 Steroidobacteraceae bacterium | reverse complement strand
GCTGCGCCAACTAGCAGGACCGTGCCGAGCATCGCCGTGCCCATCCAGTGACTGACCATGGTTCCCGATTGCGGATTCATGGCAGAGGCGCTTCGACGCCGCTGAAGGCTTGCAAGGCCGCAGGCAAGCGTTCGCCACGGATGGCGATACCTGCGACAGCGCCGTTGAGTTCTTCCAGCTCCGCGCTGCTGAAGGTGATGGTGGCCGCGCCGATGTTGTCGAGCATGTGCGCCATCTGCGTCGTGCCGGGGATGGGCACGATCCAGGGCTTCTGCGCCATCAGCCAGGCCAGTGCAATCCGGGCAGGCGTCGAGCTCTTGCGCTCCGCCCACGTCTTGATGAGCGCGACCAGAGCCAGGTTGTGCGGCAGGTTTTCGGGCGAGAAGCGGGTCTCGATCCCGCGGATGTCGCCAGCGGCGAAGCGCGTGTTCTCGTCGATGGCGCCGGTGAGAAACTGTACGCCGAGCGGGCTCCACGGCACGAAGCCGATCCCCAGCTCTTCGCACAGCGGAATGACCTCCTGCTCGGGACCACGCCACAGCATCGAGTACTCGCTCTGCACGGCAGTGACGGGCAGTTCGGCGTGGGCGCGGCGCAAGGTCTGCAGCCCCATCTCACACAGACCCCAGTGCAGGACCTTGCCTTCGGCCTTCAGGTCCTTGATCGCGCCGGCCACGTCCTCGATCGGTACCTGCGGATCGACGCGGTGCTGGTAGAGCAGATCGATGCGATCCGTGTTCAGGCGCTCGAGCATGCCCTCGACGGCTTGCTTGATGTGGTCCGGGCGGCTGACGAGTCCTGGCCGCTGAGCGCCGGTTTCCAGGTCGATGTTCCAGCCGAACTTGCTGGTGATCACCACCTTGTCGCGAAACGGCGCAATGCCCTCGCCGAGGATCCGTTCGACTTCGTGCGGACCGTAGGCCTCGGCCGCGTCGTAGAAGGTGAGGCCACGATCGAAGGCGGTCCGGATGATGTTGTGCATCTCGGTGCGCGAAGGAATCGTGGTCTGGTAGGTGCGGCTCATGTTCTGCACGCCAAGACCCACGCTGGACACTTCCAGCGTTCCGAGCTTGCGACGAGCGGTCAAGGTGGTGTTTGCGCCCGGCTTCACGGCAGCAGGCGTACCGCTGGCCCCGGCCATCAGTGGGGCCGCGGCGGCCAACGTCGCGGCTCCCACCAGCAGCTCGCGGCGACTGGTTCGGGTCAGATCATCGTTCATCCCTGCTTCTCCACCGTGCTCAGGCTTCCGGAATCTCGCGGCCGTAGTTTTCCAGGGTGATGCTGTCGGGTTCCGGTCCGCTGCGCACGCCGGTATCGAGCGCGTCGATCTCGGCGATCTGCGTGGCGGTGAGTTCGAAGTCGAACACGTTCAGGTTCTCGGCGATGCGAGCGGGCCTGGTCGACTTCGGGATCACCGCGCGGCCTTCCTGCAGGTGCCAGCGCAGCATCACTTGCGCGGCGGACTTGCCATGCTCACGCGCAATCCGCTGCAAGGTGGGATCGTCGAACGTGCTCCTCTTGCCCCCATAGTAGGAAGTGATGCCGCCCATCGGCGACCACGCCTGGGTCAGGATGCCGTGCTCGGCGTGGAGACGTTGCAGTTCCTTTTGCTGGAAGTAGGGGTGGACCTCGATCTGGTTGACCGCCGGCACCACCGATGTTTCCGCCAGCAGGCGCCGCAGCACGTCCGGCATGAAGTTGCTGACGCCGATCGCACGCACCTTGCCATCGGCCAGCAGTTTCTCCAGCGCTTTGTAGGCCCCAAGGGTGAGATCGAAGCGGCTGGTCAGCGGCTGATGCAGGAGCAGCAGGTCGATTCGTTCGACACCCAGCTTGCCGGCGCCCTTGTCGAACGCATGCAATGTGGCGTCGTAGCCGTAGTCGTTGATCCACACCTTTGTTTCGATGAAGACCTCGCCCCGGCCGATGCCCGAACGGCGGATGCCTTCACCCACCTCGCGCTCGTTGGCGTAGGCGGCGGCCGTGTCGATGAGTCGGTAGCCCGATCGCAAGGCTTCCTCGACGGCGGCCGCCGTGGCATCGGGCGGGGCCTGAAACACGCCCAGTCCCAGCATCGGCATGGTGATGCCGTTGTTCAATGTCGTTGTCTGCATGGTGTACTCGGTGGTTGATGCCGTGCTTACGGCTTTGGGGTTTGGGCCAGGTGTTGATCCAGCGCCTCACGCGCACGCTTGGCGGCTTCGGCGTTGCCGCTCTCGGCCAGTAACTGGATGAGCTGACGCAACTTCGAAACAGTCAGGCCCACGCGCAGGCTGGCTGCCATGTGCGAGCGCAACTGCGCTTCCACGCCGGGCGTGGCGGCCAGCGCACCGACAGTGGCCAGCTCGCGGCTCTGCCAATCGAGGTTGTCGCGCTCGAAGATGTCGCCGAAGAGGTGCGCTTGCAGGTACTGGTTGATGATTGGCGCAAAGTCGAACAGCGGGCCTTCAACGACACTCCCGGAGATCCTGGTCTGGTTGGCCGTGCCGACCGCGATCAACTCCTCTCCAGTGGGAATCGTCCGGCTGGGTTCGCGTCCGGGTGCGTCCTGGATGCCACGCGCTTTGCGCGCTTCGACCACCTTCAGCAATTCGCCCAGCGCATTGAGGCTGCGCGGGAAGCCGGTGTAGGCGTAGAGCTGCACCAGGATTTCCCTGGCCTCGCTGATGGTCAGGCCCGCGTCGAGCCCGCGGTTCAGCGCGGCGTCGAGCTGGGGCATGTTGCTCGTGGCCATGGCGGCCGCGATCAGCGGGATGGCTTGCTGCCTGGCCGTGAGTGTTTCCGAAGTGGGCGCGGCGGAAGTCATGGCGGGTTCTCCTGTCGGTTGCGCGGCGAGAGCCGGTGCGGTTGCGAGCACGAGTCCCAGTGACCACGCGGCACTCCACACGGCGGCGCGCGCGATCAGGCCGCACTCAGCGGGCGTTGTATTGGTCATCGCTGACTTTCTCCATCCAGTCCACGCTCTTGCCGTCGACCGAGCCGGTCACGGCCAGGTGCGTCATCGCCGTGGTGGGCGCGGCGCCGTGCCAGTGCTTGACGCCGGCGGGGCACACGACCACATCACCGGGACGGATTTCCTGGATGGGCTTGCCCCATTCCTGCGTGAGGCCGACACCGGACACCACGACGAGCCGTTGTCCGGCCGGGTGGGTGTGCCAATTCGAACGCGCGCCCGGCTCGAAGGTCACATACGCGCCGGATGCATTGACCTCTGCGCTCGCAGGAAACAGGGGGTCGACGCGCGCCCGCCCGGTGAAGTATTCGGCGGGACCCGATGTCGAAGCCTGGGTGCCTGCGCGCGCGATCTGCTGCCTGGTTGCGGATCCGTTGGTATTGCCGTGGTCGGCAGCGCCGGTGAGGGGGGCTGCAGCGCACACCGCCATCCCCAATACAGTCCTGATCATGTGGGATCCTCCAGTCATCGCGATTAAAGTTCCTGCTTCGTGGGACGGAACAGGATTTCGTTGATGTCCACGTTCTCGGGCTGGCTCATTGCGAACAGCACGCAACGGGCGAAGCTGTCAGCGGATATCGCGTTCTCGCGGTAATAGCCGGCAATGGCTTCATTCACGCCCGGCGCCCCTACCGAGCCGGGGAGTTCGGTATCCACCGCGCCCGGTGAGAGCACGGTCGTGCGGATGTTGTAGGGTTTCACTTCCTTGCGCAGCGCCTCGGAGATCACCCGCACCGAGTATTTGCTGGCCGAGTAGATCGCGCCGCCCGAGCTGATCGTGTGGCCCGCCACCGAGGAGACGTTGATGAATTGCCCGCTCTTCCGCTGCTTGAAGTGCGGAAGCGCGGCGGCAATGCCCCACAGCACACCCTTGATGTTCACGTCGATGCAGCGATCCCACTCGTCGAACCGCATCATCTCCAGTGGCGCGAGCGGCATCACCCCGGCGTTGTTGATCATCACGTCAATGCGCCCGAAGGTCTTCACCGCGTGATCGACGAATGCCGCGACTTGCTTGCGGTCCACGACATCCAGCTGGAAGGCCGCGCAGTTGTCGTTGCCCAGTTCCTGGGCCAACGCCTCGAGCCGGTCCATTCGGCGAGCGCCGAGCGCGACTTTGGCACCGGCCCGGACCAGGTGGCGCGCGGATTCCGCGCCCAGACCCGAGCTGGCACCCGTGATGGCGACGACTTTGCCTGCTATGTTTTCCATGGTTGAGCGCCTCCTGGATGATTGGACTCAAGGAGTCCTGCCGTCGAACCCGGTCAACCCGATCTGGTCCGTGGCGTCCCAACGCATCAGGTCCAGCAAGCTGCTCGTGGTGCATTTGAAAGTCGAGCCGAACGCGACACTGCTGAAAAGGAAGTTGCGGGGGATGCTCGTCTTCATGGCTGCTCCAGTCCTTGGGTCGACTGAAGCAACCTAACCCCTGGCATTTACCAGATAAATAGCATTAATCGAATAGAACTAATGCTGCATGCGCATAAGTAAAGCCCGGTTACAGGGGGCCGAAGCCGATACATCGCGCCGTCAAGCTGAACTATTCGATGGTCAGCCTGGCGGTAAAATCACGCCGCCGTCACGAGAGTTCCAGCTGCGGCAGCAACTTGAGGAGCGCAAATGTTCTTGAGTGGGAGCGAGTGAAAGCCACTGAAACTTCGCGGCGAGGTTAGGGGCGCCCGATGCCGCGCGCCAATGGGTCACCGGCATTGCTCAGGACAGCTGTGTCAGCAGCGCGCACTGTTCTTCGGCAGATCCGCCCGCTAACCCATCGAACGTCGATGCTGGCGGGGGAGGGCCGCTGTCGAGGCTCGTACGATCAGATTGCACTCGAGCACGATCGCGCGCGGCGGGATGGTCTCTTGTGGGCGCTCTAGCCGCGCGATCAGGAATTCTGCGGCGAGATTGCCCTCTTCTTCTGTCGGTTGGCTCATGGTTGTCAACGCTGGCGTGATCGCGCCAGCCAGAGGGATGTTGTCGAAGCCGGTGACCGAGACGTCGCCGGGCACGCGCAGGCCCGCGTCCTTCAGCGCCTGAATGGCCCCGACGGCAGTGACATCATTGCGAGCGACGATCGCCGTGGGCCTCGCGGACAGTTGTAGCAGCCGCTGCACGCCCTGATAGCCCGTGAGATGCGTCGGATACCGCGGGCCCGAGGGCTGTTCTGCATCGCCGATCACCCACGCAGGACGCACCTGAATCCGCGCGCGCTGTAGCGCGTCGAGATAACCACGCAGGCGACCGATCCGATCGGCTTCCGACAGCTGAGCGCCCAGAAAGGCGATGCGCCGGTGCCCCAGTTCCAGCAGGTGACCGGTGATGGTCTCGCCTCCGCGACGATAGTTCGCAGAGATCGAGTCGACGCCCGCTTGCTCCAGGTCGCGCCCGACCAGTGAGACTGGCAGGCCGCGCGAGGCTACCTCGTGCAAAAACTGGTCAGAGGGTGGCGTGCGCAGAGTGGCAAGGATCAATCCCTCCGGCCTCTGACGGAGCAGTACGCGCAGCACATCCTGCTCGCTCTGGCCTCCCGAGTCGGCAACGCTTGCGAAAAAAGTCGTGTAGCCGCGTTCGCCGGCGAGCTTTTGCACGCCGTTGATGAGCATCGTAGAGCGCGGATTCTCCAGGTCGCCGACGATGACCGCGAGCAGCCGCGACCGGGTCGAGCGCAGCAGCTGAGCGCTCGCATGAGGGATGTAACCGAGTTCGGCGGCAGCGTCGAGAACCGCACGACGCTTCGCAGCGCTCACATAGCCGGTCCCGTTCAACGCGCGCGACACCGTCGCGGGGGTAGTTCCTGCACGGGCAGCCACGTCGCGTATCGTTGGAGCATTCATTCAATATGGAATCGTTTACTTGAATGCAGGCGTAATTATCAGGGCTAGTATCTCCAAAGGCAGCAGATTGCGCTAATAATATGGTAACGATTCCACACGGTACGCACTCTCGGGCCGATTTGCTCACCTTCGGGCGCAAAGCGGCGGTCAGTGGGCGCCATGCCGTGAGGCATCGTGCCTTCCACTTCGCTGCGCTGATTGTCGCGCTGTGCAGTTCCGCTGCCGCGGCGCTCCCCGAGCCACGAGACGTGCTCGGCTTCGAGCCGGGCACGGACTACAAGCTCGCGGACTACGGCCAGCTCCTCGACTACTACCGCGCGCTGGACGCGGCCAGCGATCGCATGACGCTCGTGGAGATCGGCGAGTCCACGCAGGGCCGTCCCATGGTGGTCGCGTTCGTCTCAAGCGAGGACAACCTTCGGCAGCTCGACCGATGGCGCTCGATCAGCGAGCGGCTCGCTCGCGCCGGCTCGCTGGATGACGCCGGTGCGCGCCAGCTGGCTCACGAAGGAAAGGCGATCGTCTGGATCGACGCGGGCCTGCACTCGAACGAGGTGGCCACCTCACAGCACATGCCGCGTCTCGCGCATCATCTGCTGACCGATGAGAGCGACGAGGTCCGGCGCATCCGCAACGATGTAGTCGTGATGCTCATGCCGATGATGAACCCGGACGGGCACGAGGTCGTGGTCAACTGGTATCGCCGGCAGCTCGGCACTCCCTTCGAGACCACGCAGCCACCCGAGCTCTACCACCAGTACGTCGGGCACGACATAAACCGGGACTTCTACGCGATTCTCCAGCAGGAGACGCGTCATCTGGCGCGGGTGCTGTATAGGGAATGGCACCCGCAGATCGTGTTGAATCATCACCAAGAGGCGCCGTTCCCGGCGCGGATTCACATTCCTCCGTTCCAGGATCCGCTGAATCCACATGTGCCTGCGCTGGTGACCCGGGGCGTCAATCTCATCGGCACTTACATGGCACAGCGCTTCGAAGAAGAGCGCAAGCCGGGCGTACTCTCCCGCCGGACCTTCGAGATGTGGCGGGCAGACGGCATGCGATACGCGCCGTACTACCGCAACATTGTCGGACTGCACACTGAAGTCGGCCACGCATCCGCGACGCCGCGTTTTGTCGATCCCGCGTCGCTGCCGCAGTACTTCCGCCCGGGCGCTTCGGCCATGGAGGTCCTCTCCACGCGGGAGCCCAGCGTGTTCTACGCGAATCCGTGGCAGGGCGGTTGGGCCCGGCTGTCTGACGCTGTTGCGTATCACCTCACGGCATCGATGGCGGTGCTGGATATCGCTTCGCTGCGCCGGGAGCAGTGGTTGTATAACCGATACACGTTGGGGCGCGATGCCATCGCGGCGGGCGTTCGCGGTGGCCCTTTCGCCTACGTTGTGCCGGCCGGGCAATGGGATGCGGGCGAGGCCGTGCAGATGGTGAACATTCTGCGCCGCGGCGGCGTGGAGGTGCACCGAGCCGCGGCGCCGTTCACAGCGGGTGGCCAAAGCTATGCCGCCGGCAGTTTCATCGCGTTCGCCGGCCAGGCATTCCGGCCGGTGCTTGGGGTATTGCTGGAAGAGAGCCAATACCCCGATCGAAGACTCGTTCCCGGCGGACCCATCGATCCGCCACGCGACCTGACCGGCTGGACGCTTCCGGTTCAGATGGGCGTGAGAACCGATCGGATCGACGCGCCTTTTCGAGCGCAAGTAGAAGAGGTGCGCGACAACCATCCGGTTCGGGCCGGGACCGTGACAGGAGATGCGCGTTTCGGCTACCTCATCGCGCATCGCGCCAACGCCAGCGTGCTGGCGATCAATCGGCTGCTACGGGGCGGCGTACCGGTGAGCCTCGCCCGTGGCGACTTCGGCGCAGGTGGCCGGCAGCATGAGGCCGGAACATTCGTCGTGCGGGGCGGCCCGGAGCTGCGAACGCGACTGCAGGCGCTTTCGGACGAGTTGGGAATCGACGCCGTAGGGATCGATGTTGAACCGTCCGCACCGCTGCAAGCACTGCGACTTCCCAGGGTTGGAATCTACAAGAGCTGGGTCGCCAACATGGATGAAGGCTGGACGCGCTGGCTGCTCGAGCGCTACGAGTTCCCGCTCGACACGTTGAATGACAGCCAGGTCCGCGGCGGGGAGCTGGCGAATTACGATGCGATCATTCTGCCTGACCAGTCGGCCGACTCGATTCTGAACGGTCACGCTGCCGGAGCGATGCCCCCTGAGTACGTGGGAGGGATGGGCACGGCAGGCGCTGCGGCGCTACGACGATTCGTGGAGCGAGGCGGCACACTCGTGGCGCTCGATGAGGCTTCGACGCTCGCGATCCAGCAGTTCGGCCTGCCCGTGCGCGAAAGCACTGCGAAGCTTCCCGAGGAAGAATTCTATGTGCCAGGCTCACTGATTCGTCTGCGGGTCGAGCCCGATCACCCGATTGCCTATGGAATGCCACGGGAATCGGCGGCGTTCTTCGTCAACAGTCGCGCATTCGAGGTGCTCCCGCGGCCGCACGATGCGCCTTCGCGGAGCGTCGACGTCGCGGCGTACTACGCCGACAAGGATCTGCTGCTCAGCGGCTTGCAGGTCGGTGCGCAGCGTCACCTCGCTGGCAAGCCGGCGGTCGTTCGCGTTCGGGTCGAGCGCGGCAACGTGGTCCTGGTCGGATTCCGGCCGCAGTTTCGCGCTCAGTCGTCCGCCACGTTCAAGTTGCTGTTCAACGCCTTGCATGCAGCGGCGAGCGAACGACCGCGGCAGCCCGATGCCGTCTCCGCGAGAGGCTACTGATTCGCCATCACGTCCGCGGATCGCGCATCCGGGATACACGCACGAGCAACCAGAGATCAAGTGAGGGGGCTGGATATGTTCAAGAACACAATACGGCATACCGCGATCATCGCGCTCGCGATTCCAGTGGGCTACGCCATCGGCGGCGAAGCCGAACCCGTCAGGGCGGTCCCGGCTTCGTCGGGAGTTGATCCGGAGGAAGTCCTCGTCACCGGATCGCGCCTGCCGCGCAACGTTTTCGATGCGCCGGCGCCCATAGTCGACGTGCCGCAGGAAGCTCTGCTGGAAAGAGGTGCGACCGATATCGCAGAGGCGCTCACGGATATGCCGGGTGTCGACCTGGCGGGGAGCCTTTCCAACAACCAGAATTCGATCACGGACAACGGCCTCAGTACGATCAGCCTGCGTGGTCTCGGCGCGAACCGCACGCTGACCTTGATCGATGGCCGTCGCACCGTGTCGAACTCGGGCACGGGCAATGTGGTGAGCCTGAGCACGATTCCGGAGTTCTTCGTCGAGCGCGTCGAAGTCATGACGGGCGGCGCCTCCGCGGTCTACGGCTCGGATGCCATCTCCGGTGTGGTCAACCTCATCACGTTGAACAAGTTCGAGGGCGTCAAGGTGCGCGCCGGCGGCGGCGCGGCGACGGAGGGCGGTGCTGAAACCCTCGAGACTTCACTGCTGGCCGGCACGATGCTCGCCGATGATCGCCTCTCACTGCTGGTGGGCGGGAGTTATCGCAAGGACTACGGCCTAAAGGCGACCGAACGCGACTACGCTACGCGCTCGGTGAGATTCGACCCCGTGACCAATACCCTGACACAGCCGGATCTTTCCACCTCGATTCCCGGCGGCAGGTTCCTGAGCAGGTTCTTCTACGACGAAGACGGCTTGCACGACGGCTACGATCCATTGCAGGACGGCTACGACGTCCGCGAAGCGACCACATTGGTCACGCCGCGCGAGAGCGCGAGCGCCGCCCTCAAGGCGACCTTCGCTCTGACGCCGAGTGCACGGTTATGGGCGACGGCAATCGGATCCTGGGTAACAACACGATCGGAGCGCGAGCCCGATAACTTCACGAGCACGTCCACTTACGGTTCCCTCGGTCAGTTGCGACTGCGACCCATCGCGCGCACTAATCCGTTCGTGCCGGCCGAAATCGCGGCGGCTGCCCCTGCCTCGGGAATTTCATTCCAGCGTCGCGCATCGGAGCTCGGCAATCGCACACGCTTCAATCAGCGCGATACGTATCGCGCCTGGCTCGGCGCGGACGGCAATTTCCTCAACGACTGGACCTGGAATGTGGCCTACGGTTACGGTCAATCGGAGGGCAGGCAGGAACGTGACGGCGGCATCAACATGCCCAACGTCGCCCTGGCATTGGATGCAGAACGACTGCCCGACGGAACCATCCGCTGCCGCGATGCCGTGGCGCGGGCGAATGGCTGTGTGCCGCTCAATATTTTCGGCGTCGGTTCGATAACACCCGAGGCGGCGCAGTACATCGGCGCGCTCGCGGTCTGGGATTATCGCAACGAGCAGCAGACGCTGTCGGGCTATGTCACCGGATCGCCGGTCGAGCTTCCGGCAGGCGCATTGCAGACCGTCTTCGGCTTTGAGTTGCGCGAAGACACGACCCGTAGCGTCGTCGATCCGATCAATGCCGCGGGGCTTACATCGGTCAGCGCGATCCCCGAGTACTCGGGTGAAGTGCGCGTCAAGGAAGCCTATACGGAGGTCTCCGTGCCGCTATTGGCGGACAAGTCATTCGTCCATCGTTTGACCCTCGACGGGGCGCTTCGAGTCGCTGACTACAGTCTCGACAACGTGGGCACGATCTTCAGCTCGCGCATCGGCGGACAGTGGTCGCCGATTCCGTCGGTACGGTTGCGCGCCGCGTTTAGCCGCGCACTACGCGCCCCGGATCTGACCGAGCTCAACTCGCCGGCCATGGATGACGCCGACAACGTGGTCGATCCTTGCAGCGGCGTCACGGCATCGACGAGCGGGACCCTGGCGGACAATTGCCGTGCCAATCCAGGCATTGCCGCTGCGATTGCTGCTGAAGGCGTGTTCATTCAGGAGGCTCCCGGCATCAATGGGCCAAGCAGCGGCAATCCCGATCTGAAGGAGGAGGCGGCAGATACGTTCACTCTCGGGGTGGTGATCAATCCGTTGCCCCGCCTCGTCGCAAGTGTCGACTACTACGATATCAAGATCAGTGATGCGATCGGCGAGCTGACCAACGAGACGATCCTTGGTGAGTGCTATGTGAACGCGACGGATGCAAACAATCGGTTCTGCGGTCTGGTCACGCGCGATCCAGGCGGACAGATCACCCGGATCCTCAATCAATCCGAGAATCTGAATGAGATGCGCGTTGCCGGGGTCGATTTCGCCGTGCGCTATGGCCTCGGAGATCCGGCGGCCACAAGCGGGGATTTTTCGATCGGGCTGAACATCACTCGCCGGCTGAAGGCAGAGCAGAAGATCCAGGTTGTCGACGGCGAACAACTGGTCAGCTTCCTGGGAGAGCTGAACAATCCGAAGCTCCAAGCACGCGCCAGCCTGGATTGGACCTATCGGAAGTTCTCCGCGGACTGGACCACCGTCTATATCGGCGAGGCGGTGGACAGCAACGAGCGCAAGAGCTTCTTTGCAGAGAACGGGGTCACCGAGCCGCTGGTCCTGAACATCGACGCCCATGTGCGCCACGATCTCAGCCTGACTTTCACGCCCACCATCGGCAAAGTCGAAATGAGGTTCTTCGGCACGCTGCGCGACGTCTTTGACGCCGATGTACCCTTCCTGCCGGCGGGCTCGATCAGCAATCGCGTCTACAATACCAATGCGATCTATGGGCTGCAGGGCCGATCGGTGAGTGTTGGCGTGCAACTGCAGTTCTGACGTCTTTGCGCGGACTTGGCGTACGATTGCAGGCGATGCGAAGGACTCCGACCCGGCGGCACGCAACGCTCGCGATCGTCGGCGGCACGATCATTCTGCTGGCAGGCTGCGGCAGGGAAGGACCGGCCGCAGCGGGGCAGGCGCCGACAACGCTCGAGAAAATCGCAAGGACCCGCACGATCACGCTCGGGCACCGCGAGAACAGCATCCCGTTCTCGTATTTCGACAATCAGCAGCGGGTCGTCGGCTACGCCCACGATATTTCGATCGCAATCGCCCGCGAGGTCGCGAAAGAGCTCCAGTTACCTGAGTTGCAGATCAATCTCGTCCCGGTGACGTCCCAGACGCGCATTCCCCTGCTGGTGAACAACACGATCGATCTCGAATGCGGAACGATGACCAACAACACGAGCAGGAGGCGCCAGATCGCATTCTCGATCAACTATTTCATCGCCGGGACGCGGTTTCTCGTGAAGAAGACCAGCGGCATACGTGACGTCGAGGACCTGGCCGGCCGCAATGTCGTCGTCTCCGCGGGCACGACTTCCGAGATCGCGCTTCGCCGCCTCAACGCCACACGCGGACTCGGCATTCGTGTCGTCGCCGCACGTGACCACGGTGATGCCTTCGTCGCGCTCGAATTTGGCAAGGTGGTGGCCTTCATGAGCGACGACGCGATCCTGTTCGGGGAGATGTCGAAGGCGAAGAACCCGGGCGAATGGCATGTGGTCGGCACGCCGCTGACAAAGGAGGTTTATGCCTGCGGAATGCGCAAGGCGGATCCGTCGTTCAAGGCGATCGCAGATCGGACGATCGTCACGATGATGCGTGCGGGAACGATGCGAGAATTGTACGTACGATGGTTTCAATCGCCGATTCCACCCCGCGGGGTGAACCTCGGCGTGCCGCTCGACGGTGCGCTAGAGGCGCTATTCGCCGCACCCAACGATCTGCCGCTGCAATGAAATGATGAGCTACGACTGGAACTGGGGCGTGTTCCTCGAGACGACGATCACCGGCAGCGGCCGCTACGTCGAGTGGATACTGTTCGGCCTGGGGCTGACGGTCGGGATCTCGCTGCTCGCCTGGATGATCGCACTGGCGCTCGGCGTGATGCTGGGAGTTGCGCGTACGCTTCAGCTACGGCCGCTGCGAGCCGCCGTCGGCATCTATGTCGAACTCTTCCGCAATGTCCCGCTGCTGGTGCAGCTGTTGCTCTGGTATTACATCGCGCCGGTGTTTCTGCCGGTCGCTCTTCAGGATGCGATCAATCGCGCGCACCCGGTGCTTGTCCAGTTCGCGACCGCTACCCTCTGTCTCGGTCTCTTCACCGCGGCTCGGGTTTGCGAGCAGGTGCGTGCGGGCATCGAAGCGCAGCCCGCCGGGCAGTTCAGCGCCGGACTCGCGCTCGGGCTGAAACGCCGGCAGGTTTATCGCTACGTGCTCTTGCCCACGGCGTTTCGCATCATCATGCCGCCTTTGACTTCGGAGTTCCTGAACGTCTTCAAGAACTCCGCGGCGGTATTGACCATCGGCCTGCTGGAGCTCACCGCGCAAAGCCGCCAGATCGGGGAATTCACCGGGCACATTTTCGAGGCGTTCATCGTGGCGACGCTGCTGTACTTTCTCATCGCGCAGGCGGTGACGCGGCTCATGCACGCGATAGAAGCGCGGCTGGCGCGATGAACTACGCGTTCGACTGGGGCGTGCTGCCTGACGCGATGCCTTTCCTGTTGCAAGGCATGGCGTTCTCGCTCGGGCTGCTGATCGCTTCGCTCATCGGCGGGCTCATGCTTGGGACGGGCCTCGCCCTGATGCGCCTGTCCACGAACACCTGGGTGTCGTCGTTCGCGAGCGGCTACGTCACGCTGTTTCGCTCTATACCCCTGGTACTCGCGATCTTCTGGTTCTACCTGCTGGTGCCCACGCTCATCGAAGCGGTCCGGGGCACATACACCCCGATCGGCCCCTATTACTCGGCATTCATCGCCTATGTGGTGTTCGAAGCCGCCTACTTCTGCGAGGTCATCCGTGCCGGCATTCTCAGTGTCGGCCGGGGCCAGAGGAGTGCGGCGCTCGCTCTCGGCATGACGCGGGCCCAAGCAATGCGCTACATCGTTCTGCCGCAGGCATTTCGCGCCATGATGCCGCTGATACTCACCAAGGCAATCATCATCTTCCAGGACACGTCGCTGGTCTATGTCATCAGCGTGAGCGATTTCCTCGGTGCCGCGACCAAGATCGGCCAAAGAGACAGCCGGCTGGTCGAGCTGTATCTGTTCGCGGGTGGCGTATATTTCATTCTATGCTTCGCGGCCTCGAAGCTGGTCGAGCACTGGTCGGGCAGGAAAGTATTGACATGATCAGCATAGAGAACGTCTCCAAGTGGTATGGATCTACGCAGGTTCTCTACGACTGCACCACGCACGTGGCGACTGGCGAAGTCGTCGTCGTTTGCGGACCTTCGGGCTCCGGGAAATCGACACTCATCAAATGCATCAACGGGCTCGAACCGATGCAGCAGGGGAGAATCCGTATCGACGACCTGGCCATGCCGGGGCCGGCGAAATTGCTGCCGGCGATCCGTGCGCGCGTCGGCATGGTCTTTCAGCACTTTGAGTTGTTCCCGCACATGACGGTTCTGCGCAACCTGGTCTTCGCGCAAGTCAAGGTGCTCAAGCGCAAGCCTGAGGAGGCGCACGCGCGCGCCATGCGATACCTGGAGCGGGTCGGCCTGGGGAAGTTCGCAACGAAGCATCCCGGGCAGCTTTCCGGTGGCCAGCAGCAGCGCGTGGCAATCGCACGCGCCTTGTGCATGGATCCTGCGTATATGCTGTTCGATGAGCCCACGTCCTCGCTGGACCCGGAAATGGTCAATGAAGTGCTCGATGTCATGACCGAGTTGGCCCGCGACGGCATGACGATGATATGCGTGACGCACGAGATGGGATTCGCGCGCAAGGTTTCGGACCGGGTCATCTTCATGGACGCCGGACGGATCATCGATGATTGCGCGAGCGAGCGGTTCTTCGGCCCCGCAAGCGCATGCTCGGAGCGTGCGCAACGTTTTCTTTCGAAGATCATCAGCCATTGAGTGAAGGACAACCCATGACCTCGTTGATGTGGCCGGCTCTCGTGGCGTTGTGCGGCGTGCCAGTGGTGTACGCGGATCTGGGGCGCAACGATCTGGGTCGAAAGGACAACGATACGTACATCAGCCGGACCGAGGCTGCGGCGGATCTGGAAGTCCTGAAGGAGTGCATCGGTGGCAACAGCTCGTACATCTGGTCGGTCACGTTTCCGTTCGCGCAGTCGATCGAGCGCATGCAGGCGAAGCTCCCCGACAAGGTCTCCGTCAACGGGCTATCGACGCAAATCAACAAGCTCGTCCGGCTTTTCGGTGACGATCATGCGCAAGTGATCGACTGGGCGGCACGGGTGCCGCCGGGGTACACGTCATTTCAGTTCGGCAAAGCGGACAAGCGCTACTTTCTCTACTCGGGCGCGCCCGCGGGATTCGTGAACGCCGACTTTCCATTCGTCCGATCGATCGATGGCGTGCTCATCGAGGAGTGGTTCCGGGTTGCGGGGGATATTGGCCAGGGGCCACTCAGCTCGGCGGCAGCACGCTTTGCGCGCGGCGTGCGGCTGATGCGCCACATCAATTACATGCGTGGCGAAATGGGGCTGCCGGTCCGGCCGGACATTGCGCTGGAGATGGTGTCGGCCGATGGTGCACGTGCGATCCACCTGAAGCTTCCCGTTGCGACAGCACTTGACGAGACAACGAAACCCTTCAATCTGCCTGCGCACAGCCGGCTCCTGGACGGCAACATCGGCTATCTCAGGGTCGCCGCACACCGGGGCAAGGAGGGCGATGAGCTGCGGGACAGTATCGACCGGCTGATGCGCGAGTTTCGCAATACCGAGGCGCTGATTATCGATGCCCGGCAATCGGGCGGCGGGAAGCGCGAAATCCTGAATGCGCTGTTCCCCTATTTCATGCCGCCGGGCTCTCCACCCTATGTCTTCAATGTCGCCAAGGTGCGTATTCCGCAGGGCGACAAGACGTTCGATCCGCTCGCGGTGTTCGACAGCCCGGACAAACGCCTGCTCTATGCGCAGAATCCGAAGAATCCCGCCGATGAAGCGGCGGCCTACCGGCAGTTTGCGGTCTCGTTTCAGCCCGTGTGGTCGCCCCCCGCGGGCAAGTTCACCGATTGGTATTTCATGACGCAGCGGGCGGACCCGCTCAAGCGCTTCTACTCCCGGCCCGTCTATGTGCTGATCGACTGGGGGATCGGCAGTGCCGGCGACATCTTCGTGTCGGCATTCAAGGATTGGCGCGATGTAACGCTGGTCGGCACGCCGACCATGGGGCGCAGCGGGCACGGGCGGGAATTCCTGCTCCCGCACAGCAAGCTCGTGGTCAACCTCTCGACCATGGCGTCCTTCCAGAAAACGGGGCAGCTCTATGACACCGTGGGCATTGCCCCGGATGTTCCGATGGAGCCCGTGCCGACGGACTGGTTCGGCACCACCGATACGGTGCTCGCACGGGCGAAGGCGATGGCCGCAGCCGCGATCGACGCGAACAGGAAATGATGAGGTTCAAGATGCAGGAGCAGAACAGCGCAGCCACCGTCGCCGCCCCGGCGCAGTGGATGGAGTGTCCCGTCGTGCGACTGGGCGACGGTAGCGCCCATCATTTCTTCGGCTATTACAACAAGCCGGTCTGGAGCGCAGATGGGCGGCGGCTTCTTGCCCATCGGGTCGATGCGATGCAGGGGCAGCTCGGTATCCATTTCGCGGCCGAAGTGGGTGTGTTCGACCTGGATCGGGGCGGGGCATTTCGGGCGTTCGGTGAAACCACGACGTGGAATTTTCAGATGGGCTGCCAGCTGCAATGGCTGGAGAACACGCGGTCCAGCGTGATCTTCAATACCCGTTCGTTCGCTGCCGGTGGCGCCTATCCCGATTTCGGCTCGACGTTGGCCGATCTGGAAAGCGGCGAGCGCCGAACGCTGCCGCTGCCCGTCTATGTCGTCGCGCCGAACGGCGAATATGCGCTATGCATCGACTACGACCGGCTCCAGCTCGCTCACCCGACCATCGGCTATTTCCCACATACGGCTCACGCTCCACTCGACCCGGCGCCGTCGAACGAAGGCATCCGGCGAATGGATATCGCGACCGGTGTGCATGAACTGATCGTCGACCTGCGCAAGCTGCGGGAGTTTCAGCCGGTCGCCTCGATGGAGCGCGCGTTTCACTGGGTTACGCATCTGGAAATTGCGCCGGGCTCGAAGCGCTTTCTCTTCCTGCATCGCTGGACGGAGTGCTTCGACGATGAGACGCGCTGGCTGCATCGCCTGTTCACGGTCAACCCAGACGGGAGCGAGCTCACCCTGCTCGAATGCGGCGATCATCCCCTCGCGCCGCTCCCGGCTGCGGCTGGAACGGAGGCGGGCATCTTCGACTACGAGAAGTCGATTTATCAGCTCTCGCATCCCACCTGGCGTGACGACAACCACGTGTTGATCTGGGGGCCGCATGCGCACGAAGCGCACTACCACCTGTACACCGACCGCAGCGACAAGGTCGAGGTCATCGGCCGCGAGTGCCTCACGGAGAACGGGCACATGACCTATTCGCCTGACAAGCGCTGGATTCTCTCGGATACGTATCCGGACGAGACCGACCATCGCCTGCTGATCCTGTTCGACACGCTCACCGCGCGGCGACACGACATCGGTCGTTTCTACACCGACCCCAGGCTCGGCAAGGTGAACCGCTGCGACCTGCACCCCCGCTGGAGCCGGACTGGCGATGAAGTGTGCATCGACTCGGTGCACGAGCACCAAAGGCAGATGTATGTAGTCGACGTTCGATCGATCGTCCGCGCTTAGATTGGCATGACAGTGGCCGCGTTTGCCGCCGGTGTGTTCCTGCCTCGTTATTGACGACGAGTGCGAGGAACTGCCCCGCCTGCGCGAGCTCCAGCGCCGGGTCTACCGTGTCAAGGGGTTGCCGGCGAACGTGAGGGCAGCGATCAGGAATACGCGCATGAATGCCTCGCACGATCATCTCAGCGCGCTGCTGGATGGCTCAGAACCCGACCGAGCCTACCCCATGCAGAACGACACGACGACAGAGCGGAAGTCCGGGCGTGAGCTCGTGGCCGGAGCTGTTCAGGCGTTGGTGGGTGCCGAAAGCAACTGGCCTGGCCATGCTTTCATGCGAGATGGACGTTCGCGTCCTGGGCGGGTATCGACGGGTGTTCGCCGGGAACCCGGAGCCCATCGCGTTCTTCGGCAAGTACCGCGAGGCGACCGCACATTCACGCCTCTCCTGGGGCAATGACGAAAGCCCGGACGGCGCCATCGCCTCCGAAAGTACACAGGGATTCACCGAGCAGTTCGGGCAACTCGACGATCTTCCTGTCACACTGCGACGCAGACGTGGGTCTCCGATCCACCGCGAGCCGATGCCGTAACGGTCCCCACCAGCAAGATTGCAGGCGACGTAACGTCGTGTGAACGGGCAGCGGATGCGAGCTTTTCCACCGTAGCCGCAACGACCCGCTGCCCCGCGCCGCTCGCATTCCCAACCAGCGCGACGGGTAGATCCGGCGCAACGCCCGCACGCAGCAGGCGCGCGCGCAACGCCGGCAGTTGCGCGACGCCCATGTAGACCGCCAGTGTCTCGCGGCCGGCGGCGACGTCGGAGAAGTCGAACGCGTCGAGGACCGCGGGATCGTTGCCCGTGATCAGGCGCACGGCGTGTACATGTCGCCGGTCGGTCAGCGGGATCGCGGCCGCGGCGCCCGCGGCGATGGCGGCGGTGATGCCCGGCACCACATCGAAGGGAATGCCGGCCGCGCGCAGGGTGTCGATCTCTTCGCCGCCGCGGCCGAAGATGAAGGGGTCGCCGCCCTTCAGGCGCACCACGCGCTGCCCGCGGTGCGCATGTTCGACGATCCGTGCGTTGATGACCTCCTGTGTCGTGCCTGCACCCGGGCGTTTGCCGACGTCGATACGCTCCGCGTCGCGGCGTGCGAGGTCGAGCACTTCGGCGGACGCGAGGCGGTCGTGGATGACGACGTCGGCTTCCTGCAGTGCGCGCAGTCCCTTGAGCGTGAGCAGCCCGGGGTCACCGGGGCCTGCGCCGACGAGCGTCACGTGGCCGGTGGCGCCCTGATCGGCCGCGGCGCTATCGGTGAGACGCTGGCGCCGCGCCAGTTCGCGCGTGGCGATTCGATCTGCATCAGCCTGGCGCCGGGCTTGGATGGCGTTCGCGGCCGGCCCGGTCAGAAGCCACGAAAAGAAGTGGCGCCGCGCACCCGCACTCGCGAGCACCTTGCGTGCGCTCGCGCGCCAGCGTTCGGCGAACCGCGCGAGCGGGCCGAGCGACTCGTCGAGGAGTGTCTCGAGGCGTTCGCGGATGAGACGCGCGAGCACGGGCGAGGCGCCACCTGTCGAGACAGCGATCTGCACGGGTGAGCGGTCGATGATGGCGGGCATCAGCGCGCTCGACAGTTCGCGGTCGTCGACGACGTTGCACACGATGCCGGCCGCTTGCGCGGCGCGCGCCGTCGTCGCGTTGACCGCGGGTTCGTCTGTTGCCGCCACGATCAGCCACGGCCGCGGGAGGTGGGGGCCAGCGATATCGGCGGCCTCGAAGCGGCGCTGGACCAGCCGGATTGCGCCCTGCGCCGCGATGCGCTGCAGGTCTTCGTGAATGGTCGCCGCAATGACCGTGACGCGCGCACCGGCCGAGCGCAGCGTCTCGATCTTGCGCAGGGCCACCGTGCCGCCGCCGACGACGAGGACGTCGCGGTCCTGCAGGTCGAGGAAGACCGGGAAGTAGCGCATGCGTGGCTCAGGCCGCGCGTTGCCGCGCGTACGCGTCCGCGAGCGCCGCAACGAGCCGCGCCTGGTCGGCGTCGGCGTGCAGCGGGCCAGGTGTGATGCGCAGGCGGGCGCCGTCGCGGGGCACGGTGGGATGGACGATGGCCTGCAGATAGATGCCGTGCCCCTCGAGGAGGTCGTCTGCGAGTGCGTGGCAGGCCGCGGCGTCGCCGACGATCAGCGGCAGGATCTGGCTGCGGGTCGGCGCAATCGGCACGCCCGCCGCGGTGAGCGCCGCGCGCACGCTCGCCACGCGCGCTTCAAGCGCGGCGCGTTCGGCATTGCTCGCCTTGAGGTGACGAACCGAAGCGAGCGCAGCGGCCGCGACGTGGGGCGGCAGCGCGGTCGTGAAGATGAAGCCCGGCGCGTGGCTGCGCACGTAGTCGATGATCGGGGCGGCGCCGGTGATGAAGCCGCCCACGACGCCCACGCCCTTGCCGAGCCCGCCCTGCACGATGTCGACGGCGTCGAGGAGGCCGTGCGCTTCGAGCAACCCGCCCCCTTGCGGCCCGTGCACGCCGACCGCATGCGTTTCATCGACGTAGGTGAGGGCGCCGTGGTGTTTTGCGACGGCCAGCAGGTCGACAAGTGGCGCGATGTCGCCGTCCATGGAGTAGAGCGATTCGAACGCGACGAGCTTCGGTGCGGCCGGGTCGTGCGCGGCGAGCAGTGCGTCGAGATGCGCCGCGTCGTTGTGGCGAAACACGCTGCACCGCTGCCGGCTCGCGCGGATGCCCTGGATCATGGAGGCGTGGTTCGCGGCGTCGGAGAATACGACACCGTCCGGCAGCGCGCGCGCGAGCGTGGCAAGCGTCGTGTCGTTGGCGACGTAGCCCGACGAGAACAACAGGGCCGCATCCTTGGCGTGCCAGCCGGCGAGCTCGCGCTCGAGTGCGACGAGCAGGTCGATGGTGCCGGAGATGTTGCGGGTGCCTCCTGCGCCCGCCCCGTAGCGGTCGAGCGCCTGCAGCGCGGCATGAAGCACCGCCGGATGCTGGCTCATGCCGAGGTAGTCGTTGCTGCACCAGACGGTGACGGGTCGCCACCCGCCGTCGGCGGCGCGCCATTCGGCCTGTGGGAAGCGCCCCGGCGCCCGGCGCAACTCGCGGAACACGCGGTAGTGGTGCTCACGCTTGAGCCTTGCTTTGGCGCTTTCGAAGAACCCTTCGTAGTCGAACACGGGCGCTACCTCGCCGCGAGGCCGAGCGTGCGGCCGAGCCGCGCGCCGTAGGTGATGACGAACGCCGCGCCACCCCGGCGCAGTGCGAACCAGCTCTCGAGTAGCGCCGCATCGAAGTCCAGGAAACCTTCGCGCGCGAGCAGGGCGAGCGCGGCGTATTCGCCGCTCACCTGGTAGGCGCCCACCGCGAGTCCCGTGGCCTGCGCGATCGGGCGGATGAGATCGAGCGAGCTCATGCCGGGTTTCACCATCAGGAGATCGGCGCCCTCGGCGGCGCAGCGCTGCGAACTGGCAATCGCGTCGCGACGGGAGCGCACGTCGATCTGGTAGCTGCGCCGGTCGCCGTGCGTGGGCGCCGAATGGGCGGCGCCGCGGAAGGGACCGTAGAGCTGGCTCGCGAACTTTGCGCTGTAGCTCATGATGGGCACGAGGTCGTGGCCGGCGGCATCGAGCGCGAGGCGCAGCGCCGCGACGCGACCGTCGTTCATGTCGCTCGGCGCAATGCCATCGGCGCCGGCATGGGCATAGGCGAGCGCGAGTTCAGCGAGCGCATCGAGGGTCGCGGGCAGGTCCTGTTCGCCGTGCGCATCGTGCAGGCAGCAGTGTCCGTCGGCGGTGTAGCTGCACAGGCAGGTGTCGAGCCACAGGCTGGCATCCCGGCCGGTTCGACGCTTCAGGGTGGCGAGGGTCTCGCAGATGAAGTGGGGGTCGAAGTGGCGCTCGTGCTTGCGAGCGGGCACTGGAAAGAGGAGGAACTGGCGCACGCCCGCGTCGAGATCGGCATCGAGTTGCGCCAGCGCACTGTTGCGCGACAGGCGCTCATTGCCGGGCAGGCCTGCGATCGGGCCCGCGTCGGCGTCGTCCTCGACGATGAAGAGGGGCTGGATCAACTGGCTGTGCGTGAAAGAAGTTTCGGCGACGAGGTCGCGCAGCGCTGCCGTGCGACGCAGGCGCTGCAGGCGGCGGGGTGGCGCGACAGTGTCGCGCAGCGACGCAATGGGTGCGACCCGGTCCAGCATTGCCTCAGGCTCCCATCTCGGCGCGGAACTGCCCGGCGGAAAGGAACGGCCGTACGCGTTCGGGCCCGATGACCGAGCGGATGATCGCGAGGGTGTTGCCGGGGCCGCAGCCGTGCCAGGCATCGCGCAGGCGGGCGTTGGCGCGAAAGTATTCGAGGAATTGCGAGCCGCTGCGCCAGAAGAAGTGCGTGTGAGGGCGGATGTCGGCGAGCGGCGCGACGCGTTCGAGCCGGTAGGTCGCAACGCGTGTGGCGTGCGGCGTGTCGTGGCCTGCCGCGTGCGTCAGCTTCACCCACCGATCGACGTGCGGAAAGAGGTGCCGCGCGGTGAGCGCTCCGGTTTCGCCGAGGCTCTCGTCGCTGCCGCTCACCCACAGGCCGCGCGCGGCGAGCCGGCGCCAGGTGTCGAGGCCGGCGGTCCAGATCACCTGTTCGTGCGGATGTTGCGAGGCATCGGGCAGGGCGTCCGCGCGTGCGACCAGCAGACCCGTGCCGGGCGCCAGAAACGCCGTGGTGTCGACAGGGAGAGCCTGCCGACGCAAGGCAAAGCGCTCCAATTCGGCTCCTGACCACACCGCCTCGCGATGTGCGGGTCGGGGCAGCGGCGACTCCCGGTTGCGAAGATGTGCGGTGTCGATGCGCACGCCCTGCAAGGCGCCGCGCCGGAACAGGGCTTCCGCTGCGCTCGATACGGGGCCGCCGTCGAGCGGCACAATCGAGATGCCGAGCGGATGGTCTTCGTCACGCGTGGCCTCGAGCTGCGCGCGTTCCTCGGTCACCCGCGCAAAGGTCGGCGCATGGTTGATCGCGGCAAGGGCCTCGACGAGGTCCTTGCGATCGCGCCGCACTTCGATGGCGAGCGCGCCTTGCGCGGGCGCCGCAGGGTTCGCGGTGAGCGGCAGCACCATGACACGACAGGCTTCGAGTGCGGTGCGCACCTGTGCACGCGCGCCGGCAGCCGCCTCACCGTCGCCCATCAGCCGATCGATGGCCGCCTTGGCCACGACGAGGGCGTCTGCGTCTCCCGTCAGCAGTTGGTGCAGGCGGCGCAGGACATCGCCCCGCACGGGATGAAAGTGGACCTGCTCCACGCCACCCGGCAGGGCCCACGGGAGGAACTCGCGCAGGTTGAAAGCGCGCCGCGCCGAGCAGGTCAGTACTCGCAGCGCGCGCAGGGGGCCCTGCGCGAGCCGGTCGCGGCGCACCAGCAGCAGGTCACGCGGATCGGCGCGCGCGAGGGTCGCGGCGACGTGCGTGGTGGCCGACTCCACGAACGGCAGGTCCTTCCAGGAATGCACGGCGAGGTCGATGTGCGAGCTGGAAAGCGCCTCTGACAGTTCACTCGTGAAGCCGCCCGCGCGCAGGAGCGCAGGCAGCGAGGCCCCCGGCTCGCGATCGCCAGCGCTGTCCGCGAAGGCATAGCGAATGGCAATCCGCGGGTCCTGCGCGGCAAGGGCGGCGCCGACGAGCCGCGCCTGCACCCGCGCCAGCGCACTCGCGCGCGCGCCGATGGTGACGGTGCGGGGCCCGTGCAAGGACGTCGGCATGCGTCAGCCCTCGAGCCCGTGCAGGCCGCACTCGCGCTTCAGGCCGAAGAAGCGCGTGCCTTCGAGGTGGCCCGCTTCGGCAAGCGAACGCGTCGTATGCCAGTCGCCGATCGACACGTAGCCCTTCTCCCATAGCGGGTGATACGGCAGCGCGTGCTGCTTGAGGTAACGACCCACGTCGCGATCGGTCCAGTCGGCGATCGGGTGCAGCTTGAAGCGATGGCCGTGCAAGGCGAGGAACGGCGCGGCCGCGCGGCTCGCCGACTGCACGCGGCGCAGCCCGGAAATCCAGGTGCCCGCGCCGAGTTCGTCGAGCTTGCGCTGCATTGGCTCGACCTTGGCGAGCCGGCCGTACTGGTCGAGCCCCTCGACGCCGTTCTCCCAGAGCTTGCCGTGGCGCGCCTCGATCCAGGCTGCGGACACCGCCGGGTGCGCGATGTGCAGGTTCAGGTTCAGGCGCAGCGTCAGTTCATCGACGAAGCGATAGGTCTCGGGGAAGAGATAGCCGGTGTCGACGAGCACGACCGGCAGGTCCGGCGAAACCTGCGTCGCGAGATGCAGCGCGACGGCGGCCTGTGCGCCGAAGCTCGAGGAGAGTACGTGCCGGCCCGGCAGCCGCGCGAGGGCAAACGCGATGCGCGCGGCGGCGGACAGCGGCGCGAGCGCGGCATTCAACGCCTCGAGCGCCTGCACATCACCGGCGCGCGCCTGCGCCACTTGCGCCGCCACGGGGTCGGTCGTCACGCGGACAGCAGCTTCGCGCGCCACAGGAAGTCTCCAAATCGTTCGTCGGGCTTGCGTTCGTTCGCGAACTGCCATAGCAGCGGGTCGAGCGCCTCGAAGATTGCGGTCTCCGACAGGTTTTCGCGATACATCACATTCAGGCGCTCGCCGGTGGCATTGCCGCCGAGGTGCAGGTTGTAGCGCCCCGGCGCCTTGCCTACGAGCGCCACCTCGGCGAGGTAGGGCCGTGAGCAGCCGTTCGGGCAGCCGGAGATGCGCACGAGCACCGGCACCTGCGCGAGGCCATGGTGCGCGAGGCGCGCTTCGAAGGCCACGAGGAAGTCGGGCAGGTAGCGCTCGGCCTCGGCCATCGCGAGCGGGCAGGTGGGCAGCGCGACGCAGGCGAGCGCGTCGAGAGTCGTCGGCGAGGCGCGCGTGTAGAGGTCGAGGCCGTGGTCGACGACGAGCGCGTCGATCGTCGCGCGATCTTCGGCGGCGACGTTCGCGATGATGAGGTTCTGGTTCGGCGTGAGGCGCAAGTCCCCGCGGTGCACCCGGGCGATTTCGCGCAGGCCGGTGAGCTGGCGCGCGCTGTCGCGGTCGGCGATGCGGCCGGATGGAATGCGCAGGTTGAGATGCCAGCGGCCATCGAAGCCTTGCGTCCACCCGAAGCGATCGCCGTTCGTCGTGAACACATAGGGGCGTGCTGGCGCGAAACGGACCCCCGCGCGCCGCTCGACTTCGGCGACGAAGGCCTGCACGCCCAGGGTCTCGAGCGTGTACTTGAGGCGCGCGTGCTTGCGGTTGGCGCGATCGCCGAAATCGCGCTGCGTCGTGACCACGGCTTCGGTGACCGCGAGCGTGTCCGTGGGCGCGACGAAGCCGATCACCTGCGCGAGCTTCGGGTAGGTGGCCGCATCCCCGTGCGTCGCGCCGAGGCCGCCTCCAACCGCGACATTGAATCCCGCGAGACGCGGGCCCTGCGCGCCGTCCTCGACGATGGCGATGAAGCCGAGGTCGTGCGCGAAGACGTCCACGTCGTTGACGGGAGGCACCGCGAGCGCGATCTTGAATTTGCGCGGCAGGTAGGTCGCGCCGTAGATGGGCTCGACCTCGGGCGTGCCCGCGATTTTTTCCTCGCCGAGCCAGATCTCGTGATAGGCGCGCGTGTGCGGCAGCAGGTGCGCGGAGATCTTCGACGCCCAGCCGTGGGCCTCGGCGTGCAGCCTGGATTCGACCGGATTGGCGCTCGCGATCACGTTGCGGTTCACGTCGCCGCAGGCGGCGATCGTGTCGATCAGCGTGGCGTTGATCGCGGCCATGGTCGCCTTGAGGTCGCGCTTCACGACGCCATGGACCTGGAAGGCCTGGCGCGTCGTGAGTCGCAGCGTGCCATTGCCGTGCTCGCGCGCGATGGCGTCGAGCGCGAGCCACTGCGAGGGCGTGCACACGCCGCCCGGCAGGCGCGTACGGATCATGAAGCTGTACGCCGGCTCGAGCTTCTGCAGGCGGCGCTCTTCGCGCAGGTCGCGGTCGTCCTGCTGGTAGCTGCCGTGGAACTTGAGGATGTTCGTGTCGTCCTCGGCGAGCGCGCCCGTGGGCGCATCCGCGAGGCTGTCAGCGAGCGTGCCGCGCAGCAGCCGGCTCGCCGCCTTGATGTGTTCCACGGGAGACAGGGGGGCGTCTGCCATGTCAGTACACGTCCCGCAGGTAGCGCCGCGCCGCGACGAGTTCGCTCAGGTAGGCCTGCGCGGCATCGTCCGTTTGCCCGCCGTGCACCTGCGCCACGTCGAGGAGGGCCGCATGCACGTCGGGCGCCATGCGCGCCGCGTCGCCGCAGACATAGACCGACGCACCGCCCTCGATCCAGCGCCATAGTTCCGCACCCTGTTCGCGCAGGCGATGCTGCACGTAGACCTTCTCCGCCTGGTCGCGCGAGGCCGCGAGGTCGAGCCGGTGCAACAGGCCGCGCTTGCGCGCCGCAAGCCACTCGGCCTGGTAGAGGAAGTCGCTCGAGAAGCGCCGCGCCCCGAAGAGCAGCCAGTGGCGACCACGGGCGCCATCGGCGGCGCGCTGCTGCAGGAAGCCGCGGTAGGGCGCGACGCCGGTGCCCGCGCCGATCAGGATGAGGTCGCGGTCGTGGTCCGCCGGCAGGCGAAAATGCGTGTTCGGCTCGACATAGGCGCGCAGCGTGGGGGCATCCGACCCGAGGAAGAACGACGCGGCGCCCACGCGGCGCGCACCCTCGCGTTCATAGTCGACCGCGGCCACCGTGAGGTGCAGTTCGTCGCCGACTTCACGGCGGCTCGAGGCAATCGAATAGAGGCGCGGCGCGAGCGGACGCAGCGCGCCGACGAGGTCTTCGGCGGACCATTCGGCCGCGTACGCCTCGAACAGGTCGAGCACCTGCCAGTCGCGCAGGACGGCGGCGCGTGCCTGCTGATCCCCGTTCACGAGGGACTGCAGCGCAGGCGCGCCGGAACGCGCGGCGTGCGCTTCGAGCAGCGGGCGCGAGAGGCGCGTGATTTCCCGATGCTGCGTGAGCCAGTCGCCGAGCGATCGTTCTGCGCCGGCGTGTGAAACCGTGGCGGCGAGGTCGAGCTTCAGCACTTCCGCGATGCGCGCCGCGAGGAAATCCGGGTTGCGAGGCCAGACGCCCATGGCGTCGCCCGGTTCGTACGCGAGCAGGTCCGCGGGCGCCGCGATCTCGAGGTGCATCACCGGATGATCGCTGGAGCGCCCGGTGATGCGCTGGCGGGCCAGCACTTCGACCACGACCGGCGCGTCGCGGGTTGCGGTCGCCGGCGCCGCGGCGTGTGTCGCGGCGCGCAGTGGCGAGACGATGGCGAGGCGGGGCGCATCGCCGACGGGTTTCAGGGTCTCGAGCGCGAACCGGATCGCTGCCTCCGACCAGTCGGACGCCCGGGCCTCGTAATCGAGGTCGCAGTCGATTCGGGCCGTGATCGCGGTCGCCCCGAGTGCAGTGAGCCGCTCGTCCAGCACGCGGCCGGCTTCGCAGAACTGCGGATAGCTCGAGTCCCCGAGTGCCAGCACCGCATAGTGCAGCTGCTCGAGGCGTGGCGCCTTGCGGCCGAGCAGGAAGTCGAAGAACGGGCGCGCGCCGTCCGGCGGGTCTCCGTCGCCGTGCGTGCTCGCGACGAGATACAGCAGGCGTTCCTGTGCGAGGTCCCGACTGGGGTACTCGCCTGCAGCAATGGCCCGTGCGGCGAGGCCGCGTGTCTCGAGTGTCGCGACGAGCCGTTCGGCGATGCGGCGGCCGTTGCCGGTATGCGAGGCATAGAGGACGGTGGCGCGCACCCCCTGCGCGTCCTGCATCCGCTCGGGTGCGTGGGCGGGCGTGTAGCCCTGGCGCTGTGCCGCCGCGAGCCCGGCGGCATATCCCGACACATAGAGCAGGGCGCCTGCGTCGAGGCCCTGGGTCAGCTCGGTGAGCAGGTGCAGGCGACTCGCCGGCAGGGGTTGCGCGTCGGCGGGCAGCAGTGGCAAGGCGGGGACGGCGGACATGGGTCGAGCCTACGGGCGACGCCGCGCCGAGTCGCCGATTTCAGGGCTATACCCTCATAATCGAAAAGTATCGTTCGGCCTTCTCCCCCACGGCATGCTCCCCGGACCCTATGTGGCAATCCGTACTCACGATCCTGTCGAGCCCTGAAACCTGGGCGTTTGCGGCCGTGGGTTTCGTGGCCCAGGTCTTCGATGGCGCGCTCGGCATGGGCTTCGGCGCGATCAGCTCGGCGGCTCTCGCGGCGGTCGGCGTGCCGCGCGAGATCGCGAGCGCGTCGGTCAATGGCGCGAAGCTCTTCACCGGCACCGCCTCCGGCCTCTCGCACGTCTGGATGCGCAATGTCGACGCACGCATGCTGGTCGTGCTGTCGATCGCGGGCATCCTCGGCGGCGTGACGGGCGTGACGCTGCTGACACGCAGCTTCTCGCAGTGGATCGGCATCGCGATCAGCCTCTACCTGCTCGTCGCGGGCGCTTTCATCATCTGGCGCGCCCTGCATGCGCTGCCGAACCGCGCGTCGGGCCGGGCCCAGGTTGGCGTCGGTTTCGCCGGCGGCCTGCTCGAGGCGACGTCGGGCGTCTGGGGACCGCTCGTCACGAGCAATCTCGTGGCGCTCGGTGCGAATCCGCGGCATGTCGTCGGCACCGGCGCGATTGCCGAGACTTTCGTCGCGGCGACCGTGTTCGGACTGCTCGTCTCCCATGTCGGGTTCGAGAAACTCTCCGGCATCGCGCTGGGGCTGCTGTGCGGGGCGCTGCTCGCGGCGCCGTTCGCGGCCCTGCTCGCGCGGCGCGTGTCGGTGCGGCCCTTCACGATCGCAGTGGGTGTGCTCGTGATCGCCACGAGCCTGCTGCGGCTCGCCCGCGACTTCAGCACTTTCTAGGAAGGCCATGACGACCCTGACGCACCTCGACCGGCTCGAGGCCGAAAGCCTCTTCATCTTCCGCGAGGTCGTCGCGGAGTGCGAGAATCCCGTGCTCCTCTACTCGATCGGCAAGGACAGCTCGGTGATGCTGCACCTTGCCCTGAAGGCGTTCTACCCGGCGCCGCCGCCCTTTCCGTTGCTGCACGTGGCGTCCGGCTGGGACTTTCGCGCGATGCTCGAGCACCGCGACCGCACGGTGCGCGAACACGGCCTGCGGCTGATCGTGGCCGAAAACCGCGAAGCGGCGCAGCGCGGCGTGAACCCGTTCGATACGCCGACGCCGGAATACACGCGGCAGATGCTGACCGAGCCGCTCAAGGCCGCGCTCGACCGGCACGGCTTCGATGCCGCGTTCGGCGGCGCGCGGCGTGACGAGGAAGTCTCGCGCGCCAAGGAGCGGGTCTTCTCGGTGCGCTCGGCGCAGCACCGCTGGGATCCACGCGCGCAGCGGCCGGAGCTCTGGCAGCTCTACAACGCGCGCAAGCAGCGCGGCGAGAGCCTGCGGGTGTTTCCGCTGTCGAACTGGACCGAGCTCGACATCTGGCAATACATCGCGCGCGAGGAGATTCCGCTCGTGCCGCTCTATTTCGCCGCCGAGCGCCCGGTGGTGGAGCGCGGTGGGCAGTTGCTGCTCGTCGACGACGAACGCATGCGCCTGCTGCCGGGTGAGCTGCCGCGGCGGCGCAGCGTGCGTTTTCGCACGCTCGGCTGCTATCCGCTCTCCGGTGCGCTCGAGAGCCGCGCCGCCTCCATCGCCGACGTGACGACCGAGATGCTGCTGTCACGCCGCGCCGAACGGCAGGGGCGCGCGGTCGACCGCGACCAGGTGGCTTCGATGGAGCGCAAGAAACAGGAAGGGTACTTCTGATGCAGGCACCGAAGGGGCTGCTGCGGCTCATCACCTGCGGCTCCGTCGACGACGGCAAGTCGACGCTGCTCGGGCGATTGCTGCTCGAAACGCAGTCGATCCTCGAGGACCAGCTGACCGCGCTGCGGGCCGATACGCGCCGTACGGGCGCGGCTGCCGCCGACATCGACCTCGCATGGGTGGTCGACGGGCTCATGGCCGAGCGCGAGCAGGGCATCACGATCGACGTCGCCTATCGTTTCTTCAGCACCGCGACGCGCAAGTTCATCGTCGCCGACACGCCGGGCCACGAGCAGTACACGCGCAACATGGTCACGGGGGCCTCCACCGCGGACGTGGCGGTGATCCTGGTCGACGCCCGCAAGGGCGTGCTCACGCAGACACGTCGCCACGCCTACCTGACGTCGCTGCTCGGCGTGCGCCGGCTGGTGCTGGCCGTCAACAAAATGGATCTCGTCGACTACTCGCGTGCACGCTTCGAGGCGATCGTGGCGGAGTTCGAGGCGTTTGCGCGCCAGGCACAGTTGCCGCCGGTGGAGGCCATCCCGGTCGTCGCGACGGCCGGCGACAATGTCGCGCGGGCGAGCGCCGCGATGCCGTGGTACGCCGGCCCGACGCTCCTTGGCTGGCTCGAGACGGTCGAGTTGGGGGGAGCCGACGCGGTGTCGCGGCCGTTTCGCTTTCCCGTGCAATGGGTCAATCGGTCGCGCGACTTTCGCGGCCTCACGGGCCAGGTGACCAGCGGGCGCATCGCCGTTGGCGATCGCGTGCGCGTCTGGCCATCGGGGACCGAGAGTACGATCGCGCGCGTGATCACGGGATCCGGCGAGCGCCCGCTTGCGGTCGAGGGGCAGTCGACGCAGTTGGTGCTCGGCAACGAGGTGGACGCGGGCCGCGGAGCGGTGATCGCGTCCGCGAAGGATCCGCCCGCGGTCGCGGACCAGTTCGAGGCGACCGTGATCTGGCTGCATGAGGCGCCCCTGCTGCAGGGCCGCTCCTACTGGCTCAAGCTCGGCACGCAGTACGCGACCGCGACGGTGGCGCCGGTGAGGCATCGTGTCAACGTGAACACCCTCGAGCCGCTTGCGGCCGAGCGGCTCGAGCTGAACGACATCGGGGTCTGCGAACTCGCGCTCGATCGCGACATCGTGTTCGCACCCTATGCCGAGGACCGTGCGCTGGGCGGCTTCGTGCTGATCGATCGGGTCACCAACGCGACCGTCGGCGCCGGCCTCATCCGGTTCGCACTGCGCCGTGCCGCGAACCTGCACCGCCAGTTGCTCGATGTCGACAAGGGCGTGCGGGCCGCGCAGAAGGCGCAGCGGCCGCGCGTCGTGTGGTTCACCGGCCTGTCGGGCGCCGGCAAGTCGACAATCGCGAACCTGCTCGAGCGCAGGCTGGTGGCCACCGGACGGCACACGTACCTGCTCGACGGCGACAACGTGCGCCTCGGGCTCAACCGCGACCTCGGCTTCAGTGCCCAGGATCGCGTCGCGAACGTGCGGCGCATCGCGGAGGTGGCGAAGCTGATGGTCGACGCGGGACTCATCGTGCTCGTCTCGGCGATCTCGCCGTTTCGCGCCGATCGGCGCAGCGCACGTGAACTCTTCGAGCCGGGCGAGTTCGTCGAGGTCTTCGTCGACACGCCGCTCGAGGTCGTCGAGCGGCGTGACGTGAAGGGCCTCTATCGCAAGGCGCGCGCCGGGCAGCTCAAGAACTTCACCGGCATCGACTCACCCTATGAGCTGCCGGAATCCCCCGAGCTGCACGTGCGCACCGTCGAGACCGACAGCGAAGCGGCGGTCGCGCAACTGCTCGCCTACCTCGAGTAGGCGAGGCGATACAGCCCCGGCAACACGAGCAGCGTCAACAGTGTCGAGGAGAGGATGCCACCGATGACCACGGTGGCGAGCGGGCGCTGCACCTCCGCGCCCGTGCCGGTGTTGAGCGCCATCGGCAGGAAACCGAGGGCGGCCACCAGCGCCACCATCAGGATTGGCCGCAGGCGCAGCATGGCCCCCGCGCGGATCGCCTCGTCGAGCGCCGCCCCGTTCGCGAGCCGGTCGCGAAAGGCCGAGACCATGACGACGCCCGTCAGCACCGCGACGCCGGACAGCGTGATGAAGCCCACGCCCGCGGTGATCGACAGCGGGATATCGCGCAGCCACAGCGCCACGATGCCGCCGGTGAGCGCGAGCGGCACGCCGCTGAAGACGAGCGCGGCGTCCTTCGCCGAGCCGAAGGTCATGAGCAGCAGTGCGAAGATCAGGCCGAGCGTCGCCGGCACGAGCAGCGCGAGGCGCTGCGAGGCGGACTGCAACTGTTCGAAGGTGCCGCCGTAGTCGAGCCAGTAGCCGGCGGGCAGCCTGACCTCCCGCTCGATGCGCGCCTGCGCTTCGGCGACGAAGCCGCCGAGGTCGCGATCGCGCACGTTCGCCGTCACGACGAGCCGCCGCTTGCCGTTCTCGCGGCTCACCTGGTTCGGGCCCATGGTGAGATCGAGGCTGGCTACTTCGCCGAGCGGCACGTAACCACCCTGCGGCAGCGGGATCGGCAGGCGCGACAGCATCGACACGTCCTCGCGCAGCCGCTCCGGGAGTCGCACCACGATGCCGAAACGCCGATCGCCCTCGAACACCTGGCCCGCCTGCGCCCCGCCGGTCGCCGCGGCGAGCACGTCCTGCACGTCGGCGACATTGAGTCCGTAGCGATAGAGCGAGGCGCGGTTGGGCTCCACCGACAGCACGGGCAAACCCGCCACCTGCTCGACCTTGACGCCATCCGCGCCTTCGATCCGCGCGAGCACGCGCGCCACGTCGTTGCCGGCGGCAAGGAGCTGTTCGAGGTCGTCGCCGTAGATCTTGACACCGAGGTCCGAGCGCACGCCCGAGATCAGCTCGTTGAACCGCAGCTGGATGGGCTGGCTGATCTCGAGCGCATTGCCGGGGACCGCCTCCAGCCGTTCCTCGATTTCCCGCACGAGGTCGGCTTTCGGCTTGGCCGGATCGGGCCATTCGGCGCGATCCTTGATCATGACGTATCCGTCCGAGATGCTCGGCGGCATGGGATCGGTGGCCACCTCGGCCGTGCCGACGCGCGAGAAATAGGTGTCGATCTCCGGCATGTCCTGCAGGGCCCGCTCGAGCTGGCGCTGCATCCCGATCGATTGCGTGAGGCTCGTGCCGGGCACGCGCAGCGCCTGGACCGCGAGATCGCCCTCGTCGAGGCTCGGGATGAACTCGGAGCCGAGGTGCGATCCGAGCCAGCCGCAGGCGAGGACGAGCGCGATCGCCCCGCCGAGGATCGGCGTGCGATGGCGCAGGGCCTGTTCGAGCACGGGCGCGTACAGGCGCCGCGCGCCGCGCACGACCCGGTTCTCCTTCTCCTCGATGTGGCCGCGCAGGAACAGCGCGATCGCCGCGGGCACGAAGGTCAGCGAGAGCACGAGCGCCGCGACGAGCGCCATGATGACGGTGAGCGCCATCGGCCTGAACATGCGGCCCTCGACGCCGCTCAGCGCGAGGATCGGCAGGTTCACGAGGATCACGACCAGCACGCTCACGAGGCTCGGCGTGAACACCTCGCGGGTCGCCGAGAACACGGTGTGCAGGCGCTCCTCGAGGCCGAGTGCGTGTCCGATCCGATGCTGGCGTTCGGCGAGCCGCAACAGGCAGTTCTCGACGATGATGACCGCGCCGTCGACGATCAGGCCGAAATCGAGCGCGCCAAGCGACATCAGGTTCGCGCTGACTTTCGTCTCGACCATGCCCGTGATCAGCACGAGCATGGAGAGCGGGATCACGAGCGCCGTGAGGATCGCGGCCCGCACGTTGCCGAGCATCAGGAGGAGCACCGCGACGACGAGCACCGCGCCTTCGAGCAGGTTCTTCTGCACGGTCGCGATGGTCTTCTCGACGAGGACCGTCCGGTCGTAGACCGGGTCGGCCGTGATGCCGGGAGGCAGGGTCTTGCCGATCTCCGCGAGCCGGGCCGCCACGGCCTTCGAGACCGTGCGGCTGTTCTCGCCGACCAGCATCACCGCCGTGCCGAGCACCGCTTCCTCGCCGTCGCGGGTCGCGGCGCCGGTGCGCAACTGCTTGCCGAAGCCGATCTCGGCGACGTCGCGCACGGTCACGGGCACGCCGTCGCGATGCGCGACGATGATGCCTTCGATCGAGGGGATGTCGGTCACCTGGCCGGGCGAGCGGATCAGGTACTGCTCGCCGTTGCGCTCGAGGTAGCCGGCGCCGATGTTGGCATTGTTCCTTTCGAGGGCGGCGACCACGTCGGCAAAGGTCAGCCCGAAGGCGAGCAGGCGGCCGGGGTCGGGCGTGACATGGAATTCGCGTTCATGGCCGCCGATCGTGTTGACCTCGGTGACGCCGGGCACCTGGCGCAATTGCGGGCGGATCACCCAGTCCTGCAGCGTGCGCAATGCCGCCGCGTCGTAGGGTCGCCCGTCGGGCTGGCGGGCATCCGCGTCGGCGTGCACGGTGTAGAGGAAGATCTCGCCGAGGCCGGTCGCGATCGGGCCGAGTTCGGGCTCGATGTCGCGCGGCAGCTGGCCGCGCGCCTGCTGCAGGCGCTCGTTGACGAGGTTGCGGGCAAAGTAGATGTCCGTGCCGTCCGCGAAGACGACCGTCACCTGCGACAGGCCGTAGCGCGACAGCGAGCGCGTGTATTCGAGGTGCGGCAGGCCGGCTATGGCCACTTCGACGGGATAGGTGATGCGCTGTTCGACTTCGAGCGGCGAGTACCCGGCCGCTTCGGTGTTGATCTGCACCTGGACGTTCGTGATGTCGGGGACCGCATCGATCGGCAGGCGCTGGTAGCTCCAGGCGCCGATGGCCGCGACCACGGCCACGAGGAACAGCACCACCCCGCGTCGCGCGAGGGAGATTCGCAACAAGGCGTCGATCATGATGCGCCCTCAATGCTCGTGCGAGGCTTCGCCCTTGCCGAGCTCTGCCTTGAGGATGAAGCTGTTTTCCGTCGCGTAGCGTTCGCCGGGTTCGAGCCCCTCGAGCACCTCGCTCCACTCGCCGTCGGTGCGGCCGGTCCGCACGGGACGCGGCTCGAAGCCGTCGTGGTCCTGCACGAACACGACGGTGCGGCCCTCGAGGCCCTGCAGGGCCTCGTTGCGCACCGCGAGGCGCGCGGGCGCTTCGCCGAGCGTCACGTCGGCACTCACGTACAGGCCCGGCGCCCAGCGGCGCTGCGCGTTGTCGAGGCGCACGCGAGCCGTCAGCGTCTGGTTGCTGCTGCTGCCGAACGGGGCGACGTAGACGATGTGGCCTTGCGCAGTCAGGCCCGCGTCGGCGCTGGCGACGCGTACGGCCTGTCCCACGCGCACCTTCGCGCTGTCACGTGGAAAGAGCGCGAGTTCGACCCAGACCTTCGACAGGTCCGCGACGGTGAACAACGCCTTGTCCCCCGTCTGCTCCCCGGAGTTGGCCTGCCGCGCGGTCACGACACCGCTGAGCGGCGCGACGACGGCATAGGTCTGCAGGCTCTCGTTGCTCTCGACGGTGGCGAGTGTCTCGCCGGCGCGCACGCTGTCGCCCACTTTCGAGCGCACGCTGCGAATGACACCCGGGAAGCGCGCGCCCACTTCGCGCACGCGCTCGGCGTCGGGGGCGATGACACCGTAGACAGGCAGCGTCTCGCGGATCACCGCGGGGCCCGCCTGCGCCACGACGATCGCGGCGGTGCGGATCTGCCCGGGGGTCAGGGCGACGTGGCCGCCTTCGTGTTCGGCCTCGTGACCGGCTTCGCCCGCTTCGGGGGGCGCGGAGGGCGTTGTCTTGCCGCAGGCCGCGAGCGAGAGTGCGGCGACGGCCAGGATCGTGAAAGCTGTGTATCGCATGGCTGCTGTGTCTCAGGGAATGGAGGACGCGGGATCCAAAGCCGCGCCGGTGAGGCGCTCGATCTCCGCGAGGAGGCGGTGATAGTCGGCGGCGGCGTCGATCGCCGCGGCCTGCAGTGCGAGGAGCTCTTCCTGCGCGGTGGCGAGTTCCAGGAACGAGAACCGCCCGCGCTCGTAGCCGCTGCGCGTCTGCTCGAGCGCGAGCCCGGCCTGGGGCAGGGCTTCGTTGCGCAGCGTCTCGACGCGTGCACGATCGGCGTTCACCTGTTGATGCAGGCCAAGCAGGCTCGCGCGTGCGCGGGTGCGCGCCGCATCCGCGCTCGCGCCGGTCTGCTCGAGGCGCGCCTGCGCTTCGGATATCCCGCCCTGGTTGCGGTCCCGGAACGCGAGCGGCAACGAGACGCCTGCGACGAGCGCGGTGTCGTCGTCTTCCGCGAGGCGACGCAGGCCGAGGCTGAAGGCGAGGTTCGGCCGCGCCTGCGCGCGGGCGAGGCGCAGCTCGGCTGCACGCAGGCGCTGCTCCGAGGCGTAGCGGCGCAGATCGGGCGAACGCTCCAGCCGATCGAGCAGCGCCTGCACGGGTTCGACGGCGCGCAGGTCGAACAGCCCGGCGCGCGCCGTCGTGAAATCGGGCTCGGGGCTGCCCCAGGACGCGGCGAGCGCGAAGCGCGCGGTGCGCAGTTCGCTATCCGCCTGGCGCTGCTCGATCAGCGCGCGCGTGAGCGCGATGCGCGCGCGGCTCTGTTCGGCGAGCGGTGATCGGCCGGCCGCGACCCGCGCGTCGATAGCCTCGAGCGTCGCCTGCGCGAGCTGCACCGATTCGGCGGCGAGGCGCCCGTGCTCCTGCAGGGCGACGACGTCGATGAAGCGCCGCGTGACTTCCGCGAGCACGTCCAGTTCGCGCGCCCGCTGCTCGATGCCGGCCACTTCGTAGTCCGCCTCCGCGGCCGAACGTCGCAGCTCGCGGCGATCGCCCCACTCCACGACCTGGGAGAGGCTCAGCGTGGTCTCGAGCGCGTCGGCGCCGCGGGTTGCGCCGCTGCCCGCGAAATTCTCGAGCTCGAGGGACAACTCCGGGTTGGGGCGCAGGCCCGCCTGGATGATGCGGGCCTGCGCGGCCGTGAGCTCATAGGCGCTCGCACGCAGGTCCGGATGGTTGCGCAGCGCGGTGTCGAGCGCGGCGGCGAGTGTCAGTTCACCGGTACGGGCGAGCGCCCAGGGCGGGGACAGGACGAGGGCGCACGCGATACACGCGCGCGCAAGGGGCGACAACATGGCAAAACCTCCTGCTGCATGCGCGACTCAAGCGCCTGCAGGTCGAATCGATGGGAGCGTCGGGAGGTTGTTAGCGGGGCGGTCCGCGCAGCGGCGGGCGCAGGTCGAAGAGGGAATCGGGAACTGGGAGACGCAGCCGCGCCGGGGGGAACGTGAGCAGCAACGCCGGCAGCAGCAGGGCGAGCAATATCGCGTCGAGCGGGAACAGGCCGAGCGTTGCGAGCGTCGTGTCGTCCGTCGCCGCGTTTTTCAGCCACGGCAGCACGGAGAGGTCGACATCGAGATCGTTGTGGCCGTCGACGGAAGCCTGCGTCCCGTCGTGCCGCGGTGCGTCCTCGATGTGCATGGCCGCCGCGCGGTCCTGCCCGTCGAGGCACAGGTGCAGGTGCGCCTCACCCACCCGCACGAGCAGCAGGGCGATGGCGAGGTACCCAAGGCACCTGGCGATCGGGGATCGACGCAGCATCCGGGCAGTATGCCCCAGCCCCCCGTTCGGTGCCGAGAGCTGGTGCCGGGTTTTCGGTTATTCGGTTGTTTGCCCGCTGCGCGAACAGCCGAATAACCGAAAACCCGGCACCAAGGCCCTATTGCTTGTGCCAGGCCTCGAGGGTGGCGGTTTCGACGGCCGGGTCGAGGCCCGCCTTGAGCTTGGCCTGCCGCTCGTCAGGCAGCGTGCGAAACCACTGCAACGTGTCGCGGACCGTCTGGGCGAGCGGCCGGGTCGTGAGGCCCGCGGCGTGCGCGCGATCGCTTGCGGTGAGCGATGCGCCCGCCGACGCGCCGCTCATCGGCGACCAGGGCGGCATATCGACTTCCTCGGGTTTCCACTGCTTGAACAGGAAGTCCTCGGGGACCCAGCTCACTTTCGTGCCGCTGCCGGGCGATGCGTCGAGGCTCGCGCGCACGATGTCGCCAATCGTGTACTCGCGGGGCCGTGTCACGGCGTTGTAGGTGCCTGTCGCACGGCCCGCGACCAGTTTCAGCATCCAGGCGGTGAGGTCGCGCGCATCGATGTACTGCACGGGATCCTGCGCCGTGCCGGGCGCGAGCATCTCCCCGCCCCGCGCCGCGCGCACGGGCCAGTACGTGAAGCGATCCGTGGGGTCGAGCGGACCGACGATGTAGCCGGGTCGCACGACACTCGCGCGATCCGCGAAGGCCTGCATCGTGTAGGCCTCGCACAGCGCCTTCATGGGGCCGTACGTCTCGCCGGTGACCTTCTCCTCGTCGATGTTCGCGAGCTTGCCGGTCGGCGACGCCTCGTCATTCGGCGTGGCGAAGCCCGCGTAGGCGGAAATGCTCGAGATGAACAGGCAGTAACCGACGTTCGGCCCGAGCAGTTCGGCGGACTGCTGCACGTATTTCGGGATGTAGCCCGTGTTGTCGACGACGGCATCCCACTTGCGGCCACGCAACGCATCGAGCTGGCCCTTGCGATCGCCGTGCAGCGTCTCGACGCCGGGCACGCCATCGGCGTCACGCTTGCCGCGATTGAAATGCGTCACCTGCCAGCCGCCCTCGAGCGCAGCGGCCGTCAGGTGCGGCCCGAGGAAACCCGTGCCACCGAGGATCAGCAAGGTCTTCGGTGCACGCTCGGCGGCGAGCGTGCGATGCAGTGTGGCGAGCGCGGTGGCGCCGAGCCCGATGCGCAGGACGTCGCGACGATTGGTCATGGCCATGGATCCTTCAGTGGAGGGCGTAGAGGCGACCGTCGAGGCTGCCGACATAGAGGATGCCGGCATCCACGACGGGCGAGGAGAGGATGGCGCCCAGCGATCGAAAACGATAGAGGTCGATGACCATGTCCTGGTAGTCGCGAAATACCGGTGCAAACCCGGCCGGGTCCAGGCGGCCCTGTGCATCGAGCAGGTGCAGGGAGTCCGCCTTCGAAGCCTCGGTGCGAAATTCCCAGGCGAGGCGGCCGGACTGCGCATCGAGTGCATGCAGCACGCCATCGTGGCTGCCGAAATAGACGCGATCGCCCGCGAGCGCGGCCGACGAGAAGACATACCCCCTCGCATCGAAATTGAAGCGCAACCGGCCCGTCTTCGCCTCGAGCGCCATGAAACGCGAGCTGTCGGACGTGCCGACGTAGACGAGGCCGTCGCGCACCGCGGGCGTGCCGTTCACCCAGGACTTGCTCGTGGGATAGTCCCACTTCCTGCGCCCGGTCTTCGCATCGAGCGCGTACACGTGCGCGTCGCGGCAACCGACGTAGACCACCCCGTCGACGACGGCGGCGGACGACTGGAAGCCCACCTGGTTGTGCATCGCCGGGTCCTCACCGGCCTGGAACAACCATTTCGACTGGCCCGTCGCGGCGTCGATCGCCCGGAAATCGCCGCCCCAGCTGCCGACATAGATGGTGCCGTCGGCGTAGGCGGGCGAGGCGTGCACGACATCGCGCATCGGGAACTTCCACTGCAGCACGCCGCTCGAGGCGTCGACCGCGTACACGTTGCCGTCGCCGCTGCCAAAGAACACCTTGCCCTCGGCTACCACGGGCGACGAGGTGAAGACGTCCCACGAGTCGGGCATCGTCTGCCCTGCCGGGCCGTAGCCGTGCAGGCCCCTGGCCTCGAAGCGCCGTTCGTACTCGGTGGCGAAAATCCATTTCGGCTTGCCGGTCGCGGTGTCGAGCGCCGCGAGCGCACCGGTGGAGGAGACGAAATAGAGCGTGCCCCGATCGATCGCAGGGGTCGACGCGATCGGCATGCGCGACGTGAACTTCCAGCGCTCCTGGCCGGTGTCGCGGTCGAGCGCGAAGAGGGCGCCGCTCGCGCTCGCCACATAGACCACGCCATCCGCAAGCACGGGCGAGCCGTAGACCGGTCCGCCCGTGTCGAACGACCATTTCACGCCGTGCAGTTGTTCGGGGCCGGCCGATGGATACACACCGGTGCGCGCGGCGTTGCCGTGAAAGGTGGCTTGCCCCTGCGCAAGCTGGGCCGCGAGCAACAGGGTGACGATCGTCGCCGTGCCTTGCATGGCCGCAACGATAGCGGCCGTCGGGCGCGCGCACCGCCCGCGGACGCTCGGTTCATCGCGCCCGCAGGGCAGCTCACCGTTCCTCGGCCAGCGCCTTCAGCGACGCGAGCCCGGCTTCGAAATCCCGCCCGACCATCCGGTCCATGTCGAAGAAGAGGCAGGCGATCGTGCCTGCGTGCTGCCGTTCGAGCGTGTACTCGACGACGTTGTCCGCCTTCATCGGCTTTCTCATTTGCAGGGACAGCACGACACGGCGCGGTGCCTCCACGGCCGTGATCTCGATGACGCCCGCGCCCACTTCGCGATTGCCGTCGAACTCGTAGCGTGCGCCCACCCAGGATGAGCAGCCCGATGACGACCAGGATGAGTGCGGACATGGTGGCCTCCTTGTGCCCCAGGGTCGTTCTCCCCGCGGGGATTCCGACACCCGGTCTATGACGGGAGTGCCGCCAGCATTCGTTTCAGCGCGAAGTGCCGGTAACTGTCCCGCACGAGGCTTTGCACTTCCTCGCGACGGCAGCCCTTCGTGACATCGAGTTCGATCCAGCCGAGGTGGCCCGTGTAGACCGGGATCCGATAGCGCCCGTCGTCCGTCAGCAGGCCTTGCCGATCGGCGCCCACCCAGAACGCGAACTGGATGGCGCGGTCCCGCGCATACGCGGAGGCGAACACGCGCTTGCCGGCGCGCCAGACCGGGTGCCCGAACTGCGCGCCCTCGGAAACCTCCGGCAAGGCGCTGCAGATCGTGCGCAGCTGCGCGAGCAGGCGCTTCGCGGCAGGAGCCTGCAACGGGTCGATGTCGGGGGCCGCCAGCGACCGGGCGGGCGGTTCGATCTCGATCGTGCCGCCGAGGGTGGCAACGAGGCGCGCCGGCGCGACTTTTTCATAGGCCGAACGCACGAGCGCGGCGATGCGCTTCCACGACAGGCCCTTGTCCAGGTTGACGCCGAGCCAGCCTCGCGGGCCGACGTAGGGTGGCGCGAAGAAAAACTTCGGCTCGTCGCGCGTGTGGAACGCCAGCGCACCTTGCGGCGCATTGAGCCACAACGCCACACGACCGTCACCGTGGTGGTTGACCACGTAGAAGGCAAAAGTCTTGCCACGGACCTTGTAGACGGGCCATCCGTGCGACAGGACTTCCTGCGCCTCGGGGAACGAGAGGCAGACTTCACGAACCGCCGAGTCGATTGTCCGGGCCATCGGTGCGCATGTTACCGGCTTGCGGTCAGGTGAGGGCGTTCCACCCATTACGGAAATGTAAGCCGCCATGGCGCGCAGTGATTTACCCTCGTACATCATGTCGTCCGCAGTCGATCCGACGGCCGCATGGCGCAGGTGGCTCGCGCCGGCGGTCTCCGTGTTCGCTTTTGCGCTCGTCATCCTGGTCCTGCACCACGCGCTCGGGCGCTACCACCTGCGCGATGTCATGGTGGAACTGCGCGGGATCGCCGCGCCGGCGCTCGCGACGGCCGCGGCGCTCACCGCCGCGAGCTATTTCCTGCTCACGCTGCAGGACACGCTCGGCGTGCACTACGTCGGCAAGCCGGTGCCGTATCCACGCGTCGCGCTGACCTCCTTCATCGCCTATGCGTTCGGCCACAATTTCAGCCTCGCGGCCTTCACCGGCACTGCGGTCCGCTATCGCATCTATTCGACGCAGGGACTCACCGCCCTCGACGTGGCCACCATCGCGTCGTTCTGCGCGTTGACCACCGCGATAGGCCTCGCGGTGCTGGGCGGTGTTGCGGCTATGTACGCCGTGCCCGGGACGACGGCCCTGCACCTGGGGCATGTCTGGTCGCAGTTGTTCGGCGTCGTGCTCCTCGGGCTCGTCGCGGGGTATTTCGCCTGGTCGTCGCTCGCCCGCAGGCCGCTTGCGCTCGGCTCCTGGGAGATACGACCGCCGGGGGCACGCCTCGCCAGCGCACAGCTCGCCGTCGGCGTCGCGGACCTGACGGCCTCGGGCGCCGTGCTCTGGGTGCTGTTGCCAGCGTCGACCGGGGTGGACTTTCCGACCTTCGCGGGCATCTACGCGATCGCCGTCGTCGGCGGCATCGTGAGCCAGGTGCCGGGCGGCCTCGGCGTGTTCGAGTCGATCCTGCTGCTCGCGCTGCCGAAACTGCCGGCGCCGCAGCTCCTCGGCGCGCTGCTCGCGTGGCGCGGGCTCTACTATCTCGCGCCGCTCGCCTGCGCCGCAGTTGCCCTGCTCCTGCACGAGTTGTACGTGCAGCGCTCGCGCCTCGCGCACCTGCGGCGGGCGGCGGGCGGCTGGGTCACGCCGCTGCTCTCGCCGATCGCGCCGCAACTGATCGGTGTCCTCGTGTTCGTGGCTGGCGCCGTGCTGCTCGTCTCGGGCGCGACGCCGGCGCTCGACGGACGCATCCGCGAGATTCGCCGCGTCGTGCCGCTGCCGCTCCTCGAGGTGTCGCACCTGGCCGGCAGCGTGATCGGCGTCGGCCTGCTGGTGCTGGCGCGCGGCCTGTTTCGCCGCCTGCGTGCCGCCTGGCACCTGACGGTGTGGTTGCTCGTCGCCGGCATCGTGGCATCGCTCCTCAAGGGCTTCGATTTCGAGGAGGCGTCCTACCTCGTGATCGTGCTGCTCGTCTCGCTGCTGTCGGCGGCCGCTTTCTATCGACCCGCCTCGATCATGAGCCAGCGCTTCACGCCGGGCTGGATCGCGAGCGTCGGCATCATCGTCGTGCTGTCGGTGTGGATCGGTTTCCTCGCCAATCGCCACGTGCCGTACTCGAATGAACTGTGGTGGACGTTCGCCATGCACGGTGACGCCCCGCGCATGCTGCGCGCCTCGCTCGTCGTGGTCGTCGTGCTCGCGGCCGTCGTCGCGACGAACCTGCTGCGGCCGGCGCCGGCCGAGCCGCACGTGCCGCAGGCGCCGGATGCCGCGCGCATCGGGGTGGCGCTCGCGCACGCCGACGCGAGCCTCGCGAACGCGGTGCTCGCCGGCGACAAGCGCGTGCTGTTCCACGGCGACGGGGACGCCTTCCTGATGTACCAGGTGTCGGGCCACAGCTGGATCGCGCTCGGCGATCCCGTCGGCGCCCCGTCCCAGCGCCAGGAGCTCGTCTGGGCGTTTCGCGAGCTCGTCGATCGGCGGGGCGGCCGCACCGTGTTCTACCAGGTGGGCCCCGCGTGCCTGCCGCTGTACGTGGACCTCGGCCTCTCGCTCGTCAAGCTGGGCGAGGAGGCGCGCATCCCGCTCGCGGACTTCGGCATCGAGGGCAGCGCGCGCGCCGAACTGCGCCAGGCCCGCCGGCGTGCCGAGCGCGCGGGCGCCACGTTCGAGGTCGCGCCGCCGGGAGATGAGCGGCTGCTTACGCGCCTGCGCGCGATCTCGGACGCGTGGCTCGAGGACAAGGCCACCGCCGAGAAGGGCTTCTCGGTCGGGGCGTTCTCGGAACCCTACGTGCGCCAGTTCGCGACGGCGATCGTGCGGCTCGAGGGCCACGTCGTCGCGTTCGCGAACCTGTGGCCGACTGCTTCGCGCGAAGAGCTGTCGATCGACCTGATGCGGTTCGGCCGCGATGCGCCGGCCGGCGCGATGGACTACCTGCTCGTCGAGCTGATGCTGTGGGGCCGGGCGCAGGGTTACCGCTGGTTCAACCTCGGCATGGCGCCGCTCTCGGGCCTCGAGTCGCGCGCGCTGGCGCCGCTGTGGCATCGCATGGGGGGCTTCCTCTACCGCCACGGCGAATCGTTCTACAACTTCGAGGGCCTGCGTCGCTACAAGGAGAAATTCACGCCGGTGTGGGAGCCGCGCTATCTCGCCTCGCCGGGCGGGTGGCAGCTCGCGCGGGCGCTGTACGACGTGTCCACGCTGATCTCCGGCGGGCTGAAGGAGCTGGTGACCAAATGACGATCAGGATGTGGTGTGGCCTCGCCGCCCTGGGCTGCTGCGTGCCAGCGTGGGCGACGCCCTCCGTCACGGAGCAGAGCTTCGACATGGGCCGCTTCGGCAAGGTGACCGTCTACCTGCCCGACTCGAAGCCCGCGGGCGTCGTGTTGTTCGTTTCGGGCGACGGCGGCTGGCATCTCGGTGTCGTCGGCATGGCGAAGCACATGGTGGAGGAAGGCCTGATCGTCGCCGGCATCGACGTGCGTGCCTATCGCGCGGCGATCAACGCACCGGGCGACGAGTGCCGCTACTACGGCGCGGATTTCGAGGAACTGTCGCATGCCCTGCAGCGGCGCCTGAAACTCGAGCAGTATCACCTGCCCGTGCTCGCCGGGTATTCCTCGGGCGCAACGCTCGTGTACGCCGTGATGGTGCAAGCACCACCCGGTACCTTTGCGGGCGTGCTGAGCCTCGGATTCTGCCCCGACCTCGATCTCGTGCGGCGGCCGTGCCGCGGCAGCGGGCTCGAGTACACGATGCAGGGCACGGCGGCGCAACCGAAAGGCCTCGTCTACCGCCCCTCGGCCACGAACCGCACGCGCTGGATCGTGATGCAGGGCGACGCCGACCAGGTCTGCAATCCGCAGGGCACGCGCGAGTTCGTGGCGGCAACGAACCGTGGCGAACTCGTGTGGTTGCCCCGGGTCGGCCACGGCTTCGGCGTCGAGCGCAACTGGCTGCCGCAGTTTCGCACGGCGCAGCGCTCGCTCGCGGCGGATGCCGTGCGGCCGCCTCCGTCGCCGCCGCAAGTCCACGACCTGCCACTGATCGAGGTTCCCGCCCAGCCCGCGGCCACGCAGGCCGCCAGCGCGGACGACCGGCTGCGCTTCGCGGTGCTGCTCACGGGGGATGGCGGCTGGACCGGCCTCGACCAGGATGTCGCGGCGGCACTCGCCGCACGCGGCATTCCGGTCGTGGCGATGAGCTCGTTGAAATACTTCTGGCACGCGCGCACGCCCGGGGAGGCGGCCGCCGATCTCGACCGCATCGTGCGTGCCTACGGCGAGCGCTGGCAACGCGCCAAGGTGCTGCTCATCGGCTACTCCTTCGGCGCCGACGTCATGCCGTTCCTCTACAACCGCCTGCCACGGGAAACCCGCGAACGCGTGCAAACCGTCAGCCTGCTCGGCCTGAGCAGCTCCGCGAGCTTCGAGTTTCATCTTTCGAGCTGGATACCCGGCGCGGACGGCGGCGGCCTGCCCACCGTGCCCGAAGTCGCGGCCATGGGCGCCGCGGCGCGCGTGCTGTGCCTCTACGGCGCCGACGAGAAGGATTCGGCCTGTCCCGCCGTGCGCCGGCCGGGCGTGGAGGTCGCGGAACTCGAGGGGGGCCATCACTTCGATGGCGACTACGACGCGCTCGCGCGGCGCATCCTTGCCTACGCGGACGCGCCGTCCCGATAGCGCGGCAGCCAGGCCGCGAGGCGCTCGAGCGCCTGCTCGATTTCGTCCGGATTCACCGCGAAGGAAAAACGCACGAATCGATGACCGCCCACCGGGTCGAAATCGACGCCGGGCGCGAGGCCCACGCCGCACTCATCCACGGCGCGCAGGCAAAACTGCATGCTGTCCCGGGTCAGGTGCCCGATGTCCGCATATAGATAGAACGCCCCGTCGGGCGGCACGATGCCTGCGATGCCGATCGCGGCGAGCCCCTCGATGAGCCGCGCGCGATTGCGCTCATAGATGCGCACCCAGCGCTCGAGGTCCTCGTGCTCGTCCATCGCCGCGAGCGCAGCATGCTGCGCCAGCGTGGAGGGCGTCAGGAACATGTTGATGAGGTAGGCGTGGACCTGCGCGGCCCAGTCGGCCGGCACGATCATCCAGCCGAGCCGCCAGCCCGGCATGCGATAGAGCTTCGAGTAACTGTTGATCACGACCGCGCGCGGGTCGATCTCGAGCGCGCTCACCGCGCGCCGGCCGAAGCTGATGCCGTGGTAGATCTCGTCGGAGATCACCCGGATGTGGCGGGCGCGACAGGTCTCGAGCAGGGCGCCGAGTTGTTGCCCGTCGAGCATGGCGCCGGTGGGATTGGCGGGGCTTGCGACGACGAAGCCCTGCGGTGCGGGCGTGAGGGCCTCGAGCTGCGCGGGGGTCGGATGAAACCCCTGTTCCGGGCCGCAGTCGATCTCGACGGGTTCGAGGCGCAGGGCGGTGAGCGTGTTGCGATAGGCCGGATAACCGGGGCGCAGCATCGCGACCCGGTCGCCGGGCCGAAACATCGCGGCATAGGCGGCGACGAGTCCGGCGCTCGCGCCTGCGGTGAGGAGCACGCGTTCGGGTTCGACCCCGACGCCGTGGTTGGCGGCGTAGTAAGCGACGATCTTCTCGCGCAGTTCGACGAGTTCCGTGTAACCGAGTGCGTCGCGATCGAGCACCCGGTGCGCGGCGGCGAGGGCGGCGGGCGGTGCGCCCGCCGAGGGCTGGCCGTAATGCATCCCGATGAACGGCAGGCCCGCGCGCATGCGTGCGGCGCCGCGCGTGCCGATCTCGCCCGCATGGAACGGCGTGACGTTCGGGCCCCTCATGCGCGTCGCAGGATGAATTCGTGGTCGCGCTGCGTGCCGACCGGGAACTCATACTCGCCGCAGCGCGTGAACCCGAAGCGCCCATAGAGGCGCTGGGCCCCTTCGTTGCCGCTCCAGACGCCGAGGTAGAGCGGATCGAAGCCGCGCGACTCGAGCCACGCGAGCGCGGTCTCGAGCAGGCGCGAGCCGAGCTGGCCGCCGCGGAAATGGCGCAGTACGTACAGCTGGAAGAGTTCGCCGGCGTTCGACTCCAGGTCGGGCACGGGCAACTTGCACGGGCCGGCCGAGGCGTAGCCGGCCACGGTGCCGCTGCCCGCCTCGACGAGCCAGACGGCGATGTGGGGATCCTGCAGGCGCCGGCTCCAGGCCTCGGGCGCATGTGCCGTGCGCAGGAAATCGGCCAGGTCGGCGGCCGGATACATGTGGCCGAAGGTATCGGTGAACGTGGCGCCGCCGATCTCGGCGAGCGTGAAGGCGTCGCCGATCGTGGCGCGCCGGATCGTGATGGCATTCGTCATGGAGTGGGCCTCACCATCGTACCCAGCAGGCGATCGACGACTCGCGCCGGGTCGTCGCAGCGCCCGGTGTGCACCGCCGAAACCTGGATGATCGTGCTGCGCGGTGCGACCAGCCAGTCGAAGCGTTCGCGCAGCGTGAGGCGGCCGATCGGTCCCGCAGCCTCGCCGCCGCGGCAGATGGCGACCATGCCGTCGAGGTGGCGGCGCACCGCCGCGATATCGACCGCGGGCGCCAGTGCCGCGAGCCGGGCCTCGTCGAGATCGATGCGCGCCTCGAGGTAGTCGCGCGCACTGCACAGCACGATCACGCCGGCATTGATGAACTCCCCGCGTTCGACGCGGGGCACCACGCGGATCACGGCGTAGTCATACGAGCTGCGATCGCGCACGCAGGGCCTCCTCGACGAACAGCTGCCGCCGCTGCAGGCGGTGCGCCAGGAATTCGACATAGTCGGTCCGTCGCGACTCGTCCGGCAACCACTCGCCCGGCACATGCGCGACGGCCTGCGCGAGTATCTCGCGCGTCAGGCGCCCGCCCAGGCGCGCATCCGCCGAGGGCAGGGCATCGGCCAGCGGCAACAGCACGTGATCGCGGATGCGCGTGAACGGGTCGCCGCTGCGTTCGGGGCTGCCGTCCCAGCCATGGTGGAAGTACAGCGATGCGCCGTGGTCGATGAGCCAGGGCTGGCCGTGCCACATGAGGAGATTGGCATTGCGCGCCGTGCGATCGACGTTCATGACGAACGCGTCGAACCAGACGATGCCCGAGGCGAGTTCGCCCGTGACCCGTTCGGCGACGGGGTCGAAGGTGATGGAGCCGGGCAGGTAGTCGAGGGCGAGGTTGAGCCCCACGCTCGCCTTGATGAGGTCCTGGATCTCGGGGTCGGGCTCGGTGCGGGCGAGGGCCGCGTCGAGCTGCACCAGCACGATTTCCGGCACGGGCAGGCCGGCGGCGCGCGCGATCTCGCCGGCGATCAGTTCGGCGACGAGCGCCTGCGCGCCCTGGCCCGCGCCCCGGAATTTCAGCACGTAGAGCCCGTCGTCGTCGGCTTCGACGATCGCGGGCAGCGAGCCGCCTTCGCGCAGGGGCGTGACATAGCGGGTGGCGGTGACGGTCCTCATGGCACGGCAATTGTACGCATATGCGATCATCGGGCCGATGAGTGCCGCCTATCGCGCCTACGTCCTTGCGCTGCTCGTTGTCGTCTACACGTTCAATTTCATCGACCGTGTGATCGTCGGCATCCTCGCGGAGCCACTGAAACGCGACCTGGCGCTCTCCGACACCCAGCTCGGCCTGATGAGCGGCGCCGCGTTCGCCCTCTTTTATACGTTGCTCGGCATCCCGATCGCGCGGCTCGCCGATCGTGGCAGCCGCACCTGGATCATGACCGGTGCACTCGCGACCTGGAGCGCCTTCACGGCGCTCTGCGGCCAGGCGCAGTCGTTCGCGCAACTGTTCCTGGCGCGGGTCGGCGTCGGGGTCGGCGAGGCAGGCGGGGTGGCGCCGGCCTTTTCGCTCATCAGCGACTATTTCCCCCCGCGGCAGCGGGCCCGCGCGCTCGCAGTGTTCTCGTTCGGCGTGCCGATCGGCAGCGGCCTCGGCACGCTGCTCGGCGGCCTCGTGGCGAGCGCGATCGACTGGCGGGTCGCGTTCCTCGCGGTGGGCGCGGGCGGCCTGCTGCTGGCGCCGCTCTTTCGCTGCACGGTGCGCGAGCCGATCCGCGGCGCCCTCGATGCGCTCCGCGCCGGCCCGTCACCCGCCATCCACGGCTCGTTCCCCGATGCGCTGCGCGTCCTTGCGGGCAAGCCGTCGTTCCTGCTGCTCACCCTCGGCGCCTCGAGTTCGTCGATCGTCGGCTATGGGCTGCTCTTCTGGACGCCGTCATTCTTCATCCGCAGCCACGGCCTCACCCTCGCGCAGACCGCCTGGTTCGTCGGCCTCGGTACGATGGCCTTCGGCATTGCGGGGATCTGGCTCGGTGGCTGGGCAGCCGATCGGCTCGGCGCGCGGCGCAAGGCGGCCTATGCGCTCGTGCCGGGGGTGATGCTGCTCGCGATCGTGCCGTTCCTCGTGGCGGGCGTGCTCGTGCCTTCCACGCTCGCGGCGTGCGTGCTGTTCAGCGTGCCGATGACGCTCAACGCGAGCTGGACCGGGCCCGTCTATGCGACCCTGCAGCACCTCGTCGTCCCGCAGATGCGCGCGACGGCGTCGGCGGTGTTCCTCTTCATGATCAACCTGATCGGCATCGGCGGCGGCACGCTGTTCGTCGGCGCGCTGTCGGACCAGCTCGCACCGCACTTCGGCCAGGATGCCCTGCGTTACGCGATCGTCATCGCCACCGGCTTCTACTTCGTGAGCGCCGCGTTCTTCTTCGCGGCGTCGCGGCGCCTCGATCGGGACTGGTGCGCGGCCTGACGGCGGCGGGGGTTGTCGTCAGTGCGCTTGCGCCGCGACCTGCTCCGCGGCACGCAGGATCGCCGCGAGGCTCATCTCCACGTCCGCGGCGGTGGTGGCCCACGAGCAGACGCTGATGCGCAGCGCCGTTCGGCCCTGCCAGACGGTGCGCCCGCACCAGCACGTGCCGTCGGCCTGCACGGCCTCGACGACGCGTTCGGTGACGTCGGCTGCGCCGAACGAGACCAGCACCTGATTCAACACGACTTCGTTCAGGATTTCGTGGCCTGCCGCCGCAAGGCCCGCGGCGAAGCGGCGCGCGCTGCGACAGTTCCGTTCGAGCAGCTCCGCGAGTCCGCTGCGCCCGAGCGCCGCGAGCGCCGCCCACACTTCGACGCCGCGCGCGCGACGGGACAACTCGGGCGTGAAGTCCGCGGGATTGCGCGCGCCACTGCCGGCGGGCAGGTACTCGGCCGAGACCGCCATTGCCGCCGGCAGGATGCCCGGCTCGCGCACGAAGGCGATGCCGCAGTCATACGGGACATTGAGCCACTTGTGCGCGTCGGTGGCCCATGAGTCTGCCTGCTCGATGCCCGCCGCGAGTGGAGCCAGATGGCCGGACGCGCGTGCCCAGAGGCCGAACGCGCCATCGACGTGGCACCACGCGCCGGACGCATGGGCGGCGGCACACAATTCCGCAATTGGGTCGAAAGCGCCGGTGTTCAGGTTGCCCGCCTGCAGGCACAGGATCGTGGGCCCCGCGATGCGCGGCAGGCGATCGGGGCGCATGCGACCCTGGCTGTCGACGGGCACCCGCACGACGCGCTTGCGGCCGAGGCCCAGGAGGCCGAGCGACTTGATCAACGTCGGATGGGCCTCTTCGCCCACGATGACCGTGATCGGCGGTGCGCCGAACAGGCCGTCGGCTTCGACCGACCAGCCCGCCTGCTCGAGTACACGATGGCGTGCCGCGGCGAGGGCGGTGAAGTTCGCCATCGTGGCGCCAGTGACGAACGCGCCCTGCGCCGAGGCCGGCAGGCCCAGCAGTTCGTTCAGCCATGCGAGGGCCACCGCCTCGAGGCGCGAGACGCCCGGCGTGGCCGTCGACAAGGCCGCGTTCTGGTCCCAGGCCGTCGCCAGCCAGTTCGCGGCCACCGTCGCCGGCAAGGCGCTGCCGATCACGAAGCCAAAGAATCGCGGACCCGCCATCGCCATCGTCGCCGGGCCGACGATGTCGTCGAGGCGCGCCAGGACGCTCGCCGCATCGGTCGGTGCGGCGGGCATCGGGACGTCGAGCTCATCGAGCCGCGCCACGGCGGCGGGCGGCGGTGCGACCGGCCGGGTGCCGAGTGAGTCGAGGTAGCGCGCTGCCCGGCTTGCGGCGTCGGCGAGCAGGTCGGCGCACGAGGTGGGCGTGGTCGGGCGTGCGGCAAGTGTCACGGGATTACCGTCACCGGGCGCGACGCCGACGAATCAGCGCACCGGGCGCCAGCGCACGCCGCCCTTGCCGCCCTTGTCCCGCTGCACGTCCATCTGCACGATGATGGAGTCGGGGTCGTAGAACACTTCGTGGTATTCGAGCAGCGTGCCCTTCGCATCGCGCACGGTGCGGCGGATCGAGAGGACCGGCGCGCCGATGTTCACGCCGAGCTCGCGCGACAGCACGTGGTCGGCCGCGATCGCGGTGATCTGTTGGCTGCCGACGGAAGGCACGAGGCGCGCCTTCTCGAAGATCACGGTGGTCGGCAGGTTCTTCAGCTGCGCCCTGGCAAAGCGCGCCGCGTGGCGCTCGGGAATGTAGTGGCTGATGACGGCGAGCGGCTTGCCACGATGGGTGCGGGCGCGCTGTAGCAGCAGCACGCGCGGGCCGAGTTCCGGACAGGCCGCGAGGATGCGCGGCGGGGTCGCGATGACGGCGTGTTGCAATACCCGGGCGACGGTCGTGCGGGACATCGCCTGCAGGTCGCTCAGCAAGGCACCGGCGTCGGTGGTGGCCTCGGTGCGGGCCTTGGCCGTGCCCTGCATGGTCGCGTAGGTGCCGCTGCCGTGGCGGCGCTCGATCATGCCTTCGGCGGCGAGCCGGGCGAGCGCGCGGCGCACGGTCGTGCGCGACAGGCGGGTTTCACGGGCGAGGTCGGGCTCGCTCGGCAGCGCGCCACCAGGGGGGATGGTGCCGTCGGTGAGTTGTTGCTGCAGCATCATGTACAGGCGATGGTGCAGGGCGAGGCCGTTGGCCTTCGGGCGTGCTTTTCTAGCCATGGCAAGATAGTAACAGCAGTGGAGTGAAGTTGTATGCTCGTGGATGTACTGAGGTGCCCGGGATGCGAGCGCGGCAGCCTGCGGGCCGATCGCGCAGGATACATCTGCACCCAATGCAGCGCGGGCTTCCCCGTCCTCGGCGGGGCGGCCTGGCTGTTTCGCGACCCGCGCGGGGCCGCCGGCGAATGGCGGGCACGCCTCACGCTGATGCTGGCGGAATTGCGGGCCGATGCGGACGGCGTGCGTGCGGCCCTGGCTGCACCCGATCTGTTGCCGACCACCCGTGAACGGCTGGCGCGGCTTGCCGATGCGCTCGAGGACCACGGATTGCGGGTAACGCAACTGCTCGAGCCCCTGCAGGTGCACCTGGGCGCCGCCGACCGGGACACGCTGCGCGCGTTGCGCGCCCGCCTGCCGGTGTCCCAGGGGCTCACCAACTATTACGCCAACATCCACCGGGACTGGGCGTGGGGCGAGGCCGAGAACGCCGCGTCGCTCGACCTGCTCGATGCCGCCGGCGGGGAATCGCTCGCCGGGGCGCGGGTGCTCGTGCTCGGCGCGGGCGCCGGGCGCCTCGCCTACGACCTGCATCGCCGCCATGCCCCGGCGCTCACGGTGGCGATGGACCTGAACCCGCTGCTGCTCGCGGTCGCCCGGGAGATGTATGCCGGGCGCCCGCTCGAGTTGTACGAGTTCCCGCTCGCGCCGCGCGGCGCGGCGGATCACGCCGTGCTGCGCCGGCTCGCGGCGCCCGCCGCCGCGGACGAGCGGCTGCAGCTCGTCGCGGCCGATGCGATGTGTGCGCCTTTCCAGCCGGGCGCGTTCGACGCGGTGGTCACGCCCTGGTTCATCGACATCGTGGAAGAGCCGTTCCCGGCCCTGGCCGCGCGGATCAACCCGCTCATTGCGCAAGGGGGGCGATGGCTCAACCTCGGGTCCGTCGCGTTCGCGTTCATGAGCACGCAGCGCGTGCAGCAGTTCAGCCTCGAGGAAGCCGTCGAGATCGTGCAGGGCGCGGGGTTCTCGCGGCCCGCGCTGCGCGAGGCGGCGCTGCCTTACATGCAGTCGCCCGCGAGCCGCCATGCGCGCATCGAGTCGACGGTGGCCTGGACGGCACGCAAGGTCGGATCGGTCACGCCGCCGGCCACCCGCGGCCCGCCCGACTGGGTCGTCGATACGAAGCGGCCGGTGCCGCTCACCGCCGACCTGCAGGCGCATGCGCGGGCGACGCGCATCCATGCCTTCATGATGTCGCTGGTCGATGGCCGCCGCTCGCTCGCCGACATGGCGCAGGTGCTCGTCGAGCAGCGTTTGCTGAAAGCGGAGGATGCGCTGCCGGCGGTGCGCGCCTTCATGCTGAAGATGCAGGAGGACGCCGGTCGGCGTATCAATGTCTGATGGGTACCGAAATCATACCGGTGACGATACAGGGGGCGGGCGAAGCGTCCCGCCCGGCGGCCGATCGCCTGATCGATGGCGATCCCGTGCAGCACGCCTGGAACGCCTTCTCCGATGCCAGCGAACGGTTCCACGTCGGCCACTGGTCCAGTACGCGCGGCCTGTGGCGCGTGCGCTACACAGAGTGCGAGTTATGCGTGCTGACGGCCGGCCGGGTCGAGCTCGTGAGCGAGGCGGGCGCGCGCATGAACTTCGGTCCCGGCGACGCGTTCGTGGTTCCGGCGGGTTTTGCCGGTACGTGGGCGGTTCTCGAGGATTGCACCAAGATCTACGCAATCTTCATTCCCCAGCCGTGAGTGCTGCGTATAATCCGCGCACGGGTGTCGCTTACAAGGGAGTATTCATGAATCGGCTCAAGAAAATTTCTGTCGCGGTCGCACTGCTCGGTGTTGCGGGCGCGGCACAGGCGCAGTTCAGCTCGACCGTCACGGCGGTGAGCGACTACGATTTTCGTGGCGTGTCGCTGAGCGCCAAGGACCCTGCGCTGCAGGCGAGCTTCGACTACGCGTTCGGCGAGACGGGTTTCTCCGTCGGCGCGTGGGGCAGCAACATCGACTACGGCGATGACGTCGATGGCACGCTCGAGATCGATCTGTACGCCGGCTACGAGGCGTCGATCAACGACGACCTGTCGTGGAACGCGGGCCTCGTCTGGTACACCTATCCGGGCTCGGACAACTCGGCGACGAAGTCGAAGATTTCTTCGTACCCGGAGCTGTCGGTCGGTATCGACTGGAAAGGCTTCGGCTTCAAGCAATGGTACGCGATCGACTACGGCGGATCGAACGACGGCGCGCTGTACACCGAAGCGAACTACACCTTCGGCCTGCCGCAGAACTTCTCGCTGACGCTGCACGCCGGCTACAGCTACGGCGACGCCTTCGAGGACATCGAGTACCTCGACTACGGCGTGACGGTGGGTGTCGATGTGGGCAACTTCAGCCTCGCGCTGAAGCTGACCGGCACGGATGCGAGCGGTGCCGACAAGGTCCGGGACGACGTGTTCAACAACGAAGCCCGCGCGATCTTCTCGGTGAGCACCACGCTGCCGTGGGGCGAGTGAGGAACTGAGCCTGGTGCCGGGTTTTCGGTCACGCCGAAAACCCGGCACCATTCAGAGCACGCCCGCGAGCGTGCCGAAGATCTCGTCGATATGGGCCGGCTCGATGATGAGCGGCGGCGAGAGGGCGATGATGTCGCCGGTCGTGCGGATCAGCAGGCCGCGTTCGAAACACTTGAGGAATATCTCGAAGGCCCGCGCGCCCGGCTTGCCGGGGATCGGCTCGAGCTCGATGCCCGCGATGAGGCCGTAGTTGCGCGTGTCGATCACGTTCGGACGCCCGCGCAGCGAGTGCACGGCGTCCTGCCACAGCCCCGAAAGCTCCTTCGCGCGCGTCAGCAAGCCTTCCCGCCGGTAGATGTCGAGCGTCGCGAGCCCCGCGGCGCAGGCGAGCGGGTGCGCCGAATAGGTGTAGCCGTGGAACAGCTCGATCGCGCCGGGCGGGCCCTGCATGAAGGCGTCGTGGATCGACTGCTTCGCGACGACGGCCCCCATCGGCACGCAGCCATTGGTGAGGCCCTTCGCCATCGTGATGAGGTCGGGCGTCACGCCGAATTCCTGCGCCGCGAACGGCGCGCCGGTGCGGCCGAAGCCGGTGATCACTTCGTCGAAGATCAGCAGGATGCCGTGCGTGTCGCAGATCCGGCGCAGCCGTTCGAGATAGCCCTTCGGCGGCAGCAGCACGCCGGTCGAACCCGCGACCGGCTCGACGATCACCGCCGCGATGGTCGATGCGTCATGCAGCGCGACCAGGCGCTCGAGGTCGTCGGCGAGTTCCGCGCCGTGCTCCGGTTGCCCGCGCGAGTAGGCGTTGCGCGCGAGGTCGTGCGTGTGGCGCAGGTGGTCGACGCCGGGCAGCATGCTCGCCGCCCAGGTCTTGCGATTGGCGACGATGCCGCCGACCGAGATGCCGCCGAAACCGACGCCATGGTAGGCCCGCTCGCGCCCGATCAGGCGGGTGCGCGCCGCATCGCCCCGGAGGCGGTGGTAGGCGAGGGCGATCTTGAGCGCCGTGTCGACTGCTTCCGAGCCGGAGTTCGTGAAGAACACGCGGTTCAGTTCCGGCGGGCACAACGCCGCCAGCGCGGCGGCGAGTTCGAACCCCGGGCCGTGCCCCATCTGGAAGTTCGGCGCGTAATCCATCGTTTCGAGCTGGCGAGTGACGGCCGTGGTGATCTCATCGCGCCCGTGGCCCGCGTTCACGCACCAGAGGCCGGCCGCGCCGTCGAGCACACGACGCCCCTCGGGCGTGAAGTACTCCATGCCGCGCGCCCGGGCGAGGAGACGGGGCGCCTGCTTGAACTGGCGGTTCGCCGTGAACGGCATCCACAGCGCATCGAGGCTTGGGGCGGTCTTCATGGTCGGAATGATAAGGAAAGTTGACATACATGGCGAGAAAGGCCGAGATTTGGCCACTTGTGTCCATGATGCTAAACAGGCCCCCGATATGAGCATCGACGTCGGCGCCCGGCTGCGCAGGGTGCGGCTGATCTACGGCCTTTCGCAGCGCGAGCTGGCGCGCCGCGCCGGCGTCACGAACGGGCTCATCTCGCTCATCGAGCAGAACCGCGTGAGCCCCTCGGTCGGTTCGCTGAAGAAAGTGCTCGACGGCGTGCCGATGTCGCTCGCGGAGTTCTTCACGATCAATGTCGACGAGGCGCCGCAGATCTTCTACGGCGACGACGACCTCGTCGAAATCGGCACGGACGAAGTGTCGTTGCGCCTCGTCGCCGCGCAACGCCCGGCGCGCCAGCTCACGATCCTGCGCGAACGCTACGCGCCCGGTGCCGCGACCGGCGACGATGCGTTGTCACACCGTGGCGAGGAAGGCGGCGTCGTGGTGCGGGGGCGCATCGAGCTGACGGTCGGCGGCAACTCCCGCGTGCTCGGGCCCGGCGACGCCTACTATTTTTCCAGCACCATCCCGCATCGTTTCCGCAACGTCGGCCGCGAGCCCTGTGAGATCATCAGCGCGAGCGCGCCCCCGACCTTCTGATCCCGACGAGGCTTCCATGTCCGCCCACATCCCGAATTGGCACGAACGTGCCGCACAGCTTGCGCCGCAGACACGCGCGTTCATCGGTGGCGATTACGTGGACGCGCTGTCCGGCGCGCAGTTCGACAGCGTCAATCCGGCCACCGGCCAGGTCTTCGCGCGCGTGGCGGCAGGCGACGCGCCCGACATCGAGCGCGCGGTCGCGGCGGCGAAGGCGGCGTTCGACAAGGGGGTCTGGTCGCGCACGAAGCCCGCGCACCGCAAGAAGGTGCTCGCCGCCTTCGCGCAATCGATCCTCGCGCACCGCGAAGAACTCGCGCTGCTCGAAACGCTCGACATGGGCAAGCCGATCACCGACAGCCTGAAGGTCGACATCCCCGCCGCGGCCCGTGCGATCCAGTGGTACGCGGAAGCCGTCGACAAGCTCTACGACGAGGTCGCGCCCACCGGGCCGGAGGCGCTCGCGCTCGTGACGCGCGAACCCATCGGCGTCGTCGGCGCGATCGTGCCGTGGAATTTCCCGCTCGTGATGGCGGCCTGGAAGATCGGCCCGGTGCTCGCCGCGGGCAATTCGCTCGTGCTGAAGCCGTCGGAGAAGTCCCCGCTCACGGCGATCCGCGTCGCGCAACTCGCGCTCGAGGCCGGCCTGCCGCCCGGCGTCTTCAACGTGGTGCCGGGTTATGGCCACACCGCCGGCAAGGCGCTCGCGCTTTCGATGGATGTCGGCGCGATCGCCTTCACCGGCTCGACCGCGACCGGCAAGCTCGTCATGCAGTACGCCGCGCAGTCGAACCTGAAGCGCGTGTCGCTCGAGTGCGGCGGCAAGTCGCCCAACATCGTGCTCGCCGATTACCCGGACCTCGAGCGCGCGGCCACCGCGGCGGCCTACGCGATCTTCTTCAACCAGGGCGAGATGTGCTCGGCCGGTTCGCGCCTGCTCGTGCAGCGCAGCGCGAAGGAGGCCGTGCTCGAGAAGATCGCCGCGATCGGCCGCACCATGGCGCCCGGCGACCCGCTCGACCCGGCGACGAAGCTCGGCGCGATCGTGGATGAAACCCAGATGCAGCGCGTGCTCGGCTACATCGACACGGGTCGCGGCGAGGGCGCGCAGCTTGCCTTCGGGGGCCGCCGCGTGCGCGAGGCGAGCGGCGGGTATTTCGTCGAGCCGACCGTATTCGACGGCGTGGCGCGCGGCATGCGCGTGGCGCGCGAGGAGATCTTCGGCCCCGTGCTCGCAACGATCGCCTTCGACACCATCGAGGAGGCCATCGACATCGCGAACGACGTCGAATACGGCCTCGCCGCGGCCATCTGGACGCGCGACGTGACCACCGCGCACCGCACGGCGCGCGCGCTGCGCGCCGGCACGGTCTACGTCAACTGCTACGACGCCGACGACATCACGGTGCCCTTCGGCGGCTTCAAGCAGTCGGGGATCGGCCGCGACAAGTCGCTGCACGCCTTTGACAAGTACACGGAACTGAAGACGACCTGGCTCGACCTGTCGTGAGCGCACTCGTCGACGCCCCGCTCGCCTTCGTCGATGTCGAGACGACGGGCGGGCATCCGCTGTACCACCGCGTCATCGAGGTGGGCGTGGTGCTCGCGCGCGGCGACACGGTCGAGGAATCGTGGACCACGCTCGTCAATCCCGGCACCCGCTTGCCGGCCGGCATCCAGCGCCTCACTGGCATCGATCCGGCCTCGCTCGAGGACGCGCCCCGTTTTGCCGACATCGCAGCCTCCCTCGCGCAGCGGCTCGAGGGGCGGCTCTTCATCGCGCACAACGTGCGCTTCGACTACGGCTTCGTTCGCAACGAGCTGCAGCGCGCGGGGCACGCTTTCGACGCGCGCTGCGCCTGCACCGTCAGGCTGTCGCGACGCTTCTATCCGCAACAGCACCACCACAACCTGGATGCCGTGATCGCCTTCCACGACCTGCCCTGTGCGGCGCGCCACCGTGCGTTGCCCGATGCGATGGCCCTCTGGCAATTCTGGCGGCGGTTGCGCGCCGCCTGGCCGCCCGAGGCGCTCGAAGCGGCGCTTGCGGACCTCACGCAACGCGTGTCGCTGCCGCCGCAGCTGTCGCCGGGGCTGGCCGACGAACTGCCGCAGACCGCCGGCGTCTATCGTTTCTACGGCCGCACCGGGGCGGACAGCCCGGAGTCGTTGTTGTACGTGGGTCGGGCGGTGAACCTGCGCGAGCGCGTGCTCGGCTACTGGCGCGATGCGCCACGCGCGGCGAAGACGCGACGGCTCGCGAGCGAGACCGTGCGCGTCGACTGGATCGAGACGGCGGGCGAGCTCGGCGCGCAACTGCACGAGGCGCGCTGTGTGCGCGAGGCGCGGCCGGCCTACAACCGGCGCGCTCGCGATGCCGGCGAGGCGCTCACCTGGCGCTTTGGCGATATACCGGCCCCGCCGCAGCTGCAGTCGCTCGCCGACGGCTGGCCCGAGGGCGACTGTTTCGGTCTCTATCGCACCGCGCGCGAAGCGCGGCGTGCGCTCGAGTCGCTCGCGCGTGAACACCGCCTCTGCGCGAAGCTGCTCGGGCTCGAGGAGGGAGAGGGGTCCTGCGTCGCCTTCCAGGCCCAGCATTGCCGCGGTGCCTGCGTCGGGGCCGAAGCGCCCCAACGGCACCTTGCGCGCACCAAGCTCGCGTTTGCGGGCGAGCGGCTGAAGCCCTGGCCGTACGACGGCGCCGTCGCGATCCGCGAGCGCGATTTCGGGGGCCTCGAGCAGTGGCATGTGGTGGAGGGATGGCGCTACCTCGGGACCGTCACGCGCGACGGGCCAGAGGCGCTGTTTCAGTTGGGTTCGCAGGCCGTGGGCTTCGACCTTGAAACGTATCGCGTGCTCGCGCGCTACCTGGCCACGCACGCGCCGCGCGTGCTGCCGTGGCCGCCGCGGCCATGATGCGCTTCCTCGCGAGCGCGCCGCGTGGTTTTGCCGATCTGCTCGCCGCGGAGCTGGTGTCGTTCGGCGCCACCGACGTGCGCGAGCGCGCGCTCGGCGTCGGGTTCTCGGGCTCGCTCGAAGTGGCCTATCGCGCCTGCCTCGAATCGCGCGTCGCCAGCCGCGTGTTCCTCGAGATCGCGCAGGTGCAGGCCGAAACCGCGGATGCGCTGTACGCGGCGCTGCGCACGCTGCCGTGGAACGATCACGTCGATCCCGACGGCACGCTCGCCTGTGATTACAGCGGCCGCCATCCCGGTATCAACCACACGCGCTACGGCGCGCAACGCGTGAAGGACGCGATCTGCGACAGCTTGCGCGAGTCCCATGGGCGCCGCCCGGACGTCGCGCTCGAGCGGCCGTCGGTGCGTGTGCACGCCCATGCGAATGGATCCGCCGTCACCGTCTCGATCGACCTGTCGGGCGAGGGCCTGCACCGCCGCGGCTATCGTGCGCAGGCCGGCGAGGCGCCGCTGCGCGAGAACGTGGCGGCCGGCATCCTGCTGCGCGCCGGCTGGCCGGCGCTCGCGGCCGAGGGCGCGGCGCTGCTCGACCCGATGTGCGGCTCGGGCACCTTCGTGATCGAGGCCGCCCTCATGGCCGCCGACCGGGCGCCGGGACTGCAACGCGCCTACTACGGCTTCACGGGCTGGAAGGGGCACGACGCCGCGACCTTGGAACGCCTGCATGCGGCGGCTGCGCCGCGCGTGCGCCCGCAGGCCACCGCATCGTTGCCACTGCGCGGCAGCGACAGCGACGCGCGCGCGGTGCGCATCGCGGCGGACAACGCGGCACGCGCGGGCGTTGCGTCGTGGGTCGAGTTCACGCAGGCGCCGCTCGCGCAGGCCGCGCCCAGCGGTGCGCGCGGCCTGCTGTGCGCGAATCCGCCCTACGGCGTACGCCTCGAGGATCTCGAGACGGCGCGCGCCCTGCACCGCGAACTCGGCACGGTGATGCGCGAGCGTTTCCAGGGCTGGCGCGCCGCGGTCATCACGGGCTCGCCGGACCTCGGCCTCGACATCGGCCTGCGGGCGCAGCGCACCCACACGGTGTGGAACGGCGCGCTCGAGTGCCGTCTGCTGCGTTTCGAGATCGAACCGGGCAGCGCACGCGATTTCCGGCGTCCGCGGCCGCTGTTCGATCCGGCGCTGCGCGAGACGGCGGGCGCGCGCATGTTCGGCAACCGGCTGGCGAAGAACGCCAAGCGCCTCGGCGCGTGGGCGGCGAAGGCCGGCGTGCGCTGCTATCGGGTCTACGACGCCGACATGCCCGAGTACGCGTTCGCCATCGACCTCTATACGGCGGCGGATTCGGACGAGCGCTGGGCGTACGTGCAGGAGTACGCGGCGCCACGCGAGATCGAGCTCGAGGCGGTGCGACGCCGGCGCGCGGAAGCGCTCTCCGTGCTGCCCGACGTGCTGGGCCTGCCCGAGACCCACGTGCACGTGCGCATGCGCCGGCGCACGGCGCGCGGCGAGCAATACGGCAAGGAAGCGGAGCGCGGCGAGTTCCGGGTCGTCGGGGAGGCGGGCCTGCGCTTTCGCGTGAATTTCACCGACTACCTCGATACGGGCCTGTTCCTGGACCACCGCATCACGCGCGCGCGCCTGCGCGAGGCGGCCGCGGGAGGGCGCTTCCTCAATCTCTTCGCCTACACCGGCAGCGCCACGGTCCATGCCGCCGCGGGCGGCGCCCGCGAGACGACGAGCGTCGACCTGTCGCACACCTATCTCGACTGGGCGCAGGCGAACCTGGCCGCAAACTCCCTCGCGGGTCGCCAGCACCGCTTCGTGCAGGCCGACTGCCGCGAGTGGCTCGCCGGGGCCGCGCACGGTCGCGAGTGCTTCGATCTCATCTTCCTCGATCCGCCGACCTTCTCGAACTCGAAGCGCATGGAAGGCGTGCACGACGTGCAGCGCGACCATGCGGCGCTGATCGACGCCTGCATGCAGATCCTCGCGCCGGGCGGGCTGCTCGTGTTCTCCACCAACGCGCAGAAATTCCGCCTCGATCCCGCGCTCGCGAGCCGGTTCGCGGTGACCGACATCACCCGCGCGACCATCCCCGAGGACTTTGCGCGCAATCCGCGCATCCACAGCTGCTACGAGTTGCGCGCGCGCTGAGGCGTATACTCGCCCGGGATCGTCATCGCAACGATGTGCAGGGGGTTGCATGAAACGTACGGCCATGCTGCTTGCAGCACTCACGGTCTCCGGCACGTGCTTCGCCTACGAGAATTTCGGGCCCTACGTGGGGCTCGGGGCAGGCCGCTCGCAGGCGAGCGTCGATCTCGATACCGGCGTCAATGTCTTCGCGATCGACGCCGACGACACGGCGTGGCGGGTGCTGGCCGGGTATCGCTTCTCGCCCTATGTCGCGGTCGAGGCCACCTATTCCGACTATGGGGATTTTTCGGCCGACGCGGCCGGCGAGCGCCTGTCCGTCGGCCAGCGGGGCGTCACGCCCTGGATCGTCGCGTCCTGGCCGCTGGGCCGCTTCGAGCTGCTCGCGCGCGTCGGATATTTCATCAACACGACCGAGTTCGAGCTCATCTCGGGGAGCGACCGGATCGAGGTGAAGAGCAGCCAGGACTCGATCACCTTCGGTGCGGGGGTCGGCGCGATGCTCGGGCGCCACATCAACCTGCGCCTCGAGTACGAGCGGCTGGACCCCGACGAATTCGACGACGCCGATGCCTTGTGGCTCACGGTGGCGTGGCGTTTCCTCTAGGCCCTACAACAAGTCCTTCAAACGGTACCACGCCATCGCGAGCACGAGCGCGGGCCGGCGCAGCAGCGCGCCGCCGGGGAACTCGCGATGCGGGATGCGGCTGAACACATCGAAGCGCTCCGCCGTGCCGGCGATCGCTTCCGCGAGCAATTTCCCCGCGATGCCGGTGAGCACCATGCCGTGCCCGGAGAACCCCTGCAGGTAGTACACGTTCGGCGCGAGGCGCCCGAAGTCCGGCGCGCGGTTCATCGTGATGTCGACATAACCGCCCCAGCTGTGCTCGATGCGCGCGCCGCGCAGCTGCGGGAAGACGTGCAACATTCGATCACGCGTCGCGTTCGCGGTGTTGAACGGGTCTAGCCCCGAGTAACTGACGCGCCCGCCGAAGAGCAGCCGGTGGTCGCGCGAGCGGCGGAAGTAGTCGAGCACCCAGTTGATGTCGGTGACGGCCGCATCGTTGGCGATGAGTTCGCGCGCGCGCGCCTCGCCCAGCGGCTCGGTCGCGACGATATAGGTGCCAACCGGCATGATGCGTTTCGCGATCCTCGGGGCGGTGCTGCCGAGCCAGGCATTGCCGCAGAGCGCCAGGTGCTGGCAGCGCACGCTCCCCTGCGCCGTTCGCACCATCACGGGGCCGGCGCCGGCTTCGTACGCGAGCGCGCGGCTGCCCTCGAAGATGCGCGCGCCTGCCGCCCTTGCGGCCGCCGCGAGGCCGAGCGTGTAGTTGAGCGGATGCAGGTGGCCGCTCTGCGAATCGAAGGTGCCGGCGAGATAGCGCTTGCTCGCGATCAGCGCGCGCACTTCTTCCTGCGGCACGAAGCGCAGGCTCGTGTAGCCGTAGCGGTCATTGATGCGTTCGGTCCAGCGGCGCAGTTCCGTGACCTGCCGCGGCTTGACCGCCACGTGCATCTGGCCGGGCACGTAGTCGCAGTCGATCGCATGGCGCGCGATGAGTTCGCGCATGAGCCCGAGGCCCTCGACGGTGATGTCCCAGGCGCGACGCGCGTCGCTTTCCCCGATCAGCGCTTCGGTCTTCTCTTCGCCCGCGGCGAGGCCGAAGAGCGCCTGTGCCCCGCTGCGGCCCGACGCGCCCCAGCCGACGCGCGCGGCTTCGAGCAGCACGACCCGGTAGCCACGCCCGGCGAGATGCAGTGCGGCCGAGCAGCCCGCGATCCCCGCGCCGATGACGCAGACGTCGCACTCCACGTCGCCCTTGAGCGGCGGGTGCGCCGGCGCTGCGTGGCGCGTGGCGGCGTAGTAGCTGGCGACGTAGTCCTCGCTCACAGCGGCCCCAGGTACCACGCGCACTCGAGCGGCGTCACGTAGGAGCTGAAGGCCTCCAGTTCGGCGCGCTTGACCGTGGCATACAGGCGCGCGAAGCGCTCGCCGAGGTATTCGCTCGCGAAGGGGCTGTCCACGAACTGCTCGATCGCCGTGGCCCACTGCGTCGGCAGCGGCTCGCCCGCCGTTTGCGCGTAGGTATTGCCCATCACCGGGGGCGGTGGATCGGCGCGCCGCGTGAGGCCGTGGTGCAGTCCGGCGAGCATCCAGGCGAGCACGAGGTACGGATTGGCGTCGGCGCCGGCCTGGCGGTATTCGATGCGGCGATTGGCGGCGTCGCTCACCGGGATGCGCACGGCGGCGCCGCGGTTGTTGATCGACCAGTTCGGCGTCAGTGGCACATAGGATTCGCTGCGAAAGCGCCGGAAGGAGTTCGGGCCGGGTGCGCAGATCGCCATGCCGTCCGCCATCGAGTCGAGGAGGCCGGCGACCGCGTGGCGCAGCGGTGCGTGGGCGGCGGGATCGTCGCAGGCGAAGATGTTGCGCCCCTCGCCGTCGAGCAGGCTCAGGTGGATGTGCAGCCCGCTGCCGGCCATGTCGCGGTAGGGCTTGGCGAGGAACGTCGCGTCCATGCCGTGGGCGCGCGCGACGCTCTTGACGATGCGCTTGAAGCGCAGCGCCTGGTCGCAGGCGGCGAGGGCATCGGGCAGGTGCTGCAGGTTCACCTCGTATTGCCCCGGCCCGTACTCGGGCAGTGCCCCGGTCGCGGGCACGCCCTGCGTGTGGCAATCGCGCGCGATCTGCGCGAGCACTGGGGAGTACTCGTTCAGGTCGGTCATGGCATTGATCTGCGTGCGAAACTCGCGCCGCCCCGTGAGCGGCCCGCGCGGTGGCTGCGGCAGGCCGTCCGCGCCGCGCTCGAGGTCGACGAAGTAGAACTCGTATTCGATCGCCACGACGGGCGTGAGGCCGAGCGCGGTCACGCGCTGGAGCATCGACGTGAGCACGTGGCGCGGGTCGCCGTAGAACGGTCGTCCGTCCGGCTCGTGCATCGTCACCTGCAACTGGGCGAGGGCATCCTGCTGCCAGGGAACCGGTACCAGCGTTCCGGGGATCGGACGGCACGGCCGGTCCGCATCGCCGTCATCGAACCCGAGCCCGGTGGCCTGCACGGTGCCGCCGAGCACGTCGAGCGCGAACATCGAGCCCGGCAGCAACATGCCGCTGCGGTAGGCGGCGCGGGCACCGTCGAGATCGAGGCGCTTGCCCCGCTCGACCGTGTTGAGATCGTTGAGGAAAACGTCGAAAAAACGCGTCTCCGGGTGCGCGTCGAGAAACCGCTGCAGTTCGGCGTGCGCTTCGCTCGGCATGGAGGCCTCGTTTAGGATTTCGGACACCCGGTACGGGCGGCCGACCCGCAAGCTTATTCGGGCCCGGCGGGCCGCAGCAAATGGCAGGGGGCTGTCGTGAGGCCGCAGGGGTCATTGATGCGGCGCACCATCCGCTCCGCCGCGAGCTGTGGTCTAATGCTGCTGCAGCCGGTCCGGACGGGCCGGGTGATAAATATCCTAAACGCGCGACCGGGTACCCCGATGGCCATGAGGCGTCCAGTGATCGGCATTCCGGCGGATCGCCGCATGCTCGGCGCTCATCCGTTCCATGCCGTGGGCGAGAAATACATCCTCGCCGTGATGGAGGCCGCCGGTGGGCTGCCGCTGCTGATTCCGGCGCTCGGTAACCGCCTCGACCTCGATCAGCTGCTCGGGCAGGTCGACGGGATCCTCTTCACGGGTTCGCCTTCGAACGTCGAGCCGCGCCACTACGAAGGCGAGGCGAGTGAACCGGGCACCCTCCACGACGCCGAGCGCGACGCGACCACGCTGCCGCTCATTCCGCGCGCGGTCGAGGCCGGCGTGCCGGTGTTCGGCATTTGCCGCGGCTTCCAGGAGATGAACGTCGCCTTCGGCGGTTCGCTGTGGCAGAAGGTGCAGGAGCAGCCGGGCAAGCTCGACCACCGCGAGGACAAGGCGCAGCCGCTCGAGCTGCAATATGCGCCGGCGCACGAGGTCGAACTGGTGGACGGCGGCGTGCTGCGCGCGATTGCGGGCGCGGGGCGCGCAAAGGTCAATTCACTGCACGCGCAGGGCGTGCGCGCGCTCGCGCCGGGGCTTGCGGTCGAGGCGCGCGCGCCGGACGGGCTGGTCGAGGCCTTCCGGGTGGCGGACGCGCCGCATTTCGCACTCGCGGTGCAGTGGCACCCCGAGTGGCAGGTGATGGGCAATTCCTTTTCGCGCGCTCTGTTCGCGGCATTTGGCGCCGCGAGTGCCGAGCGCGCCCAGGTCAGGTGATTTATGGCGAGTGACATCCAGCAGTTCTTCCGCGACCACGGCATATCCGAGGTCGAGGCCATCATTCCGGACATGGCGGGCATCGCGCGCGGCAAGGTCATGCCCGCGGCGAAGTTCGCCGAAGACGAGGGCATGCGCCTGCCGGAAAGCATTTTCCTGCAGACCGTGACCGGCGATTACCCGGACGAGCCCGAAGGGGCCATGAGCCCGGCCGAGATCGACATCGTGCTGCGCGCGGACCCGAAGACCGTGCGCCGCGTGCCGTGGGCGGCCGAACCGACCGCGCAGGTGATCCACGACTGCTTCTATGCGGACGGACGCCGCGTGACGATGGCCCCGCGCCACGTGCTGCGCCAGGTGCTCGAACTCTATGCGCAGCGGGGCTGGGATCCCGTGGTCGCGCCCGAACTCGAGTTCTACCTCGTCGAGCCGAACGCCGACGCCGACTACCAGCTGAAGCCGCCCGTCGGGCGCTCGGGGCGTTCCGAGCCGGGCCGGCAGTCCTACAGCATCGCGGCCGTCAACGAGTTCGACCCGATGTTCGACGACATGTACCAATTCTGTGAGGACCAGGACATCGAGATCGACACGCTGATCCACGAGGACGGCCCGGCGCAGATGGAGATCAACCTGCTGCACGGCAACGCCCTCGACCTCGCGGACCAGGCCTTCCTCTTCAAGCGCACCGCGCGCGAGGCGGCGCTGCGCCACAAGATGTACGCGACGTTCATGGCAAAGCCGCACGCCAAGGAACCGGGCAGCGCGATGCACATCCACCAGAGCGTCGTCGATCGCAAGACGCGCCGGAACATCTTCTCGAACGAGGACGGCACGCCGAGCGCGCTGTTCTTCTCGCACATCGCGGGCCTGCAGAAATACCTGCCGTTCGCGATGGCGCTGCTCGCGCCGAACGTCAATTCCTACCGGCGCATCACGCGCTTCCAGACGGCGCCGATCAACGTGCAGTGGGGCTACGACAACCGCACCGCGGGCCTGCGCGTGCCGATGTCGAATGTCGAGGCGCGCCGCGTCGAGAATCGCCTTTCCGGCGCCGACGCGAATCCGTACATCGCGATCGCCACCTCGCTCGCCTGCGGCTACCTCGGCATGGTCGAGGGCCTGCAGCCTTCCGAGCCGATCCCGGGCAGCGCGCACGACCTGCCGTTCGCACTGCCGCGCACGCTCGATGAGGGCATCCGCAAGCTGCGCGAGTGCGAGCCATTGATCCGCGCGCTCGGCGAGCCGTTCACGACCGCCTTCGCGATCGTGAAGCAGGCGGAGTACGAGGTGTTCCTGCAGGTCATCAGTTCGTGGGAGAGGGAGCATCTTCTCCTGAACGTCTGAGAAGGCTGCGGGCTGGGGCAGCCGGCCGCGGGCAACGGGCTACGGGCCACGGGCCAGAGCGCGCTGCCGCGCGCAAACGCCTCTGGCCCGTTGCCCGTAGCGCGTAGTTCGTCGCCCATAGCCGGTCGCCCGTCGCCCAATGGAGTCGCCAATGTCCCGCCGATCCACCACCGAACTGCAACGCCTCGACGCCGCCCACTACCTGCACCCCTTCACCGACTTCAAGCAGCTCGCGGCCAAGGGTGCGCGCGTGATCACGGGCGCCGAGGGCGTGTGGCTCACCGATTCCGAGGGCAACCGGATCCTCGATGGCATGGCCGGCCTCTGGTGCGTGGCGCTCGGCTACGGGCGCAAGGAACTGGCCGATGCGGCCTACCGGCAGATGCTCGAGCTGCCGTACTACAACAGCTTCTTCCAGTGCGCGCATCCGCCCGCGATCGAACTCGCGCAGCGCCTCACCGAAGTGACGCCGCCGCAGTTCCGGCACGTGTTCCTCACCGGCTCCGGCAGCGAAGCGAACGACACGATGGTGCGCCTCGTGCGCCGCTACTGGCAGTTGCGCGGCGAGCCTGAGCGCAACGTGATCGTGGGGCGCTGGAACGGTTATCACGGCAGTACGGTCGCGGGCGCCTCGCTCGGCGGCATGAAGCCGATGCACGAGCAGGGCGGCCTGCCGATCCCGGGGATCGTGCACGTGAACCAGCCCTACTGGTTCGAGCGGGGCGAGGACCTGTCGCCGGCCGAGTTCGGCCTGCGTGCCGCGCGCGAGCTGGCCGACAGGATCGAGGAGGTCGGCCCGCGGCGCGTGGCGGCCTTCATCGGCGAGCCCGTGCAGGGCGCCGGCGGGGTCATCATCCCCCCCGAGACGTACTGGCCCGAGATCCAGCGCATCTGCGACCACTACGGCATCCTGCTCGTGTCGGACGAGGTGATCTGCGGCTTCGGGCGCACCGGCCACTGGTTCGGCTGCGAACATTTCGGCACTCGTCCCGACCTGATGCCGATCGCCAAGGCGATGTCGTCGGGCTACCTGCCGATCGGCGGCCTGATGGTGGCCGATCGTGTCGCGCAGGTGCTGATCGACCAAGGCGGCGAGTTCTACCACGGCTTCACCTATTCGGGTCACCCGGCCGCCTGCGCGGTGGCGGTCGCCAACCTCGACATCATGCGGCGGGAGAAGGTCGTCGAGCGGGTGCGTGACGAGCTGGCCGGCTATTTCGCGGCGAAATGGCGCAGCCTCGCGGACCATCCATTGGTCGGCGAGACACGATCGCTCGGGCTCCTCGGTGCGCTCGAGCTGGTCCCGGCGAAGCCCGCGCGGCGGTTCTTCGCGAATCGTGGCGCCGTGGGCGGCGCCTGCCGCGACCTGTGCGTGGCCAATGGCGTGATCTCGCGGGCGGTGCAGGACACCATGATCGTCGCACCCCCGCTCGTGATCACGCCCGCCGAGATCGACGAACTCGTGGCGCGGATCGGGCGTGCGCTCGACCAGACCGCGGCGCTCGTGGCGCGGGAGCGGTGGACCTGAACGGCACGCCTGTTCACGGCCCGCGGGCTGTTATATAAATGCCGCAGTCGGTAACGGGGGATACTCACATGTCGAACTCATATCGCGTCCTGCTCCTCGCGAGCGTCGCGGCGCTGGTCGTGGCCTGCGGCAAGAAGCCCGCTGAATCCGCGGCGCCTGCGGCCACCGATGCCGCGACACCCGCGCTCGACACCGACGAGGAGAAGGTCCTCAACGTCTACAACTGGTCGGACTACATCGACCCGACCGTGATCCCGGCCTTCGAGAAGGAAACCGGCATCAAGGTCAACTACGACGTGTTCGACTCGAACGAGGTGCTCGAGACGAAGCTGCTGTCGGGCAATACCGGCTACGACGTGGTGGTTCCCTCGGCCTCGTTCATGGCGCGCCAGATCAAGGCGGGCGTGTTCATGACCCTCGACAAGTCGAAGATCC
>JBFWZQ010000013.1:0-84207 GCA_050185195.1 Steroidobacteraceae bacterium | reverse complement strand
CTCGCGAATTCGCCCGCCTGCCGGCTGTCGGGTTTTTTCTGGAACGGGGCAATCGGCCCGACGCAACCCCGCTAGGGCGAGCACAAGGCTAGCCCCGGCCCAAACACTTCGCCTCGCAGTCCGCACGACCCGCACGCCTCTCGACTTGATCAGCTCGCCGAGAACTTCAGCAGCTTGATCGCGTTCGAGTCAGCGAGGCCTCCTGCGACGCGCTTCGTGCTGTAGAAGCGGACATACGGCTTGTTAGTGTACGGGTCTCGCAGCACCCGGACTCCGAAGCGATCGAGGATCCAGTAAGCCCGCTGCCAGTCGGCGAATGCGACGGACAGCGAGTTTGCGCCGATGGCGGGCATCTGCTCGGCTTCGCGCACCGGATAGCCGAGCAGGCGATCCGGCTGGCCGGACTGCATCGACGGCTGCCAGAGCGGCTCGTCGGTCGTTGCGGTCTTCATCTTGCGCAGTTTCGTGATGGCTTCCGTTCCCATCACCCACTGGCCGCGCTGCCGATAGCGCGGGCGCAGCGCCTGCACGACGTCGACGAGCTTGTCGTAGATCATCGCGCTCGTCGTCGGCCACGCTCCGGCCTGGCCGGTCGCGATGTGCTCGATCGTGCCGAAGGCGCGGCCGGCGGCATCCGACGTGGCGGCCGTGGTGTACGTGGTCAATCCGCGCGGCACCTTCACGCCGTTGCCAGCGATGAACTGCGCGTCTTCCTCCTCGGCAAAAGCGAGCCCGACCTGCTCGGCAAGGAACGATTCGATATCGATCCCCGCGTCATCGATGAGCGACTGCGTCGCCTCGGGTTCCGCGTAGAGCTCCTTCGCCGTGAAGCTGAGCTTTCCCAGTCCCGGGTTGCCCGTCGCCGGGCGAGCCTCGGTCTCGCCCACCCACCCGACCTCGGGGAGTGTCAGCGATGCGGGAAACTCCGCCGAGTAGCCACCCATGGGCAGCACGCGAGCCACGCTCCGGATGACGCTGTTGTCGGCTTCGACCCGGATCACTTCGCGTGCGAATTCGCTCGGCGCGAGAAAGCCACCCTCGGGGTCGGACCCGATCGACATCGCCTTGCGCTCTTCGACATCGAGGATCTCGAGGCCCGCGCGCACGTACTTGCTGAAGGACTTGCGGTACAGGCCGTAGTCGAAGCTCGGCGCGTCGCCGGCGCGGTTCGGATACCAGGCCTTGACCGCGCGGCGGTGCTCTTCCTGCGGATCAGGGCCGTCGTCGATCTTGCCCGTGCCCTGCACGCGCAGCAGATTGATCTTGCGCTCGAGGTTCTCGCGCGCGTCTCGCTCGGCCTGGAGGCTTCGCTTGTTCTCGGCCTTGAACTGATCGACCGCGTCGCCGATGCCCTGCATCGTCTCGACAAGTTGCTCCATTTCGGTGGGCATAAACCCTCACGTTGCGCCTGGGCGCATGGTTCAGTACGTGAGGTGACGGCGCAGAAAACGAAACGGCGCGCGGCACCTCGCAGCAGGTTGGGTTTCGGTGCTCATCGCGGATATCCCGCGCGTCGCGCCGTCGCCGGCCTGGAAAGTGCCTTCGCGCCGTATGTCACGGAAGGAAGACGGCTCGATCCTTTCACGAATCCGCCCCGGCGGTCAATCCGGCCACATGCTCAAGCAGCTTCTTCGCGGCGGCGAGCGCGTCGACGGACGGCTGCGGCTCCTCGACGAGGCCGGCGCGCGCGAAGCATGCCGCGTAAGCCTCGGCCTTAGCCTTGCTCAAGCCGAGCGACTCGCGCAGGAAGTGCGACCAGTCCTTGCGCGAGGGCGCGCGACTGGCCGCGAGCGCGGCCCGCACCCTTTCCGTAGATGATGCCGCCGGTTGCGTCTCGTCAGGCATCGGTGGTCCGCCTGACGGGTGGCACGACTTCAAACAGGTCGATCGGTGCCGAGCTCATCGCCGGGTATCGCGCACGCGCCGCGAGGCGGCCGCGCGGCAGCTCTATCACGAACTCGAGGGAGGCGGCGCCGCTACGCAGCGCATCTGCGTACTCGGAGTCCGCAAGGTCGGAGCCGAGCTTGAGATTCGCAAGGTCGGCCGCGGCACGCAGGAGCCGCGACAGCGCGTCGGTCTCCGCATTGGTTGGTGCGCTCGTTTCGGCTTCATCCGTAGGCATCGGGAATATTCCTTGTCGCAGTTCCACAAAATGGAATCTCAGAACGCCCATTTCGGAGACGTGAAAATTTGACTTGGGCGCCGGTCATTGGCGCAGGGCCCTCAGCTTTCGCATCCACCTACCCGTCACGATGTTCGTCTCCGGCGCGGCGTGGCGATCAGGCGGCGCTTGCGGCGCAGGTAGCGTCTCAGCCAGCGTCCGCCCTTTTTGCGCGTCATGGCACGAGTCTCGCGCTTGATTCGAGCGCGGTAAGTTTGCCGATCACGTTGGCCAGCGTGGCGGCGACCCGCGACAGCTCGGTGCAGTGCTCGGCGGGCACGCCCGACAAGTTCATGGCCTTGAGTGCAGCCAGTGCCGCGCGGCTGTGGTGTCTCGCGTCGGCCAGCGCGTCGAGGCTCGTGCGGTCGAGTGCCAGGTTGCTTGTGGCGGCCTCCAGCACGCGATAGTCCAGCGGCCCTCCTATCGAGTCGGTCACGGGATTCCTTCGGGGGTGGTGCAACGGTCAGAAATGACGCCAAATGACGCCTCTGCCGTATGTCTCCTCTCCGCGCGCGCGTATGGAAAATCACCGGCGCTGGCGTCATGTGGCGTCATTCCGGCCCCCACGGTGTGGTTTTCAACTCGATGCCCAGGTAGCGACGCCCTGTTTCGGTGCGTTTGTAGGCGAAGCCACGGCGCTCCATTTCGAGCGGCAAGTCCTTTGCCGACAGCCAGCGTTCCGATGATTGTTCGCAGAATTGCTGGTAGCGCGAGAAGAGCGCCGAGCTTTTCACCTCGGCGAGCTTGCGCATCTCGCAGCATTCGGTGATGAAGCGGCCCAGGGTGTCGGACTCCTCGCGGTAGCGGGATACCGCGTCGGTGACGATGGCCGGCGGTTTCAGCCCGTTGCGCTGCCACTCGAGACAGCCACGGACGGCCCAGCCGAGAATGCCCGGCAGTTCCTCGCGCAGCCTCTCGAGCAAGTGTGGATCTTGGCGGTCGGGCGGAATGACGACGTTGAACGGGATCAGGCGCAAGCGGCGCCATATGCCATCATCGGTGCCGTGGATCGTCGGCTTGTGGTTGCCGCGAATGACGAGCTTGTGCGTCGGGCGGAAGTCGAAGAATTCTTCGCGCAGGAATCGTGCCGAGAGGGTATCGCCGCCCGTCAGGTCCTTGAGCTTGCTTTCGTCGAAGCGGCTGCCTTGACTCGTCTCGTTCATCACGGCGAGCCGCACGCCTCGCAGCCGCGCGACATCGTTCGGAATGCCGCCATGGCGACGCGCCATGATGAGATCGGGACTCGCCACGAGGCCGTACTCGCCGAGCAGCGTGAGCAGGATCTCGCATAGCACGGATTTGCCGTTCGCTCCGGTGCCGTACAAGAAATGAAGGGTCTGTTCCGTCACCAGGCCGGTGAGCACGTAGCCGGCGAACTTCCACAGGTAGTTGTACAGGTCGATGTCGTCGCCCGTGATCTCGGCCAGGAAGGCGTCGAACTGCGAGCACTCGGCATCGGCGTCGAAGGTGGTGCCTGCGATCTTGGTGCAGGCATCCGCTCGGTCATGAGGTCGCAGCGCGCCGATTTTCAAGTCGATGGTGCCGTTCGCGCAGTTGAGGAGCCACGGATCGGCGTCGAAACTCGTCAGGTGTAGCGGAATGCCCGTCTCGCTGCGCGCGAGGTAGACCATGTTGTCGATGGCCTGGCGCGACTGGCTGCGCCGGGCATGGCGGTAAGTCTCGTTGCGCCGATCGGCGTGCCTTATCTCGTCGAAGATTGAGAGGGCGGTTTCCTTCGCCTTCGCGGTCACGGCAAGGCCCTTCTCGTCCGGCGCCCAGCGTGTGCCGTCCCATGCGAGCCAGCCGCGTTCTGGCGTGAAGCGGATGTCGGCGCCATGCGCGCGGACAAGCCGCTGCGCGTTCGCAACGTCCGAATCGGTGATCTGCGCGAAGGCGAGCCCAGCGTCCGCGGCTTTCGATGCGCGGTAGGCGTCGATCTTCTCGACAACGCGATCGTAGGCGGTCATGCCGCACCTCGCGTCATCACGGGCCATGCCGTCTCAAGTTTCGCGCGGTCGCGCTGCCGGCGCGCTTCGCGCACGGGCGCGATACCCGCACCCTTTGAGGCGGTAGCGGGGTCGGTGCGATCGCCGCTTGTAGCCGCGCGGTTCAACCTTCCCGACGGCATCCGAGACGTAATCCAGAATCCCGCGCCGGTGCGCAGCCAGCCGTGTGCGCTCATTTCGGCGGGTGCGAGACAGCGCCTCGTTTCGTATCCGCCGACGCGGTGTGCATCGAAGGTACTCACGACGTTGAAGGTTTCGCCGCAGGCCGAGCATCGGCAGCGCGCGCCGGTCAGCAGCGTGCTAAAATGCGCGCGTTCCCCGTTCGATACAGCCGTGTCCCCGAGTGCCACCTCGGGGCCGGCGCATTGCGCGCGCATTCAGGCGGCCGTGATGCGTGATGCAGCAATTCGCGCGTGAATGTAGTCGTTGATTTCGCTTTCGATCCATCCGGCCGCGCGCGCGCTGATGCGCACGCGGCGAGGGAACTCTCCGCGTTGTTCAAGTCGATGGATCATTGATCGGCGAAGGCCGACGCGCCCCTCGACATCCGGGAGCCGGAGCAGGCGCAGTGGGGTGTCTGTTGTCATTGCCGTCCTCAGTCAGTCACTGGACGGCGCAAAGCTACTGCGTGGATTTTTTTGAGTGTATTGGAATAAATCAGCGCCGCTTGGGGCCGCGCTGTTTGTCTGCCCGGAGTTTGGCTTGGCCGATCTCCGCGAGCTCTAGGAGCTGCGCCACGAGGTCAACTTCGCGCGCGCGCAAAGCGTGTAGCAGGTAGTAACTGGCACGGATGCCGTCTCCCGCCTCGAGCGCGTCCGCAGCGGCGCGCAGCCATGCGGCGAGATCGGGCGAGATCGGCATCGCAGGCAGCGCGGGCCGATCTGCTGGCACCGGGTATTGCAGAACGACGCCCATTGCGGACGATCGCTCCGCGCGATCACGCACGAATCCCACGAGTCGCGCCCGTTGCTCGTCATCGATCTCCCCGGGCGGCAGCGGCTCAAAGGGATGGATTCCCCGGACGCGGCCCGGCTGGCCCCGCGCATAGTGCGGCGAGTTCTTTCGTGGTCGGCCGCGCGTGCGCTTCATTTTGCGTGCCGGTGCAGAGCCACAACGCGCGCGCCCGTGCGCAGCCCGTCGAGATAGTCCGCCCACGCCTGCATCATCTCGCGCCGTTCGGCGAGGCGCTGCGCGCGGTTATAGGCGGCGCGTATCTTGTTACGCTCCTGATGCGCCAGTTGCAGCTCGATCAGGTCCGGGTGCCAGCCGAGTTCATTGAGCAACGTCGACGCCATGCTGCGAAAGCCGTGCCCGACGTGCTGATCGTGCGAGTAGCCGAGACGGCGCAGCGCGGCGTTGACGGTGTTCTCGCTGATAGGCCGCTCGGCAGAAGTCAGCGACGGGAACAGATAGCGGTCGCCCCCGGTGATCGGGTGCAAGTCGTTGAGCAACGCGACGGCTTGCCGGGCGAGCGGGACGACGTGCTCGCGGCCCATCTTCATGCGCTCGGCGCGGATGCGCCAGTGTGGGTGTTCGCCGTGAAGATCGAATTCCGCCCACTCTGCGCCGCGCAGCTCGCCCGGCCGCACGAACACGAGCGGCGCGAGCCGGAGCGCGTACTCGGTGGACGGCTGGCCCTGGTAGCCGTCGATCGCGCGCAGCAGTTGGCCGACTTTTGCGGGCTCGGTGACGGCGGCGAAGTTCTTGACCGTGGTTGGCGCGAGCGCGCCCTTCAGGTCCTGCGTGATGTCGCGCTCGGCGCGCCCCGTGGCGACGGCGTAGCGAAACAGCCGCCCGCAGGCGCTGGCCGTGCGCCGTGCCGTCTCGGTGCGCCCGCGCGCCTCGACCTTGCGCAGCACGGCGAGCAGTTCGGGTGCGGTCAGTTCGCGCACGGGGCGCGAGCCGAGGTGCCGGGCCACGAAGTCGAGCCAGGCCTTCGTGCGCGATAGTGACCCCTCGGTGAGTGTCGCGCTTTGCATCTCGAGCCACTCGGTCGCGAGCGCGGTGAAACTGTCGGCCTGCGCGGCCCGCTGCGCCTTGCGCTCGACGCTCGGATCGATGCCGTCGGCGATCAGCCGGCGGGCCTCGTCGCGCTTCTGGCGCGCGCGCTTCAATGTCACGTCCGGGTAAGTGCCGAGTGACAGCAGTTTCGCGCGCCCCGCGATGGCGTAGCGCAAGCGCCACCAGCGCCCGCCGGCCGGAGCCACGTGAAGGTATAGCCCCCGCTCGTCAAACAGCTTGTAGGCCGTCTCCCGCGGTTTGGCGGCCTTCACGGCAATATCGGACAGCATGGGGTAACTCACTCCGGCCGATCCAGTTACCCCGGATACTTACCCCGATCTCGTGTAGACTGTCAATGGACGACACCGGACGAGTGCGGACGGTATTTACCGGTAAATTCAGCCAGTTACTGGCTTTTCAGTAGCAACAGTGGACGTTGCTGGATGATCGAGTGGTGGAGCGAGCGGGGATCGAACCCGCGACCTCGTCATTGCGAACGACGCGCTCTCCCAGCTGAGCTACCGCCCCACAAGTCCTCGAAAGGCGCGCGATTCTAGCATCGCGGCAGCGTGCTGCAAGTCGTGCAGTACACATTCCCCGTGGCGCCTTGACCGCGATCGGAAAAACGGGAGACGCTCCGCCACCGAAGGAGTTCCCCGCCGTGAATGTGACTGCAGGCATTGCCGTGTTTTCGGGAGCCGGGCTCGGCGCGCTGCTGCGCTGGCTGCTCGGCCACACCCTGAACCCCCTTTTCCCCAGCCTTCCGCCGGGCACGCTCGCCGCGAACGTGCTGGGCGGGCTGCTGATGGGCCTCGCCCTGGGCGCATTCAACCAGTTCGAATCGATTTCGCCGACGATGCGGCTCGCCATGACGACCGGCTTCCTCGGCGGCCTCACGACCTTCTCGACGTTTTCCGCCGAATCGGTGACGCTGCTGCTGCGCGGTGAATACCGGTGGATGGGCGTCCACATTGCCTCGCACGTCGTTGCATCGTTGCTCGCGACGCTGGCCGGTATGAAAATCTTCCAGCTTGTTCAGTCCGGATAGCGGTCGATCGCCTGCACGATCAGCTCCTCGGCGCGTTCCGGTCCGTCCCAGCTCGCGACGGTGACCCACTTGCCCTTCTCGAGGTCCTTGTAGTGCGCGAAGAAATGCGCCACCTGCTCGTAGAGGATCGCGGGCAGGTCGGTGTACGTGCGCACGCCCTTGTAGAAGGGGTGCAGGTCCTCGGCGGGCACCGCGAGGATCTTCTCGTCCCCGCCCTTTTCGTCCGTCATCATCAGTACGCCGATCGGCCGGCAGGGGATGATCGCGCCGGGCACCACCGGCACCTGGCCCACCACGATGATGTCGAGCGGGTCGCCGTCGTCGCCGAGCGTCTGCGGGATGAAGCCGTAGTTGCCGGGGTAGTACATGGCGGTGTGCAGGAAGCGGTCGACGAACAGCGCGCCCGATTCCTTGTGCAGCTCGTACTTGACCGGCACCCCGCCCTGCGGGATCTCGATGACGGCGTTGACGTCGCGCGGCGGATTGCGCCCGGCGGGGATCCTCGAAATATCCATTTGTAGCGGCTCAACCTTTCGTTAACATGGCACGCAGGGGGTAAGGATGCTCTCGCCCGGTGAACGTGCACCCGAGTTCACGCTGCCAGACCACGAAGGTCGCGATACCTCGCTCACTTCGCTGCTGCGCCGCGGCGCCCTCGTGCTCTATTTCTACCCCGCGGATTTTACGCCAGGGTGCACGCGCGAGGCCTGCGCCATTCGCGACCTGCACGCCGACATCCAGAAGGTCGGGCTGACCGTTGCGGGCGTGAGTCCGCAGGACCCGGACAGCCATCGGCGTTTCCGCGAGCGACACAAGCTGCCCTTCACCCTGCTCTCCGACACCGACAAGTCGGTCATCAGGATGTACGGCGTCAACGGCCCACTCGGCTTCGGCGTGCGCCGCGCCACCTTCCTGATCGACCCGTCGCGCCACATCCGCGACGCCGTACTCGCCGATTTTCGCGTCGGCGCCCACGATGCGTTCGTGAGCCGCGCGATCGCCCTGAACGGCGATTGACGCCGCCCTCAGTACCGCAGCCGCAGGATCGAAGCGCGTCCGACATCCGGCACCGTCACGATGTAGATCGTGCCGAAGTCGTCGTCGGCCATTTCCGGGATGTCCTGCCGTCCGGTCAGCGCCGCCACGATGCGCGGCACCGTATTGCTGTGGCCCACGACGAGTGCGGCCCCGCCGTGCTGCTCGCGGCGCACGCGGCGCGCGAGGGCTTCCGGGGAATCGTCGGCCGTGATGACCTGCAGGCCGAGCCGCGCGGCGAGCGGCGCCGCCGTCGCCTCCGCACGGCGGGTCTTCGTGGCGTAGATGGCTTGCACCTTGCCGACCGGCGAACGATCGCCGAACAGGCCCGCGAGGCGCTGGGCGCGATCGTCGCCCTCCTGGGTCAGCGGCGGATCCTCGATCGTGCCGAGCTGCTTCTCGGCATGGCGCACGAGGACGATCGTCGTGGTGGTTGCCTGCGTCCAGAAGGTGACGCTGGCGATCGCAAGCACTGCGAACGCGAGCAGCGCAAGCCACACGGGCGCGAGGAACGTACTGCGGCGACGGGCGACCTTGGGCGCATCCATGGGCGGGATGATAGCAGCGTATCTGCGGCGGGCCCGTCCTGCGTGTAAGCTACGTCGCCATGAGATTCGAGCAACAGCAGTTCGACGACGAGACCATCGTCCTCGACGACAACGAATACATCGACTGCACGTTCCGCAACTGCAAGTTCCAGTACAACGGCGGCGAGTTCAACATCGAGCGCATCCGCTTCGATTCGCTCGAATTCACCGTGAGCGGGCCGGCGGCGCGCACCGTGCTGCTGCTGCAGAGCCTCTGGGCGGGCGAAGTCGGCCGGCGGGCGGTGCAGGGGCTGCTCGATCGGGCGGTCGAGGCGCAGCGCACGCAGTAGCGCTCGTTGGTCTATACAAATACTTGTATTGATATACAAGTGTTGGTATAGTGCGCGGCGTGCGGGCAAGGAAGGCCACAGCGCCGCCGATCAAGCCACTGGAGTTTCTCGGCTCAAGCCGGGACGACTTGGCTTCCATGCCAGCGAGTGTCCGCCACGACATCGGCCTGGAACTGATGCGGGTGCAATTCGGTGGCCAGCCCACGGACTTCAAGCCGATGTCCACGGTAGGCTCGGGCGCATACGAGATTCGCGTCCGGGATGCGGCAGGCGCGTATCGGGCGATCTATGTGGCGAAGTTCGAAGCCGCTGTTTATGTGCTGCATGCCTTCCAGAAGAAGACACGGCAGACCTCAAGGGCCGATATCGAACTGGCCAAAGCCCGTTACAGGTTGATTGGAGGAAAGCGATGAGGAAGAAAACCGACCCTCGCCTCTCTGATACCCGCCGTATCAAAGGTAGCGGCAATGTGTTCCTCGATCTCGGCTTCGATCCGGCAGAGGCCAGGATCATGGCGCTGCGCGCCGAAGTCATGATTCGCATGGAACAGCACCTGAAGGCACAGGGCTGGACTCAGGCGGAGGCCGCCAAGCGCCTCGGCATCACGCAGCCCCGAGTGTCCCGATTGACCAAGGGCCGGTGGCAGGATTTCAGCCTGGACATGTTGCTGACTCTGGCGGCGCGCGCGGGGCTGCAGCCGGAAGTGCGGTTGGCTGCCTGAGCCGACGCAAGTCGGCAGGAATCACGGGGTTTTCTGCATTGCCTACATCATCTGAGCCGGCGCAGGCCGCGAGCGGCACTCCCCCACCACCTTACCCCGATCACGACAGCGTCGGCTCTTACGCTGGACTAGAACGCTATCGGCGACCCGCGCGTATCTCCTGCGTAATGCGATCCACGTCGACCTTGGCCGCTTGGAACTCGTGCTCCGCAGCATCAAGGCGGTCAAGACTATCTTCGGTCGGCACGCCGCTGCCATGTGGCAGCCATTGCGCGAACACTGCGGCATGCGCTTCGCGCTTCCACTCGATGGCTTCTTCCATCCGTATAAATGCCCGGTGTTCTTCGTTGCACTTGCGAAGGTGAACGATTTCCTGCTTCGCCGCCTTTTCGCTCGTAGGCTGATACGCACGAGGAACTATGGTGTAGTGCCCTTTCTCGAAGGCATCAATGACCTGCTCGTTTTGCTCGATGCGCCTACGCAGATCTTCCAAGTGCGCAGACTTGGGACTCAACGCTCGGTAGATAGATTCAGGTGGAGCCCCCTGGCCCGCGCACCACTGTCTCATCGCCCGTTCATCGACCTCAAGCAGCCGCGCCGCCGCGCGCTGGCTCAAGCCGGCACGCTGCAGAGCAGCTCGGAGCCTGTCCGCATGGGTGGATGGACTGGAAGAGGATTCGTCCGCGTGACGCGGCGGCTTGTGGCCATTGCTCATGTGCATACCTCGTAAATTACGGGTCCAAGCCTCACCTGATAGGTGGGCATCGCGATCATAGTCCTGCGCACTTCTCGCGGGTTACTGTTTTTATTGGCAGGGGTGGAATTCGATCCGGAATCTCAGCCACCTAACCCGCAAACCGCCAAACTCGCGAACTGATTGCCTCGGTCAGTAACCGACTGCTTTCATTCGTTGAACGCAGACGGCGGCGCAACGCGGCAAGCGGGCTGCAAGCCACAGGGGTTTGATGAGCCAACTTTTAGCCGGTTACAGCCGGGATCGCGGGGTGGCCCGCCTTGCACTACCGACTCTGTTGGCCGCGCCGCACCCGTGCCGCGTGCGTTAGCGCTTCGCCCACCGCAACGACTTGCCGCTGCCGCCTTGTCAGGGTTGCCTTATACGTTGCCAATTGCCTAGGCACGAGCAGGCGACGCTCAATCGGATCGGTGGACTGAGGTGGCTTGTTGGGGATGGTGCGCATGACCACAGCCTAAGAAAGCGGGTCCGCGTCTGGCAATACACCTCAGAACCAGTCCACGACAAGCAGAAAGCGCATCAATTACCCATTGGTATAAGTTTGTTATACGGATTTTCTAAAATGTCAATATCTACGTGGGTTCTTGATCCTGTGATTCGCCGTGATAAAATCGCGGCATAGATGGGAAATGGCAGGGTCTAGGAAATGGGATATGAAGTGTTCAGCTCATACGGAGCCGGTGCACGAGATGCCGCAACTCTGCGCGCCTCCGGGTACCTATTCATCCCACGAGCGATGATGCAGTCCATAGGCGCCATTTCCGCGAAGGCGGTCGTACTAATGTACGACAAGGAATCGAACCTTCTGGCAGTGCGACTCCCTGAAGATCAGGACGCTGAGAACATGCGGCGGGAGGTTGCGCACGAGAAGTCTGGCACGGTTGTGAACATCGTGCCGCTGTTGCGAACCTACAAGCTGGAGCAGCCCGCAAAAAAACTGAAATTGCCGGCACGAGTATCAGACGATGCCCCTTGGGTCATCGTGGATATGAAGGAGGCAAAGGAACTACCGTTTTGAGAAGTGGCAGGCCTGAGCATCTATCACATGCCCAAGCCTGCCGTGGTTCCAACCAAAAAGCGAAGCAAACCGGGCATTGCCCGCACTTGTCATCGTTCCCCGGTCGGTGAGACCTCAAGCAGTTTAGTGCTTGCCGGTGGGTGATGCCAAGTTCCGAGCCCGGAACCTGTTCACAGCGCAGGTCATGTCGCTGTGATTCATCAACCTTCTGGAGATTCTACACATGGCAACCAGTCATCAGATCCGCTGCATCAACAAGCAGCCGCGCAATAACCCCTATGAACGCATCACCCATGTTGGAGGCCTCAACGGCGACAACACGCGGTGGAAGATCACGCAGCCGGAAGCGATTGCGGGAATCGAAAGCGGGAAGTGGGCGTTCTTCGTTGAAGTGAACCGGGACCGGGTACGTGTAATCGTGGCGACGAGTCGCTACGGGAACAAGTACCTGAAGACCGAGAACGACGGCGACGAGCCGAACAATCTGCTCAGTCTGCCTGAGTGCCCGTAAATGAAAGAGTAGCCTCAATCAACCCCGCAGCCGGGAGCGTTGCGGGGTTCTTGTGGCCTGGCGGGCCAGCCGAAATCAAGGCGTCAAAGGCGCAACGCTTCCAAATACTGGTCGAGACCAATGAACTTGGAAGCAACCTCTCTCAGTTCCCGCGCGGCGTGGTTCCAGAAAACCACCTCGACCTTGAACCCGTCGGCCTGAAGTTCCTTGATCGTCGGCACGTAGTCGCTGTCACCAGCGACCAGAACGAAAGTGTCTTCCTGCGGTTTGCCGTTCTTGTAGCCGTCGCTCTTGTACGCATCCTTGGTCAACAGGGTGGCGATGCCCGTATCAATTTTCTTTTCCTTGTTGGCGTAGTTCCGATCTTCGAGGTGAAGCTCGAACCCCGCTCGCTTCGCATACTGCCAGATGCCGTCATTCGGCGGCGGCCTTGAACCGAACAGCGCCGCGCGCTTGATCTGTTTCTTGTCAGTGCCACAGAGAAACTCGTGCAGCTTTCCGAAGCTGATAGTGTACCCGTGATCGAAAATCCCTTCGTTCATCGCTTGGATGATGCTCGGTGCAAGCCGTTGGGCAACAGCGCTAACGCGCCGACCTTCGATGTACAGATTTGAGTTATCGATGTAGATGTAGTCCATCACTTTTCCAAGGCGTCATTGGAGGAAGCGCCGGGGCTCTTGGACTTATCATCTTCGAGCTGTTCGATCTGGTACGTGAACAGAGACGGTAGGTACGTCCTGCCTGTGTTTTCGTCTGTACAGCGCGCCCGCTGGGAACGCACGGGCCGAGATCGGCGCAAGAGTGCGGCTATGGTGGCGACCAGCACACGGGTCGCTGTAACGCCGCGTGCGCCGCTGCGTTTGAGTGGAGGATAGCCCGATCGCATCAGCGGGGAGACTTAGGCCTCGCTCTTAGGCGCTCTTGCTTTCTTGGCTGCGGTAAATCGCGAAAATCACGAGAAACGCCGCAGTGACCAGGCCCGTAACGAAAGCGACAACTGCGCCAACCGAAACATGACCCACTGGATTCATCGCAATGAACAAAGCAATCATCAGGCCAACGGCCATTCCCATAATCGTGCCGGCAGCTACTCCGCGCACAAGCATCTTTTGTTCGCCGTTTGTCACTGCATGCCCTCCATTCACTGCGACTACGGTACCACTCCATGCGAAGGTGGCGGAAGGGGTGGGATTCGAACCCACGGACGGTTGCCCGTCGGCGCTTTTCAAGAGCGCTGCCTTAAACCACTCGGCCACCCTTCCAATTTTGAATCTTACGTTCCGCTTACGGGCGGCAATTGGGCAGCGCGTAAACGGCTGTATTCATTCCGCTTTCCGGGGCACCCGCCCATGTTTTCAAGACCGGTGCGTTCAACCGCTCCGCCACCCTTCCACATGCGCGGCGCGTATGGTCGCAAATCCCACCCGGCAAAAGCCAGCGCCGGACGGAGTCAGCTGGCTCGTCGCGACGGCTGGAAAATCGTCGTGAGTACCTGCTCCAGGGCCGCGCGCAGCACCTTGCGGTCGAGCTTCGGCTCGCGCGCTTCGCGCACCTTGAGCCCCTCGAAGAGGCACATCAGCATCAGCGCGCGCCCGGCCGCTTCGGCCTTCGGCACGCCATAGCCGCCCTCTTCCTGCCTGCGCACCAGCACCTGCATCAGCGCCGCGCGCACGGCGGCGTCGGAGGTTTGCGCGGCCGCGGCGATCTGCGGGTCGCGGGTCGCCTCCGCCGACATCTCGAGGAACAGCGGCGGGCTGATGCGCTCGCTATCGCACTCCCCCGGCGTGCCGTAGGCACCCGCCATCGCGCCGGCGAGGTCGCTCGCGGCGTGCAGCTCGCCGATGCGCTCGCGCGCGACGTCGAGCTGCTGCCCGATGATGGCGAGGATGATCTCGCTCTTGCTGCTGAAGTAGCGATAGATGAGGCCCGGGCTCATCTCGGCGGTCTGTGCGATCGTCGCCATGCTCGCCGCATGGAAGCCGCGATCGACGAAGCACTTTTGCGCCGCACGCAGGATGCGCTCGCGCTGGGCCGCCGCGCGCCCGTTGCCCTTGTGCCCTGCCGCGGCTTCGTTCATCGCGTCGTCTCGACCCAGCCGCCGCCGAGCACCTTGTAGAGCAGCACGCGATTCGCCTGCTCCGCGAGTTGCGTCGCGATCAGCGACTGTTGCGCCCCGTACAGCGTGCGCTGCGAGTCGAGCAGCACGAGGTAGCTGTCCCGGCCGCTCTCGTAACGCACGCGCGAGAGCTCGTCGGCGCGCGTGGCGGCGGCGACCAGTGCCTCCTGCGAGGCCTTCTGCTCGGCCAGCGTGCGGGTGAGCGCGAGCGCGTCGGCCACTTCGCGAAAGCCGCCCTGGATCGCCTTCTCGTACTGCGCGAGCGCGATGTCCCGGTCGACGTTGGCGGTCTTCAGGTTCGCAAGGTTGCGCCCGCCGGTGAAGATCGGCAGGTCGACCCGCGGCGAGAAGCTCCAGAGGCGCGTGCCGCTGTCGAAGACGGTGGAGAGATCGTCGCTCGTGTAGCCCGCATTCCCGGTGAGGCTGATGGACGGAAAGAACGCGGCGCGCGCCGCGCCGATGTTGGCATTCGCGGCACGCAGGAGGCGCTCGGCCTGCTGCACGTCGGGCCGGCGCAGCAGCACTTCGGAGGGCAGGCCCGTCGGCAGCGCGCCAAGCCCGCTCACGTGCAGGTCGAACTGCGCCGGCAGCAGTGCCGGGTCGATCGGCGCGCCGACGAGCAGCGTGAGCGCATTGATGTCGCGCGCCACCTGCCCCGCGAAACGGGCCGCATCCGTGCGCGCCGTCTCGACGGCCGTCTGCGCCTGGCTCACGTCGAGTGCGGAGACCGCGCCGAGGTCGTGCCGCTTGATCGTCAGCTCGAGCGCCTGTTGCCGGTTCCCGAGCGCTTCCCGCGCCACCCGTTGCAGCTCGCGATCGGCGCCGAGCGAGAGATAGGCGTTTGCGATCTCGGCGACGAGCGACAACTGCGCCGCGCGCCGGGCCGCGTCCTGCGCGAAATAGCGCTGCAACTGCGCCTCGGAAAGATTGCGCACGCGCCCGAACAGGTCGAGTTCGAACGCGGCGACGCCCGCCGTCGCACTGGCCTCCTCCGTGACCGGCAGTTGCTCACCGCCCGCGCGCGTCAGCGCCCCAGTCGCCGTGACCGTCGGTACGCGGCTCGCGCGCTGCACGCGGTACTGGGCCCGCGCCCGCTCGACATTGAGCATCGCCACGCGCAGGTCCCGGTTGCCGGCCAGGGCGAGCGCGATCAGTTCCTCGAGCTTCGGGTCGACGAAGAAATCCCGCCAGCCGACGTCGGCGGTCGCCACCGTCGTGGCCGCTGCGCCAGCGTCAGATGCCTGCGACGCTGACGGCAGGTCGACACCCGCACCCGTCGTCGGCGGCAAGGGCCATTCGGCGGGAATGCCGGGCTGCCCGGCGGGCAGCTTTGGCACGAGCAGGCCGCAGCCGGCAAGCAGCATCGCCGCCATGATCGTCACCACGATTCGCATCTCACGCCTGCGCATGGCGTTTGCCTCCGAACAGACGCTGCACCAGCACGTAGAACAGCGGGATGAAGAACAGGCCGAGGAAGGTGCCGACGATCATGCCGCCGACCACTCCGGTGCCGATCGCGCGCTGCGCGCCCGAACCGGCGCCGGTCGCGATCGCGAGCGGCAGCACGCCGAGCCCGAAGGCGAGCGAAGTCATCAGGATCGGCCGCAACCGGTCCCGCACCGCCTGCAGGGTCGCGGCGATCAGGTCCATGCCGGCCTCGTAGTTCGCCTTGGCAAACTCCACGATCAGGATCGCGTTCTTGCTCGAGAGGCCCACGGTGGTCAGCATGGCGACCTGGAAGTACACGTCGCGTTCCATGCCGCGCAGGGTATTGGCGAGCACTGCGCCGAGGATGCCGAGCGGGGCGACGAGCAGCACGGCTGTCGGCACCGACCAGCTCTCGTAGAGCGCCGCGAGGCACAGGAACACCATCAGCAGCGACAGTGAGTAGAGCAGCGGCGTCTGCGCGCCGGCCTGCCGTTCCTGGTAGGAAAGCCCCGTCCACTCGAGGCCGAACCCGGAGGGTAACTGCGCGACCAGGCGTTCGACCTCGGCCATCGCGTCGCCGGTGCTCACGCCCGGCGCACCTTCGCCGTTGATCTCGACGGCGGGCACGCCGTTGTAGCGCTCGAGCCGGGGCGAACCGTACTCCCAGTGCACGCTCGCGAAGGCCGGGAACGGCACCATTTCGCCCACGTTATTGCGCACCGCCCAGAGCTTGAAGTTCTCGGGCACCATGCGGTAGGGCGCGTCGGACTGCACGTAGACGCGCTTGACGCGACCGCGATCGAGGAAGTCGTCGACATACTGCCCGCCCCAGGCGGTACTCAGCGTCTGGTTGATGTCGGCGATCGCAAGGCCGAGCGCGCCCGCCTTCTCGATATCGACGACGACACGCAGTTGCGGCGTGTCTTCCTGGCCGTTCGGGCGCACGTTCGCGAGCAGCTTGCTCTGCCCCGCCGCGCCCAGGAACTGGTTGCGCGCCGCGACGAGGGCCTCATGGCCCCGGCCGCTGTTGTCCTTGAGGAAGAACGCGAAACCCGACGCCGTGCCGAGTTCCGGCATCGCCGGTGGCGCGAACGAGAAGGCGAACGCGTCCTTGATGCGACTCAGCGCCATCATGCCGCGCTGGGCCACAGCCTTCGCGCTCAGCTCTTCGCCCGGGCGTTCGTCCCAGTCCTTCAGCTTCACGAAGGCCATGCCGTTGTTCTGGCCGCTGCCACCGAAACTGAAACCCTGCACTGTGAACACCGAATCGACGGTGGCCTTCTCGTCCTCGAGGAAGTGCTGTTCGAGCTTCGCCATCGATTCGAGGGTGCGCTGCTGCGTCGCGCCGACTGGCGCGATCACCTGCGAGAAGAGCACGCCCTGGTCCTCGTCGGGCAGGAACGAGCTCGGCAGGCGCACGAACAACACGCCCATCAGCACGACCAGCGCCGCGAACACCGCCATGTAGCGCCCGCTGCGCGAGAGGATCGAGCGCACGCTGCCCTCGACCCCTTCGCTCGCGCGCCGGAAGTTGCGGTTGAACCAGCCGAAGAAGCCCCGGTCCGTGTAGCCGTGGCCACGCTCCACCGGCTTCAGCATGGTCGCGCAGAGCGCCGGCGTGAGCACGATCGCGATCAGCACGGAAAGCCCCATCGCCGCCACGATCGTGGCGGTGAACTGGCGGTAGATGACGCCGGTGGCGCCGCCCAGGAACGCCATCGGCACGAACACAGCCGACAGCACCATCGCGATGCCGACCAGCGCGCCGGTGATCTGGTCCATCGACTTGCGCGTCGCCTCGAGCGGCGAGAGGCCCTCCTCCGACATCAGGCGCTCGACGTTCTCGACGACCACGATCGCATCGTCCACGAGGAGACCGATCGCGAGCACCATCGCGAACATCGTCAGCATGTTGATCGAGAAACCGAGCGCCGCGAGCGCCGCGAAGGTGCCGAGCAGCACCACCGGCACAGCGATCGTCGGGATGAGGGTCGCGCGCAGGTTCTGCAGGAAGAGGAACATGACGAGGAACACGAGGGCCACCGCTTCGAGCAGCGTTTCGACCACGCCGATGATCGAGATGCGCACGAACGGGGTCGTATCGAAGGCCTCGGTCGCGGCCAGGCCCGGCGGGAAGAACGGCTGCAGCGCCTTGAGCGCCTCGTTGACGCCCCGGGCCGTATCGAGTGCGTTGGCGCCGGTGGCCAGCGAGACCGCGACGCCGGTGGCGGGCTTGCCGTTGTAGCGCGTGACGAATTCGTAGTTCTCCGAGCCCATCTCGACGCGCGCGATGTCGCCGAGCTTGAGTTCGGCGCCGTCGGGGTTGCTGCGCACGACGATCTGGCGAAACTGCTCGGGTGTCTGCAAGCGATCCTGCGCCGAGATGGTCGCATTCAGCTGCTGGCCCTCGATCGCCGGGGTGCCGCCGACCTGGCCGACCGCAACCTGTGCGTTCTGCGCCTGGATGGCGGAGACCACGTCCTTGATGGCGAGCCGGTAGGTATAGAGCTTGTTCGGATCCAGCCAGATCCGCATCGAGTACTTCGAGCCGAACACCTGCAGGCTGCCGACGCCCGGCACGCGGCTGATCGTATCGGCGAGGTTCGAGGACACGTAGTCGGCGATATCGACCCGGTCCATCGTGCCGTCGGTCGAGATGAAGGCGAGCACCATCAGGAAGCCCGCGCGGCCCTTGGTGACCACCACGCCCTGCCGTTGCACTTCCTGCGGCAGCAGCGGCATCGCGAGCTGCAGCTTGTTCTGCACCTGCACCTGCGCGATATCGGGGTCGGTCGCGTTGTCGAAGGTCAGCGTGACGGCCGCCCGGCCGTTCGACTCGCTGGTCGCCGACATGTAGAGGAGCCCGTCGAGGCCCTTCATGTTCTGCTCGATGATCTGCGTCACCGAATCCTCGACGACTTTCGCCGAGGCGCCCGGGTAGGTCGCGTTCACCGTGATGGCGGGCGGCGCGATCGACGGATAGCGCTCGATGCCGAGGCGGGTGATCGACAGCGCACCCGCGACCATGATGATGATCGCGATCACCCACGCGAAAATCGGGCGGTCGATGAAGAACCGTGCCATGGCCTCAGCCCTTCGCTTCGGTCGCCTGCACGGGCGACCCGGGGCGTATCTTCTGCAGGCCTTCGACGATCACGCGATCGCCCGCCGCGAGCCCGCCGTCGACCAGCCACCTGTCGCCGATCGTGCGCGAGACCTGCACCTCGCGCAGTTCCGCCTTGCCGTCCTGGCCGACGACCATTGCCGTCGTGCGACCCTTCGGGTCGCGTGCAATGCCCTGCTGCGGCACGAGTACGCCGTTCTCGCGCACGCCGATGCTGAACACCGCGCGCACGTACATGCCGGGCAGCAACAGCTGCTCGGTGTTCGGCACGAGTACGCGCAGCAGGAACGTGCCGGTCGTCGGATCGACGGTGACATCGGCGAAGGTGAGCTTGCCGCCGTGGCGGTAGGTGCTGCCGTCCTCGAGCACGATCGACACGGGCACGGTGCGCGCCGCGCTCGTGAGCGTGCCCGCGGCGAGTTCGCGGCGCAGCGCCAGCAGCTCGGTGCTCGAGGCCGTGGCGTCGACGTAGACGGGGTCGAGCTGCTGCACCGTCGCGAGCGGCGCGGCCTGGTTCGCCGTGACGAGCGCGCCCTGCGTGACCGATGACTTGCCGATGCGCCCGCTGATCGGCGAGGCGATCCGCGCGTAGTCGAGCAGGATGCCGCTCGAACGCACGTTCGCCTGGGCGAGCTTCACGTCGGCCTCGGCCTGCAGCAGCGCCGCGGTCGCGTTCTCGTGGTCCTGCTGGCTGACGGCATCGACTTTCGCCAGTTCAGCCGAGCGCGCCGCATTGAGCCGCGCCGAGTTGAGGGTCGCCTCGGCCCGGGCGAGCGACGCGCGCGCGCTGGCCACGTCGGCCTGGTAGGTCGAATCGTCGAGCTGGTAGAGCGGCTGGCCGGCCTTCACCGTGCCGCCTTCCTTGAACAGGCGCTGCTTGACGATGCCGCTGACCTGCGGTCGCACTTCAGCGATCAGGTAGGCGTTGGTGCGCGCGGGCAGCTCACGCGTCAGCGTGACGGGCTCGGCCTTCAGCGTGACGACCGTGACGGGCTGCGCCGCCGGCGCCGGCGGCGCCTGGTCGCCGCCGCACGCGGCCAGCACGGCGCCTGCCAGCAGTGAAACCAGGACGGCGCGAACAGGGAATCGACCGAACATGTGAGCCTCGGGACAAGCGACCGGGAAGGCCCGAAGAATGAACGATCATTCTCTTTTTGTCAATCGGCTACCGGCCGTTCAGGCTGTAGCGTCCCGGGCCGATCAGCGCAACGCCGAGCGCGCCGGCAAGGAACATGCCCTGCAGCTCGAGTGCCCAGCCGCCGCTCTTCGCCAGGGAAAAAAGCTCACCCTGGTGCACGAGTCCGAACGCGAACAACATGTTGACCGCGATGAGGGCCGCGCCGATGCGGGCATGCCAGCCCGCGATCACGAGGAGGGGCGCCAGCACCTCACCGGCGTAGACCGCGTACGCAAACCAGCCAGGCAGGCCGGCCGCCGTCACGCTGTGGGTGATGAAGTCGATACCGCCCCGCAGTTTCGCGATGCCATGCAGGAGGATCAGGATGCCGAGCATCGCCCGCAGGATCAGTTTGCCGAGATCGACGCTCATCGCAGCTCCTTCAGGCCGCCCATGTAGGGCCGCAGCGCATCGGGGATCGTGACGCTGCCGTCCTCGCGCTGGAAGTTCTCGAGCACCGCGACGAGCGCGCGGCCGACGGCGACCCCCGAGCCGTTGAGCGTGTGCACGGGTTCGGGCTTGCCCGAGTCCGGATTGCGCCAGCGCGCGAGCATGCGCCGCGCCTGGAACGACTCGCAATTGCTGCAGGAGGAAATCTCGCGGTACTTGCCCTGCCCGGGCAGCCAGACTTCGAGGTCGTAAGTCCTCGCACTCCCGAAGCCGATGTCGCCGGCGCACAGCGCCACGACGCGATACGGCAGTTCGAGTGCCGCGAGCACGGCCTCCGCGTGCGACGTGAGTTCCTCCAGCGCCTGCGCGGAATCGGCGGGCCGCACGACCTGTACGAGTTCCACCTTGTCGAACTGGTGCTGGCGGATGAGGCCACGCGTGTCCTTGCCGTGGGCACCGGCTTCCGAGCGAAAACAGGGCGTGTGGGCAACGAAGCGCAGCGGCAGGCGATCGGCGGCGAGGATGCAGTCGCGCACGAGGTTCGTCACCGGCACCTCGGCCGTGGGGATCAGGAACAGGTCCGGGTCGTGCGGCACGGCGAACAGGTCCTGCTCGAACTTCGGCAACTGGCCCGTGCCGGTCAACGTGGCACGCGACACGAGGTACGGCACATACACCTCGGTGTAGCCGTGCTCGCGAGTGTGCAGGTCGAGCATGAACTGCGTGAGCGCGCGATGCAGCCGCGCCACGCCGCCGCGCATCACGGCAAAGCGTGCCCCTGCGATGCGGCCGGCGGCGTCGAAATCGAAGCCGTCGAGCCCGTCGCCCACCGCGACATGGTCCTTCGGCTCGAAGGCGTAGCGCCGCGGCTCGCCGACCCGCCGCATCTCGACGTTGGCGGATTCGTCGGCGCCATCGGGCACCGCGGCGTCGAGCAGGTTCGGAATGCCAAGCAACCATCGGTCGAGTTCGTCCTGCACGACGGTGAGCTCGCCATCGATGCGCGCGACATCGGCCGCGAGCGCTTCGCCGCGCGCCATCAGCGGCGCAATGTCCTCGCCGCGCCCCTTCGCGGCGCCGACCGATTTCGAATGGTTGTTGCGCTCGGCACGCAGCCGGTCGGCCTCGACCTGCAGGGCCTTGCGCCGATCCTCGAGCGTGCGAAAGAACGCCACGTCGAGCGTGTAGCCCCGCCGCGCGAGGTTGCGCGCAACGGCATCGGCATCGGTACGTAGCAGCTTCGGGTCGAGCACGGGATCTCCTGGAATCCGGGTCAGCCGGACGGGGTCTTGCGCAAGCGCGCGAGCGCCTCGCCAATCTTGATCTCGAGGCCGCGCGGCACGGGCCGATAGTATCGGCGATCGGGCAATTCGTCGGGCAGGTATCGCTCGCCGGCGGCGAACGCGCCGGGCTCGTCGTGCGCGTAGCGGTAACCCTTGCCGTAGTCGAGTTGCTTCATCAGCCGCGTGGGCGCGTTGCGCAGGCGCAGCGGCACGTCGAGCGTGCCGTATGCCTCGACATCCGCCTTCGCCTCGCCCATCGCGACGTAGACGGCATTGCTCTTCGGCGCGCAGGCGAGATAGACGATCGCCGTCGCGATCGCGAGATCGCCCTCCGGGCTGCCGAGGCGGTCATACGTATCCCAGGCGTCACGAGCGATGGCGATCGCGCGCGGATCGGCGAGCCCGACATCCTCGACCGCCATGCGCAGCGCCCGGCGCGCGACATAGAGCGGATCGCAACCGCCGTCGAGCATGCGGCAGAGCCAGTAGAGCGCCGCGTCCGGATCGGTGCCGCGCACCGCCTTGTGCAGGGCCGAAATCTGGTCGTAGAACTGCTCGCCGCCCTTGTCGTAACGACGCCGTCCGCCGCTCGCGACGTCGCGGGCCGCGGCCAGGGTGATGCGGCCATCCTGCGCAAGGCTGGCCGCCAGTTCGAGCATGTTGAGGCCGCGGCGCGCATCGCCGTCGGCCGCCTGTGACAGTAGCGAGAGGGCGTCTGCCTCGATCGCCAGCGCTTCGGCGCCGAGGCCCCGCTCCCCGTCCGCGAGTGCCGTGCGCAGCATTTGCGCGATGGCCTCGGGTTGCAGCGGCTTCAGCACGTAGACACGCGCCCGGGAAAGCAGCGCGCCCACGACCTCGAAGGATGGATTCTCGGTCGTCGCGCCGATGAAGGTGAGCGTGCCGTCCTCGAGGAAAGGCAGGAAGGTGTCCTGCTGCGCCTTGTTGAAACGGTGCACCTCGTCGAGGAAGAGCACCGTCGCGCGACCGGACAACGCCCGCGCTGCCTTCGCCTGCTCCACCGCCGCCCGCACATCCTTCACGCCCGCGAGCACCGCCGACAGCGCGATGAACTCCGCATCGGCGCGCTGCGCGATGAGGCGCGCGAGAGTGGTCTTGCCAGTGCCCGGCGGCCCCCAGAGGATGAGCGAGTGGAGCTGGCCGCCCTCGAGCGCCTGGCGCAGCGGCTTGCCGGGCGCGAGGAGATGCGCCTGCCCGGCCACTTCCTCGAGCGAACGCGGCCGCATGCGATCCGCGAGCGGCCGCACGAGGACAGGGGACGGAGCAGCCATCCTGCGTCAGTCGGCCGCGGGTACCGCGACGCCGAGGAAGCGTTCCACGCGGCGCATCCAGCCGTCCGCGCCGATGAGCCGCGCCGCGGCCACGCCGATCACGATGCCCGATGCGTCCGCCAGCACGTCGCGCAGTTCGGCCGTTCGCCCTAGTCCCATGGCGCCCTGCGCCAGTTCGATCGCAACGCCGAACGCGACGAGCGCGAGCGCGAGCCACCGGTAACGATCGGGCCGCAGCACGCCGCCAAACCAGGCCGCGAGCACGAAGAAGGCGAACGCGTGCTCGAACTTGTCCCACAGCTGCACTTTCGGCAGGTCCGCGGGCGGCGCGAGCGAGGCCACCACGATGGCGAGTGCCAGCAGGATGCCGCCGGCAATCCACCACGTTCGATAGCGCAAGGGATGCATGCGTCTCAAGGCAGCGGCGTGCCGATCACGTCGGTGCCGGGCGGCGGCGTGAACTGCACTTCCGATTCATCCACCGCGCCGTTGCGCGTGACCTTGCCGAACACCAGCTTCACGGACTGGCCGAGCTTGTCGCGCAGGTCCATGCGCCGCAGTTCGCGGCCGGCGAATCCCAGTTTCGCGTCGACGAAGTCGGCGTCGTTCGCACGCGGCGTGACCTGCACCCAGTCGAGGCCGCCGGCGCGCGGCAGCGCCTGCACGTCGAATGCGGCACGGATATCGCCTGCGCCCGAGAGCAACATGGCAGGCGTTGCCGTCAGCGTGGCGTCGGCCGGCTTGACCGTCGCCTGCTCGAGGTCGCGATCGAAGAACCAGAGATTGCGGCCGTCGGCCACCAGCACCTGGCCGCCCTCGGCTCCCACCGGCCGCACTTCCCAGCGGAAGCGTCCTGGACGGCGCACCACGAGCCGGCCCTCGGCTTCCTGCACGGTGACCCCGCGCGCATCGACCACACGCTGCGTGAACCCGGCGCGCAGCGTCGTGAGGCCCGCGAGAAAGCGGTCGAGCGCCGTCGACGGCGCATTCGCCGCCATGGACCGCGGCCCGCCTAGCGTGAGCGCGAGGCCCACGCAACCGAGCAGGAGTGCGCGCATCAACCCTCCGGGGGCGCGGGCGCGAGGACTTCGCGCGCGCCGTTCGATTGCAGCGGACCGACGATGCCCGCCGTCTCCATCGCCTCGAGCAGGCGTGCGGCGCGGTTGTAACCGATCTTGAGCCGTCGCTGCACGTAGGAGATCGAGGGCTTCCTCTCGGTGGTGACGATCTTCACCGCCTCGTCGTAGAGCGGGTCGGCCTCGGCGTCGCCGTTGCCGCCCTCACCCTCGCCCTCCTCGCCCGGCAGGCCCGGGATCGGCGCACTCGGGCCCGACAGCACCTCGTCGACGTACACCGGCGGTGCGCTCTTCTTCAGCGCCTCGACGACACGCTGTACTTCCTGGTCGGACACGAACGCGCCGTGGACACGGGTCGGCAGCGCGGTGCCCGAGGGCAGATAGAGCATGTCACCGTGGCCCAACAGCGATTCGGCGCCGCTCTGGTCGAGGATCGTGCGCGAATCGACCTTGGCGGAAACCTGGAAGGCGATGCGGCACGGAATGTTCGCCTTGATGAGTCCCGTGATCACGTCTACCGACGGCCGCTGCGTCGCGAGCACGAGATGGATGCCCGAGGCGCGCGCCTTCTGCGCGAGGCGCGTGATCAGCTCCTCGACCTTCTTGCCGACGATCAGCATCAGGTCGGCCAGCTCGTCGATGATGACGACGATGTAGGGCAGCGGGACCAGGTCCTGGATCTGGCTCTGGTCGATCGTCGGATCGTTGGCTGCCCGGGCGGTCATCACCGGATCGCGGATCGGCTTGCCGGCGTCGGTCGCTTCCTTCACGCGCTTGTTGAAGCCCGCGATGTTGCGCACGCCGAGCGCCGCCATCAGCTGGTAGCGGCGCTCCATTTCCGCCACCGACCAGCGCAGCGCATTCGCCGCCTGCTTCATGTCGGTCACGACCGGCGCGAGCAGGTGCGGAATACCCTCGTAGACCGACAGCTCGAGCATCTTCGGGTCGATCATCACGAGCCGCACGTGTTCGGCCGTCGACTTGTAGAGCAGCGACAGCACCATCGCGTTGATCGCGACCGATTTGCCCGAGCCGGTGGTGCCCGCGATCAGCAGGTGCGGCATGCGCGCGAGGTCGGCGACCACCGCCTGCCCGCCGATGTCCTTGCCGAGCGCGAGCGCGAGCGGCGAGGCGAGTTCGTCGTAGGCCTTCGACTTGATGATCTCGCCGAGCGTGACGAGTTCGCGCTTCTCGTTCGGGATCTCGAGGCCCATGACCGACTTGCCGGGAATCACCTCGACCACGCGCACGCTGATCGCCGACAGCGCGCGCGCGAGATCCTTGGCGAGGCTCGAGATCTGGCTCACCTTGACGCCGGGCGCCGGCCGCAGCTCGAAGCGCGTGACCACCGGGCCGGGCTGCACCGCCACGACCTCGACTTCGACGCCGAAGTCCTTGAGCTTGAGTTCCACGAGTCGCGACATCGCCTCGAGCGCTTCGGGCGAATAGGACTCGCCCTGCTGCGGCGGATCGTCGAGCAGGTTCAGCGGCGGCAGCTCGCCCGCCTTGGCCGGCTCGAAGAGCGGCACCTGGCGTTCCTTCTCGACACGCTCGCTCTTCTCGACGCGGGCCGCCGGCTGTTCGATGCGCGGCTTGACGCGCAGCGCCGCCTTCTTTTGATCGGTCTCGATCGTTTCCTTGCGCGCCTGCTTGCGCTCGCGCCCCTCGGCGGCATCGCGCGCCGCCTGGCCGCGCGCACGGATCCAGCCGATCGCGCCCCAGGCCGCCGCACCGATGCGGTCCATGATCGTGAACCACGAAACCCCGAAGGCGAGCGAAGCGCCCGCCATGAAGAGCGCGAGCAGCGCGAGCGTCGAGCCGAGCAGGCCGAGCGCCGATCCCAGCCCGCCCCCGACGAGGCTGCCGAGCACGCCGCCCGCCGTCTGCGGCAACGCGCGCGGCGCCCAGTGCAGCGTCGCGAGCGCACAACTCGTCACGAGCACGAGCAGGAAGCCGCAGGCGCGCACCGCGGAATTGGCGCGCGAGCCCGTTTCCACGTCACGCGATGCACGGTGCAACGCGACGGCCGCCGCACAGAGCATCAGCGGAAACAGGAACGCCGGACGCCCGAACAGGAAAAAGAGGACATCCGCGAGCCACGCGCCGAAGGGCCCGATCCGGTTCTGCACGGCGCCGCTACCGGTGTACGAGAAGCCGGGGTCGCTCGGGCTGTAGGTGGCGAGCGCCGTGAGCAGCACGAGCGCGAGCGCCGCGACGACGATGACCGCGCTCTCGCGCAACCCGCGCGAAACGGCCGCGGTGAAGCGCGTGGGCTGGCGGGTGGAACGGGCGTCGGCCAAATCAAGAATCCTAATGAAAATTCATCGACAATCGTTTGATTTTAAATGGAAGATAGGCGATCGGCAACGCGGATACGGTACACTCCGCTGCCCATCGGAAACGGCGTAGCGACGCCGAGAATCCACTCGCCTGACGCAAAGCAATTATACATGAGCACTCCCACGCATCGCCCCCTGATCATCCTGGGCTCCGGCCCTGCCGGCTACAGCGCCGCCGTCTACGCCGCCCGCGCCAACCGCAAACCGATGCTGATCACCGGCCTCGAACAAGGCGGGCAGCTGATGACGACGACCGACGTCGACAACTGGCCCGGCGATGTCGAAGGCCTGCAGGGCCCCGCGCTGATGGAGCGCATGAAGCAGCACGCCGAACGATTTGCCACCGAGATCGTGGCCGATCACATCCAGGCGGCCGACCTGTCGCAGCGTCCCTTCGTGCTCACCGGCGAACGCGGCCGTTACAGTTGCGACGCGCTGATCATCGCGACGGGCGCTTCGGCGCGTTACCTCGGTTTGCCCTCCGAAGAAACCTTCCGCGGTCGCGGCGTATCCGCCTGCGCGACCTGCGACGGGTTCTTCTTCCGCGGCCAGCGCGTCGCCGTGATTGGCGGCGGCAACACGGCCGTCGAGGAGGCGCTCTACCTCGCCAACCTCGCCTCGCACGTGACGCTCGTGCACCGGCGCGACAAGCTGCGCGCCGAGAAAATACTCCAGGACCGCCTGTTCGAACGCGAGCGCGCGGGCAAAGTCGAGATCGTGTGGGATCATGAAGTGCGCGAAATCGTCGGCGACGCACAGGGCGTCAACGGCGTCGAGATCGTCCCCACCCGTGGCGGTGCGACGCGCCGGCTCGATGTCACCGGTGCCTTCATCGCGATCGGGCATTCGCCGAACACCGGGATCTTCAGCGGCCAGGTCGCCATGGAAGGCGGTTACATCGGCGTGAAGGGCGGCCGCAATGGCGATGCGACGGCCACGAGTGTCGAGGGTGTGTTCGCCGCGGGCGACGTCGCCGACCACGTATATCGCCAGGCGATCACGTCGGCCGGTTCGGGCTGCATGGCCGCGCTCGACGCGGACAAATACCTCGAGCGTTTCGACTCACCGGGCGACTGAACGGGGCGATGGAGCGCCGCGTCGCCGCCGAAATCGGATCACTCGCGGCACGCGAGTGGGACGCGCTGGTGCCCGGGGGCGAGCCGTTCATGCGCCACGCCTTCCTCGCGGGACTCGAGCGCACGGGCTGCGTCGGCGCGGGCACGGGATGGGAAGGCGCGCACCTGCTGCTCGCCGATGACCGCGGTCTCGCGGCCGCTGCCCCCGCCTACCTGAAGCATCACTCGTTCGGCGAGTTCGTGTTCGACTTCGCCTGGGCGCAGGCCTACGTGCGCAGCGGGCGCGAGTACTACCCCAAGCTCGTCGTGGCCGCGCCCTTCACGCCCGCGTCCGGCCCGCGCCTGCTCGTGCGCCACGACCTCGACCGCGCGAGCGTCGCGCCCCGGCTGATCGCGGAACTCGAGGGCCTGGCGCGGGAACGCGGCGCCTCCTCCGTGCACGTACTCTTTCCGCAAGAAGCCGACGCCGCGACCCTCGCGGCGGCAGGCTGGCTGCAGCGCCGCGACTGCCAGTTCCACTGGTACAACCGGGGCTACGCGTCGTTCGATCACTATCTGGCGAGCTTCACCGCCGAGAAGCGCAAGAAGGCGCGACGCGAACGCCGGCGCGTCGCCGAGATGGGCATCGGGTTCGAAACCTGGACGGAAGCGCGACTCGATGACAGCCGGCTCGACGCGGTGTATGCCCTGCATCGCGATACGTTCCTGCGCCACGGCCACGAGCCCTACCTGACACGGGCGTTCTTCACGCACGCGGCGCGAGAATTCGGGCCGGCCTTCATCGTGAAGGCGGCCTTGTGGCGAGGCACCCTCGTCGCCTGCGCCGTTTTCTTTCGCTCCGCCGACACGCTCTACGGCCGCTACTGGGGTGCGGCTGCCGACTTCCACAGCCTGCATTTCGAGACCTGCTATCACCAGGGCATCGAGTACTGCATCGAGGCGGGCCTCGCGCGCTTCGAGCCCGGCACGCAAGGGGAGCACAAGATCGCCCGCGGCTTCGAGCCGGCGCTGACCCGCTCCGCGCACCTGATCTTCGATGTGCCGTTTCGCGAGGCGATCGCCGACTACCTCGAGCGGGAAGGCCGCTCGGTCGATGCCTACGCCGAGGCCGTGCGCGCGCACGTCCCGTTTCGAGGGAAACAGCCGGGATGAAACGCATCACCTGGCTCTCCCCCACCGACGGGCCCGACTGGTTTCCCGACCCCGAACAGGCGCTCGACGAGCCGCCGGGACTGCTCGCCGCCGGCGGCGATCTCACGCCGCGGCGGCTGCTCGCGGCCTACCGGCGTGGCATCTTTCCGTGGTATTCGCCCGGCCAGCCGGTGCTCTGGTGGTCGCCTGACCCGCGCGAGGTATTGTTCCCCGCCGAGTTTCGCCGCAGCCGCAGCCTCGACAAGGCATTGCGCAATCGCGGTGTCACCGTCACCTGCGACAGCGACTTCGCCGCAGTCATCGATGCCTGCGCGGCACCCCGCGAGGCCGGCGGCGGCACGTGGATCACGCCGGAGATGCGTGCCGCGTACCTCGCGCTGCATGCGCTCGGCCTCGCGCACAGCATCGAGGCCCGGCGCGATGGCGCGATCGTCGGTGGCCTCTATGGCGTGGCACTCGGCGGCGTGTTCTTCGGCGAATCGATGTTCTCGCGCGAGCGCGACGCGTCGAAGATCGCGCTCGCGACGCTGGTAGCGGCCAGCGGCGCGCGCGGCATCGGCCTGATCGACTGCCAGCTCGCCTCCCCGCACCTGCGCAGCCTCGGCAGCCGGCCGCTCCCGAGGCGGGAATTCACGGCCTGCCTGGCCCGGCTCGGTACGGGGGAAAAACCGCAGCACTGGACCTGAGGGCCCTATTTATGGAGAATCCGCGCGCCCTCGTCACGGAACACGCATGTCCAAAGAAGATGCCATTCAGATGGAAGGCGAAGTCGTCGAGACTTTGCCGAACACGACTTTCCGGGTGCAGCTCAAGAACGGGCACGTGGTGACCGCGCACATCTCGGGCAAGATGCGCAAGAACTACATCCGCATCCTCACCGGCGACCAGGTCACCGTCGAGCTGACCCCGTACGACCTGAGCAAGGGCCGCATCGTCTACCGCGGCCGCTGACCGCCCCGCTACGCCGGCACGACCTCCTCGTTTGGCGCGCAGTCGAGCGCGAGCCCGTCGCCGCCCGCCGCCAGCGTGACCCGCACCTGGCCGCCGTCCACGAGCTTGCCGAACAGCAGCTCCTCGGCGAGCGGGCGCTTGATGTGCTCCTGGATCACCCGCGCCATCGGCCGTGCACCCATCTTCGGGTCGTAGCCCTTCTGCGCGATCCAGCGGCGCGCGGCGTCGTCGATCGAGAGCAGCACGCGCTTCTGCTCGAGCTGCGCCTCGACCTCGACCAGCAGTTTTTCCACGACCCGTTCGATCGTCGGCGCATCGAGCGGCGCGAACTGGATGATCGCGTCGAGCCGGTTGCGGAATTCGGGTGAAAAGAGCCGCCGCACGGCCTCCATCCCGTCGCTCGCGTTGTCCTGCAGGGTGAACCCGATCGACGGCCGGTTCATTTCCTGCGCCCCGGCGTTCGTCGTCATGACGATGGTGACGTGGCGGAAATCGGCCTTGCGGCCGTTGTTGTCGGTGAGCGTGCCGTGGTCCATCACCTGCAGCAGCAGGTTGAAGACATCCGGGTGCGCCTTCTCGACCTCGTCGAGCAGCAGCACGCAGTGCGGATGCTTCGTGATCGTCTCGGTCAGCAGCCCGCCCTGGTCAAAGCCGACATAACCCGGCGGCGCGCCGATCAGGCGCGAGACGGTGTGGCGCTCCATGTATTCGGACATGTCGAAGCGGATGAATTCGACGCCGAGCGCGATGGCGAGCTGGCGCGTGACCTCGGTCTTGCCGACCCCGGTGGGGCCTGCGAACAGGAAGCTGCCCGTGGGCTTGCGCTGGTCGCCGAGCCCCGAGCGGCCCATCTTGATCGCCGCGGACAGGGTCTCGATCGCCCGGTCCTGCCCGAAGATCACGAGCTTGAGGTTGCGCTCGAGGTTGCGCAGCACCTCGCGGTCGGTGGTCGAGACGTTCTTCGCCGGGATGCGCGCGATGCGTGCCACCACTTCCTCGATGTGCCGCACTTCGACCGTTTCCTCGCGCTCCGCGGCCGGCTTCAGGCGCAGCCGCGCGCCCGCCTCGTCGACCACGTCGATCGCCTTGTCGGGCATGTGGCGTTCATTGATGTGGCGTGCCGCGAGCTCCGCGGCGGCGCACAGCGCCTCGTCCGTGTACCGGACGGCGTGGTGCTCCTCGAAGCGCGCCTTCAGGCCCCGCAGGATGTCGATCGTCTCGGCGACGCTCGGCTCGACGACATCGATCTTCTGGAAGCGCCGCGCGAGCGCGTGGTCCTTCTCGAAGATGCCACGGAATTCCTGGTAGGTCGTCGAGCCGATGCAGCGGATCTCGCCATTCGTCAGGACGGGCTTGATCAGGTTCGAGGCGTCCATCACGCCACCGGATGCCGCGCCCGCGCCGATCACGGTGTGGATCTCGTCGATGAAGAGGATCGCGCCCGGCTGCTTCTTCAGCTCGGCGATCACGGCCTTCAGGCGCTTCTCGAAATCGCCCCGGTACTTGGTGCCCGCGATCAGCGCGCCCATGTCGAGCGCATGGATCGTGCTGCCGGCCAGCACGTCGGGCACCTTTTTCTCCACGATGAGGCGCGCGAGCCCCTCGGCGATGGCTGTCTTGCCGACGCCAGCCTCGCCGACGTACAGCGGGTTGTTCTTGCGGCGGCGGCACAGGATCTCGATCGTGCGCTCGACCTCGAGCTGGCGGCCGATCAGCGGGTCGATGCGGCCGCTTTCGGCCTGGCGATTGAGGTTCGTCGTGTACTTCTCGAGCGCCCCGCCGTCCGCCTCGCGCTCGCCATCGGCCGCCTCGGGATCCTTGTCGGTCTTTTCGTCCGCGATCTTCGACAGTCCATGCGAGACGTAATTGACGACATCGAGCCGGTTCACGCCCTGGCGGTTCAGCAGGTAGACGGCATGGCTCTGCTTTTCGCTGAAGATCGCCACCAGCACGTTTGCGACGCCGACTTCCTTCTTGCCGCTCGACTGCACGTGGAACACCGCGCGCTGCAGGACTCGCTGGAAGCCGAGCGTCGGCTGCACCTCACGATCGTCGCCCTCGGGCAACCGCGGGGTTGCCTCGGAGACGTGCGCCTGCAGCTCGGCCTTCAGTTTTTCGAGGTCGGCGCCGCAGGCGCGCAGCACTTCGCGCACCCGCGCGGCCCCGAGGATGCAAGCGAGCAGATGCTCGACCGTCAGGAACTCGTGGCGGGCGTCGCGCGCCTCGCGGAAGGCCTCGTTCAGGCAGAGTTCGAGTTCGGACGACAGCATCAGGTCTCCTCCAGTGTGCACATCAGCGGGTGCTGGCTATCGCGGGCGAAGGTCGTGACCTGCGCGACCTTCGTCTCCGCGATTTCGTAACTGAACACGCCGCACACGCCCTTGCCCTTCATATGGACCTCGAGCATCACCCGGGTCGCCTGCGGGCGGTTCATGCCGAAGAACTTCTCGAGCACCTCCACCACGAACTCCATCGGCGTGTAATCGTCGTTCAGCAATATGACCTGAAACATCGGCGGTCGTTTCAGCTTGGGCGCCGCTTCGTCGACGACGACGCCATGGTCAGGTTGGATCGGCTCATTGCCCGGCATTCGACCTTTTATAGGGGTCGCCGAACGGCAACACAAGGACCCCCTGCCCTGCCGCCCGATTTCTTGGCGAAACAGTCGCTTGTGAGCGCCATCGACAGCCCCGTATGATTGGGCCGATGACGACCTCCGTGCTGCAGGGCCTGCCCTCGCCAGACGCCTGGAAAGGGCTGCTGGCCGCTCGCGGCCCCCAGCTTGCGACGTGGGGACTCGGCATTGCGCTCGGCGTGCAGGTTGCCGTCACGGTGACGGATCTCGCCGGCGCCGACCTCGACGCGCCGGTTGCGAGCACCCCTGTGCAGGCGCCGCCGCAGCTCGATCTCGGCACGCTCATCAACGCACACCTGTTCGGCGAAGCCCTGGTGACCCCGAGCGGCGACGCCAGCAATGCGCCGCAGACCAGCCTCTCGCTCGTGCTGGCGGGCGTCATTGCAAACTCCGACCCGTCCACCGGCATCGCGATCCTCGGCGAAAGCGCCGCGGCCGCCAAGGTCGTGATGGTGGGCGACGCCGTGCCGGGCGGCGCGAAGCTGCACGCCGTGTATCCCGATCGTGTCGTGCTCGAGCGGGCGGGCGCGCTCGAATCGCTGTTGCTGCCGCACCAGGCGTCGGTGGCCTCGGCGGCCCCCGTGCCGGCCCTGCCCGCCCAGCTACCGAAGGCCGCCGACGTCCAGATCCTCGATCGCATGCAGAAGCTGATCGAGCGCGACCCCGGCGTCATCGGCGACGTGCTGCGGCCGCAGCCGGTCTTCGCCGAAGGCAAGCAGCGCGGTTACCGCGTCTATCCCGGGCGCAACCGGGCTGCGTTCTCGCGGCTCGGCCTGCGCCCCGGCGACCTCGTCACGGCGATCAACGGCACGCCCCTCGACGACCCCGCGCGCGGCCAGGAAATCTTCCGCACGCTCGGCAGCGCCGCCGAGGCCCGCGTGACCGTGCTGCGCAGCGGACGGCAGCAGGAACTCACCCTCAACATGGCGCAGGTGGCGAACGAAGCCGAACAGCTCGCCGCGCCCGCCCAGCCCGACCCCGCAGCCGCGGCGCTGGGCGCAGGCGACAGCGGCGCGGACGAGCCAGCCGAGCCCCCCGACGAGCGTGGCGACTAGCGCAGTGGAGACCAGGCGGAAATGACCCACAACAACGACCACCGGACCTCGTTGGCGCGCCCCGGCCGCCTGCGCCTCGCCGCCTGCGGCGCGCTGCTGGCGATCGCCTCGATCGCCGCCGCGCAGCAACCGGCAGGCCCGCGCATCACGCCGAATTTCAAGGACGCGGACATCACCCAGATCATCGAGGCGGTGAGCGCGGCGACCGGCAAGAACTTCATCGTCGACCCGCGCGTCGGCCGCCAGCAGGTCACCATGCTGTCGACCACGCCGATGACGCCCGATGCGTTCTACCAGGCGTTCCTGTCGATCCTGCAGGTATACGGCTTCGTCGCCGTGCAGACCGGCGACATCATCAAGATCATCCCCGATGCCAACGCGAGGCAGTTTCCGTCCGTCGACTTGCCGGACCGCGTGAGTTCCACCTCCGACGAGATCGTGACGCAGGTGATCGCGGTGAAGAACGTGAACGCCGCCCAGCTGGTGCCGATCCTGCGGCCGCTGATCCCGCAGTACGGGCACCTGGCGGCCTACCCCGCCTCGAACATGCTGATCATTTCGGATCGCGCCAACAACGTGAACCGCATCGTGCGCATCATCCGGCGCATCGACCAGGGCGGGGACGCCGAGATCGAAGTGATCCCGATGCAGAATGCGTCGGCCACGGAAATAGTACGCGTCGTCGCCCAGCTCGTGCAGGGCGCGGCGGCGGCCGAGGGCGGCGGCGCCAACCTGAAGCTGGTCGCGGACGACCGCACCAACAGCGTGCTGCTGAGTGGCGAGCAATCCGCGCGGCTGCGCGTGAAAGCGCTGATCGCCCACCTCGACACGCCGCTCGAATCCGGCGGCGACACGCAGGTGCGTTACCTGCGCTATTCCGACGCCGAGAAGATCGCCGCGAAGCTGAAGGAACAGCTCACCGGGGTCGGCGCCGCCGCGCCGGGCGCCGCGGGCGCCGCCGCCGCGGGCCCTTCGGCGCAGGCCGAACGCGGCACGACGATCTGGGCGGACCCGGACAACAACGCCCTCGTGGTCACCGCCCCGCCCAAGACGATGCGCAATCTCATGGCCATCGTCGACAAGCTCGACATCCGCCGCGCGCAGGTGCTGGTGCAGGCCGTGATCGTCGAGGTCCGCGCCGACAAGACGGCGGAACTCGGCATCAACTGGGCCGTCGACGGCTCGAAGGACAACTTCCTGGTGGGCAGCTTCGTGCAGCCGATCGCCGGCGGCAGCATCGTCGACATCATCCGGGGCATCGACAACCCGACGAGCATCGACCCGAAGGCCATCCTCGGCACGACCATCGGGGGCGGCCGGGTGCAGGACACCGGCACCAACTGGGCCGCCGTGCTGCGCGCGATCAGGAACGACGCCGACACCAATATCGTCGCGACGCCTTCGATCGTGACGCTCGACAACCAGGAAGCGCAGATCAAGGTGGCGCAGGAAGTGCCCTTCATCACCGGGCAGTACACGAACACCGGCAGCGGCGGCAACAACGGTTCGGTGAACCCCTTCCAGACGATCCAGCGCGAGGAAGTCGGCACCATCCTCAAGATCACGCCGCAGATCAACGAGGGCGATTCGGTAATCCTCAAGATCGAGCAGGAGGCGTCGAGCCTCTCGACCAGCACCGCGAGCGCGGTCGACCTCATCACCAACAAGCGCGTGATCAACACGAGCCTGCTCGTCGAGGACGGCGGCACCATCGTGCTCGGCGGCCTCATCCAGGAAGAGGACCGCCGCGGCGAGCAGCGCGTGCCGCTGCTCGGCCGCATCCCCCTCATCGGCGAGTTCTTCAAGGTGCGCCAGGCCTCGAAGGTCAAGACCAACCTGATGGTCTTCATCCAGCCGAAGATCCTGCGCGACGGCGTGCAGTCCTCGTTCGAGACGAACTCGAAATACAACTTCATCCGCGAAGAACAGCGCAAGCTCGGTCCGCGATTCGAGGTGCTGCCGCTGCTGCCGGGCCAGAAGAATGCCGTGCTGCCGCCGTTGCCACAGCCCGCGCCACCGCCAGCCCAGCAGCCCGGGGTCGAGCAGCCCGACACCGCGAAGCCCGACGCCGCGCAACCGGCGGAGCCGCCCGCCACGACGCCGCCGCCGGAATCGCGATGAACCCGGGCGCGCCAGCGGGTGGCCTCGCGCGCCCAGCCGAGCGCCGCCTGTCGTTTGCGTTCGCGAAGCGCCACGGCGTGCTCGTGCGGCATACGGCCGACGGCGTCGCACACTGCGCCCATCGCGGTGACGTGACGCCGCTCGCCGTGGCGGAAGTGCGCCGTCACCTGCGCATGCCCGTGCGACTCTCGAAGGTGAGCGACGAGGAGTTCGACACGCTGCTGCGCCTCACCTATGAGGCGGGCTCCGACGCGATCCAGGCCGCCGAAGGGCTCGACGGCAGCGTCGACCTCGCGCACCTCGCACTCGACCTGCCCGAGCAGGCCGACCTGCTCGAGAGCGACGACGACGCCCCGATCATCCGCCTGATCAATGCGCTCCTCACGCAGGCCGTGAAGGAAAATGCGTCGGACATCCACATCGAGCCGTTCGAGAACCGGCTCGTGATCCGTTTCCGGGTCGATGGCGTGCTGCGCGAAGTGCTGCAGTCGCGCCGCGCGGTTGCGCCGCTCGTCGTCTCGCGCATCAAGGTGATGTCGAAGCTCGACATCGCCGAGAAGCGACTGCCGCAGGACGGCCGCATCTCGCTGCGCGTGGCCGGGCGCGCGGTGGACGTGCGCGTGTCGACGATCCCGTCGGGTCACGGCGAGCGCGTGGTGCTGCGTATCCTCGACAAGCAGGCCGGGCGCCTGAACCTCGACTCGCTCGGCATGGACCCGGCCACGCAGGCGCTGATGGACGAGCTCATCCACAAGCCGCACGGCATCCTGCTCGTCACCGGCCCCACCGGCTCCGGCAAGACGACCTCGCTGTATGCCGCGCTCGAGCGCCTGAACGACAACACGCGCAACATCATGACGGTCGAGGACCCGATCGAGTACTACATCGATGGCATCGGCCAGACCCAGGTCAACACCAAGGTCGAGATGACCTTCGCACGCGGCCTGCGCGCGATCCTGCGCCAGGACCCCGACGTGGTGCTCGTCGGCGAGATCCGCGATCTCGAGACCGCGCAGATCGCGGTGCAGGCGAGCCTCACCGGCCACCTCGTGCTCTCGACGTTGCACACGAACACCGCCGCGGGCGCCGTCACGCGCCTGCGCGACATGGGCATCGAGCCGTTCCTGCTCTCCTCGAGCCTCATCGGCGTGGTCGCGCAGCGCCTCGTGCGCGTGCTGAACCCCGAGACGAAGCAGCCCTTCCAGGCGGGCGAGTACGAACGCCGCCTGCTGAACCTCGGGCCGGCGGACGACGCGCCGGTGCTCTATCGGCCGAGCAACGAGCTCGGCGCCGGCTACCGCGGCCGCAGCGGCATCTACGAGATGATCATGGTCGACGACCAGATGCGCACGATGATCCACGACGGCGTCGCCGAGCACGAGCTCGAGCGTTATGCCCGCACGATGACACCCTCGATTCGCGACGATGGCCGTGCGCGGGTGCTGAAAGGCGAGACTACGTTGGAAGAAGTCCTCAGGGTGACGCGTGAGGACTGAGCCAGCGCTACGGGCAATGGGCGACGGGCAACGGGCCAGAAGCGCCGGCCAGCTGGGCAGGCTCGCGTTCTGGCCCGTTGCCCGTGGCCCGCAGCCCGCCGCCCTCAGCGCAGCGCGCTGAGCACATGGGCGCCTACGAATACGTCGCGCTCGATGCGGCAGGACGCGAGAAGAAAGGCGTCCTCGAGGGCGACACCGCGAAGCACGTGCGCCAGCTGCTGCGCGAGCGCGAACTGCTGCCGGTCACCGTCACCGAAGCGGTGCGCGAAGAGGCGCGCCGCCAGCGCAGGTTCGGCATCGCCCGTGGCGCATCGGCCACCGACCTCGCGCTGCTCACGCGCCAGCTCGCGACCCTGACGAAGGCGGGCCTGCCGCTCGAGGAAGCATTGCTCGCGGTCTCCCAGCAGACCGAGAAGCCGCGGGTGCAGAGCATCCTCCTCGGCGTGCGCTCGCGCGTGATGGAGGGCCACACGCTCGCGAACGGCTTTGCCGAGTTTCCGCGCGTGTTCCCGGAAATCTACCGGGCGACCGTGTCGGCCGGCGAGCAGTCTGGCCACCTCGACGAAGTGCTCGAGCGGCTCGCCGACTACACCGAGGGCCGCGAACTCACGCGCCAGAAGGTACTCGGCGCGATGCTCTACCCGATCGTGCTGACGGTCATGTGTTTCGGCATCGTGACCGGCCTGCTCGTGTACGTGGTGCCGAAGGTGATCGAGGTCTTCGATACCGGCAAGGCGCAACTACCCCTGATGACGCGCATGCTGATCGGCGTGAGCAGTTTCCTGCAGGAATGGGGCTTGTGGCTGCTCGCCGGCATCGTGGTGGCGATCGTCGCGCTCATGCGCTGGCTCAGGAACCCCGAGGCACGCCGCCGCTACCACGCGTTGCAGCTGCGGCTGCCGCTGATCGGGCGGTTGGTGCGGGGATTCAACACGGCGCGGTTCACCCGCACCCTCAGCATCCTGACGGCCGCCTCGGTGCCGGTGCTCGAGGCGCTGCGCATCGCGGGCGAGGTCGTGACCAGCATCCCGATGAAGGCGGCTGTCGTCGATGCGGGGCAGCGGGTGCGCGAGGGCGCCCCGATCGGCCGCTCGCTCGCCCAGAGCAAGCTGTTCCCGCCGATGACGATCCACCTCATTTCGAGCGGTGAGTCCAGCGGCGAGCTGGAAACCATGCTGGAACGCGCGGCCATCAGCCAGGAACGGGAGCTCGACGGCATCCTGAGCGCCCTGGTCGGCCTGCTGGGGCCGCTGCTGATCATCGTGATGGGGCTCTTCGTGATGGGCATCGTGTTTGCAATGCTGCTGCCCATTTTCGAGATGAACCAGCTGATCCGCTGACGGCCCGTCGACCCCGTGACCGCGGACATTGCGCCCGGACGCGATTCGCGCTAAATCTCCCGCCGCCATGAGCGAGAAGCCCGAGTCGGAAGAGTTCGACGACGAGGAAGAGGAAGAGGACAGCGCCGCGGCCGAGGATCTCGATCTCGACCGCGTCATCAAGGACCTCGACCTCGCCAAGCGCCGGGGCCAGAAGCTCGGCGACCCGGCGTGGCGTCGCCTCGAGCGCCTGCTCGAAGAGAAACGCACGGCGGACCTGGTGAGCGACTTCGAGGATTACGACGTCGGCGACGAAAGCGGCCCGGGCGCGAAGAAGAAACGCCGGTAGCGCCCTGCGCCTTCAGTCCCGGTGAAATCCGGCGGGGCGCTTCGCCCTGACCGCCGCCAGCCCTTCCCGGGCATCGGCGAGCCGAAAGCCGAGGAATTCCAGGGCGAGCGATGCATCGAAACCGGGCCCGGCCCGGCGCAGCCAGCCATTCAGCGCGTGCTTGGTCCAGCGCAGCGCGGTGGGGCTGCCCGCTGCGAGCGAACGTGCGATTCCGAGCGCCTCCCCATGCACGTTCCCGTCGTCGACGCACAGCGACACCAGCCCGATGCGTTCGGCCTCCGCGCCGTCGAGCGGCCGGTTCGTCAGCAGGTAGTAGCGTGCCTTGGCGAGGCCGCAGAGCAGCGGCCAGAGGATCACGGCATGGTCGCCCGCGGCGACCCCAAGCCGCGTGTGGCCATCGAGGATTTTCGCGTCGCGGGCCGCCACCGAGATGTCGGCCAGCAACGCCACGGCAAGCCCGGCGCCGACCGCGGTGCCGCGAATCGCCGAGACGACCGGCTTCGAGCAGGCGATGAGGTTGTAGACGAGGTCGCTCGCCTCCTTCCACACCCGCAGCAAGGTGGCCTCGTCCGCGATCATCTTTTCGATCATCGCGAAGTCGCCGCCCGATGAAAAATGCGCCCCCGCGCCACGCACGAGCACGGCGCGCACCGCGTCATCGACGTCGATGTCGAGCCAGACGCGTGCCAGCGCGCGGTGCATGGCTTCGTCCGCTGCATTCAGCGCACCGTCCTTGCGAATGACGATCTCGAGCACGGCCGGGTCCGGCTCCGCGAACTCGAGCGGTGCATGGCGGGTGCGGTAGCCGCCAAGTTCAATCGCCATCGACGGGCTCCACGCTCACCATCGTGAGCACGTCGTAGCTCGCAACGGTTTCACCGTGCTGGTTCGTGATCTCCGTGTCCCAGGTGACCTCGCCGTAGTCCTTCCCCGCGCGTTGCGACTTCGCCTTGCAGGTGAGGCGCACCTTGATTCGGTCGCCCGGTCGCACCGGCTTCGCGAACCGCAGGCGATCGAGGCCGTAGTTCGCCAGCACCGGTCCGTACGGCGGGTCGACGAACAGGCCGGCCGCTGCGGCAATGAGGAAATAACCATGCGCCACCCGGCCACCGAAGAGCGGGTTGCGCCGGGCGGCCGCTTCGTCCATGTGCGCGTAGAACGTGTCGCCGCTCAGGCGGGCGAAACGTTCGATGTCCTCGAGCGTGACCTCGCGTTCCGCCGAGTGCAGCGTCTCGCCGATCGTGAGCTCGGGCAGCGTGCGGCGAAACGGATGCGTGGCCGTGCGGGTTTCGCGGCCCCCGCGCACCCAGCGCCCGGTGATCGCAGCGAGCGTCGTGGGGCTGCCCTGCACGGCCGTGCGCTGCAGGTAATGCATCACCCCGCGCAGGCCGCCCATCTCCTCGCCGCCCCCGGCACGGCCCGGCCCGCCGTGCACGAGGCCAGGCAGCGGCGAGCCGTGGCCCGTCGAGTCGCGGGCGCAATCGCGGTTCACGAACAACAGGCGCCCGTGATAGGGGGCGAGCCCGATCGCGAGCGCCCGTGCGATCCCGTCATCGGCCGAGAACACCGACGAGACGAGGCTGCCTTCGCCGCGGCGCGCAAGATCCACGGCGTCCTGCGTCGAGCCGTAGGGAAGCAGTGTGCAGACCGGTCCGAAGGCCTCCACGGTGTGCACACGCTGCGCGGCGCGGGGCTCGCGCGCCACGAGCAGCGTGGGCGCGACGAAGGCGCCCTGCCCCGCATCGGCGCCAACGGGATCCAGCGCCGCGCCGCTGGCCAGATCGGCTTCACGGCGCAGTTCGGCGATGCGCGCCAGCACCTCGCGGCGCTGGCCCTGCGTGGCCAGCGGCCCCATGCGCACGTCCTCACGGCGTGGATCGCCCACGACGACCTTCGCGAGCGCCGCGCCGATCGCTTCCATCGCGGCGCCGAGCCGGGCCGCGGGCACCAGCGCCTTGCGGATGGCCGTGCACTTCTGGCCGGCCTTCGCGGTCATTTCGCGCACGACTTCACGCACGAAAGCCTCGAACTCCGGCTCGCCCGGCGCGGCATCCGCACCGAGCACGCAGGAATTGATCGAGTCGGTCTCGGCGATGAAACGCACGGCGTTGCCCAGCACGGCGGGATGGCCGCGCAGCAGGTTCGCGGTGGCGGCGGAACCCGTGAACGACACCACGTCCTGGCCGGACAGGTGCGCGAGCAGGTCCCCGACGCTGCCGCAGATCAACTGCACCGCGCCTTCCGGCAGCAAGCCCGACTCGATGATGCGACGGAACACGAGCTCGGTGAGGTAGGACGTCGCGGTGGCGGGCTTCACGATCGCCGGCATCCCGGCGAGCAACGTGGGCGCGAGCTTTTCGAGCATGCCCCAGACGGGGAAGTTGAACGCGTTGACGTGCAGCGCCACGCCTTCGCGCGGCACGCAGAGGTGCTGCCCGACGAACGTGCCCGACTTCGACAGCGGTTCGACGTCACCGTCCAGGTAAACGTGCGCATTCGGCAGTTCGCGCACGCCGCGGCTCGCGTAGGCGAACAGCGTGCCGAGGCCGCCATCGATGTCGATCCAGGAGTCGGCGCGCGTCGCGCCCGTCGCGTAGGAGAGCGTGTAGAACTCTTCCTTCAGTTCCGACAGGTGCTTCGCGAGCGCTTTCAGCAGCCCGGCGCGCTCGTGGAACGTGAGGCGGCGCAGCGCGGGCCCGCCCACGTCCCGCGCGTGCGCCAGGACGGCCGCGAAATCGATGCCCGCGGACGAGCTTTCCGCGATGACCTGCCCGGTCGTCGCGTCCCTCAACGACTGCAGGTCGCGGTCGCCCGCGTGCCAACGGCCGGCCACGTAACTCTCGAGTCTCATGCGGCGCTCCTGTGCGAGCGGCCGCGAAAGAGCGCCACGGTTTCCCCGGCCTGGTTCTGCACGGTGACGTCGTAGACGCCCGTGCGCCGCCCCTGCGAGCGCTCGACGGCGACGGCTACGAGGTGATCGCCAATCCTCACGGGTCGCAGGAAATCGATCGTCGCCCCCGCGGCGACCGTCATGGCACCGTACGAGTTGCAGGCAAAGGCAAAGGCGCTGTCGGCGAGCGCAAAAATGACGCCCCCGTGGCAGACATGATGGCCGTTGACCATGTCGGCCCTCACGACCATCGTGACCCGCGCTGCACCCGGGTGGACCTCGGCGACCTGCATGCCGAGCGCCTGGGAGACTCGATCTTCGGCGTACATCGCGCGAATGCCCGATTCGGCCAGCTCCTGCGCCCCGTGTTTCATGGGCACCTCACCAGCCGACGAACACGGGCGCACGCTTGCCCACGAAGGCGGCGACGCCTTCCGCATAGTCGGCCGTGCGCCCGAGCTCTGCCTGGTAGTCGCGCTCGACGTCGAGCTGGCTCGCGAGCGATCGTTCCCAGGACTCGTGCAGGGCCTGCTTCGTGCGGGCGAGCCCGCGGGTCGGTGCCGACGCGAGTTGCGTCGCGAGCGCCTCGATCGCATCCGGGAAGGCGGCATCGTCCACGCAACGCCAGATGAGTCCCCACTGGGCGGCCTCCTCGGCACCGAGCTTTTCACCGAGCATCGCGAGCCCCATGGCACGCGCCGGGCCCACGAGCCGCGGCAGGCTCCAGGTGCCGCCCGAATCCGGCACGAGCCCGAGTCTGCAGAACGACTGGATGAAACTCGCGGAACGCGCGGCAACCACGAGGTCGCAGGCGAGCGCAAGGTTGGCGCCTGCACCGGCCGCGACGCCGTTGACCGCGGCGATCACCGGCACCGGCAGGCCGCGCAGCGTGAGCACGAGCGGCTTGTAGTTGCGCTCGATCGACTCGCCGAGATCGACGGCCGCGCCAGCCGGCGCCACCGCCCGGTCCGCGAGGTCCTGCCCGGCGCAGAACGCGCGCCCCGCGCCGGTGATCACCAGTACGCGCCCGCCCTCCGGCATCACGCGCGCGAGCGCTGCGCGCACCTCCGCGTGCATGAGCGTGTTGAAGCTGTTGAGCTTCTCCGGCCGGTTGAGCGTGAGGCGCGCAAGGCCGCGCTCGACCTGGAAAGCTATCGTCTCGAACGGCATGGCTGGCCCTATTCGTCGTAAGTGAGTTCGAGTTCGGCGGATACCGGCCGCGCCTGGCAGCAGAGCACGAAGCCCTCGGCGACCTCCCAGTCCTCGAGCGCGTGGTTCTGGTCCATCGTGACTTCACCCGCGAGGACCCTGGCGCGACAGGTCGAACAGACGCCCGCGCGGCAGGAATACGGCAGGTCGAGCCCCGCGACCTCCGCTGCGTCGAGCACCGATGGGCCGCCCCGCGCCATGTGGAACGAACGGCGGCGACCGTCCATCGACACGGTGACCTGCGTCTCCTGCGCGCCGGCCACGACCGCCGCCACCGGCTTGGCCACGGCGGCGGACGGCGCAGCAGCGAGGCCGAAGTGCTCGCTGTGCATCCTGCCCGTTGCGCCGAGCCCGCGCAGGGCGCCCGCGACGTCGTCGTTCATCGAGCCGGGTCCGCACAGGAAGAACTCGTCGACTTCGCGCGCGTCGAACAGCACGCGCGCGAGCTCGCGGACACGCGCCGCGTCGATGCGCCCGTTCAGCAGTTCGATTTCCTGCGGTTCGCGACTCATCAGGAAATGCAGCGCAAGGCGGGCCGGATGGCGATTCTTGAGCGCCATCCAGTCCTCGAGGAACATCGTACTCGCGGCCGTGCGGTTGCCATAAAAGAGGACAAAGCGGCTCGTCGCGTCGCGCGCGAGCAGGGTGGTCGCGATCGAGAGCACGGGCGTGACGCCGCTCCCGGCGGCAAAGGCAACGTAACTTCCGCCGCGCCCCGGCTCCGACTGCGGATGAAAACTACCGTTCGGCGTGAGCACGTCGAGCGACTCGCCGATCGCGAGCCGGCGTGCGAGGAAGGGCGACACGCGGCCTGCGGGCTGCTCGCGCACGCCGATGCGCAGTTCGGTGCTGCCTTCCGGGCTCACGATGGAATAGGTGCGCCGCTCCTCGCCTCCCGCCCCGAGGCGCACGGCGAGATGCTGGCCGGCGCGGAACCGGTACTCCTCGCGCAGGGCGGCCGGCACTTCGAACGCAAGGCTGACCGCATCCTCGGCGATGGGTGTCCTCGACTTGAGCCTGAGCGGATGGAACCTGAGCATCGGGTCAGAGGCACTTGAAGTGATCGAAGGGCTCGAGGCAGCGGGTGCAGCGATAGAGGGCCTTGCACGGCGTCGACCCGAACTCGCTCAGCCTCGCCGTATCCTGCGAGCCACATCGGGGGCAGCACACGGGCCCGGGGACGGGCGGCGCGATGCCGAACTCGTGGAGCTTGCGGCGACCTTCCGGGGTGATCCAGTCGGTGCTCCACGGCGGCGCCAGCACGTCGACCACGCGCACCTCGCTGTAGCCACCCCGCCGCAGCGCGGCCTCGACACTCTCCTTGATGAAGCTCGTGGCGGGGCATCCCGAGTAGGTGGGCGACAAGCCAACCTCGATGGCGCCACCCTCGGCGACGCGCACGTGGCGCACGAGGCCGAGGTCGACGACCGAGACCACCGGGATCTCCGGATCTGGCACGTCGGCGAGCCGCAGCCGCACGTCGGACTCGATGAGGGCGTTCACCAGCGTGCCCCCGGGTGCGCCCGCTGCAGCACCTGCATTACCGCGAGCAGCCGCCCGAGATGTTCACCGTGTTCGCCGCGCTTGCCGTACCAGCGCCACGGGCGATCTACGGGTCGATCGAGGGTCGCCTCCGCGAGCGTGGCCGCCACCCGTCGATCCCAATCACCACGGACCGCTTCGAGGTCCACGCCAACCCCTGCCGCGTATATCCCGCGATCGATGTCGTCGGCGTCGAAGAGCTCGGCCGTATGCGGCCACAGCCGCTCGAGGGACGCCTGCACCCGGCGATGGCTTTCGGCCGTGCCGTCACCGAGGCGCACGATCCAGTTCGCGCTGAAACGCAGGTGATAACGTGCCTCCTTGAGACCCCTGGCCGCGATGGCCGCGAGTTGACCGTCGGCCGACTGCACGAGTCGTTCGTAGTGCGCCACCTGCCACGCATCGAACAGGAACTGTCGCACGAGCGTGTCGCCGAAATCGCCGTTCGGTTGTTCGACGAGCCCGAAGTTCAGGAACTCGCCCTCCTCCCGCAGGTACGCCAGGGCGTCCTCATCGCGGCCACGACCCTCGATGGCCCCGGCGTGCGTCAGGAGCAGCCGTGCCTGGCCGAGGAGATCGAGCGCGGTGTTCGCGAGCCCCAGGTCTTCCTCCAGCGCCGGTGCGTGGCCGATCCACTCGCCGAGGCGCTGCGCGAGCACGAGGTTCGCGTCCGCCAGCCGCAGCACGTAGCTGAAATGCGCTCCCTTGTCCGGCGCGGCGTTCACAGCGTCTTCACCTCGTCCGGGATGTCGTAGAACGTGGGATGACGGTAGACCTTGTCGCGTGCCGGCTCGAAGAAGGCGTCCGCATCCGCGGGGTCGGACGCGACGATATCGCCCGATCGCACCACCCAGATGCTGACGCCCTCCTGGCGGCGCGTGTAGACGTCGCGCGCGTGCTCGATCGCCATGCGCGCATCGACCGCATGGATGCTGCCGACGTGCTTGTGGTCGAGGCCACCGCGGGCGCGGATGAACACCTCGTACAACGGCCAGTCCCGGGGAATCGTCATCGCTGGGCCTCGCGCAATCGTGCAGGGTGTTTGTCGGCATGCGCCAGTGCGGCCTCGCGCACCCAGCGGCCGTCCTCGTGCGCGCGGCGGCGCGCCTCGATACGCTCGTGGTTGCAAGGGCCGTTGCCCTGCAGCACCTCGTGGAACTCGCTCCAGTCGATAGTCCCCTGCGGGACCGTGAGCCCGAGGTACTGCGCCTGCGGCACCGTGAACTCGATGAAGCGCTCGCGCAGTTCGTCGTTGGTGAAACGCTTGATCTTCCAGCGCATCGACTGGGCCGAATGTTTCGATTCGGTGTCGGGCGGCCCGAACATCATGAGCGCCGGCCACCACCAGCGATCGAGCGCGCCCTGCGCCATGCGTCGTTGCGCCTCCCTGCCGCGCGCGAGCGCCAGCATGATGTCGAAGCCCTGGCGCTGGTGGAAACTCTCTTCCTTGCAGATGCGCACCATCGCGCGCGCATAGGGCCCGTAGGAGCAGCGGCACAGCGGGATCTGGTTCATGATGGCCGCGCCGTCGACGAGCCAGCCGATCGCCCCGATGTCGGCCCAGGTCGGCGTCGGGTAGTTGAAGATGCTCGAGTACCTCGCCGCGCCCGTGAGCAGCTCTTCGATCAGCGCAGCGCGACTCACGCCGAGCGTCTCGGTCGCGCCATACAGGTAGGCGCCGTGGCCGCCTTCGTCCTGCACCTTCGCCATCAGGATGGCCTTGCGCTTCAGCGTGGGCGCACGCGTGATCCAGTTGCCTTCGGGCAGCATGCCGACGATCTCGGAATGCGCGTGCTGCGACATCTGCCGGACGAGTGCGCGCCGGTAGGCGTCCGGCATCCAGTCCTTCGGCTCAATGCGTTCATCCGCGTCGATGCGGGCCTGAAAGCGCTGTTCGAGTTCGGCAGTTGCCATCACACCCTCAATTGGATACCTGTTCGAGTCCGCGTACCAGTACCGCGAGGAAGCGGTTCGCGCGCTCGCCGTCCATCACCCGATGGTCGATCGTGAGCGTCACATGGCAGCGCGGCCGCACGACGACGCGATCTTCCCCGCCGTCCGACACGACCACCGCGCGCTTCTCGAGCTTGCCTACCCCGAGGATGGCCGATTGCGGCTGGGGAATCACGATCGGGCTCGCGAGCAGGCTGCCACTCACGCCATGATTCGATATCGAAAAAGTCCCGCCGCGTACATCCGCGGGCGTGAGCGCGTCATCGCGTGCCCGCGCCACGAGTGCACCGAGCTCGCGCGCGATCCCGTACAGGTCGAGCGATTGCACGTTGCGCACGACGGGCACCACGAGCCCCCGGTCGCCGAGCGCGGTGGCCACCCCGATGTGCATCGAGTCAAGGATCTCGAGCGCGCTGTCGGTCCAGCGGCTGTTTGCCTCCGGCACCGCGCGGATCGCGGCGACACAGGCCTGCAGGAAGTAGGCCGTGAGCGTCAGCGATGCGCCGCGTCGCTCGAAGTCCGCCCGGTGGCGGGCCCGATGGGCGAGCACCGCGGCCATGTCCGCCTCGAACACCGTGGTCACGTGCGGCGCGATGCGCAGGCTCTCGACCATGCGCTCCGCGATGCGCCGGCGCATCGTGCTGTGCGGCTGCAGGCGCGATCCGCCGTCCGGCGCAGGCGCTGCCTCGGGCGCGGGCGGCGCCCGTTCGGGCGCCGCGAGGACGTCCTCGACGGTGATGCGCCCGCCATTGCCGGTGCCACGCACGTCGGACGCGACGAGGCCGCGCTCGGCGAGCAGGCGGCGCACCGCGGGACTGGGTGCGGCGTGCGCGCCGCGCCCCGGCAACCGCGCCCGATCCGGTGTCGGCCCGCCCGTCGACAACGCCGTCGCGGACGACACGGGCGGCGGGCGGTGGGCCGGAACGTCACCGGACATCGTGATCGTTGCGAGCAGGTCGCCCGGCGCGACGTCAGCCTGCTCGGGCTTGAGGATTTCATGCAGCGTGCCACTCGCGGGCGCGGCGATCTCGACGGTGACCTTGTCGGTCTCAAGTTCCAGCAACGGCTCGTCGGCCTGCACGATGTCGCCCGGCGCCTTGAGCCAGCGCTGCACCTGCGAGCGTGCGCCTGACGTCTCTTCCGCGGGGGCGCGCACTTCGACGGGGGCCGCCATCACGCGCCTGCCACGTCGCGGATCGCCGCGACGATCCGGGCGACGTCCGGCAGCACGGCGTCGAGCAGCAGCGGGCTGTGCGGGCTCGGCACATCCGGCATCGCGACGCGCTCGATGGGCGCCTCGAGGTCGTAGAAGGCATCTCGCGCGAGCACCGCGGCGATTTCAGCGCCAAATCCAGCGGTCATCGTGTCCTCGTGCACGATCAGGCAACGTCGCGTGCGGCGCACCGACTCGAGCACGGCGTCGCGGTCCCAGGGCGACAACGTGCGCAGGTCGAGCACCTCGGCGTCGACCGCGGACTCGACGGCCGCCCGCTCGCTGCGCTCGACCATCGCACCCCATGTCACGACCGTGACCTCGGTGCCGGGCCGCACGAGGCGCGCACGGCCGAACGGCACGACGTAGTCGTCACCCGGCCACGGGCGGCGCGCCCACGCGGCGTCGAGCATCGCGCGGTGCTCGAAGAAGATCGTCGGATCGTTGCCGCGCAACGCCGCGCGCAGCAGGCCCGCGGCATCTTCCGCGTTCGAGGGCATCGCGACGCGCCAGCCGACTGCGTGCACGAACTGCACCTCGTTGCTCTCGCTGTGCCACGGGTCGCCGCACTTGAAGTATCCGCCCGGCATGCGCACGACCATGGGCGCCGCAAAGCCGTTGGCCGTGCGCCAGCGCATCGAGCCGCAATCGTTCAACTGCTCGGCCGCGGGCTCCGCGTACTTGCGGAACTGGATCTCCGGCACCGGCACGAGCCCCGCGAGCGCCATCCCGACCGCGCGACCGATGATGCCTTCCTCCGAGAGCGACGTGTCAAAGACACGCGCCGCCCCGAACTTGTCCGCGAGCCCGAGCGTCGCGGCGTGCACGCCGCCCTTGCGACCCACGTCCTCGCCGAAGACGACCACGCGTGGGTTCGTGGCGAGTTCCCCTTCCAGCGTGCGCCGGATCGCCGTCACCATGTTGATGCGCGGACCCTCGGGCCGTGGCGACTCGTCACCCGGTCGCGGCTCGATGCCGTCGCCCCGCAAGCCGCCCTGGCGCTGCGCGTCGGGCGTGCCGTCCGCACGCCGCTCGCTGAATGCATGGCGCGTGACCTGCGCCGCGTCCGGCTGCGCACGCTGCTCGACCGCGGCGAGCGCACGTTCGACACGCTCGCTCGCGCGTTGTTCGAGCGCCGTCCACGCCGATTCGCCGAGCAGCGCGGGCACGATGCGGGCACGCAGGCCGATGAGCGGATCGCGCGCCCGCTCCGCCGCGATTTCGTCCGCCGACTTGTAGGCCTGCGCGTCCTGCCCCGAGTGCCCCGAGAGTCGCGGCACCGTGAGGCGCAGCAGCGCAGGCCCCTCGCCCGCGCGCACGCCAGCGAGGGCCTGCGCCATTAGCAGCGCCGCGTGGCCGGGATCGCTGCCGTCGCCATCGAGGATGCGCAGGTTGCGAAAGGCCGCGAGGTTGGCCGCGACATTGCCTCCCGGCGTCTGGAAACTCGACGGCACCGAGATGCCGTAACCGTTGTCCTCGATGTAAAAGAGGATCGGCAGGCGCTGCGTCGTCGCGATGTTGAGCGCGGACCAGAAGCCGTTCGTCGTCGTGGAGGCCTCGCCGCCGTGGGCGACCGCAATGCTGCCGTTCCATTCGGTGTCGTGCAGCACCTGCGCGTGATAGCGGATGGCCTGCGCCCAGCCGACTGCGGGCGTGAACTGCGTGCCGACGCCACCGCAGGCCGGCAAAACGCAGGGGCCCTTGCGGCGCGGCAGGTTGAACACGACGCCGATGTCGCGCCCGTCGCTCACGCCGCCCGCCCGCATCATCGTCGACGCGAGCGCCGTCTCGAGCGGCAAGCCGAGGGACAGCACGAGCGGGCGCGCACGGTAGTAGAGCGCAACGCCGTCCCGCGCGCCGGTGAGCATCTGGCCGAGCAAGGCCTGCGTCACGTCGTGTCCGCGGGCCGTGAACTGGTACAGCACCTTGCGGGCGGGAACGAGCCGCGACTCTTCGAGGTCGTCGAGCGCACGCGATGCCAGCACGGTCTCGGCCACGCGCGCCCAGTCGATGTCCGGCGCCCCGCTTTCCGAGGATTGCTGATGGATCACTGCGGCCATGGGTGCCCCTCCGTGGTGCAGCGTAGCCCAGGGCGGGCAGCGGAAATCGCCAAATCACACTCGTAGCCGGCACTGCGATAGTGATACTCTCCATCCAATCAGACATTACTGGTGGATATCGCCATGCCCTTCGATCGCATCGACGCACGCATCGTGGCCGAGCTGCAGGCCGAGGGTCGCCTGTCCGTCGTCGACCTCGGTGAACGCATCGGCCTGACCGGCACGCCCTGCGCGCGGCGCGTGAAGCAGCTCGAACAACGCGGCGTGATCGTCGGCTATGCGGCGATCGTCGATCCCGTGAAACTCGGGCTCAAGGTCCACGCCTTCATCCAGGTGAAGCTCGAGCGGCACACCGACCACAATGTCGAGCTCTTCGAGCGGGCACTGGCGCAGCTCGAGCAGGTGGTCAGCTGCCATGCCACGACGGGTGAGTACGACTTCATGCTGCAGGCCACGACCCCGGACCTCGATGCACTCAGCACGCTCGTGCTGAAGCGGCTGCTCAAGATCCCGTGCGTGCGCGACGTGCATTCGAGCATCGTGCTCGGCACGGTGAAGCAGTCGACGCGCGTGCCGGTGGCCCACCTCACCTAGTTCATTGCAGCCGCAGCGGCTCCCCGTAGCCCGTGAGCTCGAGGTAGCCGCGACCGATCTCCCGTTCGCCTGCCCGCGCGCGCACCGCACCCTCCCAGTAGATCGCGCCGGTCGTCGCTCGCGTATCACTTTCCTGGTCGTCCATCAGCGGCGCGAGCGAGAGCGTGAGCTTGCCCGCACGCACGCGCCATTCCACCGGATAGGCGATCGCCGTGCGCGGCGAACGCCAGGTGCGCTGCGGCGCCATGACGATCTCATCGGGCGAGAAATGACGCAGCGTACCGTCCGCGGCGCGCAGGGTGCCGCCGGCCCAGCGCACGTCACCTCCGCGGCCACGGATACGGAATGCCATCAGCGCGCCGCCATCGTCGAGGTTCACGCCGATCCAGTCCCAGCCGGCCGCTTGCGGCTCGAGGGACTCGCTCGACCACTCATGATCGAGCCAGGCTTCGCCGGTCACGGCTTCACGCTTGCCACCACGGGCGATATCGCCTCGCACGGCGAGATGCGGCAGGCTGTAGTAGTAGCTCGCCGCACCGGGCGTGGGGCCCTTGCGGCTGAACCCGGCCTCGCCGTTCAGCATCGGCGCCTCGCCCGGCGCGAGCGTGAGGTCCAGGGCGAACTCCTCCGCGGGCGCTTCGATGCGAAAGGTTTCGCGCCCGCGCACCAGCTGCCAGTCGTCGATCCAGATCGCCGCGTCTCCCGTACGGGCTTCGGCGAGTCCGAAACCCGCGCGCGCGATCCGCTCGCTTTTCCACAACCGGCCGCGCGCCGGGTCGCTGATCGCCGCGTGCGCGATGAGGATCTCGCGCGGCGCGAACGCGCTCGGGTTGCCTGTCGCCTCCTCGCGTAACGAACGAAAGAAGGTGATCTGGAAACCCAGCGGCGCGCCTTGCGCCGTGCGCAGCCAGCCGGTCGCGTACCACCATTCGGTACGAAAGTCCGGGTGGCTGCCGTGATCGCGCGGGAACTGCAACGTGTAACCCGGCACGACCGGCGCCGCGGCCCAAGCGGCCACGCAGGCCACGAGCGCGAGGACAGCCCCTACGCACGCGGACGCGCGCGGCTTCACCAGTCCTCCCGCACGGCGCGGACCGCCTCGCCGCTCGTGGCGGCGCGGCCGCCCAACAACGCTGCCGCGGCGGCCGCCATGACGAGCAGCACCGCGAGCATGCCGAGTCGCACCCAGGGCACGGCGAGGTCGATGCTCCAGAGGAACGATTGCCGATTGACGACGAAGACCAGCACGATGCTCAGCACGCCACCCAGCACCAGCGCGCAGCCGACCCCGATCGCAGCGGTCAGCATGCCTTCGCCGGCGAGCATGGCGACGATCTGCCGCCGCCGCAGGCCGACATGACGCAGCATGCCGAACTCGGCGCGCCGTGCGAGTGCGGTCGACGCAGTGGCCACGCCGACGCCGAGCAGGCCGATGAACACGGCGATCGCCTCGAGCCCGTAGGTGATCGCAAAGGCGCGATCGAAACTGCGCAGGGAGAGCGTGCGGATTTCCGCGGTGGTCCGGACCTGCAGCGTGGCTCCGAGGCCGAGGCGCGCGCGGATCGCATCGACGACCCTCGCCGCATCCGCATCCCGTTCGAGCCAGAGCGACGCTTCGTTCGCGGCCGTATCCCCGGTCGCCGCGCCATAGGCCGCACGCGATACCACGACGCTGCCCGTTGAGCGGCCGTAGTCGCGAAACACGCCCGCCACGGTGACCGCGAGCGCATGGCCGTTGCCGAGGGGCAGCGAGACGTGCTCACCCGGTCGCCAGCGATACAGGTCCACCACCGCCTCGGAAATCCACGCCGGCGTACCGGCGACGGCGTCTGCACGCCGAACGATCTCGATGTCGGGATCACCGCCTGCATCGATCGGCAGGGCGATCAACTGCACGGGCGCGGCATCCCTGCGCAGGGCGAGCGGCATGCTGCGGCGAAAATGCGCGCGCGCGATGCCGGGGGTGGCTGCCACGGCCGCTTGTGCCGCAAGATCGAGCGTCGCGGTGCCGCCGCCCTGCCCGACCCGCAACTGCAGGTCCGCCGGCAGGGTCCGGTCGAGCCAGCCGATGAAGGACTCGCGGAATGAATGCACCATGATCGCCATCGCCACCGTCAGGCTGAAGCTCACGACGATCGCCGCAAACCCGATGGCGGTCCGCGCGCTGCTGCCGCGCAGCTGCGCGATCGCGAGCGCCGGCACCGGCCGGCGGGGCTGCGGCCATCGCGCCAGCAAACTCCCGGCCACGCTCGGCACGAGCAGCACGCCGCCGAGCAGCAGCGCCGCGATCGCCGCATAGCCGAAGATCGGCAGGCCATGCCACGCCGGCAGCGTTGCCAGCACCGCACCAATGGCCGCCAGTGCGCCGCCTGCCCGCCACGGCCGCGCGCGCACGAACGGGACTTCGGCATCGCCCGCCCGCAGCGCCTGCGCCACCGGGCGGGCTGTTGCTTCACGCGCCGGCAGCCAGGCGGCCAGGCCGGCTGCCAGCGCACCGAGCGCGATGAAGAGCACCCCATCGGTGGGCTTCACGACGAGCGTGCCCGACAGGCTCTGCAGTTGCCCCGCACCGAGATCCCCCGCCACCCGGCGCAGCATCCAGCCGGCCAGCATCACGCCGCCTGCAAACCCGATCGCCGCGCCCAGCGCGCCCATGGCCGCACCTTCGGCGGCGAGCAGGCGCCGCAGGGCCCCGCGTGTCACACCCAGTGCGCGCAACAGGGCCAGGGACGGGCGGCGCCGCAACAGCGACAGCGTCTGCGCCGCAAGCACCAGGAAGGCCGCCGTCAGCACCGCGACCAGCGCGAGCATCGTGAGATTGACGCGGTAGGCGCGCGTCGCCGACGCGAGCCGGGCATCGTCCATCGCAGGCGCCTCCACGTGCAGGCCGGGCGGCAAGCGTCGCGCGATCGCCGCCCGCACGGCGCCGACATCCGCGCCGCGGCGTACGCGCACGTCGATGCGGGTGAGGATGCCGAGCCGGTCGAAGCGCCACTGCGCCACTGCGATATCCATGAGGCCTAGCGCGTGCGGATAGGCGGCCGCGGAAAGTGTCCCCGACACTTCGAACGCCTGCCGCGAACTGCCGACGAGCACGTCCAGGCGATCACCGACCTCGACGCCCAGTGCCGCCGCGGCCCGCGCGCTCAGGAAGATGCCGTCCGGCGCGAAAAACCGGCGCAGTCGTCCGCCGGCTTCGGCAAGCAACGCAGGCTGCACCTGCGCTGCGCGCAACGGATCGAGTGCGACGACCCGAAGCGGCTCGCGACTGTTCGCCAGGGTGGCGCGCACTTCGAGTACCGGGCTCGCCACCGCGACGCCCGGCACGCGCGCGATGACCGGATAAAGGCGCTCCGCGAAGCCCGTCACCGGCCCCTGAACCACGAGGTCGGCATCACCCGACAGGCTGCGCGCGGCCCGCCCGAATTCCGCGAGCGCGCTGCGATTGACCAACTGGACCGCCGAGGCGAGCGCGATGCCCAGCGCCAGCGCCATCACCGGCACCAGCATGCGCACGGGCCCCGCGCGCCATTGCGCGCCCCAGAGGCGCCACCACAGGCGCGCGCTGGTCATCCCTCGAAAGGCACGAGGCCGCGCGCCGTGAGTGTCAGCACCCGATCCGCCGTGCGCGCGGCGATGAAGGAGTGCGTGATCAGCAGGCCCGCCCCGCCCGCGGCGTGAACCTGCTCGCGCAGCAGCGCGAGCACCTGGGCTGCACTGCGCGGGTCGAGGTTGCCAGTCGGTTCATCGGCGAGCACGAGCTGCGGCCGATGCACCAGCGCGCGGGCGATCGCGACACGCTGCAACTCGCCGCCTGACAGCTCGCGTGGATAGCGCGCACCGGCGCTCGCGAGCCCGACCGCTGCGAGCATCGCCGCCACGCGCAGCGCGCCTTCGCCTCGCGGCACGCCGAGGAGCTCCAGCGGCAGCGCGACGTTCTGTGCCACCGTGAGGTAGGGCAGCACGTGGAACGCCTGGAACACGAAACCCATCCGCTCGCGGCGCAGCAGCGTGGCGGCATCGTCGTCGAGCGCGGTGACCTCGACGCCGCCGAGGCGCGCGGCACCGCCATCCGATCGATCGAGCCCGGCGATCAGGTTGAGCAGCGTCGACTTGCCGACGCCCGATTCGCCCATGATCGCGACGTACTCGCCAGCGCCGAGTGCGAGGTCGATGCCGCTGAACACCGGCGGGCGATCCGCGCGGAATCGCTTCGCGAGACCTGTCAGTTCGAGTATCGCGGTGGGCCGGGTGTCGTTCACATCCCGAGTGTAGTGGCGCCGTGCGTCAGTGGAAATTGCGCGTCCGTATCCGCAGCGCACCGATCCAGGCGCTGCGGTCGATCAGCCGGTGCGCCACCACGTGCAGCACCTCGCCCTGCCGCTGCAGCTTGCCGTGCACCTCGAGCAGGCGCGATTCGACCAGCGGGCGATGCTGGGTGTCCCCCACCCGCTGCCACACGACGAGGTTCGCGTGCCCCGTTTCGTCCTCGATCGTGACGAAGGTGACGCCGCTCGCGGTGCCCGGCCGCTGGCGCGCGAGGACGAGGCCGGCCACGCGCACGGCGCGACCGTCCGCGAGCTGCGGCAACTCGCACAGCGGCAGGAGCCCTGCGCGTGCGAGACGGGCGCGCAGCAGCGCGAGCGGATGCCGGCGCAGCGTGAGGCCCGTCGAGCGATAGTCTGCGACGATCTCCTGCCCTTCGGTGGGCGCAGCGAGCAGTGGCATGCCTTCCCCCGCCCCAGCGCGCGGCGCGGTCGGCAACGGCGCCTCGCGGCCCGCCACCTCCCAGAACGCGACATGGCGATGCCCCGCGAGCCCCGCCAGTGCATCGGCCGCCGCCAGCGCCTCGAGGTCGCGACGATCGAGCGCGGCGCGTTCGGCGAGATCCTGCACGTCGTGAAACGGCTGCTGCAAGCGCGCCGCCACGAGACGCCGCGCCGGCGCCTCGCCGAGGCCCGCAATCCGGCACAGGCCGAGGCGCAGCACGCGCCCCTCTTCCAGCGTGCACTCCCAGTCGCTGTCGATCGCCGTGGCCGCCCGCACCTCGACGCCATGCTCGCGCGCATCGCGCACGAGCTGCGCGGGCGCGTAGAAGCCCATCGGCTGGCTGTTGAGCAGCGCGCAGGTGAACGCCGCGGGCTCGTGGTGCTTGAGCCAGGCCGAGACGTAGACGAGCAGCGCGAAGCTCGCGGCATGCGACTCCGGGAAGCCGTATTCGCCGAACCCCTTGATCTGCTCGAAGATCTGCTCGGCGAATTCCCGGCTGTAGCCGCGCGCGAGCAACCCGTCGATCAGCTTGTCGTGGAAGTGCCCGAGCCCGCCATGGCGTTTCCACGCCGCCATCGAGCGACGCAGCTGGTCGGCCTCGCCTGGCGTGAACCCCGCCGCCTTGATCGCAAGCTGCATCACCTGCTCCTGGAAGAGCGGCACGCCGAGCGTGCGCTCGAGCACCTCCTGCGCTTCGGGTCCGGGGTAGACGATGGGCTCGGCGCGTTCGCGACGGCGCAGGTAGGGGTGCACCATGCCGCCCTGGATCGGGCCCGGCCGCACGATCGCGACCTGGATCACGAGGTCGTAATAGTTGCGCGGCTTCAGGCGCGGCAGCATCGACATCTGCGCGCGCGATTCGACCTGGAACACGCCGATCGTGTCGGCGCGGCACAGCATGTCGTAGACCGCCGGGTCGTCCTGCGGCACGTCGGCGAGCCCGAACGGCTGCCCACGCAAGGCCGCAACCTGCGCGAGCGCGCGCCGGATCGCCGCGAGCATGCCGAGGCCCAGCACGTCGACCTTGAGCAGGTGCAGCGCGTCGAGGTCGTCCTTGTCCCACTCGATCACGGTGCGATCCGCCATCGCTGCGTTCTCGATCGGCACCAGCGCATCGAGCGGGCCCTCGGAGATCACGAAGCCACCGACGTGCTGCGAAAGGTGGCGCGGGAAGCCGAGCAGCTCCTGCGCAAGCTCCGCGAGTCCCGGCGCCGCGGGGTCGGTGCCGAGCGCCTTGCCGAGGTCGCGCAGCGCGCTGCGCCGGTGGTAGGTGATGACGGTGGCGGTGAGCGCCGTGCGCTCCCGGCCGTACTTGCGGTAGAGGTACTGGATCACTTCCTCGCGCCGCTCGTGCTCGAAATCGATGTCGATGTCGGGCGGCTCGTTGCGCTCGCGCGAAATGAAGCGCTCCATCAGCATCTGCATGTGCTGCGGGTCGACTTCCGTGACGCCGAGGGCGTAGCACACCGCGGAGTTGGCGGCCGAGCCGCGACCCTGGCACAGGATCTGCCTGCCGCGCGCGAACCGCACGATGTCGTGCACGGTGAGGAAGTACGGCTCGTAGCGCAGTTCGGCGATCAACGCGAGCTCGTGTTCGATCAGCGCGCGCACCTTGGCCGGCACGCCCTGCGGCCAGCGCCCGCGCGCACCCATCTCGACGAGCTGGCGCAGGTGCGAGCTCGCCGTCTCGCCCACCGGCACGACCTCGCGCGGATACTCGTAGCGCAGCTCGTCCAGTGAAAAACGGCAGCGCGCGGCGACCTCGACGCTCGCCGCGAGCAGCGGCGCCGGATAGAGCTTCGCGAGCCGGCCGCGCTCGCGCAGGTACCGCTCGCCGTTGCGGTAAAGCGCATGGCCCGCCGCGGCCACCGGCACGCCCAGGCGGATGGCTGTCAGCGCATCCTGCAGTCGCCGGCGCGCACGCACGTGCATGTGCACGTCGCCGCTCGCGACGAGCGGCAGCCCCGCGCGTTCGCCGAGGCGCGCGAGGGTGGCGAGCCGCGCCGCGTCGTCGCCTTCGCGCAGCAGCTCCACCGCGAGCCACGCCTCACCCGCGAAGCGCTCGCGTATCTTCGCCGCCATCGACACGAGGCACGCCTCGTCGGACAGGTCCGCCGGCGGCAGCCACAGCACGAGGCAACGCTCGAGCGTTGCCTCGACGTCGTCGAAACCGAGGTCGTAACTGCCCTTCTCCGCCGCGCGCCGCCCCCGCGTGATGAGGCGGCAGAGGCTGCCGTAGCCGCGCCGGTCGGTGGCCAGCGCCACCAGGGCAAGGCCGCAGCGCAGGTGGAACTCGGCGCCGACGATCAGCGGCAGCCCGCACGCCTTCGCCGCAAGATGCGCGCGCACGACGCCCGCCACCGAACACTCGTCGGTGATCGCCAGCGCGCCATAGCCGAGCCCGTGGGCGCGCTTGACGAGTTCCTGCGGGTGCGAGGCGCCGCGCAGGAAGGTGAAGTTCGAGAGGCAGTGCAGTTCGGCGTACTGCGTCATGGCGGTAGGTGATCGCGATGTGCAGGGCTCTTGCGGCTCATGGGAAATCGCGGATGAGGAATCGTCGCGCAGGAAACGCGACGATTCCTCCCGTCTCCTCGCGCAGGCTGGCGCGAGGGCGATATGGGGCATCGCGGGATTGAACACCGCACTGCCTCGCGCCGACGCCCGCGCTCGGCGATTTCCAATGTCGCCGCAAGAGCCCTGCACATCGCGAACGCACCTGCGTCATGTCGCTTCATGCGCCGCTCAGAGGCTGCGGCCGTCGACCCGCTTCACCTGCAGCGTCGCGAGGTCGAGCGCCGGGATGCAGCGCACGTTGAGCGCCACCGTGGGCTCGCCCTTCGGCCCCCTGGCTTCACCGAACGGCGCGCAGCCGCAGACTTCGCAGAAGCGATGCCTGATCGCGTGCTTGTTGAAGGTGTACGTGGAGAGGTTCGCCTCGGGGGTCGTGAGGCGCAGCTTCTCCCGCGGCATGAAATGCAGCAGGTAACCCTTGCGCGCGCAGTGGCTGCAATTGCACTCCATGACGGTTTCGATTTCGGTATCGGCCTCGAAGGCGATCCGGCCGCAGTGGCAACTGCCTTGGTGAATCTTGCGTTGGTTGTTCATCCGAATACTCCATGCAAAAACCATTCGTGCGGCGTTCGGCGCTGGCGATAGACCCAGAGCTGCACGCCGGCGCGGCTGCGCATGACGTAGTAGTCACGCTCGATGTCGCGGCCGTCCCACCAGCCGGTCTCGATGCGCTCGGGGCCGGCGAGCTTCTCGAGCGGCCCCTCGTAGTGCGGCCAGGCGCCGAGCGCCGGCAGGAGGAGCGGCGTCGAAAGGAGCCAGAGCGGGCGGCGGGCGGCGGCGATGGCTTCGCCGCCGCGCGACGGGCTGCCCGCGACGGGCAACGGGCGGCGGGCTGCGGGCAACGGGCCAGAAGCGTTGGCCGCGGTTGCAAGGCCATGCAGCGCGGTGACGCGCTGCCATGCCTTCTCCGGTCGATGTTCGGGCACGAGGCACAGGCCATAGACGCTCTCTTCGCCGAGACGCGCGCGCAACCGCTCGACCAGCGCAGGTGCCTCGTTCGCGAGGCGGCCGCCCTGTTCGCCCGGCTGCCACAGCGCCGCACTCGCGGATTGGCGCGACACGAGCCGGCCCGACGCGAGCTCGCAGGCCGTCACGGGCGCCGCGAGCGCAATCGTCGCGAGATGCTCCCCGAGCAGGAACCCGATCGCGACGGCCGCGAACGCGGGCTGGGCGAAGCGCAGGCGGCAGCGCGTGACGGCGCCTTCACGATGATGCAGCCGGCATTCGAGCGCCGTGATGCTGCCCTGGCGGCTGCGCAGGAACACCTCGAGTTCCGCGAGCATCGGCGCGAGAAAAGCCGTGACCGACGGCTGGTCGGTGAGCTCGCACGACGGCTCGCGCCGCGCACGATATCGCTCGCGCGGCGACACGTTGCGCCGCGGCTCGGCCCCGGCGCCGACGAGCCGGTCGAGCGCCGCCAGCGTTTCCGGCCCGAAGCGGCGGGCGAGGCCTGCGCGCGGCAGGCGCAAGGCCTGGCCGATTTCGGTCACGCCCATCTTCGCGAGCCGCTCGACGACTGCTTCCGGCAGCCGCAGCACGGTGAGCGGCAACGGCGCGAGGGCACCGACGAGTTGCGCACGGTGCATCACCCTGAAGCCTGCGCTGGCACGGCGGCGTGGCGCGCGTGCGCCGGCCAGTGCGGCGAGCGGCGTGGGTGCCAACGCGAGCTGCGCGCGCACTCCTTCGCGGCGACTTGCGACGAGCAGCTTCTCGCACAGCGCCTCGACCCCGCCGAACAGCGCGAGGCTGCCGCGCACTTCGAGCAGCACGCCGTCGGGCGGCTCGAGGCTCACGCGCGGCGTGATCCCGCCCGCCACGGCAGCGAGGCGCTCGAGCAGCGGCTCGGGCGCGGGCGCGGGAAGATGAAGCGCAAGCCAGAGATCGCCTGCGGTGGCCGCGGCGGGCAGTGGGCGATGGGCAACGGGCAACGGGCCAGCAACCGGCAGCGGGCTGGAGACGGGCAACAGGCTGCGCGCAACGGGCAACGGGCCAGAATCGTCAGCTAACGCATTCTGGCTCGTTGCCCGTTGCCCGTCGCCCGTCGCCTTTTGCCCCGCGCGCTCAGCCACCGCCGATCTCCACTTTGATCCGCTCGCGGCTGCCGCCGCGGCTCTTGATCAGCTCCACCTCCACCCCCTCACCCTGCGGCACGATCGAGAGGCGCAGTTCCGCAGGCGACGCCTCGCGTGCCGCGGCGAGGCCGCGAAAGACGAAGCCGAGCGTGCGGCCGCGCTCGGTTGCGAGCTGCAAGCGGCGAAGATCGCGCGGTCGCGCTTCCTGTACCCACGCGAGCGCCGCTTCGCACGCGCCCGAACCGAGCGCCTGCTCCATGGCCCAGAGCGGCACGCGCGTGCGCACGACCAGTTGCCGATCGAGCACGACGCGATGCGCCGCAAGCGCGGGCGCAAAGGGCTCGAAGGGTGGCGCGATCCACGCGACCCAGCGCGCGGGCATGAGCCCGGTGAGCTGCGCGAGCGCAGGGATGAGCAGATGCAGCTCGCCGACGCCGAGCTGTGGCGTCAGGACCTCAACGAGGCCCGCGCGCGGCCAGCCCCCGCCCGGCAGGCCGGCGTCGAGCATCGGGTAGCCCGTGGACCAGGTGGGCACCCGCGCAGCGCTGCGCCCGCGCCAGAGCGCGGGATGCTCGAGGAGCCGAGCCAGCCGGGGATTGACGGACATCGAGGAAGTGGCAGCGCGACAGGCGCATCAGCGCACTTTGGCGAGCGAGAACCGCGGGTTCTCGATGATGCCGAAACGGTTGCCGAACGGATCGGCCACGGCGGCGACCTTGATGCCCTCGCCCACCTCCTGCACCGGCTCGCGCACGGTGGCGCCAAGCGACTCGAGGCGACGCAGTTCCGCCACCGCATCGGGCACGCCCCAGTACGCGACCGGGCCACCCTCGCCCGGCGGCGCATCGGGAAGGAGGCCCAGCTCGAAGCCGCCGACTTCGTAGCCGACATAGAACGGCTGGTCGAAGTACGGCTCGCGCTCGAGTACGCGCGAATACCAGGCCTTGCCCGCCGCGAGATCGGGGGTGTGGTAGACGACGGTGCGCAGGCCGAGAATGCTCATGAGACCTTCCCCCGGCGCACGACGCCGACGACGATGCCTTCGATGATCATGTGTTCCTGTTTCAGGTCGACGCGGATCGGCTCGAAGTCGGTGTTCTCCGGCAGGAGCCAGGCGATCGAGCCCTCCTGCCGGTAGCGCTTGACGGTGACTTCGTTCTCGAGCCGCGCGACGACGATCTGGCGGTTGCGCACTTCGGGCGTGCGATGCACGGCGACGAGGTCGCCATCGAGGATGCCGGCATCCTTCATGCTCATGCCGACGACCTTCAGCAGGTAGTGCGGCTTTGGCTGGAAGAGATCGGGATCGATCTGGTAGCGCGCCTCGATGTTTTCCTCGGCGAGGATCGGGCGGCCCGCCGCGACCCGGCCGATGAGCGGCAGGCCGAGCTGCTCGCGCATGGTGTCTTTCAGCTGGATGCCGCGCGAAGTGCCGGGGATCAGCGCGATCACCCCCTTGCGGGCCAGGGCGCGCAGGTGCTCTTCGGCGGCATTGGCCGAACGAAAGCCGAGCTCGGCGGCGATTTCCGCGCGGGTGGGCGGCATGCCGGTTTCAGCCACGGTGCGCTGGATGAGACGGAGGATCTCGGTCTGGCGGGGCGTGAGGTCTGACATGGGTTTCTGCCTGGCTGTTCAGGGAAAGCTGTATGTCCGTACAGTCTGTGATTCTATACAGAATCGGGCGCCGTGCAAGCAGGAAATGAGAGCGCCGCCATCAGTCGTTTCGCATCGGCGCAAGGCGCGCTTGCTGCACGATGTTCGCCGCCGTTGTCGGCGAATTCCGACACACGCGTAGGATTGAAATTCTTGCAATCCGCGGCTGGATTTGTTGCAGTTGCGCACCGTGGCCGCCGACATAATGCAATGTGCTAACGTTCGGCCGGCACTGGTTTCTGTATCCACATCGAAGGGGACTTCTATGAAGAGCGCGATCGTTAAAGTTGCGGCGGCAGCCGCTGTTGTCATGCTTGTCGGCTGCACGGACCTCAAGCCGCTGCAGGCGCAGGTTGATGACCTGAAGGCGCAGGTCGGCCGGCTCTCGTCGGACGTCGCTGGCGCCAAGAGCTCGGCGGACGCGGCCTCTTCGGCTGCCCAGTCGGCCTCGTCGACGGCGAGCGGCGCGCAGAGCACCGCGAACCAGGCGCTTGCCGCTGCGCAGGCCAGCCAGTCGTGCTGTGACGCGACCAACGAGAAGATCGACCGCATGTTCAAGCGTTCGATCTCGAAGTAAGCACTTACTTCGCTCGACCCCGAAAACGCCGCGCCCTGCGCGGCGTTTTCTTTTGGGGGGACCCTCCCCGGGGAAGGCGCGTCAGTCCAGCAGGACCCGGACTGCCGGCGTCAGGTCCCGGAAGAACACGATCGCGTCGAAAGCGCGCGCGGGAAAGACGAGAATTTCCGTTGCTGAATTCGTGCGCAAGGACTGGGTGCGCTCCAGCCAGGCCGCTGCGGAAGCCGGTTGCCCCGCGCTCCTGAAATCGAGCAGGAATCGTTCGGGGCCTACCCTGGCCAGGGCGGCATCCAGGGTCGCGGATACCCGGGAAGTCGATCGCCGGCCTGGGCCGGACATCGATCCGCTGATCGCAACGATCGACAGGTCCCGGCCGAGCGCCGATCGCAAATGCAAGCCCATCGCGGGTGGCGCACGCGCATAGACCGACCAGATCCCGCCTCGCGTGCGCGCATTCATCACATGGCCGTCGTGGGCAAACAGCAGGATCCTTCCGTTCGGTCCTTCCCGTTCCATCACCCACCGGACATTGGCGGCCATCGCCGCGTCGCGCACGGCATCGGCCTTGTAGTCGTCGGGCGCCAGTACAGCGCCGCCGCCCGGCAGGCGCGACACCTGGAACAGGGATTCGAGCTGGCGTGCGGCGATGGCATTCTGGCGCGCCCAGCTGAAATCACGCTCTGACGACACGGCGACCAGCGACGCACGATGCCTGTCGTAATAGCGAACCAGTTCATCGAGCGCCGATCGCAGTTCCCGGCGCGCACCCGCCGGCATCGCGAGGTAACCCGGCACCGTGAACTGGCCGAGGAAGGGCTCCAGGCGCCGACGCAGGTGCCCGGTTGCGCGGGCCGCCACGCGCGAAAGGAACCCCAGACTGTCGTCCAGCGTCGCGCGTGCTCCCGACCAGTTGCCTTCGGCATCGCCTCCGCTCAGGTCGATGCCATAGACATGCACCCGCTGGGTGCTCGGGAGTCCTGCATTGTGATGGCGTATCCAGTCGAGGAGCGCAACATTCCTGGCGTATCGCCCGAACCCCCACGTGTAGCCGTCCCGCGCAACATCGTTCGCTTCGGTGGCTTCGCCTGCCAGCACGAAGTCATGGAGGGCCCGCGATTCATTCAGGCCGGACTCGAGGGCAATCGCGGTAAAGCCCCGGTATTCGACCAGATAGCGAAACAGGCAGTTGCGAAACGCCAGCGGCTCCTCGGCACCGTGCATGGGCTCTCCCAATGCGACGACCCGGGCGGCGCCAATCACTCTCCCCACGTCCTCCTGCGCAACGTGCCCGGAAGCCCCCTCGCAGGCGGAAACCGGCTTGGCGTTCGCGCGAGCCCATGCAACGAAGGCGTCGTCGCCTGACGCCCGCGCAGGCGCCGTGCAGGCCGCGACGAGACCGATCGTGCACCCGAGCACAGCCAGCCTCTGCACGCGCCTCATGGCAGGTCGATGCGATAGAGCGGGACGCCGCTGAAGACCAGTCGTTGCGCCCGGCCCCCGAGCACCGTATCAAAGGCCAGCCGTTCGGGTGCATGCGCGGGCCTTGCGAAGCGAAAACGGGCAGGCCCGTCCCCGACCAGCGCTGTCGCGAAGTCGGCGTCGACATAGGCCATCATGAGCTGCCCGCCGCGCACGAAGACACGCAGATCGGGCCCTTCCTCGCCGTGCGCGGCGTATCGACCGACGAGCGCGTCAAACGCCGGGTCCTCCTCGACAGGCGGGAGATCCACTCCCCGTCGCCGGTAACTGGTAGCCCCTTCTGAAACGTCGCTGACCATGCCCGCGGCATCACGAAAGAAAAAGAAGGCGCGCGGACCCTGCGGCGAAAGATAGAGTCCCCAGGTTTCCTTCCCCAGTCGCGTCAGAGGCACTGCCTGCTCGCCGTCGACGAGCGCGAGTCCATCCGGCTTGTCGGCCCTGAACCCGAGCTTGCTTGCGCCGCTGCCGATGAAGCCGCCCTCGAAACTCGCGGCACCTGGCCAGGGGGTGGGCGCTACAGGCACTACCGGATCTTTCGCTTTCGAGAGCTGCATGACGACACGCTCGCGCAGGCCGGCATCGAGCGGGCCATTGCAGAGAAAGACGACCGCGAATCCCTCCTCCAGGTTTGCGAACAGCCAAGCCTGGAAACCCGCGATCGAGCCGCTGTGAGCAAGAATCCGCCCACCCTCGCGCACTTCGATGCCATAGCCATAGTCCTCGAGGCCCGCCGTCGCGAAGCGATCGAAGGCGCTGGCGGAAATCAGCCGGCCTCGAGGCGTATCGCCACGCGCCAACAGCATGCGGGCATAGAGGCCCATGTCCGTGGCGTTCGAAACGATTGCGCCGTCGGCCGACAGGTAATCGAACCAGGGTGCTTCGACATAGCGCCCGTCTGCCGACCGCACATAACTGGTCGCGATGCGGCCGCGCAACCGGTCGTCGATCTGTGGTGCCGTGGCTTGCATGCCGAGCCGGTCGAGCACACGTTGCTGCACGATCAACGGGAACGGCTGCCCATCGATCGCTTCCGCCGCATAACCGAGCAACTGATAGCCCGAGTTCGAGTACCAGAAGTGCTCGCCTGGCGCATAGGGCGGTTCGAAGTCGCCGAGCGCCGCGATCAGGAAGCGCATCGACGCGACCTGCGCCAGGTAATTCGGGAGTCCCGACGTGTGCGACAGCAGCGCGCGTCCCGTGATCGGTGGAAACTTCGAACGCGGGCGAAAGGCCGGGAGGTACTTCGCAATCGGCGCCTCGGGATCGAAACGCCCCTCGTCCGCCATCTGCATCAAGGCAATCGCAGTGAAGGACTTGGAAATCGATCCGATCGCAAAGCGCGTGTCGCGCGTTGCCGGTCGCCGACGTGTGATATCTGCATAGCCGTGCGTGGCGGTGAGCAGGGTATTGTCGCGATCGGTTACGGCGACCACCAGACCCAATTCTCCCGGAGCGGTTTCGACCATCGCACGCACGTCATCGAGCGTGGCTTTCGGGATGGTGGGCGGGCCCGCCGCGCACTCGCGATATGCGCACAACAGCAACAGGATGAGCAACAGGCGACTCATGCAAGGCATGCGCCCACGAGCCTTTCAAACGCCATCCCCGACCTCATGGGGTCGGCGACCGGCACCCCCCATTCCTTCGATAGCGCAGCCATCGTCGCAACGGCCTCCTCCGCGGTCAGTCCCGCGGTGTTCAGCGAAACACCGGCGCAACGCACCTGCGGGTTCGTCAGGCGGGCCTGTTGCACCGTGACTTCGATTGCCGTTCCGATCGACGGCAGCGGATAGTCGGGCAGCCCGACGATCCGCTCGCGCCCGTGTGCGTGGCACAGCACGAGTACATCGGGTTGCGATCCGTGCAGGAGTCCAAGCGACACGCCTGCATAGGAGGGGTGAAAAAGCGAACCCTGCCCTTCGATGATGTCCCAGTGCGCGGGATCGGCGTCGGGACTCAGCAACTCCGCAGCACCGGCGACGAAATCACTGACAACCGAATCGATTGGGATACCCGATCCTGCGATCATGATTCCGGTCTGCCCGGTCGCGCGGAAATCAGCATCGAGACCGTTGCCGCGAAATGCCCGGGTGAGCGCGAGCGCCGTATACTTTTTTCCCAGCGCGCAGTCGGTTCCGACCGTGAGCAGGCGCTTGCCGGTTCGCCTGCGACCGCTGGCGATCGGCAGCCCGGGTGGCGGAGAACGGACATCGATCAGCCGGCGTCCTCTTGCCTCGGCGAGCCGCCGCAGGACGGAAATTTCCGACAGCCGGTCGTGTGCGCCACTGATGATGTCTAGGTCGGCCTCGAGGGCTTCGGCGAGGTACGGAAACCAGCCCGGTCGAATGGCGCCCCCGATCGACGCCGAGGCGAGCACGAGCGCGCGTGCGCCGGCCGAACGTGCCTCGCGTGGGCGCATGGGCGGCAGGCCCAGCGTGGCCGCTGCGCCCGCGCACTTGTACTCGGCAAGACAAAGTTCCGGTGCCCAGTCGCGCAAGCCGAGGCCGGTTTTCAGGAACGTCGTGTCATCGGCGTCGCCGAGGAACAGCAGGTAGGGGTGGGGCAGGTCGATTCGCATCGTCGCGACCGCTGCCTTGCCGCAAGTCGGGTGGTTGTTCATCGTGCCCGATGTCCGTACTTCGAAAAAACAGGACGCCCGGGCCTTGTGCCTTCGAGCAGCTGGCCGCGGTCGACGACCAGCACCCCGTTCACCATCACGTACTGAAAGCCGTCTGAATAGCGTGCCGCATCGCCATAGGTGGCGCGAGTGCCTACCCTTGCCGGGTCGAACAGCACGATATCGGCGTCGGCGCCCGGCTGGAGCCTTCCCTTGCGCTGCATGGCCGGCACGAAGGACTCGAGTCGCTGCGCTGGCATCAGCGTCATCTTCCGGATCGCCTCGCGGAGGCTGATCGTCTTCGTTTCGCGCACATAGTGGCCGAGGACGCGAGCGAACGTGCCTGCCGAGCGCGGATGGCCGTTCGGCCCCTCGATGCGACCGCCATCGCTGGCGATGATGACGAATGGGTCCCGAATCAACCTAGCCAACGTCGCTTCGCTGTTCAAGTGCATGATCACGCCGTCATCGCCCGTGCCCGTTCGCAGGGCGTCAAATTCGGCCCGCGTCAGCCGCTTGCCGCTGCGGCGCGACTGCAGTGCGTCGACCCCGACTCCCCAACGCGCTTCCCAGCCGGGATCGAAGAAATGGCTGCGCACGGCGTCGACCGAGCCATCCCAGGGATAGGTCTCCGTGGACAGGTCGACGCCGTGCGCGTGTGCAGCACGCATCAGGTCCACCATCATCGGTGCCGCCGACATCGCCATGCTGTTGATATGGGCGACATGGACACAGGCGCCGGTCATCGCCGCGTTCGCTACGGCTTCCTGGATCGCTTCCAGCGTGCTGCCCGGCTCGACCAGGCTGCCATGGCGAATGTGCGTGAAGAGGCAGCTCCCCGTTTGCCCGGCCACGCGCGTCACGTCCAGCATCTCCTTGCGCGAGATCCCCGGCGCATACTGGGTGCCACTGCCGATCCCGATCGCGCCTTCGTGCAGACCCTGTTCGAGCAGCGGCGCAAGCTCCCGATACGCCGCGTCGGGAATCGGCCGGTCCGCTTCAGGCGCGCCGAATTTTTCCATCGGGTCGCGCAGCGCGGCCAAACCGGCTGCGCCCCCGCCTTTCTGCAGGAAGTAGCGCAGCGCCGTGTGCCCAACGCTCGTGCCGTAATTGAGCCGTTCGTTACCGCGTTTCGACGCATACCAAACCGAAACCGGCCAAGTGCCGATCTCCAGTTCCAGGCGTGTCGTGACGCCGTCCTTTGCCTGGTAGCCGGCGGCCACCTGGTCGGTGGCATGCGAATGCAGGTCGATGAAACCGGGCGCGGCGACCAGCCCACTCGCGTCGATCACCCGCCGCCCCTCGAGCGGCGCCGCGGTCATCGCAACGATCCGGTCGCCATCTACTGCAATGTTGCGAACGGCATCGAGGCCGGTTTGCGGATCGATCGCACGCGCACCGGCGAACACGACATCGTGCACGGGCCCGGCCCGGGCCCCCGCATGTAGACCGATCGCCGCCACGAGCAGCGCCGCTGCGCGCTTCATCAGAAACTGGTGCGCAGCGAAACCGTCACGCTGCGAGGCTCGCCGACGACATTGCCGTAGAACAGCGTCTCGTAATTGTTGATGTAGTAGCGCTCGTCGAAAATATTCTTGACGTTGAGCTGGGCGCGCCAACGGTCGAAGTCATATCCCACCGATGCGTCCACCAGCGTATAGGACGGCAGGTCGCGCGTGGCGCGATCGAACGCCGTCTTCACGGAATCGACGTAGCGGACACCGGCCCCCAGGAACGCACCGCCGCCGAACTCATAGCTCGTGTAGAGGCTCGCCGTGACCCTGGGCAGGAATGGCACGATCTTGTCGACCACCGCCGCATTATCGTCGCGCGTGATCTTCGGCTCGAGCAGGGTCAAGCCACCCTTGACCTGCCACGCAGGGGAGATCTGGCCGAGCGCTTCGACTTCGAGGCCGCGATGCCGGGTCTTGCCGACCGCATGATAGCGGTCGGTGCCGTCGGGACCCTGCTGGTCGAAAAGCCCCTTGTTCGCCTGGGTCTGGTCGAAGAGCGCTGCAGTCAGGAGCAGGCGCCGGTCGGGGGTGACGTACTTGGCCCCCAGTTCATACTGGCTGCCCGAAAGCGGCGGCAGTACCGCACCGTCGACGTCGATGCGCAGCTGCGGTTGGAAAGACTCGCTGTAGGAAAAATAGACATTCAGCCCTGCCAGCGGCTCGAGCGTGATCGCCGCCCGATAACTTTCCTGGCCGCCCCGGCTGTAGTCGACCCACGGTCCGTCGAGCCTGCTGCTGACATCGGGTTTCGACCAGGAAAGCCCCCCGAGGAGTGACACCCAATCAGCAACCTTGACGACGGCCTGGCTCGACAGGGTCAGGTACTCCAGCCGCTGCCCGTAGCTGTAGGTAAAGCCCGGGAAATCAGCCGAATTGATGATCGCCTCGATGTTCTCGACTCCATCGAAGATGTTCGCCCCGGCTTCGAAGGCCCCGTCGAAGTCGGGCAGGCTCCCGATCGTGGTGAGTTCGGTACTCTGGTACAGCGCGGATGCCGAAATGAAACTGTCCTGGAGCCCGGTTGCATCCAGCCTGTAGATCGAGGAAGCGCCGATGCTGAAATCCTCGCGCCGGTTCTTGATGAAGTTCTGCACGGCGATGAGGAAGTCGCCGTCCTCCTCGAGGCCGTAGCCGAAGGCCGACGGGCCCTTCGTATCGGTGTTCTGGAAGCTCCCCTTCAGCCCGACCGACCATTCCGGCGAGATCTCCCAATCGAGCCCTGCATTGACGCGCCCGACCCTGGAAGTGAGGTTGAAGGCGCGGGAGCCGATGAAGAATGACCGGTCGACGGGCGCCGGCGAGCCGTCCGGAAGCGTGGGTATGCCATCGAAGGGCGTGCGACGGTAGCGATCGTAGCCACCGTGGACATAACCCTTCAAGGTATCGGAGACATCGAAGTCGAGGCCCGCGTACAGGACCGTCTTCGCCGAATCGGCGATCTTCATGAAGCTGTCCGCTTCTTCGTGCGCGACGACGCCGATCGCACGCACGGTTTCCGCCGCGTTCACTGCGCCTGCCAGCTGGCCCTCGATCCGCCATCGATCCCACGAACCGCCCAGCACCTCGAAGTAATCCCGGGTATCGGCCTTCGCCGACTTCGTCACGAGGTTGATGAGCCCGCCGGGGCTCGCGGCGCCGTAGACGACCGATGCGGGCCCCTTGACGATCTCCATCCGTTCGATCGTGGCGTAGTCGGGCTCGAAATCGAGCGTGCCGACGGTCAGGCCATCGATCGCCGTGCCGCCGGTGAAGCCACGCAACTTGACGACCGAACCGAAGCCCTGGGGATTTCCGGCAAACAGTGCACCCGGCGTGTGCTGTGCGACCTCGCCCAAGGTGCGAATGTCGGCGGCCTGGAGGAAATCCTCGCTGACCAGGCTGATCGACTGCGGGACCTTTTCGATCGGCAGCGGCAGGCCGGTGGTCCCGCTCGTGTCCTCGCTGAGATACCGGTAGCCGGTGATGACGACCTCGTCGACCGCCCCATCCTGCTCCGCGCCCGGGTCCTGCGCGAGCACTGCGCCGGCGTGCAACACGGCCTGCATCGCGAAACTGCCCACCGCCAGCCATCCCAGGTTACCGACCGGACGTTGCATGCTCATCGCCATTCCCCCATCGATGCCTGATAGCCGCTGTACCGATTACAGGCTTGTTGACATCTTTCTGTCAATTGATAGTTTTGCTCTAATAACTATCATCACCGGTCGATCGAAACCAGGGAGAGCAGCCATGGCTACGCCGCGCAGGAACAGGAACGGCACGCACAAGCCCGACGTGCGAAAGCCCGCGATCCCCAATATCCCGCTCCTGCAGCGCCTGCAGGCTGAACTCGAGGGCTATTCGCCCTCGGAAAGGGCGATCGCCAACCATGTCCTCGGGCACTACGCGACCCTCGCCTTCGAAACGGCGCAGTCGCTCGCCCGCAAGATTGGCGTCAGCGAAATCACGATCGGCCGCTTTTCCCGCAAGCTCGGCTTCCCGAACTTCAAGGCGCTCAAGAACCACCTCAGGGACAGCAGCGACGAAGGCTTTCCCTGGCTGATCGGCAACCAGCTGGCCCAGTTCGTCGACTCCGCCGACCGCACGGGCAAAGGCAGCATCCAGCGCGAGGTCCGGTCCCTCGTCGAGGTCTACCGCCTGGCTGAAACACCGCAGTGGGCAGCCGCGGCAAAAATCCTCGCCGGATCACGCACCGTGCAGATCGCGGGTTTCCAGACCGAACGCGGCATCGCGATGCTGCTCGCCAACCACCTGCAGTTCATGCGCGACGGCGTGCGGCTCGTCGACCTGACGGCCGGCAACTACGCGGACGTGTTTGCCAGCGACGAAGCAGGCCACTGCCTCGTGGTCATCGATATCCGTCGCTATTCGCGCCAGTCCTACCTGATCGCCGAGCAGGCGAGCCAGCGCGGCATCCCGCTGATCGTCCTGACCGACCTGTTCTGCGACTGGGCGCCGCGCTTCACGCCTCACGTCCTCGCCATTCCGACGCAGACGGGCATGTTCTGGAGCTCACCCGTGGCGCTCGTCTGCGCGGTGAACCTGATGGTCAACAGCGTCATCAGGATGATAGGCACGAGCGTCGAGCAACGGCTCGAAAAGCTGACCCGGCTGCATCAAACCTTCACCGGCTATGCCGGCCACCAGCCGCCCCGCGTGAAAGCGCCCTGAGCTTTCCAATGATGATCGAGTCAGTCGATATCGACGCCGCGCTCGCGCGACTCGAGCCTTGCGCGCCGCGCATGCGCCTCGAGATCGAAAAACTCCGCCTTGCCGAACCGTTCCGGATCAGCGATCACGTCTTCCACCATGTCGATGCACTTTTCCTCCACCTGGAAGCGGATGGCCTGGTCGGGCGGGCGGAGGCGGCTGGGGTCTTCTATCTGGGCGACGATGTCGCCGGGATGGCAGGTTCGCTCGACGACATGCGGCAGGCAGCCTCGGCGGGCATCGATCATGCGCGGCTCGCCAGGTTGCTGCCACCGGGAGGCGCGCGCAATGCCTTCGACTGCGCCCTCTGGGACCTGCAGGCCAAGCGAACCGGAATGCCGGTATGGGAGCTGCTCGGCCTGAAAGTCCCCGAACCGCTCGTCACCACGTTCACGATCGGCCATGCAGCGCCTGAAGCGATGGCGGCAAGGGCAATCCACTACGCGCAGGCGCGTGCCATCAAGATCAAGCTCGGCGGCGACGGCGATGACGAACAACGGATCCGCTGCGTACGCTCGGTGAGGCCGGACGCATGGCTCGGCGTCGATGCCAACCGCAGCCTGACGCCGGAAAAGCTTGTACGGCTGACTGCTGTGCTGGCAGCCACCGATGTCGCATTGATAGAGCAACCCTTCGACGTAGGTCGCGACCCTGAACTCGCCGGCCTCGCGCTGCCGCTCCCCGTGGCCGCGGACGAAAGCATCCAGGCGTTGGGCGATCTCGAGCGGCTCGCGCATCTCTACCAGTACGTCAACATCAAGCTCGACAAGTGTGGCGGCCTGACGGAAGGGTTGCGCCTCGCCCAGCGTGCCCGCGCCCTCGGACTCGAGCTGATGGTCGGGAACATGATCGGCACGTCACTCGCCATGGCCCCTGCCTTTCTCCTTGGCCAGTACTGTTCAGTCGTCGACCTCGACGGCCCGATCTTCCTCGAGGCAGGTCTCGCGGGTGAGTCCGCCTATCGCAACGGGCTCTTCCACTGTCCCGCGGATCTGTGGGGGAGTGGCCAGGCGCGCTGACCTCCTCACGTACAATGCATCCGGTTGGCAACTGCCATCCTGATTTCGACGAGGCAATCCGATGATCCAGCGTTTCGACACCGGGCCGCGCATGTCCCAGGCGGTCATCCACGGCAACACGGTCTACCTGGCGGGGCAGGTCGCCGACGACACGGCACAGGACGTTGCCGGCCAGACCCGCCAGGTCCTGGCCGCCATCGACCGGCTCCTCGCGGAATGCGGGACGGAGAAAGCACGCATCCTGTCCGCGACCGTCTACCTCGCGGACATCGCGACGTTCCCGCAGATGAATGCAGCCTGGGATGCCTGGGTTGCCGCCGGGCACGCGCCCGCACGGGCGACCGTCGAGGCGAAACTCGCCGCGCCCGAATACAAGGTGGAAATCCAGGTCATCGCCGCGCGCTGACACGGGCGCGGCACACCGCGCGAAGGCCTTCCTGGCCGCGCGCGGTATGCTCGCGCGATGCACCGTGCCCTCCTCTGCGCCGCCCTTACAGCATCCGCCGCGGCGGCGGCCGCGCCCGAGCTGCCATTGATGCCGCCGATCGACCCGTCCGCGCGCATCCTCGTCGTCGCCCCGCATCCGGACGACGAGTCGCTCTGCTGCGGCGGCCTCATCTCCGCGGCACGGCGCGTGGGCGCACAGGTCGCGATCGTGTGGGTGACCAGCGGCGGCGGCTTCAGGCTCGACGCGATGGTCGTGCAGAAGAAGGCCCGCCCGAAGTACGCCGACATGCGCGCGCTCGCCAGGCGTCGCATCGACGAGGCGCAGCAGGCGGCCGAGGCGCTCGGCGTCGAGGCGAACCAACTCTACTTCCTCGGTTACCCCGACCGCGGCGTACTCGCGCTGCTGCTCGACCACTACGATTCCCCGTATCGGTCGAAGTACACGGGCGCGGACGCGGTGCCGTGGGAGCAGGCCCTCAACCCGGGGTCGCCCTATGACGGCGCGAGCCTCGAGCGCGATTTCGCGCAGGTCGTCGCGCGCGTGCGCCCCACGCTCGTGCTCGCCCCGAGCCCCTATGACGCCCATCCGGATCACCGTGCGAGTGGCATCCTCACGCTGCGCATCTTTGGCGCGCGCGGCGAGCTCGATCGGGTGAACTTCTGGATCGTGCACGGCGGGCGGGGCTGGCCGCGCCCGCGCGGCCTGCACGCGGACCTGCCGCAATCGCCGCCCCCGCGCGGTCGCTCCCTGCCGTGGATGCGATACGGCGTGGACGCGGCATCCCGCGAAGCCAAGCGCCTCGCGCTGCGCCGGCACGAAACACAGCTCAAGGTCATGGGGCGCAAGATGATGAGCTATGTGCGGGCGACGGAGCTCTACTCGCCGCTGCCCGTCACGGCGGCCGACACACGCTGCATCGAGGCCCTTCCTTGCCGGCCCGAGGCGCTGCCCGACGAGGAGGCGTCGCTCTAGGACCCCGGATCGACGACCAGGTGCTCCTCGCCGACCTGCAGCGCCTGCCACGCCGGCGCCACGACGCGATAGTCACCCGCACGCAGGCGCGCGAGCGCCGCTGCACGCAAACCGCCCTCTCCGCGCAGTCTTCGGGGTTCCCACAAGCTGTCCTTGCGCTCGAACAACAGGGTACGGCCATCGGTGAACACGACCGCCTCTTCCGTGCCGTCTCGGTTCAGGTCCACGAACAGCACCGGGCAGGCCGTCGACGGGCTCGCACACTGGATATCGCCGATGCCCGCTCCCGTGATTGCGATCGCCGCGCGCAGGTGCGTATCGATCGTGCGCCCTTCGGGGAAGGCGACGAGCGCAAGCACGGCGGGCGAGGCAGGCCGCCGGTCGAATCGGCTGCGCAGTTCGAGCGCCGCGGTGGCGCTCGCGCGAATGTGTGCCGTCGCAGCACCCCCTTCGAGCTTCGCGAGCGCAGCGAGCCTGCGCCGGCCGTAGCCCCCCGCGTCCAGGGCGAGCGCCGTGTAACCGTCGTTGGCCCCGCTGCCTGCCAGGACTCGCGCGCCCTGGCTGGCAGCGGCCAGGCGATATGGCGACAGGATCGGCGTGAGCATGAGCGTGAGCGTCCCGATCAGCGTGAGCGCCACCACGACATTGACAGCACCCATCGACGCCATCCACGCGCCGGGGCGCCATGCCGCAATGGCATAACCCACCGCATACTCGAGCAGCAGCAGCGCGACCAGCATCGCCCAGATGCGCGCGACCGTGAGCCCGTAGGCGCCCGCTCGCACCCCGAGTGCGTAGGCGGCGAGCAGCGCCACCACCACGAGGAGGGGCGCCGCAACGCGCATCGCGACACCTACGAGCCGTGGATAGGGCGCACTGAGGGCGCCGTCCTGGTAGGCGGCATTGAGCAGGTAGACGCAGGCCACGAGGAGCCACAGCAGCCACGTCGCGCTGATCGCACGCTGGCCCGCCGCAAAGAGCTCGGGCGATTTCGCGAGGAGCGCAACGCTGAAGAGCGTGAGGATCAGCATCGCAAGCACCGCGAGCCACTTGAAGAGCCCGAGCAGGTGCTGGCGCAAGGCCTGTTGCAGCCGTTCGACGGACCCCGCGAGCCCGATCGCCACGGCAAACGCCACGGTGGTGAGCGGCGTCGCGAAGCGGCCATCGGTGAACAGGCGCTTGAAGAAGCCGATGCCGATCATGTCGAAGAGCTGCATCCAGAGCCCGAGCAGGGCCCAGAGCACGGCGCAGAACACGACGGCCAGCGCGAGCTGCAGCGCATTGCGCCACGCGAACACGAACAGGCGCGAATACACGGGCCGCGCGCGGCGCGTCTCGAGCGCCGACTGCAGGAACGGCAGCGCGTGGAAGCACAGCACGATGACGGCGATCGCGAAGGCGAAGGCATCCGCGCCGTAGCCATTGCCGATCCCCGGGGCGACGCGCGCGCCGTAGTGCCAGCCGAAGCCCGCGAGGACGAGGACCGCGACGGCCGACACCACCAGCACCACCTGCAGGCGCGCGAGGCCGAGTTGCAGGTAGACGAGCGGTGGCACGAGCACGGCGGGCGTGAGCAGCGCCGCGAGCAGGCCCGGATCAGTCGCGGGCCACGCCTTGTCGCTCATCGCATCGATGAGCCACCAGAGAACGAGACCCTGCAGCAATGCAAGGCCGAACGTCGCGACGCGCGTCGGCATGCGAACTCCCTTCGCCGGATCAATACCTCAGCAGCGCCGAACCCCAGGTGAAACCGCCGCCGAAGGCCTCGAGCAGCAGCATTTCACCGCGCTTGATGCGGCCGCTGCGCACGCCCGCGTCGAGCGCGAGCGGCACCGAGGCCGCCGACGTGTTGCCGTGCGTATCGACGGTGACGATCACGCGCTCCATCGGCATGTCGAGCTTGCGCGCGGTTGCCTGGATGATGCGGATGTTGGCCTGGTGGGGCACGAGCCAGTCGATCGCCGACTTGTCGAGCGAGTTGGCGGCGAGTGTCTCGTCGACGATGCGGCCGAGCGTATTGACGGCCACCTTGAAGGTTTCGTTGCCCGCCATCTTGATGTGCATCGCCGGGTCGCCCGGGCGGCCGATGCCCTTCGACACGCCCGCCGGGCAATAGAGCAGGTCCTTGTAGGTGCTGTCGGCATGCAGGTGCGTCGAGATGATGCCGGCCTCGTTGTCCGGCTTCAGCACGACGGCGCCCGCGCCGTCGCCGAACAGGATCGCCGTGCCGCGATCGGTCCAGTCGCAGATGCGGGACAGCGTCTCGGCGCCGACCACGAGCGCACACTTCGCGTCGCCGAGGCGGATGAACTTGTCCGCGATCGAGAGCGCGTAGATGAAGCCGGTGCACGCCGCCTCGAGGCCCATCGCAGGACAGCCGCGCAGCCCGAGCCGGTCCTGCAGCAGCACGCCGCAGTTGGGGAACACCTGGTCGGGCGTCGTCGTGCCGAAGGCAATGAGGTCGATCTCGCCGGGATCGATGCCGGCCGCCTCGATCGCGCGGCGCGCGGCGTGTTCGGCGAGGTCTACCGTGGTCTCGCCGTCCGCCGCGACATGGCGCTGGGCGATGCCGGTGCGTTCACGGATCCACTCGTCGGAGGTCTCCATGGTTTTCGCGAGATCGAAGTTCGTGACGATCTTCTCGGGCAGGTAGCTGCCCGTGCCGGCAATGCGCGAGTACATCAGGACCCCTGTAGAGAACCGTTCGGCCCGAGCGCCCTCTCGACGCACCCGGGTATGTCGTGGATCGCCGCCGTGCGTGCCAGCGCGATGGCGCGCGCGAACGCGGTGCGATCCGCGCTGCCATGGCTTTTTACCACGACTCCACGCAGGCCGACCATGCACGCGCCGTTGTAGCGCCGTGGATCCAGGGTGGCCCCGACCCGTTTCAGGACGGGGCGGGCAAACAGCGCCGCGACGCGGCTACCCACCGAGCGCGTGAACTCGGCGCGCATCGTCCCCGCGATCAGGCGCGCGAGGCCCTCCATGGACTTCAGTGCGACGTTGCCGGTGAAGCCGTCCGTGACGACGACGTCGACCTCGCCGGAGAAAATGTCGTCGCCTTCGATGAAGCCCAGGTAGCGCAGGCCGCTGGCCGCGATCAGTGCATTCGCGGCCTGCACGGTCTCGTGGCCCTTGATGTCTTCCTCGCCGATGTTGAGCAGCCCGACGCGCGGTTCCGCGACCCCGTAGACATCGCGCGCGACGATCGACCCCATCAGTGCGAACTGGCGCAGTTGCTCGGCGCTCGCGGTGATGTTCGCGCCGAGGTCGAGCATGTACGCGTAACCATGGGCCGCAGGCAGCGCCGACATGATCGGCGCACGCTCGACTTCCGGCACGGTCTTCAGCACGAAATGCGCGATGGCGGTCAGCGCGCCGGTATTGCCGGCGCTGACGCAGCCGAGTGCCGCGCCCTCCTTCACCCGGTCGATCGCGATGCGCATCGAGGACGCCTTGCGGCGACGGATCGCCGCGCGCGGCAGTTCGTCCATCGGCACGACATCGCTCGCGGGTACGATGCGCGCGCGCGCGCGCGCCGCTGCGTTCGCCGCAGCGAGCAACGGCTCGATCGTCGTGGGATTGCCGACCAGCTCGAGGCGCAGGTCCGGCGCCTGTTCGAGCGCGAGCAAGGCGCCCGGCACGCATTCCGGGGCGCCCAGGTCGCCGCTCATCACGTCAATCGCGAGCGTCGGCACGCGATCTCAGCCGGTCAGGGTCGGAAGGTGGCGCCCGTCGAAAGGCGCCGCCACTCACTCTTCGCCTTCGCTCTCGGCGGGCTTTTCGATCACGCGCTTGCCACGGTAGAAACCGTCCGGCGTGATGCGGTGGCGCAGGTGCGTCTCACCCGACTGCGGGTCGATCGACAGCGCGGGCTTCGCCAGCTTGTCGTGCACACGGCGCATGCCGCGCGTCGACGGCGTTCTGCGGCTCTTCTGAACAGGCATCTCTCTACTCCTCTCGGGTCACGGGCTGCGCTTCAGCAGCTCCGCAAGGCCCGCGAACGGTTTCTGCGTCACTTCGTCCGGCTCGTCGTCGATACGCTCGCCGCAGGCCTCGCCGTCCGCGTGCAACGCGACGATCGGCAGGCCGAGCAGCAGCTCTTCTTCGACGAGCTCACCGACCGAGACCTGCCCACCGGGGGCGATCACGGTCTCCAAGTCCGGCGCCACGCCATCCGCAGCCGCCGCGTCACCGACGATCGCGACGCGCGCCCGGCTCACGATCGGCCAGGTCATCGGCCGCAGGCAGCGCTGACAGGTCAGCGCCACCTTCGCCTCGACCGCCAGATCGGCGACGGCGAGGGCCCGTTCCCGATCGAACGACACGGTGCCCTTCGCGGCGCCGTCATCGCGCGCCAACAGCGGTGCAATGCGCGGCAATTCGCGTAGCGGAATCGAAAAATCGATGTCCGTCCGGCGATCCGCCAGTTGCTCGGCGTCGAGGGGGCGTGACCAGCCGTCTGGCATGGGGCGCGTATAATAGGTATCGACACCCGCCGAGTCAAAGAAATCCACTTCTAAGTCGTTGTTTCACCGACCGCTAATCCTGGCTTCCACTTCCCGGTACCGGCGCGAGCTGCTCGGCCGGCTCGGCCTGCCGTTCCTGGCCGAAGCCCCCGGCGTCGACGAGGCGGCCATCCCGGGGGAAGCGCCAGCGGCCCGTGCGGCCCGGCTCGCCGCCGCGAAGGCCCATGCAGTCGCGCGCCGGCATCCCGGCGCACTCGTGATCGGCTCGGACCAGGTCGCTGCCTTGGGCGACGCGATCCTCGACAAGCCGGGCAATGCCGAGCGTTGCCGCGCACAGCTCACGAATCTCGCCGGTCGCACGGCCAGTTTTTTTACGGCCTGCGCCGTCGTCGGGTTCGATTCCCGCATCGAATACGCGCACACCGACACGACCCGGGTCGTCACGCGCGCGCTCGCCGCCGCCGAAATCGACCGCTATGTCGAGCGTGAACAGCCCTTCGACTGTGCGGGAGGCTTCAAGGTGGAAGCGCTCGGCATCGCCCTCTTCGAGCGCGTCGAATCGCAGGACCCGACCGCGCTCGTCGGCCTGCCGCTCATCTGGCTCGCGGACGCCCTGCGCCGCGCGGGCCTCGCGGTCCCCTGAAGGCACGCGCCTTCGGCGCCGCCGCGAGCGCGTCGATCACCGCCGCGAGATCCGGGGGCAACGGGGCATTGAGGCTCACCGTGCCGCCGCGCGGCCACTCGAAGCTCACGCTCGAGGCGTGCAGGAACATGCGCGCGAGGCCGAACGCTTCCATCGCGGCATTCACCTCCGCGTCGCCGTATTTTTCGTCGCCCGCGACCGGATGGCCCGCATAGGCCGCGTGCACGCGGATCTGGTGCGTGCGCCCGGTCTTGATCGACACCTCGAGCAGCGACGCGCGGTTGCCGAAGAACTGCACCGGCCGGAAATCGCTGATCGCACTCTTGCCGGAGGCATGGGCCTTCACGGTGCGCTCGCCGCCCACCCGCAGGTCGGTGCGCAGCGGCATGTCGATGCGCTTCTTGCCGAGGTCCCACTTGCCGGCGACGAGCGCGAGGTACCGCTTGTCGAACTCGTGCTCGCGCAGCAGTGCGTGCAGCGTACGCAGCGCCGACGCCTTGCGCGCCACGAGCAGGCAGCCGCTCGTGTCGCGATCCAGCCGATGCACGAGCTCGAGTTCGTCGTCCGGATACGCCGCACGCAATGCCTCGATCAGGCCGAACGAGACCCCACTGCCGCCATGCACGGCGAGCCCCGCCGGCTTGTTGACCGCCAGCAACTGGTCGTCGCGATGCAGGACGCACGCGCGCACTTCCTCGATGAGCCGCTGCGGCACCCGGCGTTGCGGCGGCGTTCCATCGGGAGCGGGCGCCAGCGGCGCCGTGCGGACCGGGGGAATCCGCACGAGGTCGCCCGCCTGCAGGCGCTGCGACCCCTGGGCGCGCTTGCCGTTGACGCGCACTTCCCCCTTGCGAATCAGCCGGAAAACATGGCCCAGCGGCACCTGCGGCAAGGCCTTCGACAGGTACTTGTCGAGGCGCAGGCCGGCGTCTTCCGCGGACACCTCGGCCTGTCGAACCTTGCTGCGTTCGGGCGCAGGTTGCAGTGCGGAATCCTCAATCATGGCGTAAGGTATTGTTTTTCAATAGGTCGTTTGATAGTGTAATCAAGTCCGCGGCGCCGGGGGTCGCATCAAACGACGATCCGAACGCGCCGCATGTTAGTTGGTCCCATCCTTTGGGGCCATCGCACTCAATAGGCCGACCCGAGCGCCGATCGCGCTGCTCAGGCGGACCAAAGGTTTTCGGCGCACCGCCTACGCCAAGAAGGGGCGGTCGATAAAACGTGCAGCAATCCTTGCATCGCGAAATCCCCGCGTCCGATTCATCTTTCTCCGCCCACCGGTCGGCCCCTGCATCCATAGAAGGGGCAAATGAAAAGAATGCTGGTCAACGCAACTCAACAGGAAGAGTTGCGCGTCGCACTGGTTGATGGTCAGAAACTCTACGACCTGTCGATCGAGTTACCGTCCAAGGAACAGAAGAAAGCGAACGTCTACAAGGGTCGCATCTCGCGCGTCGAGCAGTCGCTCGAGGCGTGCTTCGTCGACTACGGGTCCGAACGCCACGGCTTCCTGCCGCTGAAGGAAATCTCGAAGGAATACTTCAGGAAGTCGCCCGAAGGCGGGCGCATGAACATCCGCGAGCTCCTCACCGAGGGCCAGGAAGTCGTCGTGCAGGTGGAGAAGGAGGAGCGCGGCAACAAGGGTGCGGCGCTCACCACCTTCATCAGCCTCGCGGGCCGCTTCCTCGTCGTGATGCCGAACAACCCGCGCGCCGGCGGCGTCTCGCGCCGCATCGAGGGCGAGGACCGCGACCAGATGCGCCAGGCCATGGACGCGCTCAGGGTGCCCGAAGGCATGGGCGCGATCGTGCGCACGGCGGGCGTCGGCCGCACGGTCGAGGAACTGCAGTGGGACCTCGACAACCTCTCGCAGCAGTGGACCCAGATCGCCGCGGCGATCGAGGGCCGCCCTGCCCCGTTCCTCGTCTACCGCGAGAGCGACCCGGTGTCGCGCGCGCTGCGCGACTACCTCGGCGACGACATCGGCGAATGCCTCGTCGATGACCCCGCCGCGTTCACGACCGCGCAGGAGTACATGCAGCGCTCCATGCCTGCCGATGCGCAGCGCAAGCTGAAGCTCTACGCGGACGACATCCCGCTCTTCACCCGCTTCCAGATCGAGAGCCAGATCGAATCGGCCTACTCGCACAAGGTGCAGCTGCCCTCCGGCGGCAGCCTCGTGATCGACTATACCGAGGCGCTCGTCTCGATCGACATCAACTCCGCGCGCGCGACGCGCGGCAGCGACATCGAGGCGACGGCGCTCAACACCAACCTCGAAGCCGCCGACGAAATCGCGCGCCAGCTGCGCATCCGCGACCTCGGCGGCCTGATCGTGATCGACTTCATCGACATGGAGTCGCAGAAGAACCAGCGCGACGTCGAACAGCGGCTGCGCGACGCGGTGCGCATGGATCGCGCGCGCATCCAGATCGGCCACCTGTCGCGCTTCGGCCTGCTCGAGATGTCGCGCCAGCGCCTGCGGCCTTCGCTCGACGAATCGAGCCACATCGCCTGCCCGCGCTGCTCCGGCATCGGCAGCATCCGCAGCGTCGAATCGATGACGCTCGCGATCCTGCGCCTGATCGGCGAGGAGATGAGGAAGGACCGCACCGCGCGCGTGATCGCCGAAGTGCCGGTCGACGTCGCGACCTACCTCATCAACGAGAAACGCGACTGGCTGCGCACGCTCGAGGACAAGAGCGAAGTCGAGCTCGTGCTCGTGCCGAACAACAACATCGAGACGCCCGAGTACTCGATCCGCCGGCTGCGCCTCGACGAAGTGGAGCAGCCGGAGTTTCGCCGCGCGTCGTACAAGATGCCGACGCCGCCTGCGGTACCGGACCCGACCACGGGTCAGCAGAAACCGCAGGAAGCCGCGGCCGTGCCGACCTTCCAGCCGGCGACTGCCGCGCCGATCGTCGCGGCACCCGCGGCTGCGCCCGCCGAAGTCGTGGAGCGCGAGGCGCCTGCCACCGGATTATGGGGCCGCATCAAGCGTTGGCTCAGTGGCGACTCGAATGCGGACGCCGCACCGGCGGCCGACACGCGCCCGGGCGGCGGCGAACGCCACCGTGACGCACGCCGCGACCATCGCGGCGGCGACCGCGGGCGCGACCGCGACCGGCATCGTCGCGGTGAACGCGGCGACCGTGGCGGCGATCGCTCGCGCCACGGCCAGGGCCATGGCCATGGCGAGCGCGACGGCTCGCAACAACGCGGACGCCCGGGAGAAGGTGGACGCCGTGACGGCAGGGACGGGCGCGACGGGCGGGATCGCCAGCGCTCGCGCGACGGCCAGCGCGACGGCCAACGTGAAGGACAACGCGACGGACAGCGTGATCCGCAGCGTGAAGCGCAGCGCCAGCGGGAACGTGAGGCGCAGCGTGAGCGGCAGGCGCAGCGCGAGCGCGAGCGCGAGCGCGCCGCGGCCGCGCCGGAGGCCGACGCGGGGCAACCAGTGGACGGCGGCGCGGGTCCCGAACAAGTCCCTGCTGGCGCGGGACCGCAAGGCGAGGAGCACGGCGAGCGCCGGCCCCGTCGTCGCGGACGTCGCGGGCGCCGTGGCGGCCGCGATCGCGGCGAGCGGGAGTCATCGGCGGCGCCGGGCAACGACGAAGCATCGGCCGCCGGTGAGTCACCGCAGGCCGGCGGCGAGCGCACGCGCCAGTTCGACTTTTCGCCAGGCGAGACGCACGACGCGCAAGCCCCTCGTGAGCCAGAGGCGCGTCGCGACACTTCGCCTGCGCCGCAGGCGCCAGCACCTGCGGCGGAATCGTCTGATTCGAAGCCGCACGTCGTGTGGTCCTCGAAGCCTGCCAGCTTCTCGTCCTCGTCGGCCGATTACTCATCGGGACCCGGGCGCGACGATTGAGCGCCGCGCGGCACGGCGCTTTGCGCCGTGCCGCAGTGGGCGGCGGGCGGCGGGCGGCGGGCGGCGGGCGGCGGGCGGCGGGCGGCGGGCGGCGGGCCAGAGTCGCAGACCAGCCTGTTGCAGGGGCTCTGACCGAAGTGATTTGGCCAGGCCACAGGAAGGGCCGGACGGCGCAAGCCGCCCGGCCTTCTTCATTCTGGCCCGTGGCCCGTAGCTCGTAGCCCGCAGCGCGCTGCGCGCCGCCCGCCGCCCGTCGCGTGCAGGCTACGCGCTAGTGGAGACCTGCGGGCGTCGCGGCAACACAGACCCGATCGCGCCCCGCTCTTTTCGCCTCGTAGAGGACACCATCGGCGCGCGCGACCAGGGTCGATGCACTGTCCGTCTCGTGGGCCTCTGCGACACCCGTACTCGTGGTGATGACGCGCCGCGGCCAGGAGTGGGCCGCAAAAGTGGCGCGGATGCGCTCGCCCGCAAGCTTCGCATTGTCGCGACCGGTCCCGGGCAACAGCACCGCAAACTCCTCACCGCCGATCCGTGCCGCGTGGTCACCCGGCCGCAGGGACCGACGCAACAATTCGCCCATCATCCGCAGCGCTTCGTCGCCCGCCGGGTGCCCGAACTCGTCGTTGTAGCTCTTGAAATGATCGGCATCGAGCAGCAGCAGCGAGAAGCCACGATCGTGGCTGCGCAGTTCACGCAGGCGAACTGCCAGTTCCGCATCGAATGCACGCCGGTTGGCGAGGCCGGTCAATGCATCGGTGTGCGCGATATCGGTGAGCACCGCGGCCCGGGAACGCTGGTAGAAGATGTGCCCGCTGAGGCGCGCGACCCACCAGACCAGCAGCGCAATGCTCCCGCCGGTGAAGACCGCGCTGAGTGCGATCATCAGTGCGTCCCCGAGGCCGAGGTGACTGCGTGCCCACTGGATGAGCCAGCTGTAGGCAAGGGGCAGCAACATCGCGGGTAGCAGCAGGCGGCGCGCGATATAGCCGCCGTAGCCGCGCGCCGCAGCCACCGCGCACAGCTTCGAGTCCGGGCGCACGGCGATCCAGGCGATGGCATTCAGGAAAAGGAGCACCGCCGCGGCCGGCGTGGCGGGACTCAGGATGCTGTCGGGGCCGGCGGCGGCACTCACGCCCTGCGCGGCGAGCGCCGCCATGCTGATGGCGAGCATGACGATAGCGAGTGTCCCGGCCACCCAGCCATTGCGCAGGCGCCAATGGGTGGCGACATGCAGGCCAAGGGCAACGAAAAATGCACCCACGACCAGCGGCATCGTCGCGCTGAGGGAACCGGCGCGGCTTGGCAGTTCCCAGTGTTGCAGGCCCAGGTCCAGCCACTCCAGGCGATCCACCACTGAAAGGGCCCCGAACAGCAGCAGCACGAGGGACAGCGGCAGCTGCAGCCGCCGCGCGAGCGGCGTCTCGCGCGCGGTTGCGATGAGGGCTGCCGCAGCGACCATGAAGCCGCCACCCGTGGCGAGCCGTATCGGCCGGGAGCCGATGTAGAGCGCTGCCAGGTCTGGTACACCGGTCAGCCAGCCGACCACGATGGCAACACCCGCCACGAGGGTGATCCACGCAACCGCCCGAGCGAAGACGCGGTAGGCGCGCACGACCTCGGGATCGAGCCGGGAGTCGGACTCGGGGGCGACGGCTGTGGCTGTGGTGAGCTCGTTTCGGTTGGCGCGGGCCTGCTTCATTCTGGCCCGTAGCCCATGGCCCGTAGCTCGCCGCACGAAGTCATCGCCCCAGCGTCCTGATGAGCCCCCGCGTACCCTGCTCGGCGAGATCGACGACGAGGTCGAAGTCGCGCGCGGTGCCGTAGTAGGGATCGGGCACTTCCGTACGCCCCGTCTCGGGCGCGAACTCGAGGAAAAGTTTCACGCGCTCATGCGTCCCTTGCGGCGCACGGGCACGCAGGTCGGCGAGATTGCTCTCATCCATCGCGAGGAGCAGGTCGAATCGCGTGAAATCATCCTGCTCGACCTGGCGCGCGCGCAGGGCCGACAGGTCGTAGCCGCGATCGATCGCTGCGCGTTGCGTGCGACGATCAGGCGGCGCGCCAACATGGTAATCCGCGGTGCCCGCGGAATCCGCATGCACCACGATCCGGGGTGCCTCGCGACTCACGAGCGCGCGAAAGACGCCTTCCGCGGTGGGGGACCGGCAGATATTGCCGAGGCAGACGAAAAGTACATTCACGATGCCACCATTATAGGTGGAGCGGTGCGCGCGGCCGGAGTCGCGCGCACCGCACTCGTTGCTTCTTGACCGATCAGAAATCGGCCCACTCCGCGGCCGAGCCGGTGCCGGCAGCACGGGCCGCGGGCTTGGCAGCGGCGGGC
>JBFWZQ010000012.1:4514-95936 GCA_050185195.1 Steroidobacteraceae bacterium | reverse complement strand
CTCTCCACCTGCTTCAGAAACCCGATGATCTGCTCGTCCGTAAATCTCGACTTCTTCATGCCCGATCTCTCCTCGGAAATCGGACTCTACTAACCTCTCGCTGGCACTGAAAACGGGGGGCAGGTCAATGGGAAACCCCAATCCGGAACCCCAGACCAGGCCGCCAGCAGCCCGCATCCCCCGGTCAAAGTTGGACGCCGGAGGGTGGTCAATGTTGGACGCCGGTTGACATCGCCATGTTCCAGCAGGGGAGAAGAGGGTGGTTCGCGCCCAATTCTGGGCCCTCTGGCTGTTCCACTCAGAACGCCAGTGCCTCCGTACTCCAAATCAGCGGGCGTCGGAAAATCCAACGCTAGCTGCCGACCGCAGTTGCCCGGCTGCCCAGCAGCCGCCCGAAGGTCAGCGCGGGCGTGACCATCATTCCGCTGGAATAGCCCCGCCCCATCAGCGCGCCGGCACCGAGAATCTCCCCTCCCGCATAGAGCCCAGGGATTGCTGACCCGTCCCTGCGTACGACCCTTAACTCGCCATCGACCGCAATTCCGCCAAACGACAGCAGACTCGCACCTTGATGGAGAACAGCATAGAAAGGCGGCTTGTCGATGGGCAATGGTAGATGTACCCTTCCGAGAACATCGTACTTGGCGTTCACTGCCCGATTGTACTGGCTGATGGTAGATAGCAGCATCGGGACCGGAATCGAACACATCTTTGCAAGGCCAGGCAGGGAATCCGCCGCCTGCACAGTGTCGATCTGCCGCGCAAGCTTTCTCACCGCATCAGGCGTCAATGGCCTGGAGGCCGCAAGCAGGAAAGGCGGGGCAGTTTCAAGAATCCTCGTGTCGAAAATGCTCCAGTAGCGATGGAGCGGCAGGGCCGCGACCGCCTTTTCCCGGGCATCGATGCTCGGGTTGTCCTCTCTCATGAACCGCTGCCCCGACGCGCCAACATAGATTTCCCACGGCGGGCGACGTTGGGGGTGGTGAACAGCAGAGGCAATCGATGGAGCGGGCCAAGAACGCGTCGCGGGAACACTCCCGATGTCCGGAAGATAGCTTTCCTGACCGCGCGCGTACGCGCCAACCGCGATAGCCATCGCGTGGCCGCGACCGGTATTCGACGGCCACCACGGCTTGCGAAACTGGGGAACCGGATTGAACTGCCTGAAGACCTCGTCGTTGCCGTTTGCGCCTCCGGAGGTCAACAGTACACGCTTGGCGCGAAATTCCTTTCGACGCCCGCCGGCATCCATGCCCACCACTCCGCGTATGTTGCCACCGCGATCCGTGATCAACTCGACGGCTTCAGTTCCAGTCTTAATGTCGATCGAGCCGGACCAGGTAGCCAACTCCTCGTGAATCACGGCAAGCAGCGCACGACCCGCGTTCACCGGAGCAAAGACGCGACGTGCCGAGTACGGCTCGTGCCCGGTTGCGACGACCGGGTGCCCGTCCCGCCATTGCACTCTCTTGTGGTCAAACCAGTCGATCGTGGCGGCAGCGTTTCGTACCGCAAGACCAACCAGCAGTCTGTCCGCCTGACGCTCCCCGAGACGCATGACGTCGGCAAGGTGCGCTTCGGGGGTGTCAACAATCCCTTCCTGGCGTGCGCGAGCGGTGTTGGCACCACTCATCTGCCCACCGGAGAACCACAATGTGCCGCCGGTTTGTGTGGTCTTTTCCAGAACTTGCACCCGCAGTCCTGCCCGCGCGGCATGCAGGGCAGCCATCAGCCCTGCCGTGCCAGCGCCGACCACCAATGTATCTGCCTGAGATTCAATGCCCTTCGATCGAGTTGCTACGAACGGCCCTGCCAGCGCCGAAGCTACTGACGCCCGTAGCAACGCGCGTCGCGAACGATTCACTCCACCGGCCGGACTTTTCATTCGGAATCGACCTCTTGCCTGGGCTGGACACCTGCGGCGCGTGGCACGTCCGTGGACTTCCTCACGACTAGCTGCGCGCGCAATAGAACATCGTCATGTGGCTCACCGGCCAGGAGGCTCAAGAGGCACCGTCCAGCTTCACGTCCGATCCGTGCCGCCGGCACGGCGATCGTCGTGAGCGGGCATGTCAGGCGACTCATCATGGGTATGTCACCGAATCCGACTACCGAGAATTCTCTGGGAACTGCCACTCCGCGACGTTCCAATTCGTCGATACAACCGAGCGCCAGGGTATCTGAAACGGCCACAATCGCAGTCGGGACATTGCGCATGGCAAGCAGGGTCGTCACCGCGGACGCAGCTGTCTCTTGCCCGAAGCCTTCTGTTTCGACGACATTGAAGCTGAGGCCGTCACCGCGACGAGCCTTACATGCGTGCAGAAAGGCGGAAGTTCGACTTTCTGCTGCATGAACCTGGCGCGGTCCGGTAACGCAAATCAATTTTCGATGTCCAAGACCAGCCAAGTACCGCACGATGTCGTGCATGGCCGCCTTGTCGTCGACAGTGATGCTCGGAATCGTCGGGCAGCCGCTACGTCCATAGGCCACTACCGCTGGAATCCCGCGTTGGATGATCTCATCGACGACAGGATCCTTGCTCAATGCAGGCAGCACGACCAGACCGTCTACCTTGCGGGAAATTAGGGCATTGAAGGCCGCGTGCCGACTTTCCCTCCACGACGATGTACCGGCGAGCATTGGCCAGTAGTCCTGCAGGCAAAGTTCGTCCTGAAGAGCGCCAAGCAGAGCCGCCGTGTGCCCGCTTCGAAACTCCGACGTCAGCACTCCGACGACATGCGTTTCTGCTCCAGCCAATGCGGTCGCCAGAACATTGGGCCGATAGTCCATTTCCGTGGCTGCGGCCCGTACCCGCGCCCGGGTACGGGCCGAAACCAGATGCGCTGTGCGGGGATTGAGCGCACGCGATACCGTTGCGATGCTGACACCGATGCGACGCGCCACGTCTTCAATCCCGGTGGCCCGATTTCGGGGGCTACGTGGCGCCACGGCTCGAACTCTTTACTTCTCCGGCTTCTCGAAGCGGTCCAGCAAAAACGTCATGTCGTGCGGATGATCGATGAACTTGACCATGATGCGGTGTGGCCCATGCACCCAAATCTCGTTCACCCAAGTGCCATCCGGTTGTTGATCGATCACCCACCTTTCCGCATCGAAATCTCCAGCGGGTACCTTTACGCGCTCGGTGCCCTTGTAAGCGATGGAAACGACGTGCGACTTGAAGAGCACCGACTCTCTTCCGTCACCCCACGCGCTCGGATTTATCGCGGTGATCGATTGAACCCCGCCCTTCTGGCGATCATATGCCCAGAAGTGCCATCCATCTCCAGCCATCGAATGGGGAATCATGGTCACAGGTCCGTCGACATCGACTCGTTGAGTGAACACACCGTTGGGGCTGGAAACAGTGGCCTCCACGCGATCCTTCAGGAAAAGATAGTAGCCTGATCCCGTCCTCGCGCCCTTGCGCCAAGTGGACTGAAAGCTCTCCAAGGGTCGGAAATCCGCGCCGACATGATGCACGAAGTCGCGCATCAATTCCGTCGCGCCAATCAACGTGAAGATCCTGATCGTGCGGCTACCGTCCGCGTTGAGGGTGAGGTTCCATTCCTCCTCACCCCGCCACTTTCCGCTGGCAGTTTCAAGATAGACATAGCGGCCACGCAGCCAGTCCCGCACGTTTGGATTCGCTCGGAAATCCACGTGCGCACCACCCGTCGATGCGGCCAGAGCCAGCGAGGTTGCGAGAATCGCCGGCAGCGCCAGCAATGCACCCAGGATCGATTTTGCCTTCAAGATCACTCTCCCTTGCTTCAGAACCGAATGCTCGCGCGCAGTCCGAACTGGCGCGGCATTTGCGGAGTCGCTGCGATGCCTTGGCTGAAGGTGATGCCCGGCAGGACCGTCGGATTTTCAAAGTCGGTCCAGCGGGAGCACGCGGTCCAGCTGTCGTCATCGAAGAGGTTTCTCGCGAACAGCTCCACGCGAACCGCGCCATTCTCGGCGCCGACACGTGCGTTTGCCACGGCATAGGCTTCGCAGTACGCGAGATTGCTCTCGTCTGCATAGGTCTTGCCGAAATAGGACACATCCAGTCTCGACAGGAGTTTCCAGTTGTCAGTCAGCGGAATCTCGTTTGACAGGGCCATGTAGCCAGACCATTTCGGGAATCGCGCATTCATGTTTCCCTTCATGTCGCTGAAGCCAGCAATTGGCTCCACGAAGTTGAATATGAAATCCGTGTACTCTGAATCCGCGTAGGTCAACGCACCTGTCAACTTCCAGCTATCGCCAATTGATGCGGCGCCTTCTAGCTCAAGCCCGTACAGGTCGGCCGTGCCCGGCACGACGATATTAGAGGAGAAGTAGTACGGCGTGCCGTCAGCCAGCCTGGATGGCTCGCCAAGTTCCGCCTCGCCAAGAGCTGGTCGGCATCCAGTAGTACCCATTCGTCCAGCAGTACACGTCTGGTTGATCAGCGTCGCGATGCGGCCCTTCTGGTTCTTCCACTTGCCGTAGTAGGCGGTCGCCGCAAAGAATGCAGTCCCGTTCATGAGTGACTGCTTCCAGCCAATCTCGTAGCTGTCCAGTTCCTCTTCTTCCGTAAATGCCGAGGATGTCGGAACGAGAGTTCGAAACTGCTCCAGCTCATAGGGTGTCGCATTGATGATCGCCGTGTTCAAGGCTCCCGGCAACGTGCCCTTCGCATAGCTCGCGTAGAAATTCGTACTATCCCCGGGCCGCCACTGCAGGATCGCGCGCGGCAGGAAGGTTTCATAGTCCACTTCGATGGGGTTCGGCGAACCACGCTTGTTCTTGTCGGTCTGGTAACGACCTTCAAGATTGATCGTTACGGATTCCAGAACGTCATAGGACACTGAGCCAAAGAAGCCAAGTGTTTCCACAGCATCCGACGCCCCGAGATTCATCTCGGGGAGCAACAATGTTCCAGTAGGCAAGCACTGCCCGTCGGCCGGCACCAGATTGCTGTTGAATGTATCGATGCAGAGCGACAGCACGTCGCCCGCGTTGTTTGGCGCCCTGTACTTTTGCTCGTAGTAGTTCGCGCCCACACTCCACTCCAGGCGGCTCGCCGGCGCAGAAGTAAGCCGGATCTCGGCGCTGCTGTCTTCCTGCTGAACCATCTCCCTCGAGTACCAATTCTCGAAAGCAGCCGGGCCGTAGTCCCTCAGGGAATTGCGCCGCGAGTCATTGATTCCGCCCTGTACCACCAACGACATCGCATTCTCGAACTCATAGTCGAGCGCGGCGCTGAACCGGCTGATGTCCCGCTTGAGGCCGAAGCCGTCGATATCCGGCACCGACAGGCCCGCGGCTCGGGGTGCGTAGAGCAGATCACGAACCGCATTCGGCTTGCCAACTACTTGCGCGCGCTGCGGAAACAGCGATGTATTGGCATCTATTATGTTTCCTACCCCCTGCACTGGCACTGCGGAATCGGGACCAGGAACCTTGCCGCAGACATAGTTTCGCGGACTTGCACTCTCCCCCGCCTTGGTAATGATCGTTTTCCCCGTACAGGAATCGTTCTGCTGGCCGGCTATCAGCGCGCCCGCAGCCGGGCCATCGTCGTCCCGGGCTATGAATCCGCGCAGAGTGATTCCCAGCGCATCTGTAGGTTGCGCCCGCAAGGTCAAAGAGGCCGACTTGGTTGATTGCTCACCCAGTTGCCCGCCGTCGCTCGCGGTCCACACACCTCCACGAGAGTATTGGCGAACGCTCAACCTGAACGCCAGTCTGTCAGCGACTATCGGCCCTTCGTACGCCGCTGATATCTCCGACTCATTGAACTCCGCGCCGAGCAGGTCGAGGCTCGCGGAATGCTCGGTCAGAGACGGTGCGCGAGTAATGTAGTTGACGGCCCCACCGAATGTGTTCCGACCGTAGTAGGCCGCCTGGGGGCCACGCACCACTTCTACCCGCTCGAGATTGTCCACCGGAATGCTATGCGTTCCACCGAGCACATAAATGCCGTCCAGGAATAGCGCTCCGAGCTGGTAGGTAGGCCCAGACGAGTTCACGTTCATTCCACGAAAGCGGATCGCAGAGTCGAAACGACCGGGAAACTGTCCACCCTGATCGTTGTACTGAATGCCGGGAGCCGAGCGGGCAATATCTTCTAGGCTGCGGATCCCGGCCGCTTCGATGTCGGCCGCTGTGAGCGCAGAAACCGCTACGGGCGCCTCAAGAAGGGATTCTTCGCGCTTGCGCGCCGTCACCAGCACCTCCTGCAAGGCGCCACGATCGGCTTCATCGGCCGCTGACCGCTCCTCACTCTCCGTTGATTGCGCAAAGCCGCTCGACGCACCAAGCAGCATGACGACGGCAGCAACTGGCGATACCCGATGACAAACCCGCATTTCCGACTCCGTTTATGTGTCGACCTGCATTGGCACTTTTGTGCGTATGTAAGCGTTTACATTTTTAGTTTACGCACAGGAGGACATGGATTGTCAAGCAATCGCTCAAGTCTGGAGATCAGGCACGGGAAAACGGCCAGTTTGCCCGGCGGGGCAAATGAGAGGCGCATTCCGTGCGCCGCACTTGGTCCGGATGCAGCAAATTGCGCCTGCGCACAGATGCATCGGCATATGCAACCCAGCTGCGCTGGCGCAGTTGAAACTATCGCGGGGTGCGCACTTGAGCCCGGTTCAACTGGTGAAACCCAGCTCGGCGCCAGCCTCACTGGCCGCAGGCCGGCCCAAGTGGAAAGACACTCATCGGCATGGCCGCCACGCCAACCTGAGCCGATCAAAACCTCGACGACTTTCCACGCGCGTCTTCCGGCGCCTCCAGCCACACGAGAGACCTCAACCTTGCGCGCGGCTCCTTCAGCGCATGTGGCGCAACGACGCACCGGCTGTCGTGTGGGGCGCTTTCGCCGGCCGTGCGCATCTGGGCGATCCATAGGCCCGACAGGAGCAGCAGGATCGCCAGCAGCGGTGGAACGGGCGAGCGTCGGATGATGAACATGCAGGTGGACCAAAACTGGAGTCGGCTGGCATTGTGGGCGTGGCACACGCTGGCGGCGCCGCAGGGCACGCCAGATATGCATCAAATCCGGACATCAAGGCGCTGGCGGTTTCGCCACATCAGCCATTCCCGTCGCATATTGCATCCTCAGGGGATGTCGTTATATGCGTGCTTCATTGTCTTCGATCGACGTGCTGTTCGTCATTGCACCGCAGTCCCTGCTGCTCGACATCGCCGGGCCGGCGGAGGCGTTCCGCCTCCCCAACCTGCATCGCGCCGCGCGCGGGCTGCCGCCGAAGTTCAGGCTGCGATTTGCCGGCACAGCGGCGACCACGGTGACTTCGGTTGGCTTGCCCCTTGCGCGCCTCGAGCCGCTGCCGAAGACGCTGCAGGTACCCACCTGGGTGGTCGTGGTGGGCCAGCCCACCGCGGATGCGCACAGGAATCCGGCCACTTCCCGGGACGTCGCCCTCGCGCTCTCGCGCTTGATGCGCGAGCACTTGCATGCCCCGCATTCGCCTCATCGCCTGGTCACGATCTGTTCCGGAACGGTGCTCGCCGCACGGGCAGGCTTGCTGGACGGCCGCCAGTGCACCACGCATCACGACCTGATCCGCCTGCTGAGGGACCTGGCACCCGCGCGCGCGTGGTGGAGAACCGGGTACTCCTCGTCGACGGGCCGCTGGCGTCGAGCGCAGGCGTCACCGCGGGCATCGACCTGGCATTGCACCTCATCGCGGAAGAATGCGGCGATTCGCTGGCGGCAAACGTGGCCGAGGATATGGTGGTCTACCTGCGGCGCTCGGCGCTCGACCCGGAACTGTCTCCGTTCCTTGCCCATCGGCGCCACACCCACGCGGCCATCCATCGCGTGCAGGATGCGCTCGGTGCGGCGCCGGCACGCGAGTGGAACATGACAAGCCTCGCGTCGCTGGCCCATGTCACCGAACGTCATCTGCTGCAGTTGTTTATGCAGCATGCGGGCGTGTCGCCGCTGCACTACCTGGCAGGCATTCGCCTCGAGCGTGCGCGCCAGGCGCTGGAGCATGGATCGAGCGTCATCGCGGCCGCGGAAAGCGCCGGCTTCTCCTCCGGCCTGCAGTTGCGCCGTGCATGGCAGAGAAGGTGGGGTGGCTCCCCTCGCGATTCGATGCTGAATGCCGCAGCGCCCTCGCGGCGTGCCTGGGATAGACTGGCCGGATGACCACGCATGCCGCCACGCCGTACCCGATTGGCACACCAGGCGCAGCCTGGGGCGACGCCGAGCGCGCGCAGTGGCGATCCCGCCAAGTGCAACGCCGCAGCTACGAGGACGACGTACAGCGTGCGATCGAGCGCCTGTCCGCGCGATTCGACGTCGTGGAATATGGTCTGCTCGATTATCCGCCGGACCGATACAACCTGTTCGCCGTGCGCAGCCGCGACTGGCGCGATGAGTTGCCGGTGGCACTCGTGACCGGCGGCGTGCACGGCTACGAGACGAGCGGCGTGCACGGCGCGCTGCAGTTCCTCGAACACCACGCCGCGCGCTACGCGGGCCGCCTCAACCTGCTCGTGGCGCCCTGCGTGAGCCCCTGGGCCTACGAGCGCATCCACCGATGGAATGCGCATGCGATCGACCCGAACCGCTCCTTTCGCGAGGGCAGTCCCGCGGAGGAATCCGCCGCGCTGCTGCGCCTCGTGGCGCCGCTTCGGGGCCGCTTCCTCGTGCACATCGACCTGCACGAGACTACCGACACGGACGAGAGCGAGTTCCGGCCCGCCCTCGCGGCGCGAGACGGCAAGGCTTTCGAGCCGGGCCTGATCCCGGACGGCTTCTATCTCGTCGACGACGCCGGCAATCCGCAGCCCGCCTTCCAGCAAGCCATGATCGATGCAGTGGCGCGCGTCACGCACATCGCGCCCGCCGACGCGCGCGGCCAGATCATCGGATCGGATGTCGTGTCACCCGGCGTCATTCGCTACGCCCTGGGGTCGCTCGGCCTGTGTGCGTCGATCACGGGCGCGCGCTACACGACCACCACCGAGGTGTATCCCGACAGCCCGCGCACCACCCCCGGGCAGTGCAACGACGCCCAGGTCGCGGCGGTGTGCGCGGGGCTGGATTTCGCGCTAGCGCAGGCCGGCTAGGGCCGCGTCGCGACTCGTCACGAACCGCGGCCCAGGCCCGGCGCCGCAGGCGTCGCCACGGACCGCCTTCGGGTCGTCGAGGAACGCCACCGCGAGCCGCGTCTGGCACGCCTCGAAATCGCTCAGTGTCGAATGGCCGGCATCCGGGATCACGACGCGCAGCGCATGCGGCAGCGTGCGCGCCACCTCGCGGGCGTACTGCCACGGCGTCATCGGATCGAAGGCGCCGGACAGCAGCAGGGCCGGCGCGAATGAGCGTAGCGGCGCCGGTCGCGCGAGGCGCGGCGTGGGCGCCATGGCACCGCAGACCGCCTCCATGAAGCTCACGATCGAGAAGCCCCGATAGTCCGGGTTGCCGGGCAGCGGCAGGCGCGGATGCCGGGGACTGAACTGGTCGCGGCAGGCCGTGGCGAAGAACACCGGCGCGGTGCCCTGCGGCCCGTTGCGCGGCGCGGGAAACACGCGGTCCATCAGGCGCGTGAGCAGGCGCGGGTCGCCATCCGCGGTGGCCTCGATCAGCACCGGCACGAGCGCCAGAGTGCGCGCGTTGTAGAGCATCCAGTGCAGCAGGCCGAGGAAGTCGTGCCAGTTCACGACGAGCCCCACTGGTGCTTCGCCCGGTGCGCCTTCGACCGTGACGGTGACGGGCCGGGCATCGAGCGCGGCGAGGAGATCCCACAAGCGGCGCGCGAGATCGGGGAAAGCCTGCTTGCACGCCGCGTCCGCCGCGCAGGCCGCGAGCAGGCGGTCGAGGCCCTGCGAGAAGTTGCGCGGCGCGTCCGCGAGGAACACGTCGCTCGTGGGCGAGACGATCGTGTCGAGGATGAGGCTGCGCACGCCACGGCGATCGATCCGCGCGGCCTCGAGCGCGATCAGCGTGCCGTAGGACACCGCGAGCAGGTTCCACTCCCGGATACCGAGCGCCACGCGCAGCGCCCGCAGGTCACGCGCGCTGTCGCGCGCGCCGTAGGCGGCGAGATCGCGCCCCTGCCCCGCGATCTCGCGCAGGCAGGCGATCGCGGCATCGGCCACGCGCGCATCGCGTTCGGCCAGCGTGATGTCAGCCGCGTAGATCGCGGTGCGCCCGCCTCGCAGCGCCTCGCAGGCGAATGCCGGCCCGGTCTGCGCGGAACCGCGCTGGTTGAAGAGGATGATGTCCCGTTGCCCCGCGAACGGGTGGACCGCGAAACGCTCGAGCGTGCGCGGCGACTCCAGCGGCGCGCCACCGGGTCCGCCGTGCAGGAACACGACCGGGTCGGCCTTGCGCGCCGCGCCGCTCGCGCGGATGACCGCGACCGGCAGTTGCATGCGCGATCCCTGCGGCACTGTGTAGTCCTGCGGCACGTCGAGGTAGCCGCAGGTGAGGCGCCCCGCAAGTGCGCTGCCCGGAGCGACGAATGGACATGGTGCGACCGCGACGAAGCGCCCTGGCGTAACGACCGCAGGCGCAGCCACGGAAAAGAACAAGCCGGCGCCCGCCGCCATCCATGCGACGAACGCCGGCTTCATCGGCCCCTTCCGTTCAGAACTTGTAGTTCAGCGTGAAGCCCACCGTGCGCGGGCGGATCACGTTCGCCGTCGCGCGGATGAAGCCCGCGGCCGGGCGCGCCGAGCCGCCGGAGTACGCGTACTTGTCGAACAGGTTGGTCGCGTACAGCGAACCACTCAGCTTGCCGCGCGTGAGTTCGAGGCTCATGTCCGCCACGACGTGGTCTTCCGCCACGAAGTTGTAGATCAGCGGCGTGATCACCTGGCCGTTGGCGCCGGCGCCGCCCTCGAAGCCCGTGTCGCGATCGTCCATGTAGCGCAGCCCCGCATTGACCACGGCGTCGACGTTCTCGCCGAGCTTGAAGTCGCGGCTGGCCCGCAGCGCGTAGGTCCAGGCCGGCACGCCCGGCATGTTCTCACCCGCCACGGCGCCGAACGACCGCGTCTCGTCGCTGTCGAGCGTGCTGTCGGCATACGCCAGGCTGCCGATCAGCCGGAACTCGTCGCTCGGTGACCACGTGAAGGCGCTTTCGAAGCCGTAGGCCGTCACGTTGCTGCTGGCGTTGCCACCCGTCTGTGCACCATTGACGTAGATTGTCGACTGCAGGTCCTTCCACTTGATGTACCAGGCGGCGAGGTCATACGAGAACGCGCCTCCCGGCGCATAACCCTTGGCGCCGACCTCGTAGCTCCACAGCGTGTCGGACTTGACGATCGCCGGCGCCGCATTTTGGCCGTTCTGGATCAGCGGCAGGTTCGCCGCCGCCGGTCGATAGCCGCTCGCGATGCGACCGTAGAGCGACAGCGAGTCGGTCGGGCGATAACGCGCCGAGAAGCTGTAGGTATCCACCGTGTCGCTCACCGTGGTCGGCGGCACGTTGTTCAGCAGGATCTGCGGCCCGTCGACGATCTCCACCGATGCCTTGACGTCCGCGATGCGCGCACCGACCGTCAGGTCGATGTCGGACGTGAGGTAGTAGGTCAGGTTGGCGAACGCCGCGGTCTCCTCGACTTCGGAAGGAATATTGACGTCGAGCAGCAGGAAGTTGCTCGGCAGCCCGGCCAGGCGCTGGCCGTTGCCGCTCTCTTCCTTCGAGTAGATGCCGCCCACGGTCCACTCGATATTGCCCGCCGCCTTCTCGGCCGCCTTCGACACGAGGCGCAGTTCCTGCACGAAGCGGTCGGTCGTCGTCGAGCCGGTGAACGGCGCGTTGTTGACCGTGCAGCCGCAGAAGAGCGCCACGAGCGGGCCGAAATCCGCCACGAGGTCGGTGGTCGAGAGGACCTCGCGCTCCTGGTAGCTCGTCGAGGAGATCAGGTTCGCGAAACTGAACTCGTAATTGAGCGTCGCGCCCACCAGGTCGAACTTGCTAGTGTCGATGGAATAGGCGGTATCCGTGTCATAGGGACCGTTCGCCGGCACGAACGGCGGGCCGCCATCGAGCGCGACGATGTTGCGCCCGTTGAAGGAAACTTTGTCGTGCATGGCGAGCAGCGAGCCGCTGAAGCGGTCGGTGAAGTTGACACCGAGCTTCGCGAGCCCACCGTAATTCTCGTAGCCGTTGACATCCTTGGCAGCTCCGCTCGCCGACTGCGGAATGCGGTCGATGAAACCGCCGACGTCCTCGTAGTACCCCGAGAGGCTGAGGCCGACGCGGTCCTTCACGAGGGGCGCGCTCAGCCGGCCCGTGTATTTCTGGTTGGAGCCGCCGTGGTCGGTCACCGAGAAATCCGTGGCGATCGAAGCGCTGAACTCGCTTCTGGAGGGATCCGCCGTGACATAGCGCACGATGCCGCCCATGGACGAGGCGCCATACAGCGTGCCCTGCGGGCCCTTGATGACCTCGACACGCTCGATGCCCGCCTTCATCGCATCGATCACGAGGCCCGCGCCGTCTGCCTTGCCGCTGCTCGACCCGAGCGGCACGTCATCGATGTAGGTGCCGACCGTGGGCGCCGACGTGAAAGTGGATACGCCGCGCATGCTGATCGTGTTGTGGGTCGGCGCGCTGCCGCCACTGAAATAGACGCCCGGCGTGTAATCGAGGACGTCCGACAGCTTCGTCAGGCCGCCGACCGCGAGGTCGTTCGGATCAAAGGTGGCGACCGAGAGTGGCGTGTCCTGCAACGTCTCGGTGCGGCGGGACGCCGTGACGATGATCTCTTCGATCTGCTGCGCGGAGCCCTTGTCCTGCGCCACCGACACGGCCGGCAGGCCCGCGCCGCAGGCGGCCAGCGCACCACCGGCCATCAACCATTTGCCGCCCCCAAGGAACGAAGACTTTGCCACGGGAACTCTCCTGAAGTTGCGTGAAGTTTTTCTGTTTGGAAAAATTCTCGCGATAGAAATATCACAACGCGCTTGTTTGTCAATCGCCAATTGCAGGCTCGCAGCCCCGGTCGGGCCGTGGCGTTCCTGCAACGGGAATCGTTCTGTTCTCCGGGGAGAGAATCAGGCGGTGATCGGCCTGAGGGCGGGGTAAAGCGCCCGGTAGCGCCCGTAGTGGCCGGCGTACGCGTCATGCGCGCGGGCATCGGGCTCGATGACGCGGGTGACACGCGTCATGGCGCGCGCGCCCTCGGCGATCGAGCCGAAGCAGCCGGCTCCCACCGCCGCGAGCACGGCGCTGCCGAGGCAGGCGGCCTCGCTCGTCTGCGTGAGCCTGAGCGGCAGGCCGAGCACGTCGGCATGGATCTGCAGCCAGAGGGGCGACCTGGCGACCCCGCCCGACAGGGTGAGCTCGCGCACGGCGAAACCGTTCGCGTCCATGTTCTCGAGGATCAGGCGCGACCCGTAGGCCACCGATTCCATCATGGCGCGCAGGATGTGCCCGCGCTCGTGCTTGAGCGTGAGCCCGACGATCGCACCGCGCGAGAGCGGGTCGGTGTGCGGCGTGCGATTGCCCTGGAAATGATCCTGCACCAGCACGCCCTCGGCGCCGATGGGCACCGCGGCGGCTTCCGCGTCGAGCGCCTCGAAGGCCACGTCGCGGCCCGCGAGCTTGCGGAACCAGTTGACGATCGAACCCGTGGACGTCTGGCCGCCCTCGACGAGGTGCAGGCCCGGCAGGATCGCGTCGGCATAGGAACCCCAGATGCCGGCGCCGTGCAGCGCGCGCGCGCTGAGCCCGAGCTGCAGGTGCGAGGACCCCGTGACGAGCGCCATGGCGCCGGCATCGACGACGCCGAGGCCGATCACCGCCATCGACGCATCCGACCCGCCCTGCACGACCGGCGTGCCGGCCGCGAGGCCGAGGTGCGCGGCGGCATCGCGCGTGAGCAGGCCGATCGGTGCGCCGGGCGCGAGTACCTCGCGCGGCCACTTGTGGGCGAGTTCCGGGATGCCGGCCGACTCGAGGAGACTGGTGGCCCAACCGCCCGCCTGCGACCGAAAGTGCCAGCGCACGGAGACATTGTTCAGGCTTGCAACGCAGCGGCCGGTCAGTCGCAGGTTGAGATAGTCCTGGTACTCGCAGACCCAGTGCGCTGCATCGAAGGCCCGCGGCTCGTGCTCCTTCAGCCACAGCGCCTTCGGGATCATCCATTCGGCGGAAACCGGTCCGCGCCCGTCGCTGTTGATGCGCAGGGCCGCGTCGCCGGTCGCGGCGACGCGCTGCGCCTGCGCCTGCGCCCGCACATCCATCCAGATGAGCGCGGGACGCAGCGCCTCGCCCTGACCGTCCAGCATCACCACGGAGCAGCAGGTCGTGTCGAGTGCCAGCGCCACGATCGAACCGGCGTCGACGCCGGCGGCCTGCACGCACTTGCGCACGGACTCGCCGAGTGCCGCCCACCAGTCCTGCGGCTGCTGTTCGGCCCAGCCGGGCTGCGGGAAGCGTGTTTCGTAGGGCGTCGAGGCAAACGCGAGCGGCGTGCCCGCGAGGTCGAACAGCCCCGCGCGCAGGCCTTCGGTGCCGCCGTCGACACCCAGTACGTAGCCTCCTGCCATGTCAGTGCGCCTCGGCGAGCACCCTGACGCGATAGCCCATCGCCGACGACAGCGCCACCATCTCATGGAAGATGTCGCCGTAGGCGACGGCAATGTGGTTGCTCAGGTAGTGCGCCATCAGCGTGTCGCGGCCGATGCCGAGGTCGGCTGCCATGAAGGGCCACTGGCGCGTCGTGCCGGACCACCAGGCATCGCGCACGTCCGGTGGCAACTGTTCGACGCGGCCGCGACCGACGTCCATCCACAGCTCGTCGCCTGCGAGGTAGGCGCGCGCCCAGGTGATGCCGCCCGGCAGGCTTTCGCCCGCGAACGTGCCGCCCGGCACCGGGAAATACGCCGCGGGCTGGCGGTAGCTGTGCACGCCGCGCAGCGTATCGGGGTCGTGGTTGAAGGCGTACGCACCGCTCGAACCCGAATTGAGCAGCACCCACAGGAAGCGCCCCTCGTGCCCGGCACCCCAGCGGATGTCGTGGAAAAAGACCGCCTGGTGCAGCCCCTTGGCACGCAGCAGGCGTTTCATCATCTCCATCGGCAGCACGTTGCCCTGGTCGGCCTCGGTGGCATCGACGATCGTGTCGCCGTTCGATTCCGGGCGGCAGGTCGAATTGAACAGGCCCTCCGCGAAATCCGACGGCGGCCGCAGGCGTATGAGGCCGAGCTGGTACTGCCAGCCGATGCAGTCGGCGTGGAACTCGTTCACGAGATCGAGGACGGCCAGGTAATCGCGCAATTGTTCGCGCGTGGCCTGCACGTCGAAATCGGCGGCACCCGCCCCGCCGTAGTGGAACGTGACGCCGCGATCGAGCACGAACGCGAGCGCGTCGTCGATGCGCTGGTCGGTGACACTGCGCCCGCGCTCGATGATCCAGGCCTGGTCGACCTTGTGCTCGGCGAAACCCACCCGGTTGAGCCAGCGCGGGCCGAAGTAGCCGTTGATCATGCCCATCGAGGTGTCGCCGAGCATCAGCGTGAGCGCGCGGCGGCGCTTGAACCCGTCGTGCACGCCGGCCGCGAGCTGCGCGGCCGCGGCGGGTATCGGTGGCGGCGCGTGCAACGCATCGGTCGGATAACGCACGGCGCCATCACGGCACCACGCATCGAGGCGGGCCATGAACGCCTCGTCCCGGCTCCAGTCGGCGGCGTCCGTCCAGATCCGGCTCGCGCGCCGTCCCACGCTTTCGAGGCAGGCCGCGGTGTTCAGCAGGCCCACGAGCCCCGGCCAGGTGCCGGAAAAATTGCTCGCGAGCAGCAACGGTGAGTCCTTGCCGACCACGCCGTCGGTCGTGTGCGGCCCATACACCCAGTGCGAGTACACGCCGATCAGCGGCTCGTCGATGGGACCGAGGCGCTCGATGGATTCATCGGGCCGCGTCAGCAGGCCCTCGATGCGCCGGTGGCGCCTGCCGAGGCGATCGAGGGCGCGTTCGAGCTGGCGCGTCGACTCCGCGACCATCGGCATCGCGAGTTCGTTCGGCTTCGGGCGGTAGTCGCCCGGCAGGTAGATGTGGATCGTGTCGGTCATCGGCGTCCCCCCGGGGCGGCAGGCATGGCTACTTCACTTTCGGCGGCGGCGCGGGCAGGTCGCGCAGGCGCACGGCGGCATCCGGCATCGCGGGTAGCGGCGCGCTCGGCGTCGCCTCGTACCAGAAGCTGGCGCACGACCAGTCGTCGGCCCTTTCGTACAGTTCGCCGAGGTAGTCGTCGATCGTGCGCGCCGCCCCGCGCGGCGAGTGGCCGATCTGCTGGATCGTCACGCGCAGGCTGCGCTCGCTCACGATCGGGTCGGGCATGTGCCAGCGATAGATCGAGACCGCGCCGGTCGTCGTCGGGTCGTCATGCTCGCGCCAGTTCGCCCCGTGGTACAGGAAGGCATTTGCCTGGATGCCCCAGGAGAGGCCGACATAGTCCTCGGTCCCCGTGCCCACGATCGTGGCATGGGCCTCGTCGTCGTCGATCCACACTTTCAGCTCGCCCTCTCCCCACCAGCGCGGATCGAGCGGCCGCACGCCGATCACGGTGCCGAGGAAGCGGATGCGTCCTTCGCGGCGGGGCAGCAGTTCGAAGTCCGCGCCGGGCACCGTGGGGTTCTCCCGGCGGAAAATCACGTGCAGGCGCCCGACGTCTTCGCGGTGCGTGTCCCCCACCGTGTAGTCGACCTGGTAGAAGAGCGGCATCCGCTCCGGCGACTCGTTCGTGAGGACGAGACGTGCGCGCCGCACGAACGGCATCGGCAGCCAGATGTTCATGCCGAGCGCGCCGCCCACCGAATGCGCGCAGGTCTGGAACGCCGGCGTGCAACCGTGCGCGAAGCCGAAGAAGTCCCCGAGCGGTGATTCGATGCCCGGATGCGGCTGGTCGTCCCAGTACGCCCGGATCACGCAACCGCGCAGGATCGCCTGCTTCGAATGCGTCGTCAGCCAGATGTGGCGGATCGTGCCGGGGCCTTCGATGTTGGCGAGTTCCACGCTTTCGCCCGGCTGCACGTGGCGCACCGCGGAGCCCTTGCGACCAGGTCCGAGCGGACTCGCCGCGCGCCCGCCCCCGCCCGGCGCGCCGGTCGGGTTCTCGAACGAAATCGAGCGTGATTTCAGGGTCGTGTGCAGTTCGTAGGGCGGCGGATCGCTGGTGAAGGTCATGTCAGAATCCGAATCTGTGGATGGCGAGGGTCTGGTTGCCGGACTGGATCGGCGCGGCGTCGGCCGGGCGGCGCGCGAGGATCGCGCCCGCCTCGCCCACGGCCTCGAGCGCACCGATATCGAACGCGACGACAGGCAGCGGCAAACCCGGCTGTGCGACAATTTCGAACTTCACGGGCGCCTCGCCGACGCCGATCAGTTGCACGACACGCGCCTTGAGCGAGGGCGTGTCGAGCACCGGCTGGCCGTCGACGTTCATCGCGAGCACCGGCGCGCCGGCTGGAAACGACAGGCCGAGCGTGAAGGCCGCGCGCTGGCTGCGGACCGTGCCGCGCAGGATGCGCCGCCCGCCCTCGCTGCGATCCTCGTCGAGGGCAATCTCCGGCAGCGGCAAGGACAGGGGTCGCGCCGGCCGCACGAACGTCGGGTACGGCAACACGCCGTAGCGCTGCGCCACCTGCTCCGCGCCCGTGAAGCCCATGGCCGCCAGCACGTCCTTGCCGGCTCCGCCGAAGGTCTCGATCTGCCAGTGTGGTGCCGCTGCCTCGTTGTCCTCGACGTAGACGAGATTGACGGCACGCGGCCGATCGGCCGTATGCGCCGGTACGCGCCACCCGACGATCGCGCCCGCGACGACGACCAATCCGACGCTGCCGATGGCAAGCCACGCGCCGCGCCGCGCCGCGGGCCCGGCAGCAAGCGGCAACAGCGGCACGCACAACAGCAGCAACGGCAACATCCGGAAGTGGCTCAACTGGAAGCCGAGTACCGTTTCCGCGAGGCTGCAGTGGTACAGGGCCATGTACGCCCCCACGAGGAATCCAGCGGTGGCTGCAACGGGGAAGCCCTCCCGCCCGCGCAGTGCAAGCGACTCGATGAGCGCCACGCCCACGAACACACCGACCGGCCACAGGTACAGATAGGCCGTGCCCGGCACCGCGACGGCGAGGGCCACGGCGAACAATGCCTGCACGATCCAGGTCGCTCCCGTGAGCGCGGTCACTCCGGCGCGCCGGCCCGCCCACTGCGCCGCGAGCAACGAGGCGAGTACCGCACCCGCTATCAACGCGATGCGCCCCGGCCAGGGATAAGGGTGGTCGAGCGGATGGGCGTCGGGCCATCGGCCGAGCGGCCAGGACAGCAGCCAGCCGATCGCTGGCGCCAGCACGAAGGTCGCGAGGATCGCGAGCACGGCCCACGCGCCGGTGCGTGGCCGCACCGGCGCGCGAAGGAGCACCAGCGCGACGACCAGCACGAATGCGACGCAGGCCAGCGGCAGGTTCCAGGCCGATGGCCAATGCAGCAACGTGCGGGCGGCCAGATCGACATAACTTGCGTCGCCGGGGGCGTCGAAACCGGCCAGCGGCGCATCGGCGGCGCGCAGCAGCACGGCGAGCGCGCCCTCTCCCTGGTGTTGCAGGGAGGCGAGGTCGAGGTGCGCGAGATCGTCGCGCTCCGAGTGGTAGAGCGAGGCGCCGCGGGTGAACGCGAAATTGAATCCGCGCTTGCCCTGCTTCTTGTAGACGGAGTAGTCCGTGTCGTTCGGCATGCGCCGATAGACTTCGTACAGGATCGAGTTGGCGACCGGACGCGGCACCGCGTCCGCGAGCAGGCCGATCAACCCGGCGTTGTCGGCGCTCGTCTCGAACATCGCGCTCGGCCCGGTGACGCCGCGCGCCTCGAGGTTCACGACGAGCCCGATGCGGGCCATCAGCGGATGTTCGTCGGCGAACAGCATCGCCCCACGCAGGCCGCTTTCCTCGGCGTCGGCGAACAGGAACACGATGTCATGCAGCAGCGGCGCACGTTGCGACACCAGGGCGGCGATTTCGAGCATCGCCGCGACGCCCGCGCCATCGTCCGCGGCGGCGGCCGACCCCGGCACGCTGTCGTAGTGCGCCGTGATCATCACGGCCTCGCCGCCCTGGCGACCCGCCCGCACCGCGACGATGTTGCGCACCGCGCTGCAGCCGGACGCGAGCGTCGAGCACTTGAAGCCGGCCTGGATCCCGGGTTCGTAACCGAGCTGCCGCAACCGCGCCACGATGCGCCCCTCGACCAAGCGATTGGCGGCACTGCCCGCGGGGTGCGGCCGGTTCTCCCCGATCAGCACCTCGAGCTGCGCGTAAGCGCGTTGCGCGGAGAAGGCCGTGGTGTCGGTGGCCGGAACGACCCGCACCGGTGCCCGGTCGGTGCTGCGCAGCGCCAGCAGCAACGCGCCAAGCGACAGCACGAGCAACATCGGCAGGCTCCACCAGCGATGCATCATGCCCGGGACTCCTGCCAGGCAAGCACGCACTTCGCGAGCCGCGCGGCCATGTGCACGAGCACGACGACGAGGCTCGCGGGAATGATCGATACCACCACCGCGCTATTGAGTTCGAGCGACTCGGTGATGCGGTGCGCATGGCGCGCGAGGAAACCCGGCGTGTACCAGAGCACCGGCAGGATGAAAACGAGCATCGCGACCCCCTCGATCGCCTGGATCGCGAGGGCGCGCCCCGGTCGGCCGGTGCAATCCAGGCGCTTCAACACCGGATCGACGCCGCGCGCGTAGGACATCGCGGCGCCCGGCATCGCGCCCCAGATCATCGCGTAGCGCGCGAGTTCGTCGGTCCAGGTGGGCGGCATCGCGAACACGTAGCGTGCGACGACCTGCAGCAGGATCGCGAGCAGCATCACCATGAAGGCGGCCAGCGCGAGCGCCACGCAGGCGCGATCGAGCGCGGCGCTGAGGGCGGTAAGCGCGGCACTGAAGCGCCTCATGGGTGCTCCTCGCGCGCCTTCTCCACGAGCTCCTGGAAATGTGCAATCGCCGCCGGCGTATCCCAGCGAGTGGGCGCGATGCGACTGTTGAGCGCACGCCAGGCCTCGCGCGCGGCCGGCGTGAGTTCGATCCACTCGATGCCGGTCTTCTCGACCGCGGCCCGCTCGCGCGCGCCCGCGGTGCGTCGCCAGGCACGATTGGCGGCGCGCCCCGCCTGCACCGCGCGATCGAACAGGGCCCGATCGTGCGCGTCGAGCGCCTCGTACCAATGGCGCGAGACGACCATCAAGCGCGCCGCGGGCCCGATCCGCAGGTCGGTGAAGTAGTCGAGCACGTTGCCGTGTCCGAACATGACCGCGACGATCGGCGGATTGAGGTAGCCGTCGACCATGCCGGTCTGCAATGCCTGCGCCACCTCCTCCCATGCGACGCGCACGCCGCGTACGCCCCAGGCGGCCAGCAGGTTGAGGTCGCTCGCGCTCAGGATGCGCAGCCGCAGCGGCCGCAGGTCCTCGATGCGATGCACGGGCGTACCGCGCGTGAAGAGGCCCGCCATCTCACCGGTGTAGGCGTAGTCGAGGAGGAGAAGATCGTCGTCCGCGAGCTCGCGATTGACATCGGCGAGGAAACCGGTCTGCTCGAGCAGCGCATCCCAGTGTTCGTACGAGTCGATGAGGAACGGCTCGAGCGAGGCATGGAACAGCGTCGAGAGCCGCGCGAGCTCATCGCCGCCCGTCTCGTTGACTTCGAGCCGCCCGATCGCGAGCTGGTCCATGCGTTCCTTCTCGCCGCCGAGCGAGCTGTTCGCGTAGATGCGTACCCGTCCGCCCTCGTGCTCGAATACCCCGGCGAAGGCCTGGATCCAGACATAGACGCCGTTGCGCACCGGGTCTGCCGGCGTCGACATGCCGACCTTGAAGTCGAGGGGCTCCGCGGCGACGGCGCTTGCGGCAGCGAGCGCCGCGCACACGAGCAGGGCGGCCGCGGACCACGATGGCGGGAAGTGCCTCACAGCATCCCCAGCCAGCGCGGCAGCGCGAGCGAGATTTCGGGGAACAGCACCACGAGCAGCAGGACCACGACTTCGGCGAACACGAACGGCATGATGCGGCGGCACAAGGCCCAATAGGACTGCCGGGTGATGGTGGACACGAGCATGATCGCCCCGCCGAAGGGCGGCGTGATGATGCCGAGCGTCAGGTTCAGGCAGACCATCACCCCGAGCGCCACTGGGTCGGCGCCCTGTGCGATGGCGACTGGCACGAGCAGCGGCACGAACAGTGTCAGCGCCACGATCAGGTCGATGAACATGCCCATGACGAGGAAGACCGCGGTCATGAACAGCAGGTAACCGAGGCCGTGCAGGTGGAACGACTGCACCCACCCGTTCAGCAGTTCCGCGACCTGGTGCAGGGCGATCAGGTAGTTGCCGAGCGCGCCCGCCGCCAACAGCATGAAGAGCGCACCGGTCATCACGATCGAGCTCACGGTGCTCTCGATGAAGCCCGCGAAATCGAGCTCCCGGTACCAGGCGCCCACCGCGACCGCGGCCAGCACCGCAACGGCGCCAGCCTCGATCGGCGTCATGACGCCGAAGACTATACCGCCGAGGATCACGGCGGGCAGCACGAGCGAGGGCAGCGCCTTCTTCAGGGTCGGCAGCACGGGTGGCATGTCGGCGCGCGTGCCGCCCGGGTGCCCTTCACGCCGCGCCATCCATGCGTTCATGATCATCAGCACCGCGGCGATCAGGATGCCCGGCACGATGCCGGCCGCGAACAGCGCGGCGATGTCGGTCGAGAGGATCGCGCCGTAGAGTATGAACACGATCGATGGCGGGATGATCGGCCCGATCACCGAGGCGGCCGCGGTCAGCGCGCCCGCGTACAGCGGATCGTAACCGCGCCGCTCCATCTGCGGCACGAAAGTATTGCTGAGCGCCGCCGCGTCGGCGGCGGCCGAACCGCTGATGCCGGAGAAAAACACCGCGGTGACGACATTGGCGTGGCCGAGCCCGCCGCGAAAGCGCCCGACCAGCAGCATCGACAGGTCGATCAGCGCGCGCGCCACGCCGCCGCGGGCCATCAGGTCGCCCGCCCAGATGAACAGCGGCATCGCCATGATGGCGAACACGTCCATCTGGCTGAAGATGCGTTGGGGCGCCACGGCGAGAAAGAACGCACTGTCCGACGCGAAGAACGCCACCACCGCAGCCGCGCCCGACGCGTACGCGATCGCCACGCCCGACACCATCAGGAAGACGAAAACCGCGATGACGACCAGCGTGGCCAAGTATCCCCCTTCGACTCCGTGCGCCTACATCTTCACATCGTCGAGCGGCCAGATGGGCCGCGTGATGTGGCGGTACGGCCGCAGGCGCGCATCGCCGCCGAGCGTACCCGGGGCATCGCAGTACAGGACCGCCGCGGCCCGCTCGGCGAACCCCGCGTTGAAATGAAATGACGACTTCACGACCACGATGCGCTTCGACCAGGGGTCGACGCCGGCCGCAACGAAGGCATCGGGATGAAAGGGCTGCTGGCGGATCTCGTTCAGTACCACCTCGATGCCCCGCGCCTCGATCACCGCGGTGCGACCGAGTGCCGTCGCACTGCCGTCGGCGATGTGCGGCTGCGAGGCGTCGGTGCGCAGGTGCCGCACGGTCGCCTCGATGTCGATCGGCGCACCCGACCCGGGGCCGAGCTTGCCGCCGATGCGCAGCGGCACCACGGCGCCCTCCCCCGCGGCGAAGGCAAGGCGCACCGCCCCGGGGTCCCAGAGCAGGCCGATGACGGCGTCGCGTACGCCGCGCTCGAGCATGCCGCGCAGCAGGAAGGTGGAATCCGACGCGGCCCCACCGCCGGGGTTGTCCGACATGTCGGCGATCACGGCCGTGCCGCCAGGCAGTGCCAGCGCGGCGCGCAGCGCATCCGCGATGGACAACCGCTCGACCTGGCCCGCCTCGCGCAGGGCAAAGAACTGCCGGCCCCAGTGGTCCGCGAGCCGCTGCGCGAGCGCCGGGTCGTCGTCGGTGATCGCAATGACGCCGGCCCCGGTGTGCGCGAAATCCGCCCAGGGAAAGCCGTGTGCGAGCGTGATCGACAGCACGCCGGGGCTGCGTTCGGTGGCGAGCACGTCATCGACGAAACTGCGCATCGGCTCGCGCGTCGTCTGGAAGAGGCCGAGCATCGGCACGCGGCGAAACGCCATCGTCGGGCGGATTCGACCGGACGCCGTCGCCGCGACGAGATCGTACAGCTCCTCGGCACGCTCCGCGAAATCGGTATGCGGATACTCCTTGCATGCCTTGATGATCGTCGCATGGCGAACCATCGCGGGTGTCACGTTGCAATGCAGGTCGAGCAGGACACCGACGGGCACGGTGGGGCCCACGAGGGCCCGCACGCGCTCGAGCGTATCGCCTTCGCAGTCGTCGCAGCCCTGCGCCATCATCGAGCCGTGCATGAAAAGCAGCACCATGTCGACGGGCAGTGCCGCGGCCAGTTGCCCCAGGATTTCATCGCGCATGGCGACATAGTCGCGCCCGAGGCAGGGCAGGCTCGGCTGCGCGAGCGCGCACAGGCCCACCACGGCTTCGTCGCCGCGCTGCTGCGCGACCCGGTGGAAGTCCGCAACCCCCTTCAGCAGCCCGACGTGCTCGCCGGGCGCGCCGACCGCCGGCCGATAGATGCCCACTTCCTCGAAGCTCGACAGGTCGGTCGGGATCGGCGAGAACGAATTGGTCTCGTGCGCGAGGTAAGCCATGAAACCCTTCATGGGCGGAAATTATCATATGCGAAAATTTTTCGTGATAATTTTCGCACCAGCCCGCCCACGGAGCCTGCACCATGCATGTTGTCGTCGTCGGCGCCGGATTGATCGGCGTCGCTTCCGCCTATCATCTCGGCGCGCGTGGCCATGAGGTAACCCTGGTCGAGCGCGCGGCGAATCCCGCGAGCGGCGCGAGCCACGCCAACGGCGGCATGCTGACGCCGAGCATGGCCGATCCCTGGAATGCCCCGGGCGTCTGGCGCGACCTGCTGCGCTGGATCGGCCGCGCGGACGCGCCGATGTTGCTGCGGCCACGCGCCCTGCCCGCGCTCGCGGGCTGGGGCCTGCGTTTCATCCGCGCGTCCTCCCCGGCCCGTTACGACGACAATACCCGGCGCAACCTGCGCCTTGCCGCCGACAGCGTCGCGGGCATGGCACGCCTGCGCGCACGGGAACCGCTCGACTATCACGCCGACCTCGCCGGCACGCTCAAGCTGTACGGCGATCCGCGGGCCTTCGAGGCCGGCGTGCGCAAGTCCGGCTCGCTCGCGCCCGAACTTGTCGCGGTGCGCGTACTCGACCGGCAGCAGGTCCTCGGGCTCGCGCCGGCGCTCGCCGACATCGCCCACCGCATCGTTGGCGGCCTGCATTTCCCGCGCGACGAGTCCGGTGACGCGCGCGAGTTCACGGAACAACTCTGCGCCGCCGCGGCCCGGCGCGGCGTGCGCCTGCGCTTCGACTGCGAGGTGCTCGGCATCGACACCGGCGGCGGTCGCGCGCACGCCGTGCGCACGGGCCGGGAACGCATCACGGCCGACGCAATCGTCGTCGCCGCGGGCTGCCACACGCCGGCGCTGTTGCGCCGTTGCGGGGTGAAGCTGCCGATCGCACCGGTGAAGGGCTACTCGATCACCTGTACCCCGCCGGCTGCGGACACGACGCCCGCGCCGCTCGCGCTGCCGATCGTCGACGATGCCCTGCACGCCGCGCTCACCCCGCTCGGTGCGAGCCTGCGCATCGCGGGCACCGCCGAGTTCACCGGCTACGACACGCGGCTCGATGCCGCCCGGCTCGGCAACCTGCGCCGCCTGCTCGCCGAGGTGCTGCCGGCCCACGCGGCGCGGCTGCTGTCCGGCCACGTGGTTTCCTGGGCGGGACTGCGCCCGATGAGCGCCGACGGCGTGCCGTGCATCGGCCCGTGCGGGCCGCATGGGCTGTACGTCAATGCGGGGCACGGCCACCTTGGCTGGACGCTGGCCGACGGCTCCGGGCGGCTGCTGGCCGACCTGGTCGAAGGCGTCACGCCGACGCTCGATCCGCGCGACTACGCGCCTCAGCGCTTTGCGTGAGGGTCCCGGCCCGACGTCATGATGTTGAGCACGCGCGCCGGCTTGCCGCCGACCGCGCGCACGTTGTGCGCCATCGACGAATCGATGTAGATGCTCTCGCCTGCCTTCAGGATCGTCGGCTCGTAGAACTCGCTCAGCACTTCGACGGTGCCCTGCAGCACGTAGATGAACTCCTCGCCCTGGTGGCGCAGCAGCTCGGGCGTGTGCCCGGCCTTCACCTCGAGCACCGCGGGCATCAGCTTGCGATGCAGGAAATCGATCGCATGGTGCTCGTAGACGGTGCGCTCCGTCTCGACGCGGCGCGCGTCGCCCTTGCGCGTGACGCTGCGCCGCCCGGTCACCACGGGATCCGGCGCCGTTTCGTCCGGCGCGGCCGGCCCGTCGCCCGGTGCGACGAGTTGCATGACGTCGATGCCGAGCGCCGCGCAGACCTTGAGCAGCTTCTCGATGTTGAGCGAGACGATGCCGGTTTCGACCTTCGACAGCGTCGACAGCGGGATCTGCGACGCTTCGCTCAGGCGCTTCAGTGTCCAGCGCCGGGCACGCCGCAACTGGCGGATGCGGGCGCCGACGGCCGGGCGCGGCTCGCGCAGTGCCGCGGCGGGGCCGGGCTGGGAGACAGCGCGGCTCAGGACGGGAGCCCGGGGCATGACAACGGCCGGTGATTTCCTGTATAGAGAATCTTTGCTCATAACGAAAAATACCGAAAATGCGCACCACACGCCATAGCCATCGCCTGCAGCAGGTGTTTTTCGCGATGACGTCCCTGCTGAGCATACCCCTGCTCGCGGGGCCTGCGGCGCCCGCAGTACCCACGACGCCCGCCGCACCCGACGCCGCCAGCGTCGCCGCCTGGGCCGAGGAGACGTTCGCGCCGGCACTCGCGCGCAAGGAGTTTTCCGGCCTGACCGTGAGCGTCGTCCAGGGCGGCGCACTCGTGTTCTCGAAAGGATACGGCCGCGCCGACTACGCACGCGAGGGCGGCGTCGATCCGGGCACGACGCTCTTCCGGATCGGTTCGATCACCAAGACCTTCACGGCCTCGCTGGTCGCCCAGTTGCTCGACGAAGGCCGCATCGCCTCCCTCGACGATCCCGCCAACCGCTACCTCAAGGACTACGCATTGCCCGCCAACGGCGGCGTCGACATCACGCTGCACCACCTGCTGACGCATACGGCGGGCTTCGAGGATCGTGCGTACGCCATCGGCGCGATCGATCCCGTCGCGGCGCGCCTGCCCGCGGCCGCGTTCGACAAGTTGCGCCCGGCCTACGTGCGGCCGGCCGGGGCGCGGGTCGAGTACTCGAATTTCGGCGTCGCCATGCTCGGCAGGATCGTCGAGGACATCACCGGGGAACCGATCGACCGGGTGATGCGGGAACGCCTGTTCGAACCGCTCGGCATGGCGCACACGCGCCTGCTCGTCGATGTGGCCGAGCCAGCGGGGCTCGGCCGCCCCGCCGTCATCCTGCCGGATGGTTCGTCGAAGCCACTCGCCTATACGGCGATCAACCCCTCCTACGCCGCCGCGGGGTCGATCGTCACGACGGCCAATGACATGGCGCGGTACATGATGGCCCAACTGGGCGACCGGTCGTCCGATGACCCGGGCGCTCCGGTCGTGCTGTCCGCGCGGGCGTTGGCGGCCCTGCATACCCGCCGTGCCGCCAATGCACCGGAAACGACTGGCCTCGGCATGGTGTTCTTCAACGATGACTGGGCGGGCGCCGAAACGATCTCGCACGGCGGCAACTGGGAGGGCTTCCACAGCTGGATGACGCTCGTGCCTTCGCTGGACGCGGGCGTGTTCGTGAGCGTCATGAGCGAAGGTCCGACCCCCGGCGTGGGTGCCGCGCTGCGCACGCTGCTGATGCCCTGGGTCGAGCCCGCGGCCTCGCCTGCCGTCGTCTCGGGACTCCCGTACGCGAAGTCCTTCCTCAGCCGTTTCCTCGGTGAACACCGGCCGATCCCGCCCGCGGCGACTGGCACGGTCGGCGCGTCACTCGCCGGCTGGTATCGCCCGGACCGGCGCGTCTTCACGACGGCCGAGTCGGTCGTCGACCTCGTCTTCCTCGGCGCGGGCGTTGCACGCATTGCAGCGAGCGACGGTGGCCTCGACATCGCAGGCAGCAAGCCCTGGCGGCCGGCCGCCGCGCCCGGCGTGTTCGTGCTCGATGCGCCAATGCGCGCCCAGGCGGTGATCCGTGACGATCCGCGAGTGAGCGCACCGGTGATGGTGCCCGACCTCGGCATCTACACGTCGACGCGCATTCCGTGGTACTTGCATCCCCTCTTCCACGCCTACGTCTTCCTGGGCGCGCTGCTCGCGTGCGTGGCCGGCGGCGTGGTCGCGCTGCGCCGGGCGCGCGGCGTCGCGCGCATCGCGAGCGTCGCGACCGCAGTGCTGGCGCTCGCGCTGCCGGTCATGGCGTATCGGGGCCTCGAACACGGGACGGGCATGTTGCTCGAACTGTTCGGGGGCAACCAGCGCCCGCTCATGCTGTTCGTCGCGTGCGCCAACCTGGTGCTTGGGCTGGCCGTCGTGACGCTCACCTGCGCGCTGCGCCCGGCACCGGGCCGCGCCCGCTGGCCGCTCGCAACCGTCGGCCTCGCGGGCCTCGTGCTCGCAGGCGTGCTCGCCTGCTATCACGTCATCGGTTGGCAGCTTCCGGGCTGAGGCGGCAGCGCCGCCCGCACCCGCTGGGTCCAGATCGCGTATCCGTCACGCGTCATGTGCAGGCCGTCCGCCGCGTACAGGTCCCTCGGTTGGCCATTTTCCAGCATCGGGGTCGCGACATCGATGTAGTGCAGGTCCGTGCGCCGCGCCACGAGCGCCCGGATCGCCGCATTGACCTCGGCCTGTTGCGCGAGTTGCCCGATGCGCAGCTTCGAGGGTTTCAGGGAGATGAAATAGACCGGCACCGCTCCCAACGCCGCCGCCTTCTTTTCAAGGAATACGTCGAAGTCGGCGAGTACGCGCTGCGTCGACTTGCCGCTGTCGACGTCGTTCTCGCCCGCATAGAAGACGATCGCGCGCGGGCGGTAGGCGGCCACGAGCGGGTCGAACCAGCGGTTGACGTATTCGATCTCGGAGCCACCGAAACCCCGGTTGATCACCGGCATGGGCGCCATGTCCTGCGACAGGGTTTTCCACATCCGGATGCTCGACGAGCCGACGAACAGCACCTGGCAGGGTGCTGGAAAAGACAACTTGTCGGCCGCGGCGAACTGCGCGACCTCGGCGCCGAGCTCCCGCTCGAGCGGCGTCGGCGCCACGGAGGGCGCGGAGGGCGCGGCGCCGCACGCGCCCATGAATACCATGAGGCAGCCTGCCGCTGCGACCCACGCCCGCTTTCGTCCACGGATTCGGTCCATGGACGTGCAGCTTACACGGCCACACCCTCGATAGTCGGGCATCCCGCCTGTCGCGAAGCTGTCAGCAGGCGCAAGGCAGCGAGCAACAGGAGGCTGACCCCGCCAAGGCTCCCGCCGCCGCCGCTATCGGGCTGTGTCGGCGGTCCCCCGCCGGCATTCACCGTCACGGTGACCGACCGCTCCGCCGTGCCGCCGGCACCCGTGCACGCGAGCGTGAACGTGCTCGTCGCCGCGAGCGCAGCGCTCTGCTCACTGCCTGAGCCCGGCTTGTTGCCGGCCCAGGCACCCGTCGCGCTGCAGCCCGTCGCGTTCGTGCTGCTCCAGGTGAGCGTCGTGCGTCCGCCCGCGTCGACCGCCGCTGGATTCGCGCCGAGACTGACGGTAGGCGCCGGCGTCGTGCTCACCGTGACGGTCACCGATCGACTGGTCGAACCCGCGGCATTGCTGCAGGACAGGTTGAACTGCGTGGTAGCGGAGAGCCCGGCGATCGCCTGGTTGCCCGCCAGGCTCTTCGCGCCGCTCCAGTCGTTCGTGGCGGGCGTTGCGCTGGCCGTGCAGGCCGTTGCATTCGTCGCGCTCCAGGCGAGCTGCGTCGTGCCGCCCGCGGCGACCGACAACGGATTGCCCGAAAACACGAGATCCGGCGGCATGGGCTGCGCCGTTGCATTCTTGAACCCTGCTGCGACCGCCCACCCCGGGTTCTGCGCCGTGGTGTAGTCGTAGGCGCCCGCGTCGGGCGTCCCGCCGCGCGTGTTGCCGTTGAAATCGATGGCCGTCGCGTAGGCCGCGGTACCGGCGTCGATCAGCCGCGAACCTGAACGCGGGTAGACATTGCGCTGGGCGACGCCGGTCAGGTCGAGCGCGGGCGTCTGTCCCACGGCGCAACCCGCCGCGGGCAACGCGCTCGTCGCCGGCGTGACGACGTTGCCCGAGACGGTGACGCCGCCGAGCCCGCCGATCGCAAAATCATCGGCGTCGCAGTAGATTGCGTTGTTGGCGAGCACGAGGCCCGGTCGGCCGCTCCAGCCGCTCAGGCGCAGGCAGGGGCTGCCACCCACCACCGTGTTGTGCACGAACTGCAGGTTCGACGGCGTCGCGCCCTGGTGGGGCTGGGAATTGAAACCGTTGCCGGGGCCGTCGAGGATGATGTTGTTGCGGATGATCGCGTCCGCCGCGGCCTGGATGCCGGAATCGCCGCAGTTCCACATCACGTTGCCTTCGACGACATTGACGGGCTGGCCCACCGTCCCGTAGACGAGCACGCACGGGTAGCCCGTGTTGTAGATGACGTTGTCGCGCACGATGTTCGAGTGCGACCCGTGCTTGACCTCGATGCCGTCGCCCTGCGTCGAATTCTGCGTGTCGTGGATCCAGTTGTTCTCGATCAGCGCGCGCGACACCACGCAGGTGGCGTCGTTGCAGCCGACGTACATGCCCTCGCCGGTGCCGCCGTTCTGCCCGGTGTGGTGGATGTGGTTGTGGCGCACCGTGATGTCGGACATCGACGAGCGGAAGTTGATGCCGACGTCGACATCGTGGATCTCGAGGTTGTCGAGCGTGATGAAGGACGGCGTGCCGCTCAGGTTGATGGCGTCGCCGCCGTTGCTCGAGATCTCGAGGCGCGTGATCCGCAGGTGTGTCGCGCCCTCGATGTTGATCGTGTTCTGGGCGGGCGCGGACGCCGGGCGCGTGATGAGCGGCAGCGCCTCGCCGTCGGCGCCCTTGACCAGGACGGGCGCCGCGGCCGTACCACGCACCCCGATGCTGATCCGGCCCGCATCGGCATAGGTGCCGGCGTGCACGATGAGCGTATCGCCGGGGTTGAGCGCTTCGACGGCCGCTTCGAAGCTCTGCCCGGGAAAGAGCTCGATGTCCGCCGCGTGCACGCGGGCCGCGAGGAAAAAAAGTGCCGCTGCGAGTGGCGGCAGGCGCCGCAAGGAAGGGTGTGTCATCCCTTCATATTAGTGAGCGCCCGCCGCCCGCTGAAACTGTCTCCGGACCCCGACAGTCTGGGACTCAGCCGCCGCCCGGCGCCGTGATGCCGCCTTCGCCTTCCCAGCGCCGGATCGCGCGCACATCCCTGCGGTTGTACTTCAATCGCACGCCGGCGCCGCCGCCATTTTCCGCGATGAACACGACGCCGGCGGCTTCGAGCGCCCGACGCAGCCGGTGCTGCGCCTCGTCGTCCGCCTCGTGCACCATCTGCTCGAACGACCGGATGGCCTGCACGTCGACCGCACTCGCCTTCGAAAGCGTTTCGAGCGACGCATCGAGGAGCGCGCGCGCCGCGCGGCATTGGGCTGCGGTCAACATGGCCACCGGATCATAGCCTGCCATCTACGCCTGCGCGAGCGCCTGGTCGATGTCCTCGATGATGTCGTCGATGTGCTCGATGCCGATCGAGAGCCTCACCATGTCCTCGCTCACGCCCGCCTTGGCGAGCTCGTGCGGCGCGAGCTGGCGGTGCGTGGTGGACGCCGGGTGGCAGGCGAGCGACTTCGCGTCGCTGATGTTCACGAGGCGCGTCACCAGCTTCAGCGCGTCCTGGAAGCGCTCGCCGCCCGTGCGCCCGCTGCGCACGCCGAAAGTGAGGATGCCGGGCGCCTTGCCCGAGAGGTACTTTTTCACGAGCGCATGGTCCGGGTGCGCATCGAGCCCCGCGTAGCGCACCCAGCCCACCTTGGCGTGGCCCGCGAGGTGCTTCGCCACCGCGAGCGCATTCTCGCTGATGCGATCGATGCGCAGGCCGAGCGTCTCGATGCCCTGCAGGATCAGGAAGGCATTGAATGGCGAGATCGCAGCGCCGGTGTTGCGCAGCGGCACGACACGTGCCCGCGCGATGTACGCCGCCGGCCCCAGGGCCTCGGTGTAGACGACGCCGTGGTAGCTGACATCGGGTTCGTTCAGGCGGCGGAATCTCGCCTTGTGCTCGGCCCACGGGAACTTGCCCGAGTCGACGATCGCGCCGCCGACGCTCGTGCCATGGCCGCCCATGCCCTTCGTGAGCGAGTGCACGATGATGTCCGCGCCGTGCTCGAACGGCCGGCACAGGTGGGGCGTGGGCACCGTGTTGTCGACGATCAACGGCAGCCCGTGGTCGTGTGCGAGCCGCGCGAGGCGCTCGAAATCGGTCACGTTGCCGAGCGGATTGCCGACCGACTCGCAGAAGATCGCCTTGGTGCGCGCGTCGATCAGCGGGGCGAAGGAATCAGGCTCGCGATAGTCGGCAAAGCGCACCTCGATGCCGTACTGCGGCAGCGTATGCGCGAACAGGTTGTAGGTGCCGCCGTAGAGCGTGCTCGCCGCCACGATGTTGTCGCCCGCCTCGGCGATCGTCATGATCGCGTAGGTCACCGCCGCCTGCCCCGAGGCGAGCGCGAGCGCCGCGATGCCGCCCTCGAGCGCGGCGACCCGTTGCTCGAGCACGGCCTGCGTGGGGTTCATGATGCGCGTGTAGATGTTGCCCTCGACCTTGAGGTCGAAGAGATCGGCGCCGTGCTGCGTATCGTCGAAGGCGTACGCCACGGTCTGGTAGATCGGCACGGCGACGGCGCGTGTCGTGGGATCGGGCGTGTAGCCCCCGTGCACGGCAATGGTTTCGCGTCTCCAGCGTGTCGTCATCGGGCTTTCAACCTTTCATCACTTGCGGGCGGAGCGGCGCTTCACGAGCGCCCCCGCCTCCTGGTAGTCGTTCGGCAGCTGCTCGAGGAAGCCGCCGGGCCCCACCGACGGCGCGTACTGCTGGAAAACCGGCAGGAAGAGCGCCATCGGGTACTCGACCGGCGAGCGCGTGCGCCGGAAGTCGGCGATCGGCACGCGCGCCGACACGACATCCTCGTGGTGATTGGCGGATTTCGCAAGCGGGTTGCCGCGCGGATCGACGATGGCCGTGCCTTCGTCGCGCGCACCGACCGCTTCCGTGAAACCGGGATTGTCGGGGGACACCGAGTTGCCGACACCGACGCAGTAGGTGCGCGTCGTGCGCGCGGTCTGGATCGCCTGCTCCGAATTCGATGCGCCGGTCACTGTCAGGACCAGGATTTCGGCACCCTTCATCGCGAGCGCCTGGTAGAGCATGGGCTCCATGCCCACCGCGGTCATCGCGATGTTGCCGATATCGGTGCGCGCGATCGGCAACGTCGCATCCCAGCCGTACATTTCGACGTAGCGGTCGAGCACGTCGTACACGGTCGTGCCGATGAGGCCGATGCCACCGAAGGCGCCGAGGATGTTGCGGGCCTTCCACTGCTTGCTGACGATGTTGCCGTCGGGCCCGACGATCACCGACATGTTGATGACGTGACCCGGCCAGTCCTTGTCCCGGGCATAACAACCGAAGGCGATGTAGCAGCCGTAGCGCTTCGCGCGCTCGCCGATCACCTCCGTCTCGGGGCCGGGCAGGTCGAAGGCGACCTGCTGCAACTCGGACCGGTTCCACGGCTGCCAGCCCTGGATCGGAAACTCGTGCATGCAGAGCAGGTCCTGTTTCGCGCCCCACCGGCGCTCCCGGCCCCATTCGGGCGCCGCGCTTTGCGCGTAGTCGATCAGCTTCACGACGTGGGCGAGATTGCGCTTCAGGGTCACGGCGTGGTTCTTCAGGTCGATCGACATCAGGCGCGACTGGAGCGCCGACACGTTGATGGCGTCCTGCCGCAGCGGCACCGTCGCGTACACGCCCCGCTTCATCGCGGCAACGGCATCGCCCGCGCCAGCCGCCGGCCCGGCGTCGCGCGCCGTTGCGCCGAGCGCGAGCGGCGCGGCCACGGCGCCGAGGCCCGCGACGCCTGCGCCGGTGAGGAGTTCGCGACGGGACAGGGGGTGCGAGGACGGCTTGCGATTCATGCGGGGCTTCCTGTTCTGGGGATTGCCCGACCCTAGCATCGGCCCTCGGCCGCGAACAACAACGCGGCCTTGCCGGCCACAACCGGGCGTTGTGCCCCCCGGGAACTCGCGTGCGCGAGGCACGGTCGGTACCATGGCTTTTTCATTCTGGAGGACGCCCGGGTGAGGACAATTCGTTTTCTGGCGGCGCTGCTCGCCCTGTCTTCCGTCACCGGTGCCGCCCACGCGGCCGAGGCTCGCTGGACCGAAGGCCGGCATTACGACCTGATCGTGCCCGCCCAGCCGACCCATGTGCCGGCCGGCAAGGTCGAGGTCGTCGAGGTCTTCTCCTACGGCTGCCCGGCCTGCAACCAGTTCCGGCCCGTGATGGCGGCACTCGAGGCGAAGCTGCCGAAGCAGGCACAGCTCGTCTATGTGCCGGCGTCCTGGAATCCTGCCGAATCCTGGCCGCTCTTCCAGCGCGCCTACCTCGCCGCACAGGTCCTCGGCATCGCGGACCGCACCCACCAGGCGATGTACGACGCGATCTGGACGACGGGCGAGCTCGCAATCGTCGATCCGGCCACGCGCCAGCTGAAGCGACCCCAGCCGACGCTCGGCGCCGTGGCGCGCTTCTATGCGCGCGCCGGCGGTGTCACCCAGCAGCAGGTGCTCGAGACCGCGCAATCCTTCAATGTCGACATGAAAATGAAGGAAGCCGACGACCTCGTGAAGGCCTACCGGGTCGAAGGCACGCCCACCCTGATCGTGGCCGGCAAGTACCGCGTGAACAATTCGAGCGTCCGCAGCGTCGATGAACTGATCGAGCTCGTGGTCTGGCTCGTCGAACGCGATTGAGAGTCATCCTCAAACCGTACAAACCCTAGCTGCGACGGCCGGCCGGGCACGCCATAATGCGCGCGCCCGGCCCGGAGTCGTCGCATGCCCAATACCGAAACCTACAACGACCGTATCGTTCGCCTCTTCCTGCTCGCCGCCGCCGTCTGGGGCGTCGTCGGCATGGGAGTGGGTGTCTTCGTCGCCGCCCAGCTCGCCTGGCCGGCGCTCAACTTCGATACGCCGTGGCTCACCTTCAGCCGCCTGCGGCCCGACCACACCTTCGGCGTGATCTTCGCGTTCGGCGGTTCGGCGCTGATGGGAACCTGCTATTACGTCGTGCAGCGCACCGGCCACACGCGCCTCGCGCTCCCGCGCCTCGCGACCTGCACGTTCTGGGGCTGGCAGCTCGTCTGCGTGCTCGCCATGGCGACGATGCCGTTAGGCATCACGCAGAGCAAGGAATACGCCGAGCCCGAGTGGCTGATCGACATCCTGGTCGCGGCGGTGTGGGTCAGCTTCGGCACGGTGTTCTTCGCGACGCTCGCGCGCCGGCGCATCAAGCACATCTATGTCGCGAACTGGTACTACGGCGCGTTCATCATTGCGGTCGCGCTGCTGCACATCGTCAACAACATCGTGGTCCCGGTCTCGCTCACCAAGTCCTACCCGGTCTATTCCGGCACCGTGGATGCGATGGTGCAGTGGTGGTACGGGCACAACGCGGTCGCGTTCTTCCTGACGGCCGGCTTCCTCGGGATGATGTACTACTTCGTGCCGCGCCAGGCGCAGCAGCCGCTGTGGAGCTACCGTTTCTCGATCGTGAATTTCTGGGCGCTGATTTCCGTCTACATGTGGGCGGGGTCGCACCACCTGCTGTTCACCGCCCTGCCCGACTGGGTGCAGTCGGTCGGCATGGCGTTCTCGATCGTGCTGCTGATGCCGAGCTGGGGCTCGGCGGCGAACGGCCTGCTGACCTTCAACGGTTCGTGGCCGCGCGTCGCGTCCGACCCGGCCGCGAAATTCATGGTGATGTCGCTCGTGTTCTACGCCGCCGCGACCACCGAGGGCTCGCTGATGGCGGTGAAGACCGTCAACTCGCTCTCGCACTACACCGACTGGACGGTGGCGCACGTGCATTCGGGCGCGATCGGCTGGGTCGCGATGATCACCATCGGTTCGCTGTACGCGATGGCACCGCGCGCACTCGGGCGCCCCGCGATGCACTCGAAGCGCGCGATGGAACTGCATTTCTGGCTGCACACCGCGGGCCTCATCCTGTATGTCGCCTCGATGTGGACGGCCGGCGTCACGGAAGGGCTCATGTGGCGTGCGACCGACGTGAACGGTGCGCTCGTCTACCCCTTCATCGACAGCCTGATCGCGGTGCGGCCGTTCTACCTGATCCGCTTCCTCGGCGGCCTGCTGATCGTCAGCGGCATGGTCGTGATGGCGTGGAACCTGTGGCACACGGCCGAGGACGCACGCGCGCGGCTGATCAAGCCGATCCCGGTGCCGATCCCGGAGCCCGACTCGCACCAGGTGCCCGCGCCCGTGCCGGCGCGCGCCTGAGGGGAAAACCATGGCCAAGGGTTACAAGTACTTCGAGGCAATCGAAAAGCACGCCGGCAAGCTCGGCATCCTGACCGCCATCATGGTGTCGATCGGTGGGCTCGCGGAGATCACGCCGCTGTTCGTCGAGGCGCATGCCATCACTTCGACCGAGGGCGTGAAGCCCTACGATCCGTTGCGGCTCGCGGGCAAGGACATCTACGTGCGGGAAGGCTGCTACACCTGCCACACGCAGATGATCCGCGCGTTGCGCGCCGAGACGCAGCGCTACGGCAACTACTCGATCTCGAGCGAGTCGGTCTACGACCGCCCGCACCAGTGGGGCTCGAAGCGCACGGGACCCGACCTCGCGCGCGTCGGCGGCAAGTATTCGGACGAGTGGCAGCGACTGCACCTCACGGACCCGCGCGCGGTCGTGAAGGCCTCGAACATGCCGGGCTACCCGTGGCTCGCCGACGAGCCGATCGACGCCGACGACATCGTCGCGCGCATGCGCACGCTGCGCCGCCTCGGCGACCCGTACACGGACGAGGACCTTGCCGGCGCGCCGGCGGCGCTCGAGGGCAGGACGTCGCTCGACGCGCTGGTCGCCTACCTGCAGGGCCTCGGGCTGCCACCGGATACGGAGGCGGCGCCATGAACGGGCCGCTGATCCAGGTGGCCGGCATCGCCACGGTGGTGCTGATGCTGCTGTTCATCGGCATCTGGGTGTGGGTCTGGCACACCGGCCACAAGCCGAAGTACGACCAGCTCGCGCGCCTGCCGATGGCCGACTCCGAGGATCGTCCATGAATACCTTCTGGTCGCTGTGGGTCATGTTCCTCGTGGTGCTGAACGCCGGCATCACGCTGTTCCTGTTCATGTGGGCGCAGAAGGTCGAGATCCCCGTGCTCGAGGACGGCACGACCGGGCACGTCTGGGCGCATGGCGTGCTGCGTGAGGGCGTGCGGCGCCTGCCGCGCTGGTGGGCCGCGGCGTCCGCGGCATTTTTCATCTGGATGTTCAGCTACCTGCTGCTCTATCCCGGATTCGGCGATTTCAAGGGCCTGCGCGGCTGGTCCTCGCACGGGGAACATGCCCTCGACGTCGCCCGCAACGAAGCGAACATCGCCGACCTGCAGGCACAGCTCGCGGGCCTCACGCCGGCGCAGCTCGCCGCGAATCCCGAAGCGCTGCACATCGGCGAGCGCCTGTTCGTCGACAACTGCGCGGCTTGCCACCAGCGCGATGCGCGGGGCAACCCGCGGCTGGGCGCGCCGAACCTCGTCGATGCCGACTGGATCTGGGGCGGCGACGATGCCTCGATCGCGACGAGCATCCTCGAGGGACGCCAGGGCCTGATGCCGCCGCTCGGCAGCCTCGGCGCCGACAAGGTGACCGACGTCGCGAACTACGTGCTGAGCCTGTCGGGTGCACCGCATGACCAGGCGCGTGCCGCAGCAGGCGCCGCCGAATTCGTCGTGTGCTCGGCCTGCCACGGCACGACCGGCGAGGGCAACCCGATGCTCGGGGCGCCGCGCCTCGCCGACGCCATCTGGACCTGGGGCAAGGGCGACCTCGCGATGATCGAAAACACGGTCATGAACGGTGCGCACGGTGTCATGCCCGCATGGAAGGCGCGCCTGACGGAAAACGACACGCGCGTCATCATCGCCTGGCTGCGTTCGCAATCGCAGGAGCGCCTGGCCCGGTCATGAACGCACAGGCGGCATGGTATCGCCAGCCCGTCGTGTGGCTGGGTGCCCTGCTGTTCGCGGCGACGATCGCGGGCTGCATCGCGATGATCGTGCTCGGTGCGCGCCACGACGACGAGGCGCTGCCGACCACGGGCAGCAGCGTCCTCAAGATGCCCGCCGGGCGTGCCCCGCCTCCCGAGGCCCCACGGTGACCGCGGGCGGTTGCTGGCATTGCGGTGAGCCGCTGCCGGCGGCCGATGCCCCGCACGCGACGGTCGGCGGCAACCGGCACGCCGTGTGCTGCCAGGGCTGCCGCGCCGCGGCGGAGTGGATCGACCAGCTCGGCCTCGCGGACTACTACCGCTTGCGCCGCGCCCCGGCACCCCGCGCACCCGATGCCCATGAAGCGGCGCGCACCAGTGAAGCCTGGTCACGGCCCGGGCTCGAACGCCATGTCGTGCGGTCCCTCGACGGCGATGCGCGGGAAACCCTCGTGCTGATCGAGGGGCTGCGGTGCTCGGCCTGCGTGTGGCTCATCGAACGCGCGCTTGCCGCCCTGCCGGGTGTCGCCAGCGTCCAGGTAAGCGCCACGGCGCGTCGCGCGCGCGTCGTGTGGGACGCGGGGCAATGCACGCTCGCGGCCATCCTCGCGGCGCTGCTGCGCGCGGGCTATCGCCCGCTGCCGATCGACGCGGCAGCGCTCGACGACGCCCGCCGCCGCGAACAGCGCACGGCGCTCAAGCAGCTCGTGGTGGCGGGCTTCGGCTCGATGCAGGCGATGATGTACGCGAGCGGCCTGTATTTCGGCGCGTTCGACGGCATCGACGCGACCACCCGCGACCTGCTGCGCTGGATCGGCCTGCTCGTTGCAACGCCAGTGGTCTTCTATGCCGCGCGTCCGTTCTTCGCGGGCGCACTGCGCACACTGCGCGCGCGTCGCCTCGGCATGGACGTCCCCGTGGCGATCGCGATCGCGCTGATCTACGCGGCGAGCGTGATCGAGTCCTGGCGCGGCGGGCCCGAGGTGTACTTCGACTCGGTCAGCATGTTCGTCTTCTTCCTGCTCACCGGGCGTTACCTCGAAATGCGCGCCCGCCACCGCGCGGGCGACCTCACGGACGCCCTCGCCCGCCTCACGCCGAACCTCGCCGACCGCGTGCGCGCGGATGGGTCGCTCGAGCGCATCGGCGCGATCGAGCTGGTCCCGGGCGATCGGGTGCACATCGCCCCGGGCACCGGCGTACCGGCCGACGGCGTGTTCGAGGGCGACCGATGCCGCGTCGACGAAGCGTTGTTGACCGGTGAATCCGCGCCGATCGTGAAGCTGCACGGCGATGCGCTGGTCGCCGGCAGCATCCTCGTCGAAGGTCCGGCGCAGATGCGGGTGGAGCGCGTGGGCGCGGACACCGTGCTCGCGGGCATCGTGGCGCTCGTCACGCGCGCCGCGACCGAACGCCCGCGGCTCGCCGTCGCGGGCGAGCGTGCCGCGGCGGGGTTTGTCGCCCGCGTGCTCGCGCTCGCGGCGCTGACCGCAATTGGCTGGAGCCTCGTCGATCCCGCGCGCGCCTTCACGGCCACGCTCGCCGTGCTGGTCGTGTCCTGCCCGTGTGCGTTCGCGCTCGCGGTACCGGCCGCGTTCACGCGCGCACTCGCCGTGCTGGCGCGGCAGGGCGTGCTGGTCACGCGCCCCGACGCCATCGAATCGCTCGCGGGCGCCTCGCACGTCGTGCTCGACAAGACCGGCACGCTCACGCAGGCCGCGCTGTCACTCGATGGCATCGATACATACCCGGGCGTCGAACGGCACGAGGCGCTCGCGCTCGCGGCCGCGCTCGCGCGCGGCAGCCGCCATCCCGCTTCACGGGCCATCGTGGAGGCCGCCGGCGAGGACACGGCGCTGCCCGGCGTGCTCTCGCCGCGCGCGGAGCCGGGCGGCGGCCTCGAAGGCGTCGTCGCGGGGCGCCGGCTGCGCCTCGGCCGCGCCGACTTCGCCCTCGCCTGCGAGACCCCGCCGCCGGCGCTCTCCGACGCCGTGGTCCTGGCGCACGACGGCTCCCCCATCGCGGCATTCAGGCTTGCGGAGCGGTTGCGGGCCGATGCGCGCACTGCCGTCGATGCGCTCAGGGCCGAAGGACTCGAACTCGAGATCGCGAGCGGCGACAGCCCGGAGAAAGTGGCTGCCGCGGCCACGAAACTCGGCGTGCTTCGCTGGGCCGCACGACAGCGACCGGGCGACAAGCTCGCCCGCCTCGAGCAGCTGCGCGCGCAGGGCGCGCGCGTGATCGCGGTCGGCGACGGCCTGAACGACGCGCCGGTCCTCGCCGGCGCCGACGTGTCGGTCGCGCTCGCGAGCGGCGTGGAACTGGCGCAGGCCACCAGCGACATCGTGCTCTCGGGTGAACGCCTCGGCGTGCTCGCCGAAGCACGCGGCATCGCACGGCAGACGCTCGCGATCCTGCGCCAGAACCAGCGTTGGGCGCTCGCCTACAACCTGTCGGTGGTGCCGCTCGGCGCCCTCGGTTTCATACCGCCCTGGCTCGCGGCGATCGGCATGTCCACGAGTTCGCTCTTCGTGGTTCTCAATGCACTGCGCATCGGGCGGCGGGCCGCGCGCGACGACGTACCGCCCGTGCTGCATTCCGCGGCCGCCGCATGAACATCCTCCTCGTCATGATCCCGCTTTCGATCCTGATGCTGATCGGCGCGGGCATCGCTTTTTTCTGGGCGGTCGATCACGACCAGTTCGACGACCTGGAAACGCCGCGCCTGCTGCCGCTGCTCGACGACCCCGACGCGAACCCGCCGCAGACCGACATCCCTGAAGAAGCGCCGCCGCCATGACCGACCCGGTCACACTCGGCGCCGCACTGCTGCTCGGCCTCGTCGCGAGCGGCCACTGCATCCTGATGTGCGGCGGCATCACCGCGGCGCTCGGCATCGCCACCGCGAAGCGCGCCGACGGCAGGCCGCGACCGCTGCTGCTCGCGGGCTACCAGGTCGGCCGCATTGCCTCCTACACCCTCGCCGGACTCGTGTTCGGCGGCGCGCTCGGCGCCGTGGTCGACTGGCTCGACATCGAGGCCGTGCGCCGGGCGCTGCGTGCGCTCGCCGCGCTGGCGCTCCTCGCCGGCGCGCTCGTCGCCTTCGGCAGCCTGCGCGACCCCGGCAGCGGCCTCGGCCGCCGCCTGTGGCCGAAGCTCGCGCCGCTCGGCCGCCGGTTCCTGCCCGTGACGACGCTGCCGCGCGCCGCTGGCTTTGGCATGGTGTGGGGCTGGATGCCGTGCGGCATCGTCTACACGATGCTCGCGATCGCGGGCCTGCAGCTCGATGCGGCACGGTCGGCGGCGACGATGGCGGCCTTCGGGCTCGGCACGGCGCCTGCGATGTTCGCGACCGCGCTCGGGGCACAGCGCTTCCTTGGATTCGCCGCGCGGCCGGCCGCGCGGCGCGTGGCCGGCACCGCGCTGCTGGCCGCCGCCGCGCTCACTTTCGCGGGCCCGTGGCTCGCGGCCTACGCGCCGGGATTCGCGCACTGGTTGCCGTTCGACTGCGGCGCCATTGCACACACGCACCGGTAGTCGTAGCGTCGGGGCTGCATGGACACGCAGCCCTTCGCCCCTCCCGGGGCGTCGGCCCCGGCGGCGCATCGCGCGCTCGCGCACCTGCTCGAGCCCGCGGACGTCGCGCTCGGCGGCAGCCGGCCCTGGGACATCGTCGTGCATGATCCGCGCATGCCCGCGCGGGTGCTCGCGCAGGGCACGCTCGGCGCCGGCGAGGCGTACATGGACGGCTGGTGGGACTGCGAGCGGCTCGACGAAATGCTGGCCCGCGTGTTGCGCAGCGGTCTCGATCGCAGCCTGCGCCCGGCCAACGCACTGCGGCTGTCGCTGCTCGCGCTGCTGCGCAATCCGCAGGGCCTGCGACGCGCCTTCATCGTCGGTCGCGCGCACTACGACATCGGTGACGACCTGTTCGAGTGCATGCTCGATCCGCGCATGATCTACAGTTGCGCGTGGTGGGACGGCGCCGCCGATCTCGCAGCGGCGCAGGAGGCCAAGCTCGATCTCGTCTGCCGCAAGCTCGGCCTCGAGCGGGGCATGCGGGTGCTCGACATCGGCTGTGGCTGGGGCGGTGCCGCGCAGTTCGCAGCGGAACGCTACGGCGTCGAAGTGACGGGCATCACCATTTCGCGGCACCAGGCAGCAGCCGCCGCCGCGCGCTGCAAGGGGTTGCCCGTCGAGATCCGCCTCGAAGACTACCGGGTGCTGGCGGGGCACTACGATCGCATCTGGTCGCTCGGCATGTTCGAGCATGTCGGGGTGCGCAACTATCGCCCCTACCTGCGGAAGGTACGCGACCTGCTCACGCCCGACGGCCTGTTCCTGCTGCATACGATCGGCTCGAACCATTCGGAGCTCCACACCGATCCCTGGATCGAGAAGTACATTTTCCCGAACTCGATGCTGCCCTCGATCGCGCAGATCGCGCGTGCGGCGGAACGACTGTGGGTGGTCGAGGACTGGCACGGTTTCGGCCCCCACTACGACCGCACGCTGCTCGCATGGCAGCGCAATTTCGAAGCACACTGGACGAGCCTCGCCGCCCGCTACGGCGAGCGCTTCCACCGCATGTGGCGCTACTGGCTGCTCGGTTCCGCCGCGGCCTTCCGCGCGCGCAGGAACCAGCTCTGGCAGATCGTGCTGTCGCCGCAAGGCGTGCCGGGCGGCTACCGGGCGGTACGGTGATGCCAGGCGCCGCCACCTTCGTGCAAACGCCACCCGCCTCACCGCGCGCGTGGTCGGAAGACTGGCTGCTGCGCAGCGTGCTGCGCCATCGACTGGCGGGCGGGGTGCTGGATGCGATCGAACCCGGGCTCGTGGAGATGGAATCCATCGCGGCGGGCCCGCTCGCGAGGATGCAGGCCGAGGATCGCGGGCGCGAACCCACGCTCACCAACTGGGACGCCTGGGGCAACCGCATCGACCGCATCGAGCTGACGCCGCTCTGGCACGAGGCACAGAGGATCGCCGCGCGCACCGGGCTCGTCGCGATTCCCTACGAGCGCCGCCACGGCGCGTCGTCGCGCCTTCACCAGGCGGCCCTCGTGCAGCTTTTCCACCCGACGAGCGACATGTACAGCTGCCCGCTCGCCATGAGCGACGGCGCGTCGCGCGCGTTGCTCGACGCAGGCAATGCGTCGCTGGTCGCGCGCGCCCTGCCCCGCCTCACGAGCCGCGATCCCGGCGAGGCCTGGACGAGCGGCCAGTGGATGACGGAGGCAACCGGTGGCTCGGATGTCGGCGCATCGGAAACCATTGCCCTGCGCGAGGACGGCGATCTCTGGCACCTGCACGGCAGGAAGTGGTTCACCTCGGCCGCGACATCGCAGATGGCGCTCACCCTCGCGCGGCCGCAAGGCGGCGCGCCGGGCGGCAGCGGGCTGGCGATGTTCTATCTCGAGACGCGCGACGCCCATGGGAGGCTGAACGGCATCCGCATCGAGCGGCTCAAGGACAAGCTCGGCACGCGCAAGGTCCCGACGGCGGAGATCACGCTCGACGGTGCGCCCGCAATGCCCGTCGCCGGGCTCTCCCACGGCACGCGTGCCATCGAGCCGATGCTGCGCATCACGCGCGCGTGGAACAGCCTGTGCGCGGCCTCGTTCATGCGACACGGCTACCTGCTCGCGCGGGACTATGCCGCGAAGCGCCGCGCCTTCGGTGCGCGGCTCGCGGACCTGCCCCTGCACGCGGAACTGCTCGCGGACCTCGACGCCACGAGCGCCGGCGCCACGCTGCTCGCGTTCGAGCTGTTCGGGCTGCTCGGATGCCAGGAGAACCGCGAGCTGGACGAGGCTGGCGCGGCGCTGCTGCGTTTCCTGACACCGCTCGCCAAGGCGGTGACGGGCAAACAGGCCGTCGGCGCCATCAGTGAAACACTCGAGGCCTTCGGCGGCGCCGGTTACCTCGAGGACACGATGCTGCCGGTGCTGCTGCGCGACGCGCAGGTGCTACCCATCTGGGAAGGGACGACCAACGTGCTCGCGCTCGATGCACTGCTGCGCGCGGACTTCGGGGCCGGCGCCCAGGCGCTGCGCTCGCGGGTCGTCGCGGTGGTCGAGCGCATCGACGACCCGGTGCTGCGAAGCGCCGCCGAGGCCGCCCTGTGCGCCATCGAGCGCGGCATCGCATGGCAGGCCGCGGCGCGCGATGCACGCACGCTCCAGGCCGGGGCGCGGCGGCTCGTGCTCTCGCTCGGCCACGCGCTCGAACTCGCGCTGCTCGCCGAACTCGCGCACGCCACAGCCACCGCGGAACCTGCGAACGACGACCGCGCCGCCGCCCGCCGCGCGTGCCTGCAGTTGCAGGCGAGCGCCTACTTCTTCGTGTAGACGATCTCCATCATCTTGAATTCCTTGCCGTCCTTGCCGGGCCCGAACATCTCGAACAGCTGCGTCGTGGGACTCGTCCAGCGGCTCGTCATGCGGGCCGTCACCGGGCCCTTCCTGACCGGATCATTCCAGCTCCCGGTGAACGTGCAGGTGCCCGCCGCGTCACAGTTGCCGCGGCTCACCATCAGCCCGGTCGACATGCTGTCCATCCACGTCGACCAGTAATCACCGCTGACATTGTCGTGGCCCATCATCGCGTGGCCGGTGAACGGCTGGCCCATCATGGTCGCGTCCACGGCTTCGACGAGCACGCGCCCGTCGAGGATCATGCGGCGCGTCGCCGTGCCGGCTTCCTTCATGGGGTCGCCACCCGGCTCCTGCCAGCTCCTGAGGGCGAGATCGTAGGACCCCGCCGTTGCCGCCAGCGCGGCGTGCGGCGCCCCGGGCCTGCCGGCCTTTTCGTAGGCTTCCATTTCAGCCTGCTGCGCCGGTGTCAGCTTCGGAGCTTTCGCGCCTTCGTCCGCGAATGCAGGCGCAAGGCAGCACGACACACCCGCCGCCCACAGGATTCCCTTCATTGCACGAGCCATGGCCGCTCCTTTCGCGTTTCCTTCGCGATTGCCTTTGCGGCGGCGAGTATAGCGCCGGGACTGCCCCTGCCGGCTTCAGGTCACCGAAGTCATCAGGGCCGTCAGGCCGAGGCTCGTCGCTGCCGTGGCGACGGCGATGGCCGCCGCCGCGACGACGGGGCGAAATCCCACCTGGCTCATGTTCGCGAGCGAGAGATTGAGCCCGACCGCGGTCATGCCGCAGATCATGAAGAGCTCGGAGGTCGACTGTGCCGCGGCGAGGAAACCGTCCCAGGCGCCCGAGCCCGCGGTGAAGACCTGGTCGCCGAGCGCGCGCGCGAGCACCAGCACGACGAACACCACGACGAACCACGGCACCACCGGGCGGCGGCGCGCGCTGCCCGCATCGGGCGCACCCGACTCGCGGGCGGCCTGCGCGTGCGCAGCCCACGCGAGCAGCGGCACGAGCACGATGATCGACAGGTTGCGGAGCAGCTTGGTGGCGCTCGCGACGGCGACCGCATCCGGCGAATTGAACTGCTGCGCGAAAATGAGCGAGGCGCCGATCACCTGCGAGGTGTCGTGGATCGCCGAGCCGAGGAACACGCCGGCCGGCAGGGCCGCGTTGCCGAACACGGCCGACGCGAGCCACGGGTACAGCAGCATGCCGAGGCTGCCGATGAGCACGACGCAGGTGAGCGCCGTGCCCGTGTCGATGTCGCGCGCCTTGATGGCGGGCGCCGTCGCGACGATCGCGGTGCAGCCGCAGACGGCCGAGCCCACCGCGAGCAAGCTCTGCAGGCCCGGGGAAAGACCCAGCAAGCGGCCGACCAGCTTGCTCACGAAGACGGCGACCGTGATGCACAGGACGACGACCGGCAACGCGACCAGTCCGACGCCCGTGAGGCCCGGCAGCGTCAGCCGCAAGCCGACGAGTGCGATACCGATGCCGAGCAGCGTGCCGAGTATCCAGCGCACGCCGGCTTCCGTGCGCGCGCCGACGCCGACGAAGTGCCGCCACAGCACGCCGAACACGATGCCGAGGAGTACCGGGCTCACCGGCGAGGGGCGACCCTCGACGAGGGCGCTGCCGAGTTCATGCGAGCCGAACTTGGCGGCGAGCGCAAGCGCCACCGCGAGCAGGACCCCGGGCGCCGCCGCGCGCCATGCACCGGCGGGAGCGCCTGCGGACAGGGCCATTCAGCGCGTGCCCGACAGGCCGGCACCCTCGACGGACGCGGCCTGCAGGCGCGAACGCTGCGCGACCATGCGCTGGTGGAGCCGCGTCAGGCAGTTGCTCGCCGTGCGCACGAACACGAACGGCAACAGGCCATGCACGATGCACGCAAGGCCCGCGACGACCATCGAGGCACCGCAGCGCGAAGCCACGCCCATGTGTTCGAGGTAGGTTTCGCCGACCGACTGCGGATGCGCAGTGAATGCCTTGAGAATTGTCATGCGGCGTACCCTACCGGCGCAGCCGCGCAACAGGGGCTCAAAGTATCACCGGGTAGCCCCTTTTGCGACAATCATGTTTCCCAGAATGGAGATTTACGGCAACATCGTCTCATGGACAGGATAGATCGCGGAATTCTGGACCTCCTGCAGCGCGATGCGACCCTGGGTGTCGCGGAAATCGCCGAACGGGTCGGGCTGTCGAAAGCACCCTGCTGGCGGCGCATCCGCCGCCTGCAGGAAACCGGCGTGATCCGTGGGACCGTGACGCTGCTCGACCCGAAGAAGTTGAATGTCGGCACGACCGTCTTCGTCACCATCAAGACCTCGAACCACAGCGAGGCCTGGTACCGGCGCTTCATGCACACCCTCGACCAGATACCCGAAGTCGTCGAGATCTACCGCATGAGCGGCGACGTGGATTACCTGCTGCGCATCGTGGTGCCGGACATCGAGGGCTACGGGACCGTCTACAAGAAGCTGATCGCGGGTTGCGAGTTCCTCGACATCAGCGCGAGTTTCGCGATGGGCGCGATCCGCCACACCACGGCGCTACCGCTCGATCACGTCGTGCGCGGCAGCGGCTGACTTCGCCCGGGCGCGATAGAGGCTCGCGCGCATCAGCAGCATGGCCGTCGCGGGTGCAGTCATCACGACGAAGACCGTCACCAGCAGCGCATGGGGCGAGAAGCGCCCCGCCACCGCCGTCGACGCGACGACCGAGGCGACGATGATGCAGCCGAGCCCGAGCGTGCTGCCCATCGAGGCGCCATGCATGCGCGCCTGGAAATCGCGCAGGCGCACGAGCCCGAGCGACCCGACCAGGGTCAGCAAGCCGCCCGCGAGCAGCAGCAGCGCGACCGGCACGGCCACCCACGGCGACCCGATGCCCGTCATGGTTCGATCACCTCGCCGCGCAGCAGGAACTTCGCGAGTGCCACCGAACCCACGAAACCGAACAGCGCGATCAGCAGCGCCACCTCGAAGTACACGCCGGAGGCGGCGCGAATGCCGAGCACGAGCAGGAGCTGGATGCTGCACGTATACAGCGAGTCGAGCCCGAGTACGCGGTCCTCCGCCGCCGGGCCGCGCAGCACGCGCCAGGCGGCCGGCAGCATCGCGAACCCGAGGCAGGCGGCGGCCATCGAAGTGGCGTATTGAACGAGATCGCTCATGACTGGAAGATCCGGATCAGCGGGCGCTCGTAACGATCCTTGATGAGGCGGATCCAGGCCGCCTCGTCCTCGAGGTCGAGGATGTGCAGCGTGAGGGTGCGACGTTCGGAGTCGTGGCCCACCCACACCGTGCCCGGCGTCGAGGTGATGATCGTCGCGAGCACCGCAAGTCCGTGCGGATCGCGCAGCTCGAGCGGGATGTCGAGGAAACCCGAATGGATCGACCGCCGGTGCACGAGCCCGAGGACGATGCGACCAACCGCGATGTTCGATCGCACGATATCGACGAACACCACCCACAGGAGGCCGACCGCGAGATGCGGGTGGCGCAGCCGCGGCCACAGCGGGCGCATCCTGGCGGCCCATCGACCGAGGGCCAGTGCGAGGACGACCCCCAGCAGGACCTGCGCCGGTGCCAGCGTGTCGTTCAGCACGAGCCACGTCAGCACGAGCACGACTGCCAGCAGGGGCGTGTGGGGCCTCAACGCGCCTCCCCGGTGGCGAGCACCGTCTCGATGTAAATCCGTGGCGCGCGCAGCGACGCGGCCGTGTCTTCGAGGAAACCCATGGCCGGCCCCGCCGCCACGGTGAGCGCGATGCAGAGCAGGATCAGGACGACCACCGGCCCGGCCTCGAGCACGCGCAACCGCGGCGTATAACGGCCGGTCGCCGACCAGAAAAGGCGCATGCCGATGCGCGTCAATGCGATCAGGCTCGCGAGGCCCGCCCCGATCGTCACGACCACCAGCATCCAGGCGGCCGTCGCCCACGACGCGCCTTGCGCCGCGTGGATGGCAGCCGAGAGGATCGCGAACTTCGCGACGAAACCGGAGAGCGGCGGCGAGCCGGTGACCAGCAGCACGCAGAAGGCGAACGCGAGCCCCATGAATGCCATGGCGGCGGGGATCGCGACGCCCACTTCGTCATCCTGCGCGTGCAGCGCCGGCGCCCGTCGCACGCCAAAAGGCACGTAGCCGCCCACGGTCGCCTGCGCGTCCGGCGTGGCGGGCAACTCGACCGGCGTGCGCCAGGCGCGCTCGGTCATGCCGGTGAGCATGTAGAAAGTGCTGGTCGCCAGCACCGAACCGACCAGGTAGAAAAGCGCCGGCGCGAGCAACGACCGGTAGTCGAGCCCGATCACCGTCAGCAGCAGCCCGGAGGAGACGATCACCGAATAGCCGACGAGCCGCGAAAGCTGCTGGGCGGCAAGGATGCCGATGATGCCGAAGCCCATCGTCGCGATGCCGAGGTAGTACATCCCGCCACGAAACAGCTCGGGTCGCAGCAGCGCGCTGCCCTCGACCTGCGCGAGCGCATCGGCGCTGCCGATCAGCGAACCGAGGCGCAGCAACGCGTACACGCCGACCTTCGTCAGGATCGCAAACGCCGCCGCCGCCGGCGCGCTCGCGGCCGCATAGGCACCGGGCAGCCAGAAGTTGAGCGGCCAGCAGCCGGCCTTGGTGAGGAAGGCGACGGCGAGGATCGCGGCGGCGGCATCGAAGAGCGCACGATCCGCGCCGGACAGCCTGGCCGCCCGCGCCGGCAGGTCGGCCATGTTGAGGGTGCCGGTCACGCCGTAGATCAGCGACACCCCGATCAGGAACAACAGCGCGCCGACGAGGTTCACGACGATGTAGTGCAGGGCGCTCTTCACGCGCGGCGTGTTCGATCCGTGCAGCAGCAGGCCGTAGGACGCCGCGAGCAGCACCTCGAAGAACACGAAGAGATTGAAGAGGTCGCCGGTCAGGAAAGCGCCGTTGACGCCCATCAGCAGCAGCTGCAACAGGGCGTGGAAATGCGGCCCGACGCGATCCCAGTACGCGAGGGAGTTGACGCAGGCCGCAAGGCCGATGACCGCCGTCAGCACCAGCATCAGTCCCGTCAGGCGATCGATCACGAGGACGATGCCGAAGGGAGCCGGCCACGCGCCGATCGCGTAAGCTCCGACGCCCTGCGACCAGATGTCAGGGAATGCCTCGGTGGTGAGCGCGAGCAGCACCACCGCAGTGGCGAGCTGGCCGAGGATCGAGACGCACGCGACCGCGACACGCAGCAGGCGCGCGCGCTCGGTCAGCAACAGGATCACCGCCGCGGCCAGCAGCGGCAGGACGATCGGCACGACCGGCAAGTGGCGCAACCAGGGACTCACCCGGACTCCCGGCCGTCGACGTGGTCAGTGCCGGTGAGGCCGCGGGCCGCAAGCAGCACCACGAGCAGCAGTGCGGTCGTCGCAAAGCCGATCACGATCGCCGTCAGCACCAGCGCCTGCGGCACCGGATCCGCGAATGCCAATGGATCGGCGACGCCGCCCGCCGCGATGATCGGCGACCTGCCGATCGCGAGGCGGCCCATGCCGAAAATGAAAAGATTCACGGCATAGGAAAGCAGCGCGAGGCCGAGGATCACCTGGAAGGTGCGCGGCCGCAGCAGCAGCCAGGTTCCCGATCCGGAAAGGATGCCGATGGCGAGGGCGAGGAGGATTTCCATCGTCAGGCGCCCCGCGGACTGCGAAACGACTGGTGGGCGAGCGCCACCAGCATCAGCGAGGTGGCGCCGACGACGACGAGGTACACGCCGATGTCGAACAGCAGCACGCTCGCGAGGTGCACGTTGCCTATGAGGGGCAACGCCAGGTCGGCGCCGAAGCTCGTGAGGAACGGCCGGCCGAACGCAAAGGCCAGTACGCCCGCCCCGCCTGCGGCGAGCAGGCCGATCGCCACCCAGTACTGCGGGTGCACGCGCATGCGCCACTCGACCCACATCGCGCCGCCGACCATGTACTGCGTGATGAGCGCGATCGCCATCACGAGACCGCCGACGAAGCCGCCACCCGGCGCATCGTGGCCGCGCAGCAGCAGGTAGATCGCGACCACGCCCGCCATCGGCAACAGCAGGCGCACGAGCACCGCCGGCACCATCAGGTCGCCTGTCGGCAGTTTCGCCTGCGGGTCGAAGGCCCGCGCGCCACCCTGATCGAGCGCCTCCCGCTGTGCACGCGGCACCTCGACGCTTTCGGGTGCCGGCCGGAACCGCCGCAGCAGCGCGTAGACCGTCAGCGCCACGATGGCGACGACCGTGATCTCCCCGAAGGTATCGAAGCCACGGAAATCGACGAGCGTGACGTTGACGACGTTGCGGCCGCCGCCCTCGGGCAGGGAGCGCTCGACGAAAAAGCGCGCGAGGCCCTCCACGCGCGCCCGGGTGAGCATCGCGTAAGCCAGTGCCGCGAGCGCGCTGCCCACGACGATGGCGACGAACAGGTCGCGCACGCGACGCGCCCGGGCGCGCCGGGTACGCCGGTCCGGGTCGTCGAATTCGACCCGTCGCGGCAGCCAGCGCAAACCGAGCAGCAGCAGCACCAGCGTGACGACTTCGACCGCAACCTGCGTGAGTGCGAGATCGGGCGCCGAGAACCACGCGAAGCTGAGCGCGGTGAACAGGCCTGCTCCGCCCAGCATGATCAGCGCCGCGAGCCGATGGAACTTCGCCTGCACGGCGGCCCCCACGGCGCAGGCGCAGCCCATGAACCACGGCATCAGATACAGGGGATCGACCGGCGTGAGCGGGGCGGCGCCGCCCGACAATCCGGCGACGAGCAATGGCATCGCACCGACCGCCAGCGCCATGCACACGATCAGGAAGAGTTGCTGCTGCAGGCGCCGCGAGGATGCGAAGCGCATCATGCGTTCGGCCATGCGATGCAGCGTGACGACCAGGATGTCGAAGACGCGCCGGCCGTCGAATGGCGCGCGCACCGGCGCACGGCCCGTGGCGCGCTGCCCATGGAAATAGCGTTGCAGGTAGAGGCCGATGCCACCCGCGAGCGCGAGTGCACTCATCATGAAAGGCAGCGTGAACCCGTGCCAGACCACGAGGCTGTAGCGGGGCATGTCGTCCCCCAGGATCGACGCGACCGCCAGCGAGAGCACCGGCCCGACGGTGCGCGCCGGGAAGATTCCGACCAGCAGGCAGGCGAGTACGAGCAACGCGCCGGGCAGCAGCATCCAGCGGGTCGGCTCGCGCGGCGCCCGCGGCAGGTCCCGCGCCAGCGGCCCGAAAAACACCTGGTGCACGAAGCGCAGCGAATAGGCGACGCTGAAGACCCCCGCGAGCGTCGCGAGCGCCGGCAAGCCGAAACGCAGCAACACGCCCTCCCCGGCATGAATCGATTCCGCGAAGAACATTTCCTTCGAGAGAAACCCGTTGAGCAGCGGCACGCCGGCCATCGCCGCCGCCGCCACGGTGGCGATCGTCGCGGTGATCGGCATCACGCGCGCGAGCCCGTTGAGGCGTTGCAGGTCGCGCGTGCCTGCCTCATGGTCGACGATGCCGGCCGCCATGAACAGCGTCGCCTTGAACGTCGCGTGGTTCAGCATGTGGAAGACCGCGGCGACGAGCGCGAGCGGGCTGTTCATGCCGAGCAGCAGCGTGATGAGCCCGAGGTGGCTGATCGTCGAATAGGCGAGCACCCCTTTCATGTCGCGCTGGAACAGCGCTGCGCCCGCGCCGAAGAGCAATGATGTGAGCCCCGCGCCGCAGACGAGCGTGAACCAGAGATCGGTGCCCGCGAGCACGGGCCACAGTCGCGCGAGCAGGAACACGCCGGCCTTGACCATGGTCGCAGAGTGCAGGTAGGCGGAAACCGGCGTCGGGGCTGCCATCGCATGCGGCAGCCAGAAGTGGAACGGGAACTGCGCGCTCTTGGTGAGCGCGCCCAGCAGGACGAGAACGAGCATGGCCGGGTACCAGGCATGCGCGCGCACCCGCTCGCCCGCCGCGAGCACCCGTTCGAGATCGTAACTGCCGGCCATCGTGCCGAGCATGATCACGCCGGCCAGCAGGCAGAATCCGCCGGTGGCCGTCACGGTGAGCGCCATGCGCGCGCCCTGCCGTGCATCCACGCGGTGGTACCAGTAGGCGATCAGCATGAATGAGCTGAAGCTCGTCAGTTCCCAGAACACCACGAGCTGGATCAGGTTGCCCGACAGCACGATGCCCAGCATCGACCCCATGAAAGCGAGCAGGAACGCGAAAAAACGCGGCGCCGGGTCCTGTGGCGACAGGTAGTAGCGCGCGTAGACCACGACGAGCAGCCCCATCAGCGACACGAGCAGCGCGAAGAGCCACGCGAGGCCGTCCATGCGCAGGCTGAACTCGAGCCCGGCCTGCGGCAGCCACGGCAGCGTGTAGCGCAGGACCGCCCCGTCCGCGACCCGCATGTACAGGGCGAGCGCGAGCACGGTACAGGCGAGCGTGATGAGGCCCGCGAGCCAGGCTTCGGCATTGCGGGCATTGGAAGGCAGGAACGCGGCGACGAGGCTGCCGGCAAACGGCAGCAGCACGATCAATGCAAGGGACAGGGAAGCCTCCATCTCGCGCGCATTATTAACACAGCTCGCGTGGCGACTGGATGAGGCCCTTGCCGATGAGGCTCGCGCCGAGCGCATAGAAATAGAGGTAACCACGCAGCTCGCCGAAACGCGCCACCGCGGCGCGGAGCTTGCGCTCGTCGCCGGTGCCGAGCAGCGCACGCAGGTTGCGTTGTGCGCCGACATCGCCCGGCGGGAACACGTCGAGCCGGCCGCACCCTCGCAGCAGGACGAGCCCGGCGGTCCAGGGTCCTACGCCCTTGAGCATCGTGAGCCGCGCCCCGGCCTCGGCGCTCGGGAGCGGCGCGAGCTGCGCTTCGGACAGGCTTGCGCTCGAGATGGCACGCGCTGCCCATTGCAGGGTGGCCGCCTTCTGCCTCGAGAGCCCGCAGGCGCGCAGCGCGGACGGCCGCGCCCCCGCGATGGCCGCCGCGGTGGGAAATGCACGATGATCCGGACCGGCTTGCGCGAGACTGGCGCCGAAGCGCTCGACCACGCGACCGACGATCGCTATGCCGGCGTCGAGACTGACCTGCTGGAACGGCACGACGCTCGCGAAGGCTTCGAACAGGCTGGCAAACCGTGGTGGGCGCAGGCCGCGCAGCGCATGCGCCACGGCGGCGAGCGGCGGCTCCCCCGCGGCGCGCGCCTGCAGCGGCGCCGGGTCGATGTCGAGTCCCAGCATGCGACGCAGGCTGCGCGCGACCTCGCGCCGCGCGCTCGCGCTGCGGCCCGCGCCGCGCACCACGCAGCGCAGGTCCGGCGCGTCGACATTCCCACGATCGACGACTTCGGCCAGCACGAGGCCGCTCGACGTCTCGAGGACGCGGCGGTAACGCCCCCCGGCCCAGACATCGACGCGGTTCGAGGGGCGGCGCTGCAGCACCCGCACGGTGGCCTCGAGATCGAACGGCCCGCGGGTCGCGAGCCTCATTTGCGCGGTCGGCTGATCCTCGCCGCAAGGAAGTCGCGCAGCACCAGCGCGCTGTTGTGCTCGATGTCGCGCGCACTGTAGAGCAGCGTGACATTGCCGCGCCGCGCGGCCGATTGCAGCGTGGCCCAGGTCTCGGGATGCGCGCTGAGCTCCTCGCGGTAACGCCGGCGGAATTCCTGCCAGCGCTCGACACGGTGCCCGTACCACTGGCGCAGCGCCGGGCTCGGCGCGACATCCTTCAGCCAGGCATCGGCCGCGATCGCTTCCTTCTTCATGCCGCGCGGCCACAGGCGCTCGACCAGGAAGCGGCGCCCATCGCCTCGTCCGGCGTCCTCGTAGACACGTTTGGCCTGGATCATGCGCACCTCACTTGCACGTCGAAATCATGGCCCTCCCAGCAATCGGCGCCAGGCCAACGGAATGTGAAGCGCACACAGGCGCCTGCGCGCAACCCGGCGGTGGGAAGGTCGGCCACATGCACGCCGAGTCCGGTATCGCGGGACGCGGTATCGTGCACCGTGCGCCAGTCGTCGGCACTCCAGTGCACGACCGCCGCGGCGAATGTCTCGATGCGCAGGGCAGTGCCCACGCCCATCGTAGCGATGCGATCGCCGAAGCGCCAGACGGCGCGCGACGCGCCGGCACCCGGGGCGAGATAACGCTGCACCGTCTCGGGCGGCAGGTCGAAGACCCGCCCTTCGTGCAGCGAGCGGCACAGCTTGACGTACTCCGCATGCGCCCAGGCGAGCGGCATCGCGGAGCCCGAGGGACGGCCGGCATGCAGCTCGCGCGCGGGGATGTCCGCGGCGTCCCACACCTGTTCCGGGATCAGGCCACCCTCGTTGGCGAAGCGCTCGCACGCCCCCGCGAGAACTCGCGCCTGCGCGATGCGGCCGGCGGCCAGCTCGAAATGCGCACGCTCCGCCGCCAGCAACGGCCATGCGCGGCCGACGCCGCCGCCGTCGTAGGGCGAACCGTCGGCGTACTCGCCGTACACGTCGCCGTTGTAGCGGCGCCAGCAGGGTCCGCACGGCGTATCGACGCGCAGCGTGGCGTCGATCACGCGCAAGGTGTCGACGATGCGCGGATCGTCGGCGGCACGCAGCCCGAAACGCACCAGCGCGAGCGCATCGGGACTCACCACGTGCGCGCCGCTCACGCCCGACTCCGTCACGCGCACGTAGTAGCCGTTCACCGAGTAGCGCGCGCACCAGTCCGTGCCGGTGACGTAGAGCCAGCGATCGATCGACCCGTGCCACGCGTCGGCGGTCTCGCGCAGGTGCATCGCGATGGCGTGCTCCTGGCAGGCATCGGCCAGCACCGCGGCCGCCAGCAGCGCGGCGACCTGCGCGCCGATGGTGAACGGCGAATAGCCGCGCCGCTCTTCCCAGCGATCCTGCGGGCTCGCGGGACCGTTCCGCAGGATCCAGGCTGCAGCGCGCCGGACCATCGGCCAGTAGCGCAGCGCTTCGCGGGCGGACAGCGCCCCTTCACGCCGCGCCAGTGCGACGAGCAGGATCGGCAGGGCCGTTTCGTCGAGCTGCAGGCCGTTCCAGTAGGGCGTGCCGTCGAGCCACATGTTCTGTGCCCAATGCCCATCCGCCTCCTGCGCGGCCCGCAGGTAGTCGAGCGCGCTGCGGGCCTCGGCATGCGCGCCGGCGGCCAGCAGGGCGCCGGCGCACTCCGCGAGGTCGCGCGGCCAGACGAGGTGGTAACCGCCGAGGTCCGCGTCGCCCTTGCTCGCGCCCCAGGGCACGGACAGGCTCGCGATGATGCCGCCGCGAAAGTCGGTCGCTTCGTGGGCACGCAACACCAGGGTACTCGTTCGATACAGGTTCGGCCGCGCGGGGTGCCGCGGGCCATCGAGCGGCAACAGCGAACGCTGCCAGTCCCGCCACGCCCCTACATACTCGTCCCAGGCCGCGCGGAAGGGCCGCTGCAGCGCTGCGCGCGCATGATTGGCGGCCTCGGCGGGGCTGCGACCGAAGGCGAGCGCGAGCACGACGCAGCCCGCACCACCCTGCCAGTCGATCTCGCCGGTGAGCGCGACGTTGCCGTTGCAGGCGCGAGTCGCGCGGGACGTGAGCACGCCGTGCGCCGCGAGATCCTGCCAGCCGTCCGACCGGCCGACGAAACCGACGGACCTGCGCCGCCACGGCACGCTGCACGCGAGTGCGAGCGCATGGTCGCCCCGGGCAGCGAACAGCATCGGGATGCCCTTGTAATCCGCCAGCCACCCCGTGTTGCCGGCGCCGTGGTTGTCGAGGTGGGGCGCGAGCAGCGCATGGAGCCTGAAGTTCGCGCCCTGCGCGGTCGCCGGCGTGAAACCGATCCGCTGCAGGAGCACCGGCCGGTCGGGGTCCGTGCAGACTTCCTTCTCGATGCGGTAGGCATCGCGCTCGCAGGCATTGGTGAGCCGGTAGGCCGGCACGCCCTCCTCGGCCAGGCCGACGGTGGAATGCGCGTGGCGCTTCTCCTCGGAGAACAGGCCGTCGGCGGTGACGACGAGGCCGAAGTCGCGGATCGCAGCCTGGTCGATCCGCGGGTAGAACACTTCGTTGACGATGCCGTGGCTCAGCGTGAACCAGACGTTGCTGGCGTGCGAAAGCGCCTTGCCGACGCCGCACTTCGCACTCGAGGTCCAGCGCGGCTCGATGCCGGGCCAGCCTTGTGCATCCCGTTCAGCGGGCGCTTCGATGGCCATGGGCTTCGAGCATGCGGTTCGCGCCGTCCCAGTCGACCAGCTCGCCAAGGAAGGTGCGCAGGAATGCACCGCGGCGGTTCTGGTGATCGAGATAGTACGCGTGCTCCCACAGGTCGACCGCCAGCAACACGAGGTCGCCACGCGCCAATGGGGTATCGCCCGCCGCGGTCGCCACGATCCGGATGCGATCGCCCTTCCAGGTGAGCCAGAGCCAGCCATTGCCGAAGAGCGTGGCGGCAATGCCCTGGAACCTGCGCACGAAGCGCTCGTGGCTGCCGAAACGCCTTTGCAGGATCTCGCCGACGGCGCCGTTCGCCGCCCCTCCGCCCCCGGCCCGCATCGAGCGCCAGAAACAGGCGTGGTTCCACGCTTCGGCGGCGTGCCGGTACAGGGTGCGCAGCCGCGGCGCGCGAGCCGTGGCGATCACGAGTTCCTCGAGCGCGAGGTGCGCCAGGCCCGCGTGTTGCGCGAGCATGCAGGTCCGTTCGAAATGATCGAGATGGTGGCGCGCGAAGTGGAACGAGAGCGTGTCGCGCGACATCGCCGGTTCGAGGTCTCCGAGGCCGAACGGCAACTGGGGAAGCGCAAGGCCCATGGTTTTCCGACCGACGCGCGTGCCGATCGTTCCGCGGCGCGAATTACGTCATTGCAATGCACGCTGCACGGCGGGATGCACGATGCGGCCGCCGGTGACATTCACGCCTTCGCGCAGGCCGGGGTCGCGCGTGCTGGCTTCCTGCCAGCCGTGCGCCGCGATCCGGTGCACGTACGGCACCGTCACGTTGTTGAGCGCGAACGTCGACGTGCGCGGCACCGCCCCGGGCATGTTGGTGACGCAGTAGTGGATCACGCCTTCCGCGACGAAGGTCGGATCGGCATGCGAGGTGGGTCGGCTCGTCTCGAGGCAGCCGCCCTGGTCGATCGCGATGTCGACGGCGACGGCACCCGGGCCCATCCGGCGCAGCATCGCGCGGCTGACGACACGCGGGGCCGCGGCACCGGGGATCAGCACGGCGCCGACCAGCAGGTCCGCGCCATCGAGCGCGGTCTCGATTGCACGCGGCGAGGACAGCAGCACGCGCGCACGCCCGGCGAAGTGCTGGTCGAGGTCGCGCAGGCGCGGCACGGAAAGCTCGAAGATCGTGACGTCGGCGCGCAGGCCCACCGCCATCTCGGCCGCGTGGCGGCCCGATACACCGCCGCCCACGACGACGACGCGCGCCGGCGCCACGCCGGGGACGCCGCCGAGCAGGACGCCACGGCCGCCGAACGCCTTCGTGCAGTATTGCGCGCCGACCTGCACGGCCATGCGGCCCGCCACTTCGCTCATCGGCGTCAGGAGCGGCAACGAGCCGTCCGCGGCGGCGACGGTCTCGTAGGCGATCGCGGTGCAGCCGGATGCCACCAGGGCCTCGGCCTGCGCGCGATCGGCCGCAAGGTGCAGGTAGGTGAAAAGCACCTGGTCGCGGGACAGGCGCCGGCATTCCTCGAGCTGCGGCTCCTTAACCTTCACGATCAGTTCCGCGCCCCGGAAAGTCTCCTCGCCGCTGGCCGCGATCCTTGCACCGGCCGCGGCATAGTCCTCGTCGCTGAAGCCGATCCCCGCACCCGCGCCGCGCTCCACGGTGAGTTCGTGGCCCGCCGCCACGAGGCCGCGCACGGCATCCGGGACGAGCCCCACGCGGTACTCGTGGTTCTTGATCTCGCGTGGCACACCGATCTTCATGGGCCGCCTCCCTGCCAGAAGCCTCATTCTGGAACGGGTGGCATCGCAGGCGCTGCCATTTGCAGGACTTGTCTGGGCATTTCGCGCAATAATCTTGCGCATGGACAGCGCAGACCGGAAGCTTCTTGCAGCCCTGCAGCGCGACGGCCGCGCGACGAACGCGGCGCTCGCCGCACACCTCGGCCTGTCGGAGTCAGCCTGCCTGCGACGGTTGCGCCGGCTCGAGGAGTCGGGTGTCATCCGGGGCTACGGGGCGCGCATCGACGCCGGCGCCGTGGGCTACACGGTGCGGGTGCTCGTTCGCATCACGCTGAAGAGCCAGACCGACCGCGACTTCAATGCCTTCGAGCGCGCGGTGCAGGCGGTGCCGAACGTGATCGACTGCTTCCTCACCACGGGCCAGTGGGACTACGAACTGATCGCCATCGCCCGCGATGCCGCCGACCTCGAGCGGCTGCACAGCACCGTGCTCACGAAACTGCCCGGAGTGGCGCGCGTGGAGTCGAGCTTCGTCCTGCGCCATGTGGTGCGCCAGGTGCCGCTGCCGCTGGATCGCTGAGTTCGCGCGCCACCTGCACGATGCGCAGGCGCCGCATCCCGCCCGGCATGCGCCATTCGACCTCGTCGCCTTCGCGATAACCCAGCAGCGCCGTGCCGAGCGGCGCGAGCACCGAGATGCGCCGCGCGGCCACGTCGGCCTCGGCCGGCAGCACGAGCGTGTACTCGTCTTCGCGCCCCGTGGCGAGGTCGCGCACGCGCACGCGCGCCTGCATCGTGATCACGTCGGCGGGCACTTCATCCGCGAGGCGCACGATGGCGCGTTCGAGTTCGGCCCGCAGTTCGTCCAGGTGTGCCTGGTCATGCGCCGAATCGTCACGGGCACCGAGCAACGCGCGCAGGCGGTCGGCGTCCGACTCACTCACGAGGATCGGGTTCTGTCTCACGTTCTGCTCCAATGGGTTGAAGCCCGTTTTAGCTGCCGGCAACACTTAATTCAATTATAATTAATGTACTAAATACTTTCATTTTCTGTAACTCTCATGCAAGCCACCAGGCGCCTCAATTACCAGCACCTGTTCTATTTCTGGACCGTGGTGCGCGCTGGCGGCCTCGCGCGGGCGGCCGCCGAGCTGAACCTGTCGGTCGCGGCCATCAGCTCGCAGCTGCGCACGTTCGAGCAACGGCTCGGGGAGCAGCTGCTGGCGAAGGCCGGCCGCCGCCTCGTCCCGACGGATACGGGCCGCACGGTGCTGCGCTATGCGGAAGACATCTTCCGCCTCGGCCGCGAACTGCAGGAGGCCCTCGCCCTCGGTTCGGACGCGCGCCCGCTGCGCCTCGCGGCCGGCATCGACGACGTGGTGCCGAAGGAGCTCGCGCAGCAGTTGATCGCGCCCGCCCTCGCACTCGGTCGCCGCGTCCAGCTCACCTGCCACGAAGGCACGCTGGAGCGGCTTACCGCAGCGCTGGCCGTGCACGACCTCGACGTGGTGCTGTCCGATGCGCCGGTGCCGGCGAGGCTCGGCATCCGCGCGCACAGCCACCGGCTGGGTGGCAGCGGCGTGTCATGGATGGGCAGCCGCTCGCTCGTGAAGGGCCTGCGGGCGCGTTTTCCGGACTCGCTGGCCGGTGCCCCCGTCCTGCTGCCGACCGATGACACGGCCATCCGGCGTTCGCTCGACGAATGGTTCGCGCGCCTGAAGCTCGCGCCGCTCGTGGTCGGGGAGTTCGAGGATTACGCCATGTTGCGCGAATTCGCGCGCGCCGGCCGTGGGCTCATCCCCGTGCCCGACGTCATCGGCCGGCCCATGCGGGAAGCATCCGGGCTCGCGGTACTCGGCCCGGCACGGCCCGTCGAGGCCGAGTACTTCGCGGTGACGCTGCACCGGGAGTCCAGCCATCCGGCGGTTGCGGCCATTTGCGCGCGCGCGGGCGCGCTGTTCGCGTCCCCGCATACCCCCCCGCGCACCTCCTAGCCGGATTTCTGGTCCACGCGCGACAGCGTGAGGATCGGTGCATAGATGACGGTGTAGATCGCGAAGGCCGCGATCCAGAGCAGGGCCGCCGCCTCGATCGTCGCGAGATAATCGGCCGGCACCAGGGCCGGGCCGAACACCCGCACCAGCGCCGCGAGCAGCAGCAGGACGTAGGCGATGCCGATGCCACGCGACACGACCAGCGGGCGGCCGGTGTGGCCCAGCGCGGCGCGCGTGGTGACCGCGAGGATCATGGTGGCGGCGGTGCCGATCGTGAGCGCGTGCTGCCACTGGAACGCGAAGGCCGCGCCGGTCGCGAGATGGACCGCCTTCAGCGCGAACCCGATCGGCAACCACGCATAGGCCGCGTGCAGCACCCACACGATCGGGTCCGACAGGGTGCGCAGGCTCTTCCAGCCGGAGAGCCGCACGGCGTGGGCGACCGCGGCGATGGCGGCCACGACAGGCGCAAGCCAATGCGAGGGCGCCACGGCGTCCACCACGACCACCGCCACCATCGAGGCGATCGTCACGCGTTCGACGAGGGGACGGCTGCGGACCTGGGCCGCGATGCCGCGGCGGCGCAGGGCACTCGCCGTGAAATTCGGCACGATGCGCCCGCCGATCACCGTGACGAGCAGCAGGACGAGGCCGATGCCGACCCGCAGCGCACGGCTCGCGAGCGAGTAGTCGCCGGTGGTGGCCGCGTACAGGAACCAGGCATCGATGCCCCACAGCACCGCGATGATGACCAGCATCGGGAAATTGCGGTTGCGCTCGCGCAGCAGCGAGCGACCGATCATGAAGGCGAGCATCGGCAGGAAGCCGAGTTCGGCGAGTGCGAGCACGAGCGGTGGCAGCGAGCCCGCCGCGGCGAACGCCAGCCGGCCCGCGAGCCACAGCAGCGTCAGCACGACGAGCGGCGTGCCCGCAAAACCTCGCGAACCCGTCCAGCTCGGCACGGCCGTGAGCAGGAAGCCCGCGATCGCCGCGCCGATGAAACCGAACAGCATCTCGTGGCCGTGCCACAGGAAGGGAGGCAGCGTCCCGAGCGGCGCGCCGCCACCGGCGAAGATCCACACCCACGCGGCTATCGCGATCACGGCAAACACGCCTGCGGCCAGGAAGAAGGGCCGAAAGCCGTACGCGAAGGGGACAAAGCGGGGGGCCTCGTTCATCGTGCTCACCTGAGTGCGTAGTTGAAACTGATGCTGATGCGTTCGGATATCGCACGATTCGCCGGGACCTCGTGGCGCAGCCAGCTCTCGAACAGCACCACCCTGCCCGCCTGCGCCCCGATCGCGACCCATGGCCGCAGCTCGCGCCGGGCATTACGCCGCCGCGGCGGTGCCGCCATGAAGCGCTCGAGGCGCGGATCCTCGAACTTGAGCACGGCCGAGCCCGGTGGCGTACGCACGTAATAGGTGCCGCTGACGAGCGACAAGGGATGCAGGTGCCCACTGTGCGCCACGCCGCGCGGCATGATGTTGACCCAGCAGTCGGTCATCGCGAGCCGCCGGGCATCGAGATCGAACGCGAGCGCGCGCGCGTAGGCGTGGACGTGCCGGTCGATCCGGCGCGCCAGCTCGGCAAACGTCGGCGAGCGCTCGTGCATGCGGCTGGCCGATCCATAGGAGGTATACCCGCCGGGATAACTCTCCGCCGACCAGCGACGGCCGGCGCCATCGTCGTGCCGCAGTTGCAGGCATTCCTGCAACAGGCGCGCATTGAGCGGCGCACGAGCCTGTTGCAAGCGTGCTGCATAGACCTGTGTGACGAACAGGGACTCGATGCTCATGTACCCACCGACCGGAGGGCGGCAGTATCGCCCACAAACTGCCGGTAGCAACATCCGTAGGAAGCGCTACACTCGCGCGAGGCCGCCATGGAGGATCCCTGCATGCGCCAACTCGATGGTCAGCGACGATCGACGGGCCGTCCCACCCTGAACGAACGCACCGCGCTCAGCGACTCGATGGCCGGCGTCGAAGCGCGCCGCGCGTCCCCCGAACCCACTGCGCACGACGAAGCCCGCGCCGCCTGGCAGGCGCGCGGGGAAATTCGCGCGGGCCACGCGCGCACCCTCACCACCGGCGAAGTCGAACGCGAACTCGAGCTGGGCCCTGCATGAGCGCATGGCACATGCGCTACCACGAGAACGCCGTGGAAGACCTGCGACGGCTCGGGCAGCGCGAGGCACGCGACGTGCTCGCGGCGATGACCGAACGGGTCACGCGGCGCACGAGTCCCCACGAAGCCGGCGAACTGTTGATCAGCGAGGAGTTCGGCGCGTACTGGCGCTACCCGCTCCCCGGCTGCAACGTGCTTTGCGACATCGATCGCGACGCGCGCTGCGTGACCGTGCTGCACGTCGCGGCGCACTGAGGGCCTGCGCGACGGCCTGTCGCAGCACCCCGTTGGTGCCCGAAGGCGGCGAGTGACCCGGATCGACGCAGGCGGCGCTTTCGTGTAGTCTCGCCGCCGCTTGGGCCTGCCTGCAGGCCCTACACGCTCGAGCCGCACCCCTGCGCGCTCGTGGGGCCCGCGGCGAGGCCCGGGACCCCAACTTCATCTTTTCGAGGATTTCCAACCAATGTCTTTTGAGAATCTCGGGCTCGTCCCCGGGCTGCTGCGTGCCGTGGCCGACAAGGGCTATGACACACCGACCGCCATCCAGGCGCGCGCCATTCCCGCCATGCTCACCGGCCGCGACGTGCTCGCGAGCGCCCAGACGGGCACCGGCAAGACCGCGAGCTTCGTGCTGCCGCTGCTGCAGAAACTCGAGGCGCCGCGCGGCCGCGCGCCGCGCGCCCTCGTACTCACGCCGACCCGCGAACTCGCGGCGCAGGTCGCCGAGTGCGCACGCGAATACGGCCGCCACACGGGCCTGCGCATGCAGGTGATCTTCGGCGGCGTCGGCATGCAGCCGCAGATCGACGGCCTCAGGTCGGGCTGCGACCTGCTCGTGGCGACACCCGGCCGCCTGCTCGATCTCGAGGAACAGGGCGTGCTCGACCTCGACCACGTGGCCGCGTTCGTGCTCGATGAGGCCGACCGCATGCTCGACATGGGCTTCATCCACGCGATCAAGCGCGTGATCCGGCTGCTGCCCGCGCAGCGCCAGAACGCCATGTTCTCCGCGACCTATTCCGACGACATCCGCGCGCTCGCCGCGCGCCTGCTGCACGAACCGGTCGCCATCGACGTCGCGCCGCGCAACACCGTCGCCGAGCGCATCGAGCACGTCGCGTACAAGCTGCCGAAGGATCACAAGCGCCACCTGCTCGCCCACCTGATCAAGGACGGCGACTGGCACCAGGTGCTCGTGTTCACGCGCACCAAGCACGGCGCGAATCGCCTCGCCGAGCAGCTCGAAGGCGCGGGCATCCGTTCGGCCGCGATCCACGGCAACAAGAGCCAGTCGGCGCGCGTGCGCGCCCTGGCGGATTTCAAGGCGAACCGCATCACCGCGCTCGTCGCGACCGACGTGGCGTCGCGCGGCCTCGACATCAAGGAGCTGCCGCACGTCGTCAACTACGAGCTGCCGAACGTACCGGAAGACTACGTGCACCGCATCGGGCGCACCGCGCGCGCGGGCGCGACGGGGCACGCCGTGTCGCTCGTCGGCCCGGACGAAAGCGGGCTGCTGCGCGACATCGAGAAAGTGCTGAAGCGCGCCGTACCCTACGCGGCCGCACCGCAGTTCGAGATTACCGCCTCGGCGCCGCCACCGCCGCGCCCGGCGCAGCCTGCGCCGCGCAGGGACACGAGGCCGCGCCGCGAGGGCCACGGCCACGGCCATGGCCATGGCCAGCGCCAGGGGCAAGGGAATCGCTGGAGCCAGGGACGCAAAGTCGCACGCTGAAAGCCGGGCGGCGGGCGGCGGGCGGCGGGCAAGAGTCGCCCGCCCCGGCCGCTCGCGCGTACGGTCACGCTCTGCGATCATGCGGGAAGACGCATGATCGAGGAGTGACAGCAAATGGCCCGAAACGTACGCAAGGCCGCCCCAGCCGCGGCGCCCCTGATCGATATCGGCATCAACGCGCGCGACCGGGAGAAAATCGCCGATTCGCTCGCGCACGTGCTGGCGGACACCTATTCGCTCTACCTGAAGACCCACGCGTTCCACTGGAACGTCGAGGGTCCGATGTTCAACACGCTGCACCTGATGTTCATGGAGCAGTACACCGAACTGTGGAACGCACTCGACCTGCTGGCCGAGCGCATCCGCGCGCTCGGCTTCCCGGCCCCGGGCACCTACACGGAATTCGCGCGCCTCACGTCGATCGAGGAATCCCCCGGCGTACCCGAGGCGATGGAAATGGTGCGCCTGCTCGTGAAGGGCCATGAAGCGGTCGCGCGTACCGCGCGCAAGGGCTTTCCGGCCGCGGACAAGGCCGGTGATGAATCCACCGTCGACCTGCTGACGCAGCGCCTGCAGGTCCACGAAAAGACCGCGTGGATGCTGCGCAGCCTATTGCAGTAGGGCGTTGGCGTGATGGCGCAGGTGGTCTGCGACGAAGGTCGCGATGAAGTAGTAGCCGTGGTCGTAGCCCGCATGGCGTCGCAGGATCAGCGGGTAGCCCGCCTCGTCGCACGCCGCCTCGAACAGTTGCGGCTTGAGCTCGCGCTCGAGGAACGGGTCGGCGAGGCCCTGGTCGATCAGGATCGGCGGGCCCAGCGTGGCATCGTCGAGCGCGCGCACGATCTCCGTCGCATCGTGCCGGGCCCACGCGGCGCGGTCTTCGCCGAGGTAACCGCTGAACGCCTTCACGCCCCAGGGGCACTGCATCGGCGCGACAATCGGCGCAAAGGCTGAAATCGACCGATAGCGATCGCGATGCGTGAGCCCGAGGGTCAGCGCGCCGTGGCCGCCCATCGAGTGGCCGAAGAGGCCGGCACGCGCGGCGTCCGCGGGGAAGTGCCGCGCGACCAGCGTGGGCAACTCGTGGACGACGTAGCTCGCCATCCTGTAGTGGGTGGCCCACGGCGCACGCACCGCATCGAGGTAGAAGCCGGCGCCGACGCCGAAGTCCCAGTGTTCGCGATCGCCCGGCAGCTCGATGCCGCGCGGACTCGTGTCGGGCGCGACCAGCATCAGGCCGAGTTCGGCGGCGATGCGCTGGGCACCCGCCTTCACCATGAAGGTCTCTTCGGTGCAGGTCAGCCCGGCGAGGAAATAGAGCACGGGCACCGGGCGCTCGCGCGCCTGCGGCGGCGTGAACACCGAGAAGCGCATCGAAGTGCGCGTGCTCGACGAGTCGTGGCGATAGTAGCCGACCCTGCCGCCGAAGCAGGCGTGTTCACCCAGCGTCTCGAGGCTCATCGCGCCCTCAGAACGTGACGACACTGCGGATGGAGTCGCCCGCGTGCATCAGGTCGAAGGCCTCGTTGATGCGCTCGACCGGCATCACGTGCGTGATCAGCGGATCGATCTCGATCCTGCCCTGCATGTACCAGTCGACGATCTTCGGCACGTCGGTGCGGCCGCGCGCGCCGCCGAAGGCCGTGCCTTTCCACACGCGCCCGGTGACGAGCTGGAAGGGACGCGTGCGGATCTCCTGGCCCGCGGCCGCGACGCCGATGACCACCGACACGCCCCAGCCGCGATGGCAGCATTCGAGGGCCTGGCGCATCAGGTCCACGTTGCCGACGCACTCGAAGCTGTAGTCGGCGCCGCCGTCGGTGAGCGCGACGAGGTGGGGCACGAGGTCCGCACCCACTTCCTTCGCATCCACGAAATGCGTCATGCCGAAGCGCTCGGCGAGCGCCTTGCGCCTCGGGTTGCGATCGACGCCGACGATCATGTTTGCGCCCGCGAGTCGCGCACCCTGGATCACGTTCAGCCCGATGCCGCCGAGGCCGAACACGACGACATTCGCACCGGGCTCGACTTTCGCCGTATTGATGACCGCGCCGATGCCGGTCGTCACGCCGCAGCCGATGTAGCAGACCTTCTCGAACGGCGCGTCCTCGCGGATCTTCGCGAGCGCGATCTCGGGCAGCACCGTGTAGTTCGCGAAGGTGGAGCAGCCCATGTAGTGGTGGATCTTCTCGCCGCCGATCGAGAAACGGCTCGTGCCGTCCGGCATCACGCCCTGGCCCTGCGTCGCGCGGATGGCCGTGCAGAGGTTCGTCTTGCGGGACAGGCAGGATTTGCACTGCCGGCATTCGGGCGTGTAGAGCGGGATCACGTGGTCGCCCTTTTTCAGGGAGGTGACGCCCGGGCCGACGTCGACGACGACGCCCGCCCCCTCGTGCCCGAAGATCACGGGAAACAGACCCTCCGGATCGGCGCCCGAGCGCGTGAACTCGTCCGTATGGCACACGCCGCTCGCCCTCACTTCGACCAGCACCTCGCCGGCCCGCGGACCCTCGAGCCGCACCGTCTCGATCGAGAGCGGCTTGCCCGCCGCCCATGCCACCGCGGCCTTCACATCCATCCATGCCTCCAGAGTTGGCAATGCAAAAAACAGGGCCCGCTTGCGCGGGCCCTGTAGCGTCTCAGAAAGACGTTCGGTCGGGTAGCTGCTTACCAGCGCCCGCCGCCGCCGCCGCCCCCGCCGGAGCGGAAGCCGCCGCCGCCGCCGCCCGGACGCGGGCCACGGCCACCGCCACCGCCCGGTCCACCCGTGCGCGGCTTGTCCTGCGCTTCATTGACGCGCAGCGGACGGCCGTTCATCGAGTAGCCGTTCAGCGCACCGATCGCACGCTGGGCATCGGCCTGCGACATTTCCACGAAACCGAAGCCGCGCGGGCGGCCCGTCTCGCGATCGGTCGGCAGGGACACCGATTCCACCGTGCCGTGCTTGGAAAACAGCTCGCGCACTTCGTCCTCACCGGCCGTAAACGGCAGGTTTCCTACATAGATCTTGGCCATCGAAACAACTCTCTCAAAAGGTTTGGATACTCAAACACGGCAGGAACTTGCGATCCCTGACCCCTGATCGCAGTCGAAACGGGCTTGCAGTAAGGGGCGCTCTCTGGCGCCGTCAATGCAGGTCGAACAGGCAACGATCGGCGTGCAGCATACCACAGGCCGGAAAAACCCCAAATTCCGCAGGGTTACCCCCTCCACCGCCATGCTGGGAGGGGGGTCAGGGGGCGGGGGCCATGTCGATGAACTGCAGGAATTCCGCCCGGGTACGGGGGTCCTCGCGGAAAATGCCGGTCATGCGGCTCGTCACCATCGACACGCCGCGCTTGTGCACGCCGCGCGTCGTCATGCACTCGTGCGCGGCCTCGATCACCACGCCCACGCCCCGCGGTTTCAGCACTTCCTCGATGCAGGTCGCGACCTGTGCGGTCATTTTCTCCTGCACCTGGAAGCGCCGCGCGAAACCCTCGACCACGCGCGCGAGCTTGCTGATGCCAACCACCTTGTCGGTCGGCAGGTAACCGACGTGCGCGCGGCCGATGATCGGCGCCATGTGGTGCTCGCAGTGCGACTCGAAGCCGATGTTTCGCAGCACGATCATTTCGTCGTAGCCGGCGACCTCCTCGAACGTGCGCCGCAGGTATTCCCCCGGATCGATGGAATAACCAGAGAACCAGTCGCCGTAGGCTTCCACGACGCGGCGCGGCGTATCGAGCAGACCCTCCCGGCCCGGGTCGTCGCCTGCCCAGCGCAACAGTGTCCTGACGGCGTCTTCGGCCTCCTCGCGTGTCACCATCCCGGCTCCTTGAGTCCCCAGCGGCCATGATAACGGCAAGTGCTAGCATTGCCGCATGAGCTACGACCAATACCACAAGCGGCGCATCGGCGAGCACGAGTTGCACCCGGAGACCCAGATGATGGGCTACGGCTACGACCCGCAGCTGTCCGAGGGGGCGCTCAAGCCACCGGTTTTCCTCACCTCAACGTTCGTCTTCAAGTCGGCGGAAGATGGCAAGGCCTTCTTCGACTACAGTTCGGGGCGCCGCGAGGCCCCCCCGGGACAAGGCGCGGGCCTCGTCTATTCGCGGTTCAACAACCCGAACCTCGAAGTGCTCGAGGACCGGCTCGCGCTGTGGGAGGGCGGCGAGGCGGCGGCCGTGTTCGCGAGCGGCATGGCGGCGATCTCGACCACGATCCTCGCGCACGTGCGCCCCGGCGACGTGATCCTGATGAGCCTGCCGCTCTACGGTGGCACCGAAACCCTGATCGAGAAGACCCTGCCGAACTTCGGCATCCGCGCCGTCGGCTTTGCGGACGGCTGCAGCGAGCGCGCGGTGACCGAAGCAATGGACCAGGCAATGCGCGTCGCGAAGGACGCGGGCGGCCGCGTGGCGCTCATCATGACCGAGACGCCGGCAAATCCAACCAACAGCCTCGTCGACCTCGCGCTGATGCGGCGCGTGGCCGACGAGATCGCACGCCGCCAGGGTGGCGAGGCCCCACCGGTCGCGGTCGACAACACCTTCCTCGGTCCCGTCTACCAGCAGCCGCTGCGGCACGGCGCCGACCTCGTGATCTATTCGCTGACCAAGTACGTCGGCGGGCATTCCGACCTCGTCGCGGGCGGCGTCGTCGGTTCGAAGGCCCGGATCCGCGCGACGCGCCTGCTGCGCAGCGCGCTCGGCACGCAGCTCGACGCGAATTCCGCGTGGATGATCATGCGCTCGATGGAAACGATGGCATTGCGCATGCGCGCGGCGAGCGACAACGCGGCGCGCGTCGCGCAGTTCCTCGCGGCGCACCCGCGGGTGAGCGAGGTGAATTACCTCGGCCTGCTCGCCGCCGACGACCCGCGCACGCCGGTGTTTCGCCGCCAGTGCGCCAGTGCGGGCTCCACGTTTGCCTTCAAGGTCGGCAGCGGCGAGGCCGATGCCTTTCGCATGCTGAATCGCCTGCAGGTGATGAAGCTCGCGGTGAGCCTCGGCGGCACCGAGACGCTGATCTCGCACCCGGCCTCGACGACGCACTCGGGCGTGCCCAAGGCGACACGCGACCGTTACGGGATCACCGACGCCATGGTGCGCATCTCGGTCGGCATCGAGCACCCCGACGACCTGATCGCCGATCTCTCGCAAGCCCTGGAGTGAATGTTCCCCGATGATCGAACGTACCATCGAGCGACTGCTGTTCGCGTCGCGCTGGCTGCTCGCACCCGTCTACCTCGGCCTGTCGCTGGCGCTCATCGCGCTCGGCATCAAGTTCTTCCAGGAAGCCGGCCACGTGCTCGCGACCGTATTCACGGCGACGGAAGCCGACCTCGTGCTCACGCTCCTCGCGATGATCGACATCGTGCTGGTCGGCGGGCTGATCGTCATGGTGATGCTGTCGGGCTACGAGAACTTCGTCTCCCGCATCGACGCGAACCAGGGCGAGAACCGCGAAGCGGCCCTCGGCTGGCTCGGCAAGCTCGACGCCGGCGGGCTGAAGCTGAAGGTCGCCGCGTCGATCGTCGCGATCTCCTCGATCCACCTGCTGCGCGTCTTCATGAACGCGATGCAGACCCCCAACGACAAGATCTTCTGGTACGTGATCCTGCACCTGACTTTCGTGGTGTCGGGGGTACTGCTCGCGCTGATGGACCGGATCACCTGTTCGGCGGCGAAGGCGAAGGCCTGACGCGGGCCTACGGGCCGGAAAGGCCCATCCAGCGTTGCAGTGTATCGACGCGGCTGCGACTGACCGGGAGCTGGCGGCCGTTCTTGAGGCGCAGGGTGTAATCGCCGCCCGCCTCGCGCAGCAGCGCGTCGATCCGGTCGAGCCGCACGATCGCGGAACGGTGCACGCGCGCGAAGCGGGCCGGGTCGAGCCGCTCCTCGAGGGTCTGCATGCGCTCGCGGACGAGCCACGCCTTGTCGCCGACGTGCAGTTCCACATAGGGGCCGCTCGCCGTGATGGCGTCGATGTCCTCCACGCCCACGACGCGTACCTGCCCGCGCGTCTCGACGGCGATGCGCTCGAGGTAACCTGCCGGCATCGCCGGCGCCGGCGCGTCGCCGCCGTCGAGCAGTGCCTTCAGCCGGGCCGACAGCGCACCGATTTCCTCGAGTTCGATCGCGCGGCGCGCGCGCCCGAACGCGAGCTCGAAGCGCTCGTCGTCGAAGGGCTTCACGAGGTAGTCGACGGCCGCGACGTCGAAAGCCTTGAGGGCGTACTGGTCGTAGGCCGTGCAGAAGATGGTGGCGGGCATGTTCGCGGCGCCGATCTCGCGCACCACCTCGAGGCCCGTGCGGCCAGGCATCTGGATATCGAGGAAGACGAGATCGGGCGCGAGCTCGCGGATCGCATCCACCGCCGCATTGCCGTTGTCGGCGACACCCGCGATCTCCACCGCGGATTCGCCGCCCAGCAGGTCGAGCAGGCGCTGGCGGGCGAGCGCCTCGTCGTCGACGACCAGCACGCGCAGTGTCCTCGGGCTCACACCGCCACCGTGCGCAGGTCGGCGCCCGTGTGGAACGGCAGGCGCACTTCGACGCGCATGCCGCCCGCGGCGCGCGGTGCGAGCGACAGCCGCTGGTCGGCGCCGTACAGTTGCGCGAGCCGCTCGCGCGTGTTGCGCAGGCCGATCCCCTCGACGAACGGCGGTGCGTCGTCCAGCGCCGCCGGGCCGTTGTCCTCGACCGACAACACCACCGTGGCGCCCTCGCGTCGCGCGCTGATCGTGAGCGCACCGGCCTGTTCGCGCTTGGCGGTGCCGTGGCGGATCGCATTCTCGACCAGCGGCTGCAGGACGAGGTTGGGCACCAGCGCCTCGCCGAGCCCGGGCTCGATCCGCATCTCGACGGTGAGCTGCCCCTGGAAGCGCACGCGCATGATGTCGAGGTAACCGTCGAGGAAGCGCAGTTCCTCGCGCAGCGGCACCTCCTGCTCCTTCGCCCCCTCGAGCGTCGTGCGCAGCAGCTCCGAGAGCCGCGCGATCATGCGCCGCACGCCGCGCGGATCGCGCTCGACCAGCGCCGATACGGCGTGCAGCGTATTGAAGAGGAAGTGCGGATCGAGCTGGCTGCGCAGCGCGGCGAGGCGCGCATCGGCGAGTTGCGCCTGCAGGCGGATCGCCTCCTCGCGCCGCGCCTCCTCGCGCCGGAAATAGTGGCGCGCGAGGCCCGCCGAGAGGATCGCCGCGGCGATGATGAACTGGTTGATGAACCACAGCCGGGACACGCGCTGCAGGAAACCGAGCGGCGGGCGGTGCCCCGCCCTCGCCTCGTAGAATACTTCCCAGCGCAGCCAGCCAAAGAGCGAGTCGACCAGGAACCCGACGACGACCGCCAGCAGGACCAGGGCGAGGATGCGCGCGGCCCTCGCCCCGCCGTCGATGCTGAGCCGGCCGGCCGCCACGAACAGCAGCGGCGTGAGCAGCGCCCAGACCAGGGCGGCGACGACGGCGAGCAGCACCGGGGCGCTCGGAAAAAGCGGCACGGAGCGTCCGCTCGGGGAGAGCAGCGCATTAGCCGACCACAGCACCGCGAAGAACGTCCAGAAGAGGAAAATCATGACGTACTCTGCCCGCTGCAGCGGATAGTGCTCGTTGGCGGGAGCAATCGTCGTCATGGGTGACAAGCATAGGTAGGCTGCGCCCGGGCGGCAAAGGCACTCGCGACACCGCAGGTACCGTTCGTGACACCCCGGTGCCATTCGTGTCGCCACGGCCCCCGGCGTGCCCGGGGCACCGCTATGCTCGTCCCATGAAGAACAAGCGGATCGTCGCCCTCGCCGTCGTCATCGTGGTTGCCGCCGCCTGCGCCTATGCGTGGCAGGCCTTTTCACGCGAGGAGGCACCGCCATACCGCTTCGCAGCGGTGGAGCGCGGCGACGTCCGTGCCGCCGTCGCCGCCACGGGCGCGCTCAGCGCGGTCACCACGGTGCAGGTGGGCACGCAGGTGTCCGGCCGCATCGTGGAGATACTCGCGGACTTCAATGACCGGGTGCGCAAAGGCCAGCTGGTCGCCCGCATCGACCCGACGCTACTCGAACAGGCGGTGCGCGACGCGCAGGCGGGCCTCGAGCGCAGCCGCGCGCAGTTCGAGCAGGCCGACATCGAGTATCGCCGCAACCTCGAGCTGTTCGAAGGCAAGGTACTCACGGAGATCGAGTTCAACACGGCGAAGTTCGCCCGCGCCGTCGCGGCGGCCAACGTCAAGTCCTCGCAGGTTGCGCTCGATCGCGCACGGCAGAACCTCGCGTACACCGATATCTTCGCGCCGATCGACGGCATCGTCGTCGAGCGCAACGTCGACGCCGGCCAGACCGTCGCCGCGAACTTCTCCGCACCGCAGCTCTTCCTGATCGCGAAGGACCTCTCGCGCATGCAGATCCTCGCGTCGGTCGCCGAAAGCGACATCGGCTCGATCCACGAAGGCCAGGCGGTCACCTTCACCGTGCAGGCCTGGCCGAGCGCGAGCTTCACGGGCACCGTGAAAAAAGTGCGCCTGCAATCGACGACCACCGACAACATCGTCAACTACACGGTCGTGATCGAAGTGGCGAACCCGGAAGGCAAGCTGCTGCCCGGCATGACGGCGAGTGTCAGCTTCATCACCGGCGAGGCGAAGGACGTGCTGACCGTGCCGAACGCCGCGCTGCGCTTCCGCCCGACCGAGGCGATGCTCGCGGCCGTGGGGGCGACGCGGGAGGGTGGCGCGCGGCCCGCGGGTGCGGCGCGGCCCGCCGGCACGCGCTCTCCCGGCGCCGCGACCCTGTGGTACCTCGACGCCGCGGGCAAGCTCGCCCGGGCGCAGGTGCGCACCGGCCTGTCGGACGGCCAGCGCACCGAGATCAGCGGCGAGCGGCTCGAGGCGGGCCTGCAGGTGATCGTCGGGACGACGCAGGCGGCCGGACCCGCCTCGACCAATCCCTTCCAGTCCCAGGGCCCGCGCCGCTTCTGAGGCAACCCATGCAAGCCACGCCTCCAGTGATCCGCCTTGAAGCCGTGACCCGCGTCTACAGCGCCGGGCAGAACGCCGTGCGGGCGCTCGCGGGCGTCGACCTCGTGATCGAAGCTGGCGAGATGGTGGCCATCATGGGTGCGTCGGGCTCTGGCAAGTCGACCATGATGAACATCCTCGGCTGCCTCGACAGCCCGACCGACGGCCGCTACGAGCTCGACGGCATTCCCGTCACCGGCCTCACGCGCAATGAACTCGCCGACCTGCGCAGCCGCAAGCTCGGTTTCGTCTTCCAGGGCTTCAACCTGCTCTCGCGCACCACCGCCCTCGAAAACGTCGAGCTGCCGCTGCTGTACGACCGCACCGGCCGCTTCGCCGACCGGGCATCGCCCGCGCCGGAGGCACTGCGACGCGTGGGGCTCGGCGAGCGGATGCACCACCTGCCGAGCGAGCTGTCGGGCGGGCAGCAGCAGCGCGTGGCCATCGCGCGGGCGCTCGTCACGAGCCCGTCGCTGATCCTCGCCGACGAGCCGACCGGCAACCTCGACACGCGCACGTCGATCGAGATCATGGCGCTCTTCCAGGAGCTCAACGCGCAGGGCATCACCATCGTGCTCGTCACCCACGAGCACGACATCGCCGATCACGCGCGGCGCATCGTCGAGATGCGCGACGGAAGGGTCGTGCGCGACGTGCCGGTGGCGAACCGTCGCGACGCCACCCGCGAGCTCGCGGCGGCCGGAGCGGCGGCATGAGGAAGCGCGCGCTCTTCGGCATCGCCACGCGCAGCATCCTGCGCAACAAGATGCGCACGCTGCTCACGATGCTCGGCATCGTGATCGGCGTCGCCGCGGTCATCGTGATGGTCGCGCTCGGCCAGGGCGCCCAGACGATGATCGAAACGCAGATCAAGGGCCTCGGCACGAACATGCTGATGGTCATGGCGGGTTCGACTTCCCAGGGGGGCGTGAGCCAGGGCGCGGGGACCTTCAACCGCCTGACGGTACCCGACGCCGAGAAGCTGGCGCGCGAGGGCACGACGCTGGCCGCGGTCTCTCCCGTCATCTTTTCGCGTGGGCAGCTGATCGGCGGCATCGGCAACTGGCGCACGTCGATCATGGGCGTATCACCCAGTTACCAGGCGATCCGCGACTGGTCGACGCGCAGCGGCAGCTTCTTCACGGAAGCCGACCTGCGCTCGGTGCGCCGGGTCGTGGTGCTCGGCAGCACCGTCGCCGACGCCCTCTTCCCGGATGCCGATCCCGTCGGCCAGCAGGTGCAATTGCGCAACGTGCCCTTCACGGTGATCGGCGTGATGGCCTCGAAGGGACAGACGGCCGGCGGCAACGACCAGGACGACACGGTGATCATCCCCTACACCACGGCGCAGGCGCACCTCGCCGGCCACAGCCGCATCGGCCAGATCATCGCGAGCACCTTCTCGCCGGGCGACATCCCGGCCGCACAGGAGGAAATCCGCGCGATCATGCGCGAGGCGCACAAGATCGCGCCCGGCGAGGACGACGATTTCACGATCAGGAACCAGGACGACATCGCGGCGGCCGCCAGCGGCACCACGCGCGTGATGTCGATGCTGCTCGCCGCGATCGCCTCGATCTCGCTGGTCGTCGGCGGCATCGGCATCATGAACATCATGCTGGTGTCCGTCACCGAGCGCACCCGCGAGATCGGCATCCGCATGGCCATCGGCGCGCGCAGCGGCGACGTGCTGGCGCAGTTCCTCGTCGAGAGCATCGTGATCAGCGTCGCCGGCGGCCTCATCGGCATCGTGCTCGGCTACGCCGCGGGCATCGGCCTTGCCCGCGCCACGGGCTGGGCAGTGGCGATGCCACCCGAAGCCGCCCTGATCGCCGTCCTGTTCTCGGCCGCCGTCGGCGTCTTCTTCGGCTTTTATCCCGCGCGCAAGGCGGCCGCGCTCGACCCGATCCAGGCACTCCGCTATGAATAGACCCGCCCGCCCCCGCACCCTTGTCCTCGCACTTGCGACGCTGCTCGCCGCCACCGGCGCGCTTGCGCAGGATGCGCCGGCGCCGACCCGCGTGATCGGCTTCGAGGAAGCGATCGGGATCGCCCTCGAGCAGAACGACGCCCTGCGCCAGGCGCGCAACGCCGCCGCGCTCGGCGAGCTCGACGTCGTGCAGGCGCGCCGCGGTTTCGTACCCGACCTGCGCGTGAACACGCAGTCCTCGCGGGCGTTCGGCCGCGACGATGGCGAGACCACGCGCAACGCGACCGTCGGCCTGTCCTCGGGCGTGACGCTCTTCGACGGCTTCGCGAACACCGCCACGCTCGCGGGGGCGAAGTTCGGGCGCGCCGCCGACGAGCAGGACCTGGCGCGCGCCGGCGAAACGGTGGTGTTCACGGTCGCCACCAATTTCCTCGCCCTCGTGCAGCAGCGCGAGGAACTGCGCGTGCAGCGCGAGAACCTCACGGCGCAGGCCGCGCTCGCCAGCCAGATCGAAACCTACGTGAAGGCCGGGGCGCGCACCATTGCCGACCTGTACCAGCAACAGGCCAACGTCGCGAGCGCGCAGCTGGCCGTGGTGCAGGCCGAGCGCGCGGCGGAACTGGCGCGCATCGACGTCATCCGCACCTTGCGGCTCGACCCGCGCGGCACCTACGAATTCGTCACGCCCGAGATCGGCCAGGCCGCGACGGTGGTGCGCGAGCCGCTCGACAGCCTGATCCAGCGCGCCTTTGCCACGCGCGCGGACATCAAGGCGAGCGAAGCGCGCGTCGAGGCCGCGCGCCAGGACATCCGCGTTGCGAAATCGACGCGCTGGCCGACGGTCTCGCTGGCGGCGGGCTACGGTTCGTCCTACTCGAGCGCGGACGACGCCGGCTGGCGCGACCAGCTGGCCGACGATCGCGGCGGCACGATCGGCCTCAGCCTCGCGCTGCCGTTGTACGACCGCGGCGCGACGCGTATCGCCACGCGTCGCGCGGAGATCCGTGCCGACAGCGCGCAGATCGAGTTCGACAGCCTCGAACAGGAGGTGGGCTCGCAAGTGCGCACGGCGCTGCTCGACCTCGAATCGGCCCGGGCGCAACTGACCGCCGCGGAAGCGCAGCAAGCCGCAGCGGTGCGCGCGCTCGAAGTCACGGACCAACGCTACAAGGCCGGTGCCGCGACCCTCGTCGAGCTGACGCAATCGCGTGCCACGCAAGTCGAGGCGGCGAGCGCCGCGGTCGCGGCCCGCTACAACGTGGAGTTTCGAAGGCGCCTGCTCGACTACCACGTCGGCGGCCTGACCCCGGAGAGCGTGCGGTGCTGAACCGGGTTGGTGCCGGGTTTTCGGTTAATCGGTTATTCGCGCGTAGCGCCCGAATAACCGAAAAACCGAAAACCCGGCACCACGCCAAAAACCGGCGATCCGCATCGTTGAAAGGATCGACATGGGCGCCTGGTCCGCCGTCTGGATCGTGTTCCTGACCGGCACGGTGGCGACGACGCTCGGCGCCGCCCCCGTCCTGGCGCTGCGCAACCTCTCGCCACGCCTGGCCAATCATTTCATCGCGCTCGCCGCCGGCGTGATGCTCGCCGCGAGTGTCTATGCGCTGCTGCCCGCGGCGCTCGATGCCGCCGCCAGACAGTACCCTCGCGCCTGGTCGACACCCCTCACCCTCGTCGCGCTCGGGGCCGGCGCCTGGTGCGTGGCCTGGGCCAACCGCCACTTTCCGCACGAGCACCAGTTCAAGGGCCATGACGGCCGGGACAGCCGGCGCTCGATGTCTTTCCTCCTCGTCACCGCGATCGCCCTGCACAACTTCCCGGAGGGACTCAGTGTCGGCGTGACGATCGGCGCGACCGATCCGACGCTCATGCCGCGCATCGCCACGGCCATCGCCGTCCAGAACATTCCCGAAGGACTCGTGGTGGCCATGGCGATGCTGTCGAGCGGGCTCGGTCGCCGACGCAGCTTCGGCCTCGGGGTGCTGACCGGGCTCATCGAGACCGGCGGCGGCCTCGTCGGCGCGGCGTCCGTAGGGGTCGCGGGCGGCTTGCTGCCGTGGGGGCTCGCGTTCGCGGCCGGCGCGATGCTCTATGTCATCAGCGCCGAAGTCATTCCGGAGACGCATCGCAGCGGCATGTCGGGCGGCGCCACCGCGAGCCTGCTCGCCGGCTTCGCGGCGATGGTGTGGTTCGATGCGCTCGTCGCCGGCTGAGCGTGTCCACGCGTTCCCACCCATCCTCGGCGCTCGTCCGCGCCTGCTGATCCTCGGCAGCCTGCCGGGGGTCGCATCGCTGCGCGCCGGCGAGTACTACGCCCATCCGCGCAACCAGTTCTGGCCGATCATGGCCGCGTCGTTCGGCATCGCGCGCGACGCGCCCTATGCGCAGCGGCTCGCGGCACTGCGCGCCGCAGGGGTCGGTGTCTGGGACGTCCTCGCGGAGGCCAGCCGGCCCGGCAGCAGCGATGCCGACATCGATGCCGCCTCGGCCAGGGCGCAGGACGTGCGCGGCCTGCTCCTGCGACGGCGCTCGATTGCCGTCGTGGCCTTCAGCGGCGGCGCGGCCTGCCGGCTCTTTGCGCGCCTCGTGCTACCGACGCTTCCCGCAGGACGCATATCGACCCTGCAGTTCGTCACCTTGCCCTCGACCAGCCCCGCCCATGCGGCGCTACGCCCGGCCATCAAGCTGAGGCGCTGGCGCCGGGTCCTATCGCAATGCGGAAGAGGCCCGTAGAATCCGCCGCCGGCGACGAACAACAAGGAAACACATGGCCAGGGGCCTGGTATACGTGGCGCTCGCGGTCCTCGGGACGACCGCCGTTTCAATCGGCGCAGCCGCGTCAAACGCCGATCGGTCCGCCGAACAGGTGCGGCGCGGCCGCTATCTCGTGCAGATCGCCGGCTGCAACGACTGCCACACGGCGGGCTATGCGCAGGGCGGCGGCAAGGTGCCGGAGAAGGACTGGCTCACGGGCGACTCGCTCGGTTGGAGCGGCCCCTGGGGCACGACCTATGGGATCAACCTGCGCCTCTTCGTCAAGGACATGACCGCCTCCCAGTGGCTTGCGGTCACGCGCACGACGGTGGCACGCCCGCCCATGCCGTCCCCGGCGCTGCACGCCATGACCGACGACGACCTGCTCGGCATCTACCAGTTCATCCGTTCGCTCGGTCCCGCGGGCAAGCCCGCGCCTGCCTTCCTGCCACCTGGCAACCCGCCCACGACGCCCGTGGTGCGCTTCCCGAATTGAGTTGAGGAGATCGACATGTCGGCCATGAATTTCGCCCTTCGGCGCGCGCTGCCCGTCCTGCTTGCCACCCTCGCTTGCGCGCGGGTCGTCGCGCAGGAACCCGGGGAACTGTGGGAAGTCACGAGTGAGATGGAAGCCGCCGGCATGTCGATGCCGGCGACGACGCAGCAGGTGTGCTCGCCGAAGAATGCAGCCGACGAGCCACAGGGCGTGCCGGCTTCCGAGGACTGCAAGATGTACGACGTGCAGCGCTCGGGCGACACCCTGCGCTGGAAGATGCGCTGCACCGGCAGCCCGCCGACCACGGGCTCGGGCGAGATGACCTACAGCGGCAAGGACAGCTATCGCGGCGAGATGCGCATGCAGGTCGGCGGCGACGCGATGCGCATGAAGATGAACGGTCGCCGGCTCGGCAAGGCCTGCGATGCCGGCAAGTTGAAGCGCCAGGTCGCGGCCGCACAGGCCGAGTCCGCGCAGTACCTCGAGCAGGTCTGCCAGGCGGGCGTGGACGGCATGACGGCCTACACGTTCACCGGGGCCACGGGCGTGCAGTGCGATCCGAAGTACAAGGGCCAGTACTGCGCGGCGCTCAAGACCGAAACCGGCTATGACAAGGTGGCCGACATGGAGTCGACGGTGCAGGGGCCGCCGCAGATGCGCGCTGACCTCGGGGCGGCCACTGCGCTGTGCGGCTTGCCCGCCACCGGCGCGGGGAGCCTCGAGTCGGTGCGCTCGGGACTGTGCCGGAATGCCCTCGCGAAGGAGTCGCTCGTCTTTCTCGGCCGCAACTGCCGCGACGAAGGCAAGGACCTCGCCCTGCGCGAATGCGCCGGTCGCAACTACACGTCGCCCGTGGCGCCGAAATATGTCGAGTTCTGCAATGCCTATGCGCGCCACAACGCGTTGCCGCAGGAGGCGGGCGCATCCGCCAGCCCCGAGAGTCCCAGGGATTCAGCGATCAAGGCCGGCAAGAAGGCCCTGCGCGGCCTGATCGGCTTCTGAAGCGAACCTCGCAGCGGGCCGTGCTGCGCATCGCGGCCCTGCTGGTCGCGGGCCTCGGTGCCGCCCACGGCGCCGGCCCTGCGGCCACGGACCGCTACCCGCGTGCGGCGACAGCCTATGTCGTTGCAGTGGGGAATTCTGTCAAATGGGCGCGCGCGGCGGGCCACCCGCTGCCGCCGGCGTCGCTCACGAAGCTGATGACGGCGGTCGTGCTGCTGGAATCGGATTGGGAACCAGCGGCCCTCGTCGCCGTGAGCCCGCGGGCGGCGCGCGCCACGGGTGCCCGGATCGGCCTCGTGGCTGGCGAGCAGCTCACCGCTGCAAGCCTCCTCGCCGCCCTGCTCGTGCGTTCGGCGAACGATGCCTGCCTCACGCTGGCGGAACATCATTCGGGCACGGTCGACGGCTTCGTCGCGCGCATGAACGATCGTGCGAAAGAACTGGGCCTGGCCGGCACGCATTTCGAAAACCCCTGCGGCCTCGACGCGCCCGGGCACCTGTCCACCGCCAACGACCTGCTGCGCCTCGGCCGCTACGCGGCGAGCTTTCCCTCGATCGCGGCCCTCGCGGCCACGCAGGAACTCGTCATCCAGACCCGCGCGGGCCGCGAGATCACGCTGCGCACGACCAACCCATTGCTCGGCCGCCTGGACGGCGCGGTCGGCCTCAAGAGCGGCTACACGGTAAAAGCCGGGCGCTGCGCCCTCGTGCACGCGCGGCGCGACGGCATCGACGTATGGGTGGTGTTGCTGGATGCGCGCGACCGCTGGTGGACCGCCGCGGCGCTCGTCGAGGATGCGTTCCGTGCCGCGCGCCGCGACTGACGGCGCCGCCACGGCACCGTGGCGTGGGTACCTCCTGATCGCAGCCGCGACCGCGGCGGCTTACCTCAACTCCTTCGGTGGCGTTTTCCAGTTCGACGACTGGGCGGTGATCGTCGAGGACGCGCGCGTGCACTCGCTCGCCGCGTGGTGGGCATCCATGCCGGGCATCCGGCCGGTGCTGAAGCTGAGCTACGCGCTCAACTGGCAGAGCGGGCTCGGCCTCGCGGGCTTCCACGCCTTCAATCTCATCGTGCATGTCGTCAATGGCGGCCTCGTCTTCACCCTGTTGCGCCGGCTCGCCGCGCGCACGCTCGTCGCGACGGCGGGCGGGGTCGGCTCGCTCGCAGCCCTGGTCGCCGCCCTCCTCTTCACACTGCTTCCGGTGCAGACGGAAGCAGTGACCTATGTCTCGGGCCGCTCGGCGAGCCTCGCGGCCCTGCTGGCGCTGGCGAGCCTGCTGGCCTGGGACGTGGCACGCGATGCCTCGACGCCCGGGTTGCGCCGGATCGGCCTGTGGATCACCTCCGTCGCGCTCTTCCTGATCGGGCTCGGCGTGAAGGAAACCGTGCTCGTCGTGCCTTTCGCGCTCGCGCTGCTTGCGCTGTGCGAGGCGCGGCAGCGGGTCCGCTGGCGTGACGCCTTCGTCGCAACTGCACCCCACGCCCTGGCGCTACTGGCTGCGGGCGTCGCTGCCGCCAGCCTGCCGCGCTACTGGCTGTTGCTCGAGTCGAGCTTCACGGCGCGCGACCTCGCCGTGAACCTGCTGACACAACTGCACGCCGTCGCGTATCTCATCGGGCAGATTTTCATGCCCTGGCGGCTCAATGCCGATCCCCAGCTGCCCGAGGTGGCCGCCTGGACGTTTGCGACCATGGCCCTCGCGCTCGCCTACGCCACCGCACTGGCGGCGGGCTTCGCCTCCGTGCGGAGCCGGCCGGCGCTCGCGTTCGGCATCCTCTGGTTCTTCCTGTGGCTCGCACCGACCAATTCGCTGCTGCCGCGCCTCGATCTCGTGAACGACCGCCAGCTCTACATGGCGCTCATGGGCCCGGCATGGCTCGCGGGCTGCCTCGCCGCGCGCCTCGCGTCCGTCGCCGCCACGCGCGGCCGGGCTTTGCGATCGACCCTTGGTGTCGCGGGTATCGCCGTCCTCGTCCTGGCCAGCGCGTCGACCGCGCGGCGCAACCTCGTGTACGCCAGCGAAATCGCGTTCTGGTGCGATGTGGCGCAAAAATCGCCGGCCAATCCACGCGCCGCGGCCAACCTGGGCTACGCCTATGCGATAGCGGGCCGTCCTTCGCAGGCCGAGGCCGAGTTTCGGCGGGCGCTCGCCCTCGACCCACAGTACACTCGGGCGACCATCAATCTCATGCTGCTGCAGGACGGCAGCCTCGGAAAACAATGACCCGATCCTACTCAGAGTTCCGGCGCGGCTGGGCCGTGCTGGTCGCCTCCTCGCTCGGCGTCGCCTTCGGCGCCTCGCCCATTCCCTTCAACTCCCTCGGCCCCTTCACGCGGCCGATCACCGAGGAATTCGGCTGGGGCCGCGGCGAGTTCCAGCTCGGGATCTTCTGGTTCGCCCTCGCCGTCATCTGCATCGTGCCGGTCATCGGCGCCCTCTCGGACCGTTACGGCGCGCGGCGCATGGCGCTGCCTACGCTCGCCTTCTTTGGCCTTGGATTCGCGGCGCTGTCGCTGACTCCCGCCTCGATCGGCGTCTTCTACGTCATGTGGATCGTCGTGGGCCTGGCGGGCGGCGGCTCGACCCCGGTGACCTGGACGCGCGCCATCAACGGCTGGTTCGACGAGAACCGCGGCCTCGCGCTCGCGATCACGTTGCTCGGCACCGGTATCACCGCCGCCTTCCTGCCTGCCTTCACGATCTGGCTGATCGAACGCTTCGGCTGGCGCTGGGCTTACGTCGGCATCTCGCTGCTGCCGCTCGCGGTCGCCCTGCCGATTGCGATCGCATGGTTTCGCGACCCGCCGGCGGGCGCGGCGCAGGCGGGCGCGGCGGCGGCGCACGACGCCGCGCGGCCTCGCGCGGAGACGGGCCTCACGCTCGGGCAGGCCGTGCGCACCGCGCGCTTCTGGGTGCTGATCGTCTCGATCCTGCTCGTCGCGACGGGTATCGCGGGCACGATCGCGAACTTCGTTCCGCTGCTCGAGGACCGCGGCTTCGAGCCGCTCGCTGCCGGCAAGATCGCCGGCGCTACCGGTGTCAGCATCATCGTCGGTCGCCTCTTCGCGGGCTTCATGATGGACCGCGTGTGGGCGCCGGGCATCGCGTTTCCGATGCTGGTCCTGCCGGCCGTCGCGAGCCTGCTGCTGCTGAACCACGGGATCGGCCCCGCAACGGCCATCCTCGCCGCGGTACTCGTCGGCTTTGCCTCGGGCGCCGAGACCGACCTCGTCGCCTACCTGAGCGCGCGCTACTTCGGACTGCGCCACTACGGCCGCATCTATGGCGCGCAGTACGCCGTGTTCGGCCTCGCCTCGGGCATCGCCCCACCGCTCTTCGGCTTCGTCCACGACCGGACGGGCAGCTACGACGCGATCCTGTTCATCGCGGCCTTTGCGTTCGGCATCGGCGCGCTGCTGCTGCTCACGATGGGCAAGTACCCGGTGTTCGAAGGTAACGACCGACCGCTTGCGAGCGACGCGGTATGACGCATCCGCCTCGTTACGGGTCGAACGCCCGAGGACCGAGGCCCTGGGCGCAAGGGCGGACTGCGGCCCGCATGAGCTGACTGGTGCGAGACTTCCTACGGAACACTGTCTTTGGCGTCGCAGTCATCGGGCGCGAATTCGCAGACCTGCCAATAGCATTCTTTGGACTGGCTTGTGCAGTCGGGGGCATCGCGTGACAAAACCTCTGGCCCGTAGCCCGCAGCTCGTAGCGCGCAGCCCACCGCCCACGGCGCGCCGACCTCACACCTCCACCTCCGTGCCGAGCAGGACGACGCCCTTCGACGGCATGTTGAAGAACTCCGAGGCCTGCGTGCTGCGCCGCTGCATCCACGCGAAGAAGCGCATGCGCAGCCCGGCCAGGCCCGTGCGCGGTCGCGGGCGCACGAAGTGCCGGCCCAGGAACCACGACACCTCCTCGACGTAGATCCGCAGGCCTCGCGGTCGGCAGCGCCGCAGCGCCTCGCGCACATCCGGCGTTTCCATGAACCCGAAGCGGGCATGCAGCGCGTGCACGCCCTCCTGCAGGGTCTCGATGCGCACCCGGTCCGCGGGATCCTGGCGCGGCGTGCGCGTGATCGAGAGGTTCAGGATCACGATCTGCTCGTGCGCGACGCGGTTGTGCTCGAGGTTGCGGATCAGCGCGGAAGGCACGACCCCGGCGTGGCTGGCGAGGAAGATCGCCGTGCCGGGCACGCGCGTCGCGCCCGCCAGCAGTTTCGGCAGGTCGCTGAGTGGGACCGCCTGTCGCGCGAGCGCCTGGCGCAGCCGCAGGCGACCTTCGCGCCAGGTCCAGAAGACCCCGAACAGCAGGGCCGCGAGCGCCACCGGAACCCAGCCACCATCATCGAGCTTGGTCATGTTGCCGGACGCGAAGGCAAGATCGACGAACAGCAATACGCCAAACACGGCGCAGGTGAGCGTGACGGGCCAGCGCCATTCGGTGTGCGCCACGACCGCACCGAGGAGCGTCGTCACGAGCATCGTGCCGACCACCGCGGCGCCGTAGGCACCGGACAGCGCGTCCGAGGACCCGAATGCGAACACGAAGGCGACGACGGCGAGCAGCATCAGCGCATTCACCACGGGCACGTAGATCTGGCCCTGCTCGAGCGCGGAGGTCTGCAGCACCCGCACCCGTGGCAGCAGGTCGAGCTGCACGGCCTGGCGCGTGACGGAAAATGCGCCGGTGATCACCGCCTGCGAGGCGATCACGGAGGCCGCGGTCGCAAGCAGCACGAACAGCGGCAGCAGCTGCGTCGGCACGAGGAAATAGAGGGGATGCGCGATCGATTCGTGCTGCGACAGCAGCTGCGCACCCTGGCCGAAATAATTGAGCACCAGGGCCGGCCACACGAGGGCGAACCACGCGATGCGCACCGGGCGCTTGCCGAAATGGCCCATGTCCGCATAGAGCGCCTCGCCCCCCGTGAGCGCGAGGAACACGGCGCCGAGGATCGCGAGCCCGAGGCCGGGGTGGCCTGCCATGAGCGCGATCGCCCAGCGTGGATCGAGCGCGGCGATCACCGACGGGTCGCGCAGGATGGCGGCGAAGCCCGAGACGCCGAGCACTACGAACCACAGGAGCATGACGGGGCCGAACAGCCGGCCGACGCGCTCGGTGCCCCCACGCTGGATGGCAAAGAGCGCAACCAGGATACCGAGCGTGATCGGGATGACGACACGCGCAAAGCCCGGGTCGAGGAGCTCCATGCCTTCCACCGCGCTCAGCACCGTGATCGCAGGCGTGATCAGGGCGTCGCAGTAGAACAGCGCCGCGCCGGCGAGCGCGAGCGCGGCGACCCATTGCGCCGGCCGCGACAACGGGTTGACGTGTTTCTGGACGAGTGCGAAGAGCGCCAGGATGCCGCCCTCGCCCTGGTTGTCTGCCCGCAGCATCAGGGTCACGTACTTGAGCGTGACGACGGCGAGCAGGCTCCAGCTGATGAGCGACAGCACGCCGAGCACCGCCCCCCTGTCCCCTGCAGGCGCACCCGTCGCATCGAGCGATACCTTGAGTGCATACAGCGGGCTCGTGCCGATGTCGCCGAAAACGACGCCCAGCGCGCCGACCAGCGCCGGCAGGGCTTGTCGCTGTCCGCTCATGTCAGGCCTTGTCGGTGCCCGGCAGCCACTGGCGCGTGAGGTCTTCCGATACCGCCCACAACCTGGCCGCGAGCGCCTCGTCCTGCATCCGGCCGCCCGGAACTTCCGGATTGCAGTTCGCGAAGTAGCAGCCGCTCACGCCGGCGAGGCGCGGGTTCGTCGCGACATAACACCCGGTGGCGGCGCCCGCGGGAATGCCCTTCATGAAAGTCCAGCCGATCAGCTCGCTCAGCGCCCGCTTCCAGCGCGGGAAATGCCGCCCGAGGTTGGTCTTGATGATGCCCGGGTGCACGGAATTCGATGTCGCGTTCGTGCCCCGCAGGCGGCGCGCCAGCTCGAGCGAGAACAATCCGTTCGCGAGTTTGCTCTGGCCGTAGGCGCGATTGGGCTCGTATTCGCCGCGCGCCCCCGACAGGTTGTCGAACTCGATGCCCTCGGGCGGCGCCCACTGGTAACCCCGGCTCGACACGACGACGACGCGGCCCTGCGGCGCGGCGACCACGCGGTCGAGCAGGTGATGGACCAGTAGGAAGTGCCCGAGGTGGTTGGTGACGAAATGTTTCTCGAGGCCGTTCACCTGCTCGAGTTGCGGCAGCGCCATGATGCCTGCATTGCAGACCAGCATGTTGAGCGGGACGCCCTGTCGGCGCACCGCCTCCGCGCACGCGACGACCGAGGCGAAATCCGTCAGCTCGAGCGCGAACGGCGTGGCGCGACTGCCCGCGGCGGCGCAGGCGGCGCTCGCCTTTTCGAGTGTCCGCGCGGTGCCGAACACGTGGGCGCCGCGCAGCGTGAGCACGCGCAGGGTTTCGGCGCCAAGCCCGGAATTCACGCCGGTCACGAGCGCGACCTTGCCGGTGAGATCGAGCCCGGCAGTCACTTCTTCGGCCGTCGAGTCCGCGCCGAACGGGCCGACCGGCACCCCCGGCGGTCGACTGGGGCCCCGCGACCCGCGGGTCGCCCGCTCCGCGACCAACGCCCCGGTCCCGGCCACGGCGAGGACGCCTGCACCCAGCAAAACCTTGCGGCGATTCATGTCAGATCTGGCTCTCCACGAAAGGCAGCAAGCCGGCCAACCAGGCCTTGGAGCGTTGCCACCGGGTCGTATCCGGCTCGTGATCGTACCGCAGCTCGCCGCCCGCGTTTGCGCTGGTCCACGCGAGCGCATTGGAGCGACCGGCCGCGCCGTCACGCAGCGTCACGGTATAGCTGAAGGGCCGCGAGCTCGCCAGGTCGAACAAGGCGGCCGCCTGCCGCGCAAGCCCCGGGCTGTCGATCAGGAGACCGATCTCGGTGTTGTAGTCGATCGAGCGCGGGTCGAGGTTGAGCGACCCGACGAACAGCGAGCGGCGGTCGATCACGAGGTATTTCGCATGCAGGCTGACGTACTCCGAACCGAACCTGCGGCGGGTGCGGTGGCGTTCGGCGAACCCCAGGTGCGGGCGCAACTCGAAGAGACGCACGCCACCACGCAACAGCGGGACCCGGTAGCGTGCGTAGCCGCTGTGCACGATGCCGACATCGTTGGCCGCAAGGGAATTGGTCAGCACCGACACGGCGACGCCGCCACCCGCCAGCGCGGTCAGCGCCTGCACGCCGGCGTCCCGCGGCACGAAATAGGGTGAACTGACGAGCAACTCGCGCTCGGCGTCACGCGCGTTTTCCCGCAGGCGCCGGATGAGCAGGGTGTCCTGGTCGTCGTTCGACGCGCCCACCTTCGACGGACTGTCCGCCAGCACCCGTGCAACCCCGAATTCGAGCGGGACCGTGCGCGTCGCGAACTGCAAGGCGATCGGTGAACCCTCGAGCGCCTGGGCGTAGGCCGAGCCACGCAAGGACTCGCGATGCGCGGCGAGCACGGTACGCAACGACTCGAGGTCGGCGGGGGCCGGCGCCCGGTCGAGGATGGCGGCCGCGGGCACCGCCCAGTCGCTGTTCCAGTACTCGTCGAACGAGCCGCACGCCTCGGTCGCCACCTGCCCCACCGCGAGCACGTCGAGGTCGCGGAAATTCAGTTGCGACTTGAGGTCGAAATACTCGTCGCCGATGTTGCGCCCGCCGACGATCGCCGCGAACTCGTCGGCGGCGAACAGCTTGTTGTGCATCCGGTGGTTCAGGCGGCGCGGATCGAGCAGGAAGCCGAAGACACGCGCGATCGGATTGCGCCGCCGGGTCCACGGGTTGAAAAGCCGCACCTCGATCCGCGGGTGCGAGTCGAGGATCGCGATCTCGCGGTCGGACTGCGCGGCGTAGATGTCGTCGAGCAGGATGCGCACGCGCACGCCACGATCCGCCGCGGCGAGCACTTCGCCCGCGAGCAGCCGCCCGGTATCGTCGGCGTTGACCAGGTAGTACTGCAGGTCGAGCGAGCGGGCGGCCGCGCGCGCGAGCCAGGCACGTGCCACGAACGCGCCGATTCCGTCCGCCAGCAGCCGGAAGCCCGACTCGCCGGCGTTCGCCTGCGCGGCGGCCGGAAACAACCCGCGCACGCCGGTGGCCCGGGCGTCGCCCGACGGTCGCTGGATCCCGGTACCCTTCAACGCCGCGATCCGGTCGCGTGCAAGAATTTGCCCTCACGCCTCGTGGGCGGACACACTAGCGTACTCCACACGAGGTTTCGACAGGGTGAGCCCCACTCCCGGTGATGCAGAGGACCTGCTGCGCGAAGCGCAGGAAATCGCGCAACTCGGCAATACCGAGTTTTTCGTGCCTGACAACGGCGTGAACTACTGGTCGCCCCAGGTGTACCGGATGCTCGGTATCGACGCCACGGAGCCGCCCTCCCACGTGCGGATTTTCTCGGGCCTGCACCCCGAGGACCGCGACCGCTGCCTCATCGCGTGGTCGCGCGCGATCCGCGGTACCGGCCGGCTCGAGCTGAGCTACCGGTTCGTCCGCGCCGATGGGGTCGTGCGCCACATCGAGGCACGCTACCGGCTGTCCCGGGCCGGCGGCGGCAACCTGCGGGCCGTCGGCACCCTGCACGATGTCACCGAGCGCAAGGAAGCCGAGGAAGCCGCGCGGCGCGCGCAGGCCCGCCTCGATGAAGTCAGCCGCCTCGCGACGCTCGGCGAGATCGCCGCAGGCATCTCGCACGAACTGAACCAGCCGCTCGCGGCCATCACCAATTACGCGCGGGCCTGCGAACGCCTGCTCGCGGCGCCGCGCCCCGACAAGCCCGAGATCATCGCGGCGCTCGGCGAAATCGCGGCGCAGGCCATGCGCGCAGGCGAAATCATCCACCGGCTGCGTGGCATGGTCCGCCACCGGGAAACCCATCGTACGGTGCTCGCGCCGAACGACCTGGTACGCGACGTGCTGTCGCTGCTCGAGATGGATGCCCGGGCGTCGCGCAGCGCGCTGCGACTCGACCTCGCGCCCGGCCTGCCCCTGGTGCTGGTCGACGGCGTGCAGATCGAGCAGGTGATCGTGAACCTCGTGCACAATGCCGCCGAGGCGTTCATCAGCACCGACGAATCGGCGGGAGAAATCATGATCCGCACCACCCTCGGCGAGGCCGGCCAGGTCGAGGTCAGCGTGTCCGACAACGGCCCGGGCCTCGCGCCCGGGGTCGAAGCCCGGGTTTTCGAGCCGTTCTTCACGACCAAGGCCGAGGGAACCGGCCTCGGCCTTGCGATCAGCCGCTCGATCCTCGAGGCGCACCGCAGCCAGCTTTCCTACGAGGCCGTCCTGCCCCGCGGGGCGCGCTTCGCCTTCACCCTGCCCATTGCACCGGAACTCTCATGAAAAACGGCACCCCGACGGTATTCGTCATCGATGATGACGACGCGGTCCGAAGCTCGCTGCGGCTCCTCTTCAAGTCCTACGGCCTCGACGCCGTGATGCACGCCTCCGCCGACGAGTTCCTCGCGGGATACGACATCGCGCGGCCCGGCTGCCTCGTGCTCGACGTGCGCATGCCCGGCATGAGCGGGCTCGAGCTGCAGCAGCGCCTGAATGCGCTGGGCGCGACGATCCCGATCGTGTTCATCACGGGGCATGGCGACGTGCCGATGGCGGTCGAGGCGATGCAGGCCGGTGCGTTCGATTTCCTGCAGAAGCCGTTTCGCGACGACGACCTGCTTGCCCGCGTGCAGCGGGCACTCGCGCGCGACGGGGAGATGCGCGCGCTGCTCACCGCGCGACGCGACACACGCGACCGCCTCGGCACGCTCACGCCGCGCGAGCGCGACGTGCTCGACCTCGTGGTCGTCGGCAAGGCGAACAAGGTGATCGCGGCCGACCTCGGCCTGAGCCAGCGCACGGTCGAAATCCACCGCGCGCGCGTCATGGAGAAAATGGACGCGTCCTCGCTCGCGCAACTCGTGCGCATGGTGCTCGACCTCGAGCGGTCCTAGCCGGTGCTCTGCAGGCCCTGCGCGATGCCGCTGATGCTCGCGAGCAGGGCCTCGAACAGGTCGCGATCCTGGCGCTTCGTCGCCCGCCAGCGTGCGAGCAGGTCGACCTGCATCAGGTTCATCGGATCGACATAGGGGTTGCGCAACCCGATCGAGCGCTGCAGCGTCGGGTCGCCGTCGAGCAGCTCGCCGTAGCCCTTGATCGTGAGCACCGCTTCGCAGGCGCGCGCGTACTCGGCTTCGATCCGGCCGAAATACGCCTGCGGGGCGCTCGCGAGCCCGCTGTAGCGCCGGGCGATGCCGAGATCCGTGCGCGCGAGCATCGTTTCGACGTCGTCGATCAGGTTGCCCAGGAAAAACCACTCCGCACAGGCCTCGCGCACGAACTGCGCGCCGGAGGCGGCGATCAGGGCCGCGAGGCCGGTACCGGCGCCGTACCAGCCGGGCAGCATGCAACGCGACTGCGTCCAGGCGAACACCCAGGGAACGGCGCGCAGCGCATCGAGGCAATGCACGTCGTCGCGCCACGCCGGGCGCGAGCCGATCTGCATGCGTTCGATGGCGTCGATCGGCGTCGCGGCGCCGAAATACCCGAAGAAGCCCGGATCCTCGTGGACGAGCGCGCGGTACGCCTCGCGGCTCGTGTCGGCGAGCGCCTGCGCCGCCTCGAGGTGCGCGGGTGCGGCCCGCGCCGGCGTGCCGCGCAGGCTCGCGGCGGTGCCGAGCGCCAAGGCGTTGAACGCCCGCTCGAGCGTACGCAGCGCAATGGGCCGCAGGCCGTAATTCTGGTTGATGACCTCGCCCTGCTCGGTGAGCCGCAGCACGCCGTTCAGCGACTCGGGCGGTGCCGCGCGCACCAGCGCGTCGATGCGGCCCCCGCCGCGGGCCACGCTGCCGCCGCGCCCGTGGAAGACCACGTGCCGTTCCTCGGCGCTCGTGAGCGTCGCGGTCAGGACCTGCTCGGCGCGATACACCGCCACGCGCGAAGCGCACAGCCCACCCTCCTTGTTCGTGTCGGAGTACCCCACCATCACGCACTGGCGCCTGCCGCGCGCTTCGAGGTGGCGGAAATAGAGCGGATCGGCGAGCAGCTGGCGCATCACGTCGCCGCAGCCCGCCAGCGTCCCGATGCTCTCGAAGAGTGGCGCGAGATCGAGCGCCACCTCGCCCGTCGCCTTGTCGTAGGCCTCCGCCCAGCGGGCGATCAGCAACGGCGCCAGCAGGTCGTCGGCCGCGCGGCAACCGCTCACGATGTAGTAGCCGATCGCGTCGCGGCCGTAGCGGTGCCGGGCCTGCATGATCGCCTCGAACACGGCGACGGTGCGCTTGCCGAGCGCGTCAAGTTCACGCCGCGGGCCGAGGTCGCGCTCGATCGCCTCGACGAGGCGGTCGTGGCGTTCGGCGCCGGGCCGCGCGAGCCACTGCGGATCGTCGAGCCCCTGCGCCAGCACCCGATGATGCACGTCGGCATGCTGGCGTACGTCGAGCGTCGCGAAATGGAAGCCGAACGTCTCTACCCGGCGTATCAGGCGTTGCACGAGGTAGAGGCCGGCATGGCGGCCCTTGTTGGCCGCGAGGCTGCCGGCGATCAGGCCGAGGTCGTCGAGCAGCTGGCGCGGGTTCTCGTAGGCGTTGGCGCGACCGTCGTAGGTGGCACGCAGCCGCTCGCCGACCTGCCCGAGGAACACGCGATAGGGCATGCGGTCGTGGCGCGCGGGCGTCGCCGACTGCGCGCCGGGCACCAGCGCCATGTAGCGCTCGATGTGCTTGCCGAGCGCCGGGCTCACCCCGATGCGGCTCGCGCTCTGCGAGAGGATCTGCGCGAGGTGCTGGCACTCGCCGAAATACGCGTTGACGATCACCTGGTGCTGGCGCGCGAGGGTCTCGCGGATCGTCTTGGCGTTGACGTCGGGGTTGCCGTCCATGTCGCCGCCGACCCAGCTGCCGAAGCGGATCAGCACCGGCAGGTCGATGGACTCGGCCGACACGCCGTAGAGCTTCTCGAGCGCGAGCGCGATCTCGTCGTAGAACGCCGGCAGGACGCGGTAGATCACCTCCGCGATGTAGAACATCACGTGCTCGCGCTCGTCGGCGACGGTGAGGCGGTCGCGCGGGTGGTCTTCCGTCTGCCACCCCGTCGTCATCTCGGTGCGCACGCGGCCCCAGAGGCTGCGTGTTTCCTGTGGCGTCAGGGTCGGATCGAGCCGGTCGAGCAGCATCTCGGCGACCCGCTGCTGCTTGCGCAGGATCGTGCGGCGGGTCGATTCGGTCGGGTGGGCGGTGAAGACCGGCTCGATGCGCAGCTTCGCGAGCAGGGCCAGCACGTCGTCGAGTGTCGCACCGCCCGCCTTGAGCGCCGCAAAGGCGTCTTCGACGCCCCCGGGCTGCGGACGGCCGCTGTCGGCGAGGAAGTACTCCTTGCGGCGCCTTATGCGGTGCACTTTCTCCGCGAGGTTGACCGCCTGGAACCACGCCGAGAAGGCGCGCACGAGATCGCGCGCCATCGCGGGAGGACGCCCCCGCACCCGCACTTCGAGTTCCTCACCGGCCGACGCATCGCCGGCGCGGTGCTGGATCGCGAGCACACGATCGCGTTCGACGAGATCGAGCAGGGTATCGCCCCCCTGCTCGCGCAGGATCTCGCCCACGAGGCCGCCCAGGGCGTGCACGTCGTCGCGCAGCGCGGCATGGCGGGCCGGAAACTGGATGTCATGGCGGTTCACGGCCGCCGAGTCTAACCGGTGACGAGTGGTGCCGGGTTTTCGGTTATTCGGTT
>JBFWZQ010000012.1:0-4504 GCA_050185195.1 Steroidobacteraceae bacterium | reverse complement strand
TACAGCGCCAATAACCGAATAACCGAAAACCCGGCACCACGGCCTCCTCAGAAGCGGTAGTTCACGTCGATGCCATACGAGCGGCCCGGCGCGTCGTGGATGAACGCACCGCCGAACTCGGGCGCCACGATCACCTCGGCGAGATAGTCCTCGTCGGCGAGATTGCGCACCCAGCCCGTCACGCCCCAGCGATCCTGGCGCAGCGTCAGGCGGGCATTGAAGATCTCGTACGCATCGCGCTTCATCTTCGAGAACTCGCCCTGGCCGAAGCCGAATCCCGTGAACAGGTTCGGGATGCGGTTGTCCTGCACCGGGTGGAACCAGGTTTCCCCGAGCGCGCTCATGTCGACGCGTGCGAGCAGCTCGAGGCCGTTGCCGCCCATCGGCACGGTCAGCTCCACGCCTGCGTTGCCGGTGTACTTCGGTGCATAGGGCAGTGCGTTGCCCTTGGTATACGGCCGGCTGTCATAGCGATCGATCTCGCCGTCGACCACGCCGATGCCGCCGAACACCGTCACGTAGTCGTTCAGGCGCCAGCGTGCATCGAACTCGGCGCCCTGGATCGTCACCTCGTCGATGTTCGAGACGACGCGCAGCAGCCCGAAGGGACCTGCCAGGAAGTCGAAGAACAGCATGTCGTCGACCTTGGTGTGGAACAGCGCGCCATTCAGCGTGAGCCGCCGGTCGAGGAGCTCGGCCTTGAAACCGATCTCGGCGGCCTTCGACACTTCCTTGTCGTAGTCGTCGCGGATATTCGTCACGTTGTGCACCGACGTCGGCGTGCAGGTGGGCAGCGCGAACGAGGGCCCGAGGCACAGGCCACCGTAGGCCTGCTGGATCGTCGCGGCGCTGCCGGTCGAATTGAACCCGCCGGAACGGAACCCGTAGCCGTACGAGCCGAACAGCGACCAGTGGTCGGTGACGCGCCAGTTGACCGACAGCTTCGGCTGGAACTGGCTGAAGGTCTTGTCGCGATCCGGAATACCGCTCGCCGCGAGCGCCGGGTTCGCCGTATAGGCCGGATTGATGAACGGCGCACCGCCCGGGTTGAATGCGGCGGCAAAACCCGGCGTCTGTGCCAGGGCGCCCGCGCCGGTGGGCACGTTGTTGCCGACGTCGCGCTTCTCCTGGTCGTAGCGCGCGGCGAGCGACACCTCGACGCCATCGGTGATGTCGTAGGCGAACTGGCCGAAGCCCGCGAGCACCTTGCTCTTGAAGTCGTCGTCGTACAGGAGATCCGTGGGGTTCGGCCCGCTCGTCGGCACGAAGGCCTGGTGCAGGAAGACGCCCGCGCCGACGTCGGAACCCTGCGAGACGACCACATGGCGATCGATGTCGGCGGCGTACACACCGCCGCTCCAGCGCAGGCGCTGGTCTCCGGGCGAAGAGAAGCGCAGTTCGGCGCTCAGGTCTTCCTGGTCGCGCTGCTGGTACTGGTAGCCGTCACAGGTGGTCGGGCTGTAGGGCGGCAGGAAACTCGTCACGAAGCCGCCGCTCGGGGCGTAGAAGAACGGCGCCGGCAGCGGCGTGTCCGCCATGCGCGCGTCATTCGAGGCGATGCACGAGGACGTGGTGCTGTAGAGGTTGAACGCGGCGCTCGTGCCGTCGGTGACGAAGTTGTTTTCCTGCTTGTTCCAGGCCACGTAACCCGTGAGCGTATTGGCGCCGACGCCCCACTCGCCCTTCAGCGACAGGTTGATGTTCTCCTGGTCGTTCACCGGCTTCACGTTGTTCAGGTACTGGAACCGGTGTGCATTCGGATCTTCCTGGAAGATCGGCGCGTTGAGCCCCGCGGCGGCATCCGCGAGCGCGAGGGCGGCGTTGAAGTTGATGGCACCCGCTTCGATCGTCGAGTATTTCGCCTTGAGGTCGAACTTGCCGCCGCCCGCCTCGAACATGAGGCGCCCCTGGAAGCCGGTTTCCTCGTAGTAGTCCACGCAGTCGTCGCAGCCGATGACCTTGTTGTCCCACTGGCCGTCGGTCGTGCGGTAGTAGCCCGAGAGGCTGCCCTTCACGGCATCGGACAGCGCCCCGCCCGCCCAGAAATTCGCCTTGTAGCTGGCATCGCTGCCGGCACCTGCGGCGATGTCCAGCTCGAACTCGTCGGTCGGCTTGCGCGTGGAAAGGATGATCGCGCCGGCGACCGCGTTGCGCCCGTATACGGCGCCCTGCGGACCCTTCAGCACCTCGATCTGCGAAACCGAGTTGAGCTCTTGGTTGAGGGCGGCGGGGTTCGTTTGCAGCACGCTGTCGATCACGAGCGCGAAGTTCGTTTCGGTATCGCGGCCGGTGTTGATGCCGCGGATGTTGACCTGGATGTCGCCGACTTCGGCGGTCTGCACCTGCGACAGGCCCGGCGTCATCGCGATGAAATCCTGCGGGCGCTCGATGCCCGCCGCCTTGATGTCCTTTGCCGTGAACGCATCGACCGTGGCCGGCACGTCGAGCAGCACCTCGGCGCGCTGGCGTGCCGTCGTGACGACGACCTCTTCGATCCCGGACTGGGCCCCGGTCTCCTGCGCGTGCGCGGCGACGCCGCTGATGGCTGCAGCCACGGCGGCCGCGATCAAACGTTGCGCGGACATCGTCGAGTTTCCCCCTGGTACGGGCCGGCGCTGTTGTCGGAACGCCTCATGCGCTCCGTGGGTCGCCGACTGCGCCGATCCTAGCACGCGAGTTGACCACGCCCGCAAGCGATATTGTCCGGACAACGGCCGCCGCCGATCCGGCTGCGCAGTTTGTAGCGATCCCGCAACGCGCCGTGCGACAGCTGGCCGCTCCCCTCTACGGCATGCGGCAATGACCAGTCCGGCCTGTTAGCATTGTCGGCTTTCCCTATCCGATCGGAGCTTGTGGAATGAGCGTGAGCGGCGCGCCGGTAAAGGCCATCGACATCGTTGCCGGCATCTGGACCCAGGAGGCGCTCTCGTTCCGCCCCGGCTGGCAGGAGGAATTCTTCGCCGGCAAGATGAAGTCGAAGGCGAACATGCAGGGGCTGTCGCTCGACGACATGCTGGCGCAGATGGCCGAAGCCGGCATCGAGCGCGCGTTCCTCTTCGCACCCAAGGCGGGGCGCAAGGGCCTGCCCGGCTCCTTTCACCTGCCCTACGAGGTCGTCGCGCGCGCCATCGAAAAGTACCCGGGCCGCTTCTACGGCCTCGCGGGCCTCGACCCGTTCGAAGGCATGAACGGCGTACGCGCGCTCGAGGATGCCGTGAAGAACATGGGATTCATCGGCGCCCACCTCTACCCGCACTGGTTCGACCTGCCGCCCGACCACGCGAAGTACTACCCGTTCTACGCCAAGTGCTGCGAACTCGGCGTGCCGATCCAGATGCAGGTCGGGCAATCGATGGTCTACGCGAAAGACCAGCCGATGCGCAGCGTCGGCCGGCCGATCCTGCTCGACGGCATCGCCTGCGACTTCCCCGAGCTCAAGCTCATCGGCATCCACGTGGGCATCCCCTGGACCGACGAGATGATCGCGATGGCGTGGAAACACACGAACGTCTACATCGGCTCGGACGCACACAGCCCGAAATTCTGGCCGCAGAACTTCGTCAATTACATCAACACCTACGGGCAGGACAAGGTGCTGTTCGGCACCGATTTCCCGGTGCTCGGCTTCAAGCGCACCATGGATGAGGTGCTCGGCCTCGGCCTGCGCCCCGAGCCGCTGCGCAAGTTCCTGCGCGACAACGCGCTGCGCGTGTACGGCCTGCAGCAATAGAGTCGCCGCGCATGCAGATCATCGGCACGGCCACGAGCCCGTACACGCGCAAGGTGCGGATCGTCGCCCTCGAGAAGGGCATCGGGCACGAATTCGTCGCACAGAGCCCGATGATCGACAGCGAGTCCGTCCAGGCCGTCAACCCGCTCGGCAAGATCCCGGTGCTGGTGCGCGACGACGGCTCCCGGCTCGTCGACTCGCCGCTCATCGCGGAATACCTCGACGGCCTCGCGCCTGCACCACGTTTCCTGCCGGCGGACGCCACGCAACGCGAAGCCGTCCGGCAGTTCGAAGCGATCGCCGACGGCGTGCTCGATGCGGTGGTCCTCGTGCGCCTCGAGTCCCTGCGCCCCGAGTCGCTGCGCAGCGCCGAATGGACGGCCTGGCAGTACGGCAAGGCGCATCGCGGCCTCGCGCACCTCGAGGCCGCGCTCGCGGGGCGCACGCACTGCGTCGGGAATGCGTTGACGCTCGCCGATGTCGCCATTGCCTGCTGCGTCGGTTACCTCGAGTTCCGCTTTGCCGAGCGGGACTGGCGCCGTCGTTATCCGAACGTCGGCCGGCTGGCGGGGGCGCTGATGGCGCGACCCTCTTTCGTGGCGACCCCGATGGGGTGAGCGTCGCGCGCGCGTAGCGCGCGCGACGGGCTAATGGCGGGTAGCTAAGGGCAACGGGCCCGAGACGCGGGCGCGCGGGCCCAGCGCGCGGACGCGGCCACGCCCGCCCACCCGACTGGCCCGGCGCCCCGAGCCCCATGCTCGCAGCCCCACCGGG
>JBFWZQ010000011.1:0-111335 GCA_050185195.1 Steroidobacteraceae bacterium | reverse complement strand
GCCGCGCGCTGATTCATCCGCTGACGAGCGTGGAGAGCGCCGAGGGGCGCCGGTCAGAGCGAGGCGACCGCGACGGTTCCGATTGCGGCTTGATCTCACGCCGAGCGCCGGCGCCCCGAGGGCACACTCGCCGCAGGCGATGCGCTCGACCCGCGAGGAGGCGGATGAATCAGCGCACCGCCTGCCCGCGGCCTCTTGCTCGCTGCCTTCACCGCAACGCGAACATCCACGCGACTGCAACCACCGCGAGCGCTGCCGCGCCCGCCCACCCCTGCGGCACCCGCGCGAGCGCGCGTGCCACCACCGGACGCGCGACGGCGAGCCCGGCAACGATGCCGCAGCCAAAGCCGAGCACATGCGCCATGACATCCGTGTGTTCGCCTTCGGATCCCAGCCAGCCGAGCAGCAACACGCCGCCGACTAGCGGCCCCCAGCGCACGGCCCAGCGTGCCCGCCGCGGGTACTGCTCGCGCCACGCGTGTGCGGCGAGCAGGCCGAGCGCGGCGAACACCGCGGTCGATGCGCCCACGGAGCGATGCGGCACGGGGCCAAACAATGCCTCGATGGCGTTTGCCGCTGCGGCCGCCAGCACGACCAGGAGCCATGCGCTGCCCGGCCCGAGGCGGCGGCCCACGAGGTAACCGAACCACGCGCCGGCCGCGAGATTGGCGACCAGGTGCGCGGCATCGGTGTGCAGCGTGAGGGCGGTGACCGCGCGCCACCCCTCGCCCTGGCGGATCAGGCCCGCGTCGGCGACACCGCGCGCATAGGCGTCGAGCGGGCCGACGCCGGCGCCGATCGCAAGACCGATCGCGAGCAGCACGAGCGCGTAGGCGGCGCTGCCGAGCCAGGCGAGCGGATGTCCGGGTTTGCGATCAACCGGGGGCGGCGCAGGCGGGACGCGCCGCTCCGCCGCGTAGCGGGCGAGGTGCTCGCGCGCCTCCTGCGCGCGCGCGGGATCGACGAACAGCGCGTGGCCGGCGGGCGCCAGCGCGACCAGATACGGGATGCCGACGGCGGTCAGGACGAACGCGCGTTCTTCGCAGGCGCGCGGATCGTCCGACACGAACACCGCGACGGGCGCATCGGCCGGCGTCACGCCCTACTCGTCGGCGATGCCGCGAAAATCCACGCCGAGCGAGCGCAGCTTGCGATAGAGATGCGTGCGCTCCATGCCGACGCGCTTGGCCAGGAGGCCCACCTTGCCGTTGCAGAGCAGCAGCTGCTGCTGCAGGTAGGTGCGCTCGAACTGTTCGCGCGCCTCGCGCAGCGGCAGCGCCAGCAGGTCCTGCTTGACGAGCGGCTCCTCATGCGGGACCTGCAGGGCGAGTTCGCGCTCGACTTCCTCGAGCCCGATCTCGTCGACTCCGCCCTTGAGGAGCGCGCGGTGCACGAGGTTGTGCATCTCGCGCAGGTTGCCCGGCCACGGGTAGTTGCGCAGGCGGTTTTGCGCCGCGACGCTGAACTTGCGAAAGGCGAGGCCCTCGGCGTCGACCAGCCGGTCGACGTAGTAGCGCAGCAGTTCGGGCACGTCCTCGGCGTAGTCGCGCAGCGGCGGCACGCGGAAGATGACCGTGCTCAGTTGCGCGAGCAGGTCGCTGCGAAACCCGCCGAGGCCGGCGCGCTGCTCGATGCCCGGCCGCGCGGACGCGAGCACGTGGGCGTCGAACCGCAGCGGCTCGGTGCCGCCGACCCGCGTGAAACTGCCGGTCTCGAGTACGCCGAGCAGGATCCGCTGCGCGGCGGACGGCAGGTCGTCGATCTCGCTGATGAACAGGACACCGCCCGCGGCCTGCTCGAGCACGCCCGGCTGCGAGCTGGCGCCCGTGGCACCGCCCGCCTGCACCCCGAGCAGCAGCGCCTCGGGATCGGATTCGCGCACCGTGCTCGCGACGAGCGTGGTGAACGGCCGCGATGCCAGGCTGCCCGATTCGTGCAGGTAGCGCGCGAACGCCTCGCGCCCGCTGCCCGACTCGCCGACGAACAGCACGCGCGAGCTGTGCGCGAGCTGCGCGAGCTCCGCGCGCAACTGGCGCATCACGGCGCTCTTGCCCACCGGCACCATCAGCGGCGGCACCGCGAGGCGCCCGCCGCCGCGCCGGCGGCGGCCCGCGTCGAGTGCGCGCTCGACGGTGCGCAGCAGCTTCGCGAGCGACAGCGGCTTCTCGACGAAATCGAAGGCACCGAGGCGCGTGGCTTCGACCGCGGTCTCGACGGTGCCGTGGCCCGACATCATCACGACCGGACAGCTCTCGCCGCCCTGCATGGACCATTCACGCAGCAGCGTGATGCCATCGACGTCCGGCATCCAGATATCGAGCAACACGAGGTCCGGCACGCGGCTCGCGCGCGAGGCGCGCGCTTCGCTCGCATTCGCCGCGGCGTCGACCTCGTAGCCTTCTTCCGAGAGGATCTCGGTGAGCAGGCTCCTGATGTCGCTCTCGTCGTCCACCACCAGAATATGCGCTGCGCTCATGCCCGTTCCCTTCGCATTTCATTGCGGCGCTCGCGTCCCGCATGGGTCCGCGCGATGTCGGTCAGCGGCAGGGTCACGCGTACGCGCGCCCCGCCCTCCGCCGCGTTTTCGACCTCGACGTGCCCGCCATGCTCCTCGGCGATGCGGCGCACGATCGCGAGCCCGAGCCCCGTCCCCTTGGTCTTGCTGGTCACGTAGGGGTCGAACGCGCGCTCGATGATATCGGACCTGAAACCGGGGCCGTTGTCACTCACCGTGATCGCCGCCCCCGGATCCCCGCCCTCCGCGACGAGGCGCGTCGCCACCTCGATGCGCGCGTCGTCCCGCCCCTCGACCGCCTCGAAGGCGTTCGCCAGCAGGTTGTTGAGTATCTGCCGCACGCGCCCGCGATCCGCCTCGATCGATTCCACCTCGTCCCCGAGCGCGAGCCGCAGCGCCACGCTCGCGTTCTGTGCACGATACAGGTCCGCCACTTCCGTGACGAGCTGGTTGAGCGCGAAGCGGGCCACGGTCATGTCGGGCGTGCGTGCGTACTCGCTGAAGGCGTTCACCATCTGCTTCATGGCCTCGACCTGCTGCACGATGGTATGCGTCGCGCGCTCGAGCACGGCGGCGTCCGCGGCATTCATCTGCGCGAGGAAGCGCCGGCGCATGCGCTCGGCGGACAACTGGATCGGGGTGAGCGGGTTCTTGATCTCGTGGGCCAGGCGACGCGCGACTTCGCCCCAGGCCGCCTCACGCTGCGCGGCCAGCAGCGCGGTGATGTCGTCGAAGACGAGCAGGTAGCCCGCTTCCTCGTCGCTGCCCGGCAACGGCGTGCAGGTGCACATCAGCACGCGGCGCCCGGTCTCGCCCGGCAGGTCGAGCTGTTCGCGCCACTCCTCCCGCCCGGCGTCGGCGCGGGCGCGCAGTTCGCGCACGAACTGCGCGACGCGCGGGTTGCGGCTCTCTAGGCTGGCGAGTTCGTTGCCGGCTTCCGCCGCAAAGTCCACGCCGAGGATCGCCCCCGCCGCCTCGTTGGCGAGGCGCACCTTGAACGTGCGGTCGACCGCGACCACGCCGGTCGAAAGGCGCGCGAGGATCACGGCGAGGCGCTCGCGCGCGTGCTCGACCTGCGCCTGGCTGCGGTTGGCCTCTTCGCGCGCGCGACGCAAGCGGCGGGTCATGTCGTTGAACGACTGCACGAGGAAGCCGAGTTCGTCGCGTGACGGCAAGGGCAGGCGCGCGCCGAAGTCGCCCTTGCCGACGGCGCGCGTGCCGGCGATGAGATCCTGCACCGGGCGCGCGAAGCGCCGCGACGACACGATCGCGCCGTTGACGGCCGCGAGCATCGCGATGAGCAGCACGAGGGTCAGGGTCAGGCGAAAGACGCTCTTCAGCGGCTCGCGCATCGCCGCAAGCTCGCCGTACTGCGAATACGATCGCTGCACCGCCTCCGAGAGCGCCGCGAGCTGCGGCGGCACCTCGTAGACGGCCATCACGAAGCGCGGATCGCGCCTGACGGCGGCGCTGCCCACGGGGGCCGCGATCCGGATGTAGTACTCGCCGTCCGCACGCGGCTCGAGTGCGACATACGGCCGGCCCTCGCCGACCTGGCGCAGGATCTCGTCGGTCGGTCGCGCCGGCGCGCCGGACAGCAGCGCGGCGCTGCTCGCCGCGATCAGGCGCGTGGCGCCAAAGAGGCTGATCTCGAGCGCGCCGCTCGCGCGCCGCTCGTTGTCGATCGCCGTCACGATGTCGATGTCCCGCAGGTCCGCGAGCTGCCGCGCGAAGGCCTCGGTGCGCCCCGCGTGCTCGCGCAGCCGCAGGTCGAGCGCCGCCCGCGACAGGCCGAGCGCGTCGGACAGGCCTTGTTTGATCTCGACCTTGAACCAGCTGTCGATGCCGCGATTGAGGAAATCGAGCGAGAAGAGATAGACGACGACGAGCGGCGCGACCACGAGCGCGCCGAAGGTGGCGACGCTGCGGGCCGTGAGGCGCGAGCCCGGCACGTGGTCGCGATAGTCGCGCACGAGGTGCGCGATGCGCCGTACCAGCATCACGGTGAGCGCCAGCACGCCGGCGATGCTGAGCAGCAGGATCCAGGGTTGCAGGCGGCCGAACTGCGCCGAGTTCTGCGAGGTCTTCGCGAGCAGGATCAGCGCGATCGCGCCGACCGCCACCCACAGGACGATGAGCGCGACCGAACCGAAGCGCTTCAGACGGGCAGCGACCACGAGTACCACTCGCTCGTGCGATGCCAGCTGTCGGCCCAGAACATCAGCACTCGCAGCGAATCCGGCAGGCGGCCGCGGCGCACGCTCGCCCGCACGCTCACGCGGTAGCGCGCATCGGGGGAGATCTGCGGCTCGACGAGCACCGGCCAGTCGTCGACGGTGCCGATCGCCTCGAGCGCTTCGTGCAGCGTCGCGAAGCTGTCCTGGCCCGCGCCGGGGGCGTCGCCGCGCACGACGTAACGATTGCTCACGGCGTGGAAGGAAAGCTCGCGCCGCAGCGTCACCGACACGACGTCGGCATCGAACCAGTAGCGGCGTTCGCGCGCGATGACCGCCTCGACGTCGAACGTCAGCAGCACGCCGTCGGCGAGCGCCGCGCGGATTTCCTCGTTTTCCGGGTACTGCATGCGCGCGTGCAGCTTGAACACGCCGTGGTCGACATTGACATAGGCCGAGCGCACCTCGAGCACGCCGTCGAGGGCGTTGGCCGTCGCGCCCGCTGCCGCGAGGAGGCTCGCGAGCAGGGCCGCAAGGAGGAGGGAAACGCGCTTCATGTCGGGACTGCCTTGGTCAGGGAAGCATAATAGAAGCCATCGGTCGCCGCCCGCGGCCCCGGCCAGAGCTGCCGGGGCGTCCCGAGCAGGCGCGCGGCCGGCGTGTCGGCCAGGAAACGATCGACGACCCGCCCGTTTTCGGCGGCGAGCACCGAGCAGGTGGCATAGAGCAGGTGCCCGCCCGGCGCGAGGCGCTCGAAACAGGTCGCGAGGATCGCGCGCTGGGCGCGCGCCAGGGCGGGAATGTCGCCCGGCCGCCGCAGCAGCTTGATGTCGGGATGGCGGCGGATCACGCCCGTCGCCGAGCACGGGGCATCGATCAGGATCCGGTCGAACGGCGCCTCGCCGGCAAGCGACGCGGCGTCCCGCAGGTCGAGGCGGGCCAGTCGCGCCCGGCGCCGCAGGCGCTCGAGGTTGCCTGCGACCTGCGCGAGGCGCGCAGCGTCGCTGTCGACCGCCAGCAGGTCGATGTCGCCGCCGGCAGCTTCGAGCAGGTGCCCGGTCTTGCCGCCCGGCGCCGCGCAGGCGTCGAGCACCCGCATCCCGGGCCGTGGCTCGAGCAGCACCGCGGCCAGCTGGGCGCCCGCGTCCTGCACGGATATTTCGCCTTCGGCGAAGCCCGGCAACAGGTCGACCGCGACCGGCGCCTCGAGGACGAGCGCCGCGTCGAAGCCCGCGAGCGGCTGCGCCGCGAGGCCGCGCGCGGCGCACGCCGCCTGCACCGCGGCGACGGTGGTGCGCGACAGGTCCACGCGCAGCGTCATCGGCGCGCGCACGTTGCCGCCCGCGAGGATGTCATCGAGCCGCTCCGGCGCGTCCCGCTTCAGCGCATCGACGTACCAGCGCGGATGCGCGTGGCGCACCGCCGGGTCGGCGTCGAGTTGCGCGAAGAGGCGATCGTGTTCGCACACGAAACGGCGCAGCACCGCATTCACGAAGCCGCTCGCACGGGCCGCGCCGAGCGCACGCGCGGCATCGACCGCCGCATCGACCACGCCCTGCGGCGCATTGCGCGAATAGACGACCTGGTGCGCGGCGGTGACGAGCAGCGCGTGTACGGCCGGCGCCATGCCCGCGGCCGGGCGCGAGAGCAGCCGGTCGACGGCGGGCGCGAGGCGCAGGTACCAGCGCAGGGTGCCGAGCGCGATCGCGCGCACCGCATTGCTGCCTTCGATGTCGTCGGCCGAGCGGCCCTCGTGCACGACCCGCATCACGGCGCGCGCGGCGTCGGTCAGCACGACCGTGCCTTCCTTCATCCGAGCACCACGCCCGCAAGCGTAGCGGTCCGCGCGAAATCGAGCGCCGCCACCGGCCGCCGCCCCGGGCGCTGCACGGTTTCGAGGACGAGCACGCCCTCCCCGCACGCGACGGCGAGGCCCGTCGCCTCGACACCGAGCACGGTGCCCGGCGCCGCAGGCGCGCCGGCGGTGTCGCGGCAGTGGGCGCGCAGCACCCGCAACTGCTCGCCCTCGTAGCGGGTCTCCGCGATGGGCCAGGGATCGAACGCACGCACCTGGCGATCGATCTCCGGCGCGCGGCGGCGCCAGTCGATGCGCGCCTCGGCCTTGTCGATCTTCGCCGCGTAGGTCGCGCCGTCGGCGGGCTGCGGTGTCGCGCGGGCCGTGCCGGCCTCGATCGCGTCGATCACCTCGAGCAGCGCCGCCGCACCCTCGTCGGCCAGCCGGTCGTGCAACTCGCCCGCCGTCATGCGTGCCCCGATCGCCACCGTGCGCGTGGCGTACACCGGTCCCGTGTCGAGCCCGGCTTCCATGCGCATGATCGCGACGCCGCTCTGCGCGTCGCCCGCGAGGATCGCGCGCTGGATCGGCGCCGCGCCACGCCAACGCGGCAGGAGCGAGGCGTGCACGTTGACGCAGCCGTGGCGGGGCAGGTCGAGCACGGCCTGCGGCAGGATGAGCCCGTAGGCGACCACGACGAGCAGGTCCGGTTGCCAGGCGGCGAGCGCGGCACGATCGGCCTCGGCCTTGAGCGACGCCGGTTGCGCGAGGGGCCAGCCCCGCGCGAGTGCCTCGAGTTTCACGGGACTCGCGGTGAGCGACCGGCCGCGACCGGCGGGGCGGTCGGGCTGCGTCAGGACACCGATGATTTCGTGCCGGGTCGCGAGCGCACGCAGCGGCGGCAGCGCGAACCCGGGCGTTCCGGCGAACGCGATGCGCACGGTCAGGAACCCGCGATCAGAGCGCCGGCACGCGCGCGGCCGGCGCCGGCTGGGGCTTCGAGGCCGCGCGGGCCTTGCGGTCCTTGTCGAGCTTTTTCCTGATCCGCTCGCGCTTGAGGTCCGAGAGATAGTCGACGAAGAGCTTGCCTTCGAGGTGATCCATCTCGTGCTGCAGGCACACGGCGAGGATCCCCTCGAGGTCCTGCTCGAACTCGATGCCGTGGCGGTCGCGTGCGCGCACCCGCACGTTCGAGGCGCGCTGCACTTCGTCGAAGATCCCCGGCACGGACAGACAGCCTTCTTCGGTGACCGCCTCGCCGCTCTTGTCGAGTATCACCGGGTTGATGAAGACATGCCGCGCGTCCTTCGCCTCCGACACGTCGATCACGATCAGCCGCTTGTGGTAGTCGACCTGCGTGGCCGCAAGCCCGATGCCGGGCGCGGCATACATGGTTTCGAACATCGCATCGATCTGGCGGCCGAGCGCCTCGTCGAACACGGTGACCGGTTCGGCGCGGGTCCGCAGGCGCGGATCGGGGTATTCGAGGATCGTGAGCAGGGACATGGAAACCTTCGGCAATGCTGCTAATGTATTCAGCGGGCTCGCATTTATTTGAACCAGCGCACAAAGTTGACATCGGGCCGTGTGCACCGGTTCCGTGGACGATTATAACAGCGGGGTCGCTTGCCCCACCCGGGATAGAGGAGTGAGGGATGTTTTCGAATCAGTCAGTTAGCCCCGCGGCCGGCTGGTCGCGCGTGGCCCTGTGCGCCTGTGTGGCCCTGGTCGCCGCTTGCTCTTCACCCGACAAGGCGACCCGCGCCGACGCGCCGCAACAGGAATACGTCGCGGAGCCCGGCGCGGCCCCGCCCACCGACAACCTGACGGCCACCGAGGCCGCCACCGTCACGAGCGAGGCCGCCCCCGCTGCGGCGCCCGCGGTCACCGCCGACGCCGTACGCCCCGACGCGCCGAGCCGCTACACCGTCAAGCGCGGCGACACGCTGTGGGGCATCTCGAACCTGTTCCTGCGCGATCCGTGGCTGTGGCCCGAGATCTGGTACGTGAACCCGCAGGTCGAGAACCCGCACCTCATCTATCCGGGCGACGTGCTCGCGCTCGCCTACGGCGCCGACGGCACGCCGCGCGTGATCCTCGAACAGGGGGGCGCCGCGCGCCTGAACCCGCGCCTGCGCAGCACGCCCGCCGAGGGCCCGATCGAAAACATTCCCTACGACGCCATCGCCGGCTTCCTGACGCGCCCGTCGCTGCTGTCGAAGGAGCAGATCGACCGCGCGCCGTACGTGCTCGCGTTCCGCGACGAGCACATGATCGGCGGCACCGGCGAAGACATCTACGTGCGCAACCTCGACGCGCCGATCGACGCGCGCTACGCCGTCGTGCATGCCGGCCAGAAGCTGCGCGACCCGGACACCGGCGACGTGCTCGGTTACGAGGGCGTCTATGCCGCCACCGCGCGCGTCACGCGCCCGGGCGAACCGCTCACCGCACGACTCACGGACGCGATCCGCGAAACGCTCGAGGGCGACGTGCTCATCGCGAACGACGCCACGGCGCCGGCGAGCTTCGAGGTGCGGGTGCCGACCGCGGCGATCAACGGTTCGATCGTCTCGGTCGTCGACGACACGACGCTGATCGGCACCTACCAGATCATCGCGGTCAATCGCGGCACGCGCCACGGACTTGCGCCCGGGCACATCCTCGCGATCGACCAGGCGGGCCTCACCGTGCGCGACAAGGGCCGCGGCCAGGGCAGCAGCTTCTTCGCGGGCGGCAGTGCCTTCGACTCGAAGGTGAAGCTGCCCGACCAGCGCGCCGGCACGGCGCTCGTCTTCAAGAGCTACGAGCGCATGAGCTTCGCGATCGTGGTGGGCGCCTCGCACGCGATCCGCGTCGCGGACACCGTCCGCACGCCGTAAGGCTCCCTACGCGGCGGCGTCGGGCTGCAGTTCCGGCGCCGCCGCGGCAAATTCCGCCCGGCCCCTGAGCGCCGCGTCGATCGCGACCAGCGTCGGCACGCCCGTGAGATCGCAGGCGAAGCGCCGCGCGTTGTACATCTGCGGCACGAGGCACACGTCCGCGAGCGTCACGGCCGCGCCGAAACAATGCCGCCCGTCCTTCGAATGGCGCCGCGCCGCCACTTCGAGCATCGCGAATCCCGACTCGATCCAGTGGCGCGTCCAGGCTTCCACCGCGGCCTCCGGTTGCGCGAGCGTGTGGCGCAGGTAGTTGACGACACGCAGGTTGCCGAGCGGATGGATGTCGCAGGCGACGGTGAGCGCCATCGCGCGCACCTGCGCGCGCGCCACGGGTTCGCGCGGCAGCAGCGGCGGCTCCGGGTGCGTTTCGTCGAGGTACTCGGCGATCGCGAGCGATTGCCCCAGCACGACGCCGCCGGTCTCGAGCGCCGGCACGAACCCCTGCGGATTGATCGCGAGATAGGCCGCCTCGCGCTGCTCGCCCCGCGCCAGGTGGTGCGCCACCTGCTCGTAGCGCAGGCCCTTGAGATTGAGCGCGATGCGCGCGCGGTACGCGGCGCTGCTGCGCCAGTAGGTGTGTAGCTTCATGCCTGATTCGCCCTGCTTGGCCCCGAAACGCGCGGCGCGTAGGGCCGCGGCCCGCAGTATTCTCCGGCCATGCCTGCCGACGCCAGTGCCCTCGCGCTCGCGCGCTGCCCCGGGCTGACCGCCGAACAGCTCGCCGCGGCGCTCGCGGTGGCGGGCGACGCCGATGGCGTGCTGCGCCTGCCCGAGGCGCGCCTGCGCGCCTGCGGCTGGCCGGACGCCGCGGTCGCGTGGGCCACCGCGCCCGATCGTGCGCAGCTCGACCTCGACCGCGCATGGCTCGAATCCTCGGGCGCGCAACTGATTGCCTGCGTGGACCTGCGCTACCCGCCGTTGCTGCAGGAAACCCGCCACGGGCCGGCGTACCTCTGGGTGCGGGGGGACGCGGGCCTGCTCGCGTCGGCACAGCTGGCGATCGTCGGCAGCCGCAACCCCACGGCGGGCGGGCGCTCCGATGCGCAGGAGTTCGCGCGCTACCTCGCGGCGGGCGGCCTCGCCATCACGAGCGGCCTCGCACTCGGCATCGACGGGGCGGCGCATCGCGGCGCCCTCAAGGCCGCGGGACGCACGCTCGCGGTGTGCGGCACGGGCCTCGACACGGTGTACCCGCGCGAACACGCGGCCCTCGCCGATGAAATCGCCGCCTCGGGCGCGCTCGTGTCGGAGTTTCCTCCGCGCACCCCGGCGCTGCCCGCGCACTTCCCCCAGCGCAACCGCATCATCAGCGGCCTCTCGCTCGGGGTACTCGTGGTGGAGGCCGCGCGCCGCAGCGGCTCGCTCATCACCGCCCGGCACGCCGGGGAGCAGGGCCGGGAGGTGTTCGCGATCCCGGGTTCCATCCACAACCCGCTCTCCCGGGGCTGCCACCAGCTGATCCGCAGCGGCGCCAAGCTGGTGGAATGTGCCGCGGACATCCTGGAAGAGCTCAAATTTCCCTTTACGAAACAGCAACTTGCAAGCAGCCCGAGGGCGGATGGGCCACCCCCGCGGTTGGACAAGGAATACGAAATCCTGTTAGATGCGCTCGGCTTTGACCCCACGGGCGTCGATGCGATCGTCGAACGGACCGGTTTGCCGGCCGATTCGGTGGCGTCAATGCTCCTCATACTCGAACTCGAGGGACACATTGCCCCTTACCCGGGCGGCCGCTACGGCCGTATCCAGAAGCAACGATGATCACAGGCAGCGTTCTCGACATCCTTATCTATGTCTTCGACCACTACATGCTCGAAGACACCCCCGACGTGCCCGAGCGTGAAACGCTCGCGCACGACCTCGAGCGCGCGGGCTTTTCCGCGCCGAACGTGGAGCGTGCGCTCGACTGGCTCGCCGACCTCGCGGGCGAACGCCACCGCCCCGACTTCGCCATGGGGCCGCGCGCCATCCGCGTCTACGCCGAGGGCGAACTCGCGCGCATGTCGACCGAATCGCGCGGCTTCCTGCTCACGCTCGAGCGCACCGGCATCCTCTCGCCGGCGCAGCGCGAGATCGTGATCGACCGCATGCTCGCGCTCGATGCCGAGGAACTCTCGATCGACCAGCTGAAATGGGTCGTGCTGATGGTGCTGTCGAGCCAGCCGGGGCAGGGGGAGGCCTACGCGCGCATGGAAGACCTCGTGTTCGACAGCGACGGCTACGCACCGCATTGAACCTCGTCATCGTCGAATCGCCCGCGAAAGCGCGCACCATCAAGAAGTACCTCGGCAAGGACTTCGAGGTGCTCGCCTCCTATGGCCACGTGCGCGACCTCGTGCCGAAGGAAGGCGCGGTCGACCCGGACAAGAAGTTCGCGATGATCTATCGCGTGCTCGAGAAGAACGAGAAACACGTCGATGCGATCGCGCGCGCGCTGAAGAAGGCCGACGCGCTCTACCTCGCCACCGACCCCGATCGCGAGGGCGAGGCGATTTCCTGGCACCTGCGCGAGCTGCTGGACGATCGTGGCGCACTCGACGGCAAGGCCGTGCACCGCGTCGCCTTCTATGAGGTGACGAAGAACGCGATCCGCCAGGCGATCGAAGCGCCGCGGCCGCTGTCGATGGACCTCGTGAACGCGCAGCAGGCGCGGCGCGCGCTCGATTACCTCGTGGGCTTCAACCTCTCGCCGCTGCTGTGGAAGAAGGTGCGGCGCGGGCTCTCCGCCGGGCGCGTGCAGAGCCCCGCGCTGCGCATGATCTGCGAGCGCGAAGAGGAGATCCAGCGCTTCATCGCGCAGGAATACTGGACGATCGACGCCGAGGGCGCGCACTCGGGGCAGCAGTTCCCGTTGAAGCTCGTCGAGTACGCCGGCGCGAAGGTCGAACAGTTCAGCTTCACGAACGCCGGGGCCGCGCACGCGGTCGAGCGGGCGCTCAACGAGGCGGCGGCCGGCAAGCTGTCCGTCGCGCGCATCGATCGCAAGCAGCGGCGCCGCAACCCCGCGCCGCCGTTCACCACCTCGACGCTGCAGCAGGAAGCGGCCCGCAAGCTGGGTTTTTCCGCGCAGCGCACGATGCGCCTCGCGCAGCAGCTCTACGAGGGCGTCGACTACGGCGAGGGCAGCGTCGGCCTCATCACCTACATGCGCACCGACTCGGTCTCGCTGGCGGCCGAAGCCATCACCGAGATCAGGAACGTCGCGGCGCAGCTCTACGGCAAGGAGGCGGTGGCCGACGAGGTGCGCGTCTACAAGGTCAAGTCGCGCAACGCGCAGGAAGCGCACGAAGCGGTGCGGCCCACTTCCGCGGCCATCACGCCGCAGCTGATCGAGGGTCGCATCGACCCCGACCAGTGGAAGCTCTACGCGCTCATCTGGAAGCGCGCGGTCGCGTGCCAGATGGCACACGCCCTCTTCGACACGGTCGCGGTCGACATGAACGCCGGCCCGCACGTGCTGCGCGCCAACGGTTCGACGATGGTGAAACCCGGCTTCATGGCCGTCTACCAGGAAGGCCACGACGATGCCGCCGTCGAGGACGATTCCGACCACGTGCTGCCGCCGATGAAGGAAGGCGACGCCGTCACGCTCGTGGGCGTGCACCCGGCGCAGCATTTCACCGAGCCGCCGCCGCGTTATTCGGAGGCGTCGCTCGTCAAGGCGCTCGAGGAGCACGGCATCGGCCGGCCGTCGACCTATGCGTCGATCATCTCGACGCTGAAGGACCGCGAATACGTCGATATGGACAGCCGGCGGTTCATCCCGACGGACATCGGCAAGATCGTCAACGGCTTCCTCTCCAAGCACTTCCACCGCTACGTCGAGTACGGCTTCACGGCGGCGATGGAAGACGAGCTCGACGCCGTCTCGCGCGGCGAGGAGGACTGGACCCAGCCGCTGAAGAAGTTCTGGAAGCCCTTCATCGACCTCGTCGAGCACACCGAGAAGAACGTGTCGCGCGACGAAGTGGCGCAGGCGCGCGAGCTCGGCACCGACCCCGCGAGCGGCAAGCCGGTCAGCGTGCGCATGGGCCGCTTCGGGCCCTTCGTGCAGATCGGCACGCGCGACGACGAGGACAAGCCGCGCTTCGCCGGGCTGCGCCCCGGCCAGAAGATGGACAAGATCAGCTACGAAGAGGCGATGGAGCTCTTCAAGCTGCCCCGCAACCTCGGCGATACCGCCGAGGGCGAGCCCGTGCAGGCGAACATCGGCCGCTTCGGGCCCTACGTGAAGTACGGCGCGAAGTACGCGTCGCTCAAGGAAGACGACCCGTACACGATCACGCTCGAGCGCGCGCTCGAGGTGATCGCCGCGAAGAAGCTCGCCGATGCGAACCGCATCATCCAGGACTTCGGCGTCGACGACATCCAGGTGCTGAACGGCCGCTACGGCCCGTACATCACCGACAAGAAGAAGAACGCGAAGATCCCGAAGGAGCGCGATCCAAAAACGCTCACCCTCGAGGAGTGCCGGGCGCTGCTCGCCGCGGCGCCCGAGCGTGGCGGCCGTTTCGGCCGGCGCGGCGCCCAGAAAGGCGGCAAGGCGGGCGGCAAGGCCGGGGCGCCGAAGGCGGCCGCGGAAGCCGCGGCGCCGGCTGCGCCGCCGGCAGCGGCAGCGCCGAAGAAAAAGGCGGCCCCGAAGAAGAAGGCCGCCGCGAAGAAGGGCAAGCCGGCGGCCAAGGCGAAAGCGCCCGCGACCAAGCCCGCCTGAGGCCGCCTCGATGAAATACCGGCATGCCTTCCACGCCGGCAATTTCGCGGACGTGCACAAGCACATCGCCCTGGTCGCGCTGCTGCGCGCCCTGCAACGCAAGGACAAGGGCTTCTTCTACCTCGATACCCACGCCGGCCGTGGCCGTTACGCGCTCGGCAGCGGCGATGCACGGGCGAGCGGCGAGGCGCTGGCGGGCATCGAGCGGCTGTTCGCCGCGCATGGTCCGGCCGATCACGCCGCCGCGACACCGGAACTCGCCGACTATCGGGCCGCGATCGAGGCGTGGCGCCGCGACACCGGCGCCCGCCACGACTACCCCGGCTCGCCGCTGATCGCCGCGCGGCTGCTGCGTACGCAGGACCAGGGCGTGGCGATCGAATCGCAGCCCGCCGAATTCGAGGCCCTGCGCAAGGCGCTCGGGCGCAGCGCGCGCATCGTGGCCGAACACGGCGACGGGTATCAGCGCCTGCGCGCGCACCTGCCGCCGGCTGCACGGCGCGGCCTCGTGCTGATCGACCCGCCCTACGAGGACACGCGCGGCGAGTTCCGTGCGGCGGCATCCGCCGTGCAGGACGCACTCCAGCGTTTCGCGACCGGCGTGGTCGCGCTCTGGTATCCGGTGAAGGACCAGCGCGATACGGACCGCTGGCACCAGGAGCTGGCCCACGGGATCGACCGCCCGACCCTCGCGGCGGAATTCTGGATCCACCCGCCCGACTCGCGTGCCGGCCTCAACGGCTCGGGGCTCGTGGTCGTCAATCCGCCCTACCGGTTCGCGGAACGCTGCGACGCGTGGCAGCAGGCCCTGCAACGCGTGCTGGCGCCGGGCGAGGCAGGGTCCCGGATCGTCTCGCTCGTCGCCGAAAGCCGGTAAGCTTGGCCGCTGGGGGAGGGGAGACGCAGTGGACGAGATCGACCAGTACGGCGTCATCGGGCACCCGGTCGCGCACAGCCGCTCGCCGTTCATCCACGGGCTGTTCGCGAAGCAGACCGGCCAGCGCATCGCCTACCGCCTGTACGACGTGCCGCCGGAAGAGTTCGTGTCGCGGGTCGCCGGGTTCTTCGAAGGCGGCGGCCGCGGGCTCAATGTCACCGTGCCGCACAAGCAGGCCGCGGCGGCGTATGCACAGACCCTGACCCCCCGCGCCAGCCAGGCGCGCGCGGTGAACACGCTCAAGATGGAAGCCGACGGCACGCTCGTCGGCGACAACACCGATGGCGTCGGCCTCGCACGCGACCTCACGCGCAACCTCGGCATCGTGGTGGCGGGGCTGCGGGTGCTGATCCTCGGTGCGGGCGGCGCGACGCGCGGCATCGTCGCGCCGCTCCTCGACCTGGCGCCGGGCCTCCTCACGATCGCGAACCGCACCGCCGATCGCGCCCGCGTGGTCGCGGCGAGCTTCGCCGACCTCGGGCCGGTGCAGGGCTGCGGCTTCCATGAAATCGAGGCCCATCCCTGGGACCTCGTGGTCAATGCCACGGCCGCGAGCCTCGCGGGCGGGCGGCCCGAGATCACCCCCGCCGTGATCGGCGCAAACACCATCTGCTACGACCTCGCCTACGGGCAGGCCGCCACGCCCTTCCTGTCGTGGGCACTGGCCGAAGGCGCCGCGGGCGCGCATCTCGGCTGGGGCATGCTGGTGGAGCAGGCCGCCGAATCGTTCCTCGTGTGGCGCGGCGTGCGGCCCGAAACGCGCCCCGTGCTCGAAGTGCTGCGCGACTGGCGCAACTGAAACTCTTACCGCATCGTCACGAATTCCTCGGCGGAAGTGGGGTGGATCGCGACGGTGTCGTCGAAGTCGCGCTTGCGCGCTCCCATCTTCACCGCGACCGCAAAACCCTGCAGCATCTCGTCGGCGCCGTCGCCGATCACGTGCAGGCCGACGATGCGCTCGTCCGGCCCCGTGACGACCAGTTTCATCGCCGCGCGCGCCTTGTGGGTCGTGAGCGCGTAGTACATCGGCACGAAGTTCGACGTGTACACGCGCACGGCCGCGTCCCCGAAACGCGCACGCGCCTCGGCCTCGGTGAGCCCGACGGTGCCGATCGGCGGATGCGTGAACACCACGGTCGGCACGTTTTCGTAGTCGAGATGGCGATCCGCCATGCCGCCGTACAGGCGATCGGCGAGCCGGCGCCCCGCCGCGATCGCGACCGGCGTGAGCGGCAGGCGGCCGGTCACGTCCCCGATGGCGAACACGTGCGCGGCGCTCGTCTGCTGCAACCGGTCGACCTGCACGAACCCTGACGGGGCGAGCGCGACACCCGCGTGCCCGAGCCCGAGGCCGTCGACGATCGGCTCGCGCCCCGCGGCCCACAGCATGCAGTCGACGGGCGGCAGCACGCGGCCGTCGACGAGGGTGAGTTCGAGCGCCCCGTCCCCGCGCACGAGCTTCGCGGCCGTCGCACCGGTGACGATCTCGACACCCGCATCGCGCAACCCCTGCATCGCCCCGTCGCCCAGCATCGTGTCGAACGCACGCAGCACGCGATCGAAGCGGATCGCGAGCGTGACCCGCGAACCGAGCCCGGCGAGGATGCCCGCGAGCTCGACGGCCACGTAACCGCTGCCCGCGACGAGCGTGCGCGCCGGCAGCGCGGCCAGGTCGAAAAAACCGTCCGAGTCGATGCAGAGGTCCCCGCCCGGGAAGCGCGCGCGCTGCGGCCGCCCGCCGGTCGCGATCACGATGCGTTCGGCGCGGATCGCCTGCCCGTCGATCGCGATCTCGTGCGCGCCCGCAAACTGCGCGCGGCCGCGGACCAACGCCACGCCGCGCTTGTCGAGGTTCCTCGCATAGATGTCGTTCAGGCGCACGACGTAGGCGTCGCGCTTCGCCTTCAGCGCCGCGAAGTCGAGGCCGCGCGCGTCGAGCGCAAAGCCGTATTCCGCCGCGTCCCGCAGGCCGGTGGCGAGCTCGGCGGCGTTCCACATGACCTTCTTCGGCACGCAGCCGACATTGACGCAGGTGCCGCCCAGGCGACCGGATTCGATGACCACGGCGCGCGCGCCGTACTCCGCCGCACGCTGCGCGCAGGCGAGCCCGCCGCTGCCGCCGCCGATGACCGCAAGATCGTATTTTTCAGGCATTTCCCATTCTACACACGGCTACAATGGAACGATGTCGAACCCCCTGCAATCAGGCCAGTTGCTGCCCCGTTTCGATGCGATCCGCCCCGAGCACGTCGAGCCGGCGATCCGCGCGCTCCTCGAGGAAAGCCGCGCCCGCGTCGCGCAGCTCGCCGCCGACGCAACACCGAGCTTCGCGCGCGTCGTCGAGCCGCTCGAAGACCTGCATCACCGCCTTGCCCGCACCTGGTCGCCGGTGAGCCACCTGAACGCGGTCGCGAACTCCGCGCCGCTGCGCGAGGCATACAACACCTGCCTGCCGTTGCTGACGGAGTACCACACCGACCTCGCGCAGAGCGAACCGCTCTATCGCGCGTACGCTGCCATCGCCGGGCGCGAGTCCGCCACGCTCGACCCGGTGCAGCAGCGTGTCGTCGAGCACATGCTGCGCGACTTCCAGCTCGCGGGTGTCGCGCTCGCGCAGGAGAAGAAGGCGCGCTTCAAGGCGGTGATGCTCGAACTCTCGGCCCTGCAGTCGAAGTTCGAGGAGAACGTGCTCGACGCGACGAACGCCTGGACACGGCTCGTCACCGACCCCGCGGAACTCGCCGGGCTCAATGCCATGATCGTCGAGCAGGCGCGCACCCGCGCGCACGAGGCGCGTCGCGAGGGCTGGCTGCTCGCGCTCGACCAGCCGACCTATGTGGCGGTGATCACCGATGGGGAGTCGCAGGCCTTGCGGCGCGACTTCTACGAGGCGTGGACGACGCGTGCGTCCGACCGGGGCCCGCTCGCCGGCCGATGGGACAACTCGCAGGTGATGGAAGACATCCTGCGCCTGCGCCACGAGGCGGCCAGCCTGCTCGGCTTCGGCAACTTCGCCGAGAACGCACTCGCGACCCGCATGGCAAAGAGCGTGCCGGAAGTGATCGCCTTCCTGCGTGAACTCGCGCGGGCGGCCCGCCCGGCCGCGCAGCGCGAGTTCGCCGAGCTCGAGCGGTTCGCCGGCGTGAAGCTCGAGGCCTGGGACGTCGCCTTCTGGGCCGAGCGGCTACAGAAGAGCCGCTATGCCATCTCGCAGGAAGAGCTGCGATCGTATTTCCCACTGCCGCGCGTGCTGGCGGGCCTGTTCAAGGTGGCCGAGCGCCTGTTCGGCCTGCGCATCGTCGAGCGCAGCGGCGTCGCCACGTGGCACCCGGACGCCCGCTATTTCGAGATCGAATTGCAGGGCGCCCTGGTCGGCAGCTTCTACCTCGACCCGTACGCGCGCGCCCACAAACGCAGCGGCGCGTGGATGGACGATTGTGTCGGGCGCAAGGCGATTGCGGGCGGCGCCACCACGCCGGTGGCGTACCTCGTCTGCAATTTCCTGCCGCCGGGCAGCGGCCAGCCGGCCCTGCTGACGCACGACGACGTCGTGACGCTCTTCCACGAGTTCGGCCACGGCCTGCACCACATGCTGACGCGCGTCGCCTACCCGAGCCTCGCGGGCATCAACGGCGTCGCGTGGGACGCCGTCGAGCTGCCGAGCCAGTTCCTCGAGAACTATGCCTGGCATGAAGGCGTGCTCGCGGAAATCTCCGCCCACCACGTGACCGGCGAACCGCTGCCGGTCGACCGGCAGCGCCAGCTCATCGCCACCCGCAGTTTCCACGCGGGACTCGCGACGATGCGCCAGATCGAGTTCGCGCTGTTCGACTTTCGCCTCCATGCCGAGTACACGGCCGCGCGCGGCGGCCGCGTGCTCGAGACGCTCGACGAGGTGCGCGACGAAGTGGCGGTGGTGCCCGCGGTGCCCTGGAACCGCTTCCCGCACAGCTTCGGGCACGTGTTCGCGGGCGGTTATGCCGCCGGCTACTACAGCTACAAATGGGCCGAAGTGCTCGCGGCCGACGCGTTCGCCGCCTTCGAGGAAGCCGGCGTCTTCGACCGCGCGACTGCCGACCGATTCCTCGACGCGATCCTCTCGCGCGGCGGCAGTCGCGATGCGCTCGAGGCCTTCATCGAGTTTCGCGGCAGGAAGCCCGACATCGCCCCGCTGCTGCGCCAGCACGGCATCGCCGCCTGAGGCCGCCCCGCCATGCGCACGATCGCCACCTGGAACGTCAACTCGCTGCGCGTGCGCCTGCCGCAGCTCGGTGAGTGGCTGGCCGCGGAGCCCGTCCATACGCTCGCGCTGCAGGAGACGAAACTCGAGGACAGCGCCTTTCCGCGCGCCGAACTCGAGGCGCTCGGTTACCAGGTGGCCTTCAGCGGCCAGCGCACCTACAACGGCGTGGCGATCCTCGCGCGCGCACCGATCGCCGACGTCGTCACCGACATGCCGGGTTTCGAGGACCCGCAGCGCCGCGTGCTCGCGGCGACGATCGACGGCGTGCGCGTCGTCAACCTCTACGTGCCGAACGGCCAGTCGGTCGACTCCGACAAGTACGCCTACAAGCTGCGCTGGCTCGCGGCCCTGCGCGACTGGCTCGCCGGCGAAGTGGCGCGCCATCCGAACATCGTCGTGCTGGGCGACTTCAACATCGCGCCCGACGACCGTGACGTGCACGACCCGGCCGCGTGGGCGGGTTCGGTGCTCGTCAGCGAACCCGAACGTGCGGCGTTGCACGCCCTGCTCGCGCTCGGGCTGCAGGACAGCTTTCGCCTCTTCGAGCAGCCCGCGGGCAGCTACAGCTGGTGGGACTATCGGCAGGGCGCGTTTCGGCGCAACAACGGCCTGCGCATCGACCTGCTGCTCGTGTCGGATGCGCTCGCCGCCTGCTGCAAGCGCGCCACGATCGACCGCGAACCGCGCCGCGCCGAGCGCCCGTCCGACCACACGCCGGCGCTCGCGGGTTTTGACATATAGGCGTATCCCCGAAACGCCGGAAAGTGTGCGGTACGTCGCTGGCGCGTGCCGGGGTCCGCGGCCTAGACTCCGGCAGGATCACCGCCTGGCCGCTCGATGCAGCAGAACCGACGCAGCGACTACGACGTCACGAACACCGTGCAGGTCAGTTCGACGGCCGACGTCTGCGAAGCGATCAAGAAACTCTTCACCGCCACCTGGCCCGGCGCGCCTTTCGACCCGGTGCTGCGCGCCTTCGACCGGCTCGAAGAAGCCTTTTTGGGTCGCGACCCGCACTACCACGCGCTCGATACCGTCTATCACGATACGCAGCACACGCTCGACGTCACGCTCGCGATGGCGCGCCTGTGCGCCGGCTACGAGCGCGGGGCGCCATCCGGCCGCGCGCTCGGCGCGGAGCGCGCCACGATCGGCCTGCTGATCGCGCTGTTCCATGACATCGGGTACCTGCGCGAGCGCGCCGATACCGTGACGCAGAGCGGCGCGGAACTGACCGCCACGCATGTCGCCCGCGGCGCGCGCTTCCTCGAGCAGTACCTGCCGAAGGCGGGTTTCGCGGACTGGGTGCCGATCGCCACCCAGATCATCCATTTCACGGGCTATGAGGTGCCGCTCGACCAGATCGTCGTGTTCGACGAGCGCGACCGCAAGCTCGGCCACCTGCTCGGCACCGCGGACATGATTGCGCAGATGGCCGACCGCTGTTACCTCGAGAAATGCCGCGATCGCCTCTACCCCGAGTTCGTGCTGGGCGGCTTCGCGCTGCCGCTGTCGACCAACGGCGATCGCAAGGTGAAATACGCCTCGGGCCTCGACCTGCTGCGCCAGACGCCGCAGTTCGTCGCCGAGACGCGCATGAAGCGCCTCGATGGTGCGTTCGCTTCGGCCTACCGCCACCTCGAAGTGCTGTTCGACGGCAAGAACCCGTACATGGAAGCGATCGACCGCAACCTTGTGTTCCTGACGCAGGTGCTGCGCAGCGAAAGCTGGCGCATGCTGCGTCGCAATCCGCCCGTCTTCGCGTCGGGCGAAGATCCGCTCGGCACCACGCGCGGGCTGGCGATGGGATATATCCGCAAGGCCTGGGCGAAGCAGTCCGCCTGACGCCGCGCGTTACGGCGCCTGCACGTAACGCGCCCTGATCTCCGCCATCCGTTCGAGCAGCCGCGCCCGGCCCTCGACCTCGGCGCTTCCGATCGCTTCAGTCATGACCTCGACCGTGAGGGCCGCGCACGCCGGCCGCGCGGTCGCGGCATGGCTCAGGTGCCACGGCTCGGGCTGCACGCCGCCGAGGTCGTGGGCATACGGGCGATAGAAGCCGTAACGCTCCATCGAGGCGGCGAGCCAGGCGTCGAGGCGCTGGAACACCCCGCCCGGCGCGTACTCCCGCGGCACGAGTTGCGGCCGGTATCCGGCTGGCATCGCCGCGCGATCGATCACGTCGAGGTCGGTGCCCCAGTGGTGGCGGCTCGCACCCGGCAGCGCCGACCACGCCAGGATCGCGTCAATGCGTGCGTCCGTATCGAGCGTCCCCACCTCGAGCGGCTGCCCCGCGCGATCGAACAGCGCGCGCTCGCCGCGCCACTTCGCATTCCAGATCGTGCGCTGGCGTTCGAAATCGCGAAAGGCGGACACGGCGGCGAGTTCGATGCCGGCTTCCGCCCGCGCCGCCGCCGCGAGCGCGCGCAGCGGCGCGACGACATCACGATGCACCGTGCAGCCGAGGTCGGGCACGTCGACGACATGCGTGCGCACCCGCCCCGTCAGCTCGAGCGCATTCATGCGGTCGCGGCGCCCTCCGCGGCGATCCGGTCCATCACCTGCAGGAAGACCTGCGGCTCCTGGCCGCCCGAGACGAGGAAGCGGCGCTCGAACACGAACGCAGGCACGCCCGAAATGCCCCATGATTGCGCCTGCGCTTCGAGCGCGGCGATCTGCGCGTGCAATGCGGGGTCATCGATGGCCACGCGCGCGGCTGCGGCGTCGAGTCCCGCATCGGCCGCGATCGAGGCGAGCACGTCCGCGTCGCCGATGTCGCGCCCTTCGCTGAAGTAGGCACGCAGCACGCGGCCCTTCACGTCGGACTGCGCGCCGCCGGCCCAGGCGATGAGCGCGTGGGAACGGCGCGTGTTCGGCATGCGCGTGATGCGCTCGAACTGGAAGTCTATGCCGAGGTCGGCACCGATCGTGCGCAGCGTGCGCTGCGCGTCCGCGAACCGGTTGGCGTCGCCGAATTTCTCCCGCAGGTACTGCGCGCGGTCGGCGCCGCCCACCGCCAGGGTGGGGTTCAGCTCGAACGGCAGCCACCGCAGGTCGATGGCAAGATCGGGCCGCGCGGCCACCGCCTGCTCGAAACGCAGCTTGCCGACATAACACCAGGGACACACTGTGTCCGAAAACACTTCGACGAGCACCGTACCTCCTTCGGCCATTCTAGGCGATTGTGGCGGCCAGCCGACATCGCGCGCGGGGGGCCCCGCGGGCGACCGAGCGGCCGTGTCGCGGGCTGGGGTAAGATAACCGGACTCAGCAAATACAAAGGGATAAGCGCCCGGACCTGCGCCCTCCGCGCCCGGCCGCAAGATCGTGAACCGCCTCAGCCTCAAGCTGAAGTACGTCGCCATCGCCGTCGTGGCCATGGTCGCCGCATCGTTGTTGCTCGGCGGCCTGCTCCTCTGGTACGCGCGGGTCGAATCGCGGCTGCTGTCGACGATCGCGACCACCGAGTACCGCGGTGCGATCAGCGAGGAACTGCAGGCGCGCGCGGCCTCGATCGCGGCCCACGCCGCCGACAGCGCGGCCCCCGCCCTGCTCGCCGACGACCCCAAGGCACTGGCCGCACAGCTCTCCCGGTTTGGCGACGATGCCACCGTCACCGGCATCGAGATCCTCGACGCGCAAGGCGAGCCGGTCTATTCGCTTGCGCGCGCGCCCACCGCCGAGTCGCCGGTCATCGAGCGCAGCGCGACCCAGCCCATCCGCGCGCAGGTCCCGGGTTTCCCCGGCGCGACGGCGCCACGCACCCTGGGCACGGCACGCATCTCGCTCGCCACGCACGACACGTCGCCGGCCGAAGTCGGCGCACCGCTCGCTGCCGCGGGGCGCGCGACGCTGCGCCGCGCATTGTTCATGCTGGGCGGCGTGCTGATGATCGGGCTCGTCACCGCCGTCGCGCTCGCCTGGTGGGCCGCGCGCGGCATCGAGCGGCCGATCACGGCGCTCATCCGCTCCGCCGACCGCATCGGCCAGGGCGATCTCTCGCGCCCCACCGACATCGCGCGCCGCGACGAACTCGGCGAGCTGCAGCAGGCGCTCGAACGCATGCGCCACAAGCTGCGCCAGACGACGATCACGAAGAACTACCTCAACAGCGTGCTGACCGGCATGACCGACGCGGTGTTCGTCACCTCGCCCGAGGGCATCATCCGGGTCGCGAACCTCGCGGCGCAGCGCCTGCTCGGCTACGGCGAGGAGGAGCTGAACGGCCGCAGCATCGTCTCGCTGCTCGACGGCCCGGATCGCGAGCATTTCGACGTGCTGCAGGCCGCGAGCGAGACACGCGAGGCCGTGGTGCGCACGCGCAAGGGGCAGACGATCCCGGTCGCGCTCACCGGCTCCCCGATCGCGACCGACGACCCGCAGTTTCGCGGCAGCATCTTCGTGGCGCGCAACATCACGGACCGCAAGCGCGCCGAGCGGCGCATCCGTTACCTCGCCCGCTACGACGCGCTGACGAAAGTGCCGAACCGCATGCAGTTCCAGCACCTGCTGCAGCAGTCGATCGCGCGCGCGCTGCGCAATCGCCAGGCCGTGGCGCTGCTGTACCTCGACGTCGACCATTTCAAGGAAGTCAACGACACCTTCGGCCACGCCGCGGGCGATCGCACCCTCGAGATCCTGACCGAGCGGCTGACGCGGGTGCTGCCGAAGGATTCGGTCGTCGGCCGGCTCGCTGGCGACGAATTCGCGGTGCTGATCGACTCGCTCGCGGGGGACGCCGACCATCGCGGCCCGGTCGGGCAGCTCGCGCGCACGATCCTGGCCGAGATCGGCAAGATCTTCCAGCTCGGCCAGCACGAGCTCTACCTGACCGCGAGCATCGGCATCGCCTTCTGCCCGCGCGACGCCGAGAACGTGATCGACCTGATCCGCAATGCCGACGCGGCGATGTACTACTCGAAGCAGAACGGCGGCAACACCTTCGCGTTCTACGCGCCGGAGATGAACGCGGCCTCGGTCGAGCGCCTGATGCTGAAGAGCAAGCTGCGGCGCGCGCTCGAGCGCGACGAGCTGATCGTCAACTACCAGCCGAAGGTCGACCTGCGCACCGGGCACATCGTCGGCGCCGAGGGCCTGCTGCGCTGGCGCCTGCCCGGCCACGGCGACATCCCGCCCGGCCAGTTCATCCCGCTCGCGGAAGAGTCGAACCTGATCCTCGAGATCGGCGAGTGGGTGCTAAACCGCGTCTGCCTCGACTACCGCGCGCTGCGCCGCGAGATCGCCGATCCGGGCCGCATCTCCCTCAACCTGTCGCTGAAGCAGTTGCGCCAGGCCTCCTTCATCGTGCGCTGCCGCTCGGTGTTCCGCCGCCACGGCGTCGCGCCGTCGGCGTTCGAGCTCGAGATCACCGAGTCGACCCTGATGGCCGACGCGCGCCGCACCGTGCACCTGCTCGGGGAACTGCATGCCATGGGCGTGCACCTGTCGATCGACGACTTCGGCACCGGCTATTCGTCGCTGTCGGCTTTGCAGCAGTTCCCGATCGGCACGCTCAAGATCGACCAGTCGTTCGTGCAGAACGTCACCGACCAGCCGGGCGACGCGACGATCGTGCGCACGATCATCGACATGGGCCGCAGCCTCGGCATGGACGTGATAGCCGAAGGCATCGAGACCCCGCGGCAGCTCGAATTCCTGCGCGACCACCACTGCTATTACGGGCAAGGGCGCCTGTTCGGCGACTCGATGCCGCTCGAGGCGCTGCTCGCTCTGCTGGCACAGCAGCAGGACGGCCACGCGCCGTTCGCTGCGATGATCCCGCCCGCGGCCGCGGCCGCGGGGCTCTCCGCCTGAACCGCGTACCCGCATCATGCTGAACCTGCGCGACGTTCGGCTGCGGCGCGGCAGCCGCGTGCTGTTCGAGGCGGCCACCGTCGGCGTGTTCCGCGCCGACAAGGTCGGCATCGTCGGTCGCAACGGTTCCGGCAAGTCGAGCCTGCTCGCGCTGATCCGCGGCGAACTCGCGCCCGACCTCGGCGACTACACCGCGCCGCCCTCGCTCTGCATCGCGGTCGTCGAACAGTCCGTGCCCGATTCGGCGCAGGCCGTGATCGAGTACGTGCGCGAAGGCGACACCGAACTCGTGCGGATCGAACACGCCATCGCCGCCGCGCACGCCGCCGGCGACGGCCATCGCGAGGCGCAGCTGCATGCCGACTACGATGCCGCGGGCGGCTACGGCGCGCGCAGCCGCGCAGCCTCGCTCGCGACCGGCCTCGGCTTCGAAGCGGACGACCTCGAGCGCCCGCTGCAGGTGTTCTCCGGCGGCCTGCGCATGCGCGCGGCGCTTGCGCGCGCGCTGATGCGCCGCTCGGACGTGCTGCTGCTCGACGAGCCGACCAACCACCTCGACCTCGACGCGGTGCTGTGGCTCGAAGGCTGGCTGCGCGCCTACCGCGGCACGCTGCTCGTCGTCTCGCACGACCGCGAGTTCCTCGATGCGATCGTGGGCCGCACGATCCACATCGAGAACGGCCGGCTCACCGCGTACAGCGGCAACTACTCGGCCTTCGAGCGCCAGTGGGCCGCCGCGCGCGAGCGTAATGCCGCGCTTGCCGACAGCCAGCGCCGCGAGATCGCCCACGTCGAGAACTTCGTCGACCGGTTTCGCGCGAAGGCGAGCAAGGCGCGGCAGGTGCAGAGCCGCCTCAAGTGGCTCGCGCGGCTGCCGTCGATCATCGAGGCGCAGGGCGAAGAGTCCTTTGCGTGGGAATTCCCGGTGCCCGCGAAGTTGCCGCGGCCGCTCGTCGCGCTCGATCGGGTCGGTGCCGGCTACGGCGAGCGCAGCATCTTCGCGGGCGCCAGCCTTTCGCTCGACCCGGGCGATCGCATCGGCGTGCTCGGCAGGAACGGCGCGGGCAAATCCACGCTGATGAAGACCATCGCCGGCACCCTCACGCCGCTCGCGGGCGAGCGCACGGCCGCGCCCGACCTCGAGGTCGGTTTCTTCGCGCAGCTCGAAGTGGAGCAGCTCGATGTCGCGAGCTCCTCGATCGAGGAACTCGGGCGGCGCGGCGGACCGGTCGTGGCGAGGTGGACGCCGCAGCAGAAGCGCGATCACCTCGGCCGCTTCGGCTTTCGCGGCGATCGGGTGTTCGAACCCGTCGGGCGATTCTCGGGCGGGGAGCGCGCGCGCCTCACGCTCGCGACCATCGTTGCGCGCCGTCCGAACCTGCTGCTGCTCGACGAGCCAACGAACCACCTCGACTTCGAGATGCGCAACGCCCTCCTGCTCGCATTGCAGGAGTACGCGGGCGCGGTGCTGATCGTGTCCCACGACCGCTCGCTGTTGCGCGGCGCCTGCGACCGCTTCCTCGTCGTCGCGGGCGGCGTCGTGCAGCCGTTCGATGGTGACCTCGAGGACTACGCGGCGTGGCTGGCGAAGGGCGCGACGCCCGCTGCCGCAGCGCCGGCTGCGCTGGTCGCGGGCGCGGGCGCGGGCCCGGGCGTTTCCTCCGGCGAATCGCGCCGCGACGCGCGGCGCCGCGAGGCCGCGGCGCGCAATCGCCTCTCGCCGCTGCGCGCCGAACTGCGCGACATCGAAGCCGAGCTCGCGGCGCTCACGAAGGAGCGGGCGCAGGTGGAGCGCGCAATGGCCGACCCGGCGCAGTTTGCGCTCGCCGCGGAATTCGGGCGGATCACACAACGCACGGCGGCGCTCGAGGACCGCTGGCTCGCGGTCAGCGAGGAACTCGATGCCGCGCAACGCGCCTAGGCGCAGCACGGCCCGGCGCATCGCCCGCTGGCTCGGCGGCGGCTTCCTCGCGGCCTGGGTCTTCATCGGCGCGTGGAACACCTGGAAGCCGATGCCGGAAGGCGTCGTCGTCAACGGTGCATGGAGCGCGCTGCACGAGGGCGACGTGCGTTTCCTGCGCGACATCACCGCGGCCGACGGCTACGGCCACCCGATCATCGACCAGCAGATCTTCGATGCGGCGTTCAGGATGATCGCGGCCGCGCAGCACTTCGTCGTGCTCGACATGTTCCTCTTCAACGAACATCGCGGCGCCAACACGGCTGCGCCGGTGCATCGCCCGCTCGCGGCCGAGCTCACCCGCCTGCTGCTCGACAAGCGGCGCGCGGACCCGCGGTTTCGCGTCCTGCTCATCACCGACCCGATCAACGACGTCTATGGCGGCGAGCCCTCGCCCGAGATCGAAACATTGCGCGCTGCCGGCGTCGAAGCGGTCGTCACGGACCTCGATCGCCTGCGCGACTCGAACCCCGCGTACTCCGCGCTCTGGCGCCTCGCCATCGCGTGGTGGGCGCACGGCGGGCCGGGCGACTGGCCGAACCCGTTCGATGCAGCAGCGGGTGGCGTGTCGCTCGGTGCCTGGGCGCGGCTCGCGAACTTCAAGGCGAACCACCGCAAGCTGTTGATCGCCGATGGCGAAGGCGGCGTGCTGCACGGCCTCGTCACCTCCGCGAACCCTCACGACGCGAGCAGCCAGCACTCGAACGTGGCGCTCACGCTCACCGGCCCCGCGCTCGCGCCGCTGCTCGAGAGCGAACTCGCGATTGCGCGGTTTTCCGGCTGGGAGGGCGCGCCGTTGCCGGTGCCGGCCGCGGCCATGGGCGCCGCGACGGAGGCAACGGCCGCGGCCGCGACCGGCCGCATCCGCATCGTCACCGAAGAAGCCATCGCCGATGCCGTCGTGGCGCGGCTGCAGGCCTGCGCGGCGGGTGATGCGATCGACATCGCGATGTTCTATCTCGCGGACCGCGGCGTGCTGCGTGCGCTGCGCGACGCGGCGGAGCGCGGCGCGTCGGTGCGGGTGCTCCTCGACCCGAACAAGGACGCCTTCGGCCGCGAGAAGAACGGCATCCCGAACCGGCCGGTCGCCTCGGAACTCGTCGCCGGCAGCGAGGGCGCGATCCGCCTGCGCTGGTACCGCACGCACGGCGAGCAGTTCCACGTGAAGCTGGTCGCCATCCGGGGGCGCGAGGGCTACTGGCTGACGCTCGGCTCGGCGAACCTCACGCGCCGCAACCTGCGCGACTACAACCTCGAGGCCAACGTGGTGGTCGAGACGCCGCGCGAATCGGCGCTCGAGCTCGCCGTGCTGCAGTGGTTCGATGGCCTCTGGACCAACCGCGCGCCCGCGGGCGTCGAGTACACGGCTGAATTCGGCGCCTACGCCGACCCCACGCAGTTGCACTACTGGGGCTACCGGTTCATGGAAGCGACGGGCTTGTCGACCTTCTGAGGAGCTGCCATGAGAGCACCGCCGTGGCTCAACCGCACCGTGCTCGGCATCGGCCTCGCCTCGCTCTGCAGCGACTGGTCGCACGAGATCGCGACCACCCTGCTGCCGACCTTTCTCGCCTCGATGGGTGTGGCGGCGCTCTGGCTCGGCGTCATCGAGGGCGTTTCGGACGGCCTCTCGAGCCTCGCGAAACTCGGGTCGGGCTACTACACCGATCGGCTGCCCCGCCGCAAAGGCATCGCAGTGGCGGGTTACGTGCTGACCGCACTCGGCACCGCGGCCTTCGGGCTCGCCGCCAACGCCTGGCACGTGTTGTTCGCGCGTTCGGCCGCGTGGCTGGGCCGCGGCGTGCGCACGCCGGTGCGCAAGGCGCTGCTCGCCGCGGCCGTGACGAAGGAGACCTACGGCCGCGCCTTCGGCTTCGAGCGCATGATGGACACGGTGGGCGCGGTGATCGGCCCGGCCACGGCGCTCGCCCTGCTCGCGCTCCCCGGTCACGACTACCCGACGCTGTTCGCGCTCACGCTCATCCCCGGCCTCACGGCGGCGGCGCTGATGGCGTTCGTAGTGCGCGAACAGGCGCGGATCACCGTGTCGCACATCCGCTTCGGCGCGAGCCTGCGCGCATTGCCGGCGACCTTTCGCCGCTTCCTCGTCGCGGTGGGCCTCTTCGGTCTCGGCGACTTCGCCCATACGCTACTGATCCTGCTGGCGGTCCAGGGCCTCACACCGGCCTATGGCGCCGCGGCCGCCGCGAGCCTCGGCGCGGCGCTCTACCTGCTGCACAACGCGCTCTACGCCGCGTTCGCGATGATCGCGGGCTGGCTTGCGGACCGCGCCGACAAGCGGCGCATCCTCGCGGCGGGTTACCTGCTCGCGGCCGTCATGGGGGCCGCGATCGTGCTGCTGCCGACGAACCTGTGGACGCTCGCACTCGTCTTCGCGCTCGGCGGCGTCTACGTCGCGATCGAAGAAACGCTGGAGGATTCGTTCTGCGCAGCGCTCGTGCCGCCTGCCCAGCACGGCATGGCGTTCGGCACCCTCGCCACGGTCAACGGCGTCGGCGACTTCGCCTCGAGCATCATGGTCGGCGCCTTGTGGACCGCGTTCGGTGCACCCGTCGCATTCGGCTACAGTGCCGTGCTCGCCGCCTGCGGCGCCGCCCTCGTGTTGCGCGTGAAGGAGTAGCCATGCAGAGAATCCGCGTGCACGCGTTCAGCGTGTCCATCGACGGCTTCGGCGGCACGACCTTCCACTTCGTCACGGAAGGCATGCACGCGGCGCTCCAGCGGGCCCTCGAGGCCGCCGGAAGCCAGGACGTGCGCATCGGCGGCGGGGTCGCCACGATCCGCCAGTATCTGCGCGCGGGGTTGATCGATGAGATGCACCTCGCGATCATCCCCACCCTGCTCGGCGCGGGGGAGTCGCTGTTGGCCGGCATCGATCTCGGCGCGCTGGGTTTCGAGCGCACCGAACACGCCGCGACGGCGAATGCGCTGCATGTCGTGCTCGCGCGGCGGGCCACGGTCCGATGAACTGGCGACAAGATCGCCGGGCCAATGCATTCTGGAACTGGTGGAAAGCTCGTCCGGAGCAATCCACTATTGGGCACGACTCGAAACTGGAAGAGGCGGCCGCGCTATTGGCAGCCTATGACGATGCGCTCGGCATGGAGATTGCCCAATCTCCCGACGGCCAGACCAGGCTCGTTGTGACGGCTTACGGCGACCCGGACCATCGCCAATCGGTCGAAGAACTGTTTCTGCGCAGGCCCGACATCCCGGGTCTCGACCCGGTCGCATTCAAGCCCGCGGCGCCCGGAGAGTTTGAACTCGATCTCGATGGACTGCAGGTTTCCATGGATGAACTGCGCTTCGTACCATTGCGTGACGCGACGCAGCTGGGGTTCCTGGGCATTGCGGTCTACTTCGAGAGCGGTAGTCCGGTTCCGCAGGATTTACGATTTGCCGCCGCCCTCCTCGCGACCATGACCGTACTGGGTGAGCTGGCTTTCATGGATACGATAGGCTTGGTCCGCGTCGGCGAAGGCGACCCCGGCCATCGGCTCCCCCTCATGGAACTGCCGGCATTCATCGAGTGGAGCAGGCATCGCCCGGCGTCTTGACGCGAAGAGTCAATGCACCGCCCGCCGCTGCTCGCTCCCCTTGCTCGCGAGCGAGAAACGCGGCTCGGGAACACCCTCTCCCGACACGAGATCCGCGGCATACCGCCCTACCGCGGGCCCGTGCTTGAAGCCGTGCCCCGACCCGCCGCCGACGAGCCACACGTTCCCGAAGGCGGGGTGCCGGTCGATCAGGAAGTCGCCGTTCGCGCTGTTCTCGTACTGGCACACGCGCGTCTCGACCAGCGGCGCGTCGGCGAGCAGCGGGAAGCGGCGCGCGAGATAGCGGCGCACGTCGGCTTCGCCCTCGCGGCTCGCGCGGCGATCGCCCGTGTCGGGGTCGAAGGCGGGCCCGTGCACGTCGTTCGCGATCTTGAAGCCGCGGCTCTCGAGATCGGGCATGCCGTAGTAGATGTCGCCCGCCGCGAATTCGGCCCACCCCGGCAAGCACCGCGCGCCGAAACGTTCGTCGCCGCGCGGCGGCGCGAAGAAAAAAACCTCCTGCCGCGTCGGGAAGATGCGGGTGCCGAGGAGATCGGGAAAGAGCTTCGGCAACCAGGGCCCGCAGGCGAACACGAGGCGCTCCGCGCGCTCGGCACCGCTCGTGGTCATCAGGGTCTCGGGATGCGTCGCCCCGGGGCCCGGCGCAGTCACGGCGTCGACGCGGTACTCGCCGCCCGCCGCGACGAACTCGGCCACGAGCGCCTGCACCGCGCGGCGCGCCATCAGCACGCCGAAGTCGCCCTGGTGCAGGCCGAACTCGATGCCGTCCCATTGCATTTGCGGCCAGCGACGCGCGAGTTCCGCACGCTCGAACACCTCGAGCGGCAGGCCGAGTTCGCGATGGATCGCGATGCTTTGCTGGGCGAACGGCTCCTGCTTCGGGAAGTACATCAGGATGCCCGCGGGATGCAGGATCGGCTGTCCCGCGCGCGCCGAGAGCCAGCGCCAGTCGGCGAGCGATTCGGCGGCCATCTTCGTGTACACGGCATCCGCACCGTAGATCGAGCGCGTGAGGCGCGATTCGCCCCCGGAGGATGCCCGGCTGTTCGCGGCGCCGCAGGCGTCGAGCAGCAGCACGCGCTTGTGCCGGCGCAGCAGCGCCCACGCGGTCCAGGCACCGAAGACCCCTGCGCCGACGACGATCACGTCCCACGGCGCCGCCGCACGCGACCGGACGGTGCGCTGCGAGTCCGCGGCCCGGCTCTGTGGCGTTGCCGCCACGGTCGCGCCGGCTCCGGCGAGCACGGTCAACGCCTGTCGGCGGGTGATGGCAGCGGCGACGCCCGGCATGAGGCCCCCTTTAAGCGACAAGCGTTGCGGGGCTTCCAAAGATACCCGCAATGGCGCAACATTTCGCGACGCAAAAACGCAACAGCGGGTCGCCCCGCGACCCGCATCACAGGGAGTGAATCATGCGGAAGCGAACAGGGACAGGGATCGCTGCGATCATCGCCGCGCTGCCCACGGCGCTCAGTGCCCAGGAAACACCGTCGCGCACCGTCGCGCTCGAGGAAGTGGTCGTCACCGCGCAGAAGCGCTCGGAGTCCACCCAGGACGTACCGTTTTCGGTCGCGGCCGTGACCGAACAGGGCATCCAGCGCTCCGGCTCGAGCAACATCGTCGAACTCGCGCGCAATATCTCCGGCCTCACGATCACCGACCTCGGCCCCGGCCAGAGCCAGGTCGCGATCCGCGGCATCAGTGCGGGCCAGGTCGTGCGCGACCAGGCGGGCGTCAAGGAATCGGTCGGCATCTATCTCGACGAGTCGCCGATCTCGGTCGCGCTCTTCACGCCCGACCTCGACCTCTTCGATCTCGAGCGCCTCGAAGTGCTGCGCGGGCCGCAGGGCACCCTGTTCGGCGCCGGCTCGTCGTCGGGCACGGTGCGTTACATCACCGCGCAGCCGAAGCTCGGCAAGTTCGAGGGCTCGGCGCAGGTGGGCGGCCAGTCCGGCACCGACAGCGAGTTCGGCGGCTCGGTGAAGGGCGCCGTCAACCTGCCCTTCGGCGAGCGCGCGGCGCTGCGCGCGGTCGGCTATTACAACGACATGGCCGGCTTCATCGATTCGGTCTACCCGGGCCGCGCCACGCGCGAGGACGTCAACAGCGGCACGAAGTCCGGCGCGCGCATCGCCATGCTGTTCCAGCCGGTCGAACGGCTCTCGATCACGCCGCGCTTCATTTACCAGAGGCTCGAGACCGACGGCTTCCCGCGCATCGACGCCTACAGCATCCTCGGCAACCCCTTCACGACCACCGAGCCGCCGGTGACGCCGGGCGAGCGCGGCCAGGTGACGCAACTGCGGGAAGGCATCGACGACGACTTCAAGCTCGGCGACCTCAAGATCGAGTACGACTTCGGCGGCGCGACGCTCACGTCGGTCAGCTCGTACACCGACCGCAAGGTCGTGGTGACACGCGACGCGAGCCAGCTCACCGGCAGCGTGACCTACGACCTCACCTTCGGCCATCCGACCGGCTATTTCCCGACCGAAGTGCGCCTCAATTCGCCGCTGATCGATTCGACCAAGCTCGAAGCCTTCAGCCAGGAACTGCGGGTGGCGTCGAACGGCGACGGGGCCTTCGTGTGGCTGCTCGGCGGCTTCTACCAGCAGGTCGATCGCACCTACGGGCAGGACCTGCCGACACCGGGCTACGACGCGATCCTGCAGCGGCGCTTCAACGCGACGAGCGCCACCTTCAACGCACCGCCCAACACGCCCTACTTCTCGCACCTCACCTACGACTTCCAGCAGTTCGCGCTCTTCGGCGAGGGCACGTGGCGATTCACCGACCAGTGGAGCCTCACGGGCGGCGTGCGCTACTACGACTTCGAGGAAGACCGCCTGCTCACCTTCGCCGGCGTATTCGCCGATGTCGGCTACACGAACCAGCCGGGCTCGACGAGCTCGGACGGCTTCTCGCCGCGCGCGATCCTCGCCTTCCGGCCGACCGAGGACGTGATGCTCACCGCGCAGGTCTCGCGCGGCTTTCGCCTCGGCGGCATCAACGACCCGCTCAACGTCACGCTGTGCCAGGGCAACGACATCAACACCTACGGCGGCCACCCGACCTGGGACGACGAGAAGACCCAGAACTACGAGATCGGCCTCAAGACGCGCCTCGCGGACGGCCGGGTGCAGTTCAACGCCTCGGCGTTCTACACGGACATCGACGGCCTGCAGGTGATCGCCGATGCCGGCTCCTGCTCGTCGCGCATCATCCTGAATGCGGAAGCACGCACGGTGGGCGGCGAAGTGGAGCTCTTCGCGCGGCCGAGCGAGAACTGGGACTTCGGCCTGTCCGCGACCTACAACAACGCGGAGATCACGAAGTCGCAGCTCGCGGGCGGCAGCCCGATCGCGGGCATCCGCAAGGGCAACCGCCTGCCGACGGCGCCCGAGTTCCAGGCCGCGGCGAGCGCCACCTACTCGTGGACCTGGGCCAACTCGCTCGAGAGCTACCTCACGTTCACGTTCCAGCACGTCGGCTCGTCGTACACGCAGCTCGCGGACCAGGAGCCGAACTTCGGCCTGATCGCGACCGGCGGGCCGGCGGGTTCGGCGCGCTTCATCCCGTTCGGCAATCCGACGATCAACTCGTTCGCGTTCCAGGCGGAACTGCCGTCCTACGAGATCGGCAACCTGCGCTTTGGCGTGAAGAGCGGCCGCTGGGAAGCGGCGGCGTTCGTCAACAACCTGTGGGACGAGCGGGCGCTGTTGTCGATCGACCGCGAGCGCGGGCGCAGCGCGCGCGTGGGTTACCTCACGAACGTGCCGCGCACGTACGGCGTGAGCCTCAACATCAACTTCTGAAGCGGGCTTTCCTGGCGGCGGCGATCATTTCGCCGCCGCCAGCGAGGTGGTGACCTCCGCGAGCGCCTGCTGCAGCGCCGCCTCGTAGGCGGCGATCACTTCGCCCATGCGGTTGGCGGTTGCGGGCGCCTGCCCCCGCGCGGTGAAGGTGGCGATGACGGTGCGATCGAGCCGCCGCCCGAGCGTGCAGTCGAGCACGACGCGCGCCACTGGCGCATCGCCCTCGTTCGCATATTCGGCGACGAAATCGCGCACGGCGATCTGCAGGAAATAGTCCGAGCGCATCGGCGTGCCTTCGCCGTACACGCCCGGGAACAGCGCGGCGCGGCGCAGCGATTCGATCGCGAGCGCCGTCACCATGTCGGGAATCGGCGCGGCCCAGTGGCCGGTCGAATAGAAGTCGAGCTCGCGGCTGTCGCGCAGCAGCAGCACGCGGTCGGTCTCGAAGCCCGGCCCCGGGTTCGCGCGCGCCACGCGCAGCGTGCCGTCGAAGGCAGGTGTCATCGGGGCAGCCGCGGCTTCCTGCGCGGCAGGCGCCGCGTGCAGCACATACGCCCGCGACACGGGGGCCTTCGAGGTGAAGGTGCCGCTGCAGCCCGCGGCGAGCGCGAGCGTGCAGGCGAGCACCGTGGCCTGCAGCAAGGTTCGGATCACCGCGGTATCTCCACGCCGTAGTAGTTCGATTCGTAGACCAGTTGTCCCGGGTCTTCGCGCAGGCTGCGCGAGAGGTCGCGGAACTCGGCGGCCGCCGAGCGGGCGTCTTCCAGCAACCGCTCGATCTCCGGCAGGCCATCGCGCGCGAAGCCACGCAGTTCGCGCTCGTTTTCGGCGACGAAGCGGTCGAGGCCCGCCGACGCATTGGCGAGATGGTCCGCGGCGACGCGCATGCGGGTGAGTGCCTCGCTGACGTCGGGCCCCGATTTCTCGGACAGCGCCCGCAACCCCGCCATCGTCGCGCCGAAATCCTTCGCCGACGCACGCAGATCGTGGACCACGGCCTCGGCGCCCTGCAGCGTGCCGGGCAGGTGGTTGGCCGCTTCGTCGAGCGACGCCAGCGTCTTCGTGAGCGCGGCGATGTTCCGGTCCGACAGCACCGCATTGACGCGGGTCAGCACCTCGTTCGCCTTCGCGACGACCACCGGCAGCGAGCCCAGGAACAGGTCGATGCTCGAGCGCGCGGAGGCGATCACCGGGTAACGATCGCTCGGCACCGGCTCGGTGACCGTGAGGTTGCCGCGGTTCTCGATGAGATCGATGTAGAGCAGGCCCGTGACGCCTTGCAGCGAAAGCTGCGCGACGGTGCGCTCGGACACGGGCGCCGCGGAATCGATGTCGGCGATCACCTGCACGCGCGCGCTCGAGCGCTGGTCGACGCGCATCGTGACCACGCGGCCGACGTCGACGCCGAGGTAGCGCACCGGCGAGCCGCGCGACAGGCCGCTCACGCTGCCGTCGAAGTAGATCTCGTAGCGCGTGTAGTCGCGGCGGTCGGCGCTGTCGGAATACCAGTAGACGAACAGCACCGCCATCGCGATGACGAGCAGCACGAAGGCGCCGACCGCGGCGTAATTGGCTTCACGCTCCATGCCGGCCTCCGAAGCGCAGCGCGCGCTCGCCGTGGAAATACTCGCGGATCCACGGATGCGGGTTGTCCACGATTTCCCCGACGGTGCCGCTCACCATGCGTCGATCGACGATCACGCCGACACGATTGCAGGTTCGGAAGATCGTGTCCAGATCGTGGGTGATCATGACGATGGTGAGCGCGAGGTCCTTCTGCAGCGCCATCACGAGCGCATCGAAGGCCGCCGCGCTGATCGGGTCGAGGCCCGCCGTCGGCTCGTCGAGGAACAGGATGCGCGGGTCGAGCGCCAGCGCCCGGGCGAGGGCGGCGCGCTTGACCATGCCGCCCGAGAGCTGCGATGGGTACTTCGCGGCCGCATCGGCCGGCAGGCCGACGATCGCGACCTTCAGGCGCGCGAGCGCGTCGAGCGCGTCGGGCGGCAGCGAGAGGTGCTCGATCATCGGCAACTGGATGTTCTGCAGCACGGTGAGCGAGCTGTAGAGCGCACCCTGCTGGAAGGTGACGCCATAACCCGCCTTCGCCGTGCGCAGCTCGTCCCACGACAGGTGGGTGATGTCGCGCCCCTCGAGCTTCACCTCGCCCGCCTGCGGCCGTTGCAGCCCGAGGATCGTGCGCAGCAGCACCGACTTGCCGGTGCCCGAGCCGCCGACGATGCCGAAGACCTCGCCCTCGTACGCGACCATGTCGAGCCCGTCGTGCACCACTTGGGCGCCGAAGCGATTGACGATGCCGCGCGCTTCGATCATCGGCTGCATCAGAAGTCGATCTCCATGAAGAGCACCGCGAAGAGCGCGTCGGCGAGGATCACGAGGAAGATCGCCTGCACGACCGCCACGGTGGTGAGCCGGCCCAGTTCGCGCGAGGAGCTGCGCACCTGCAGCCCCCGGTAGGTGCCCGCCGTCGCGATCAGCGCGGCGAACACCGGCGCCTTGACGAGGCCCGCCCAGAAGGTGGTCGCGGAGATGGCATCCTCGACGCGCGCGAAGTACTGGATGATCGGCATGTCGAGCAGCCATTTGCACAGCAGCGCGCCGCCCGCGAGGCCCACGCCGTCGGCGATCACCGTCAGGAGCGGCAGCGCGATCATCAGGCCCACGACACGCGGCAGCACCAGCACCTCGATCGGCTCGACCCCGGTTGCCGTCAGCGCATCGACTTCCTCGTTGAGCTTCATCGCGCCGATCTCCGCGGCAAACGCGCTGCCCGAGCGGCCCGCGACGATGATCGCGGTGAGCAGCACGCCGAGCTCGCGCAGCACGCCGATCGTGACGAGGTCGACCACGTAGACCTCGGCGCCGAAGCTGCGCAGCTGCTGGGCGCTCATGTAGGCGATGATCACGCTGATGAGGAAGGCGATCAGCGCGACGATCGGGATCGCGGTGATGCCCGTGTCGTACACGTGGCGCGCGATCGAGGTGGGGCGCAGGCGCCGCAGGCTGCGCCCGGCGCGCCCCGCCTGCACGGTGAGGCGCCCGAGGAATTCGAGCCCGTCCGCGAAGCCCCGCCACTGCCCGACCGCCGTGCGCCCGACGGCCACGACGGGCGACTGGTCGCCCGCGTCCTTGCGCGGGGCCTGGGTGGCCTGCGCCTCCCCGGCGCGCGTGCGATCGATCAGCGTGAGCTGCGCGGGCGCCTCGCCGACGAAACCGACCCGTCGCGCCCCGTCGGCGGACGCCTGGTCGAGGAACTCGCGCAGCAGCCAGGCACCCGAGAGGTCCAGCCGGCGCGCGCCGCGCGCGTCGATCGCGATTTCCCGCACGGCGTGCAACGGCAGCGCCGCCAGCTCCGCGCGGATCGCGGGCAACTCGCGCGCCCGCCAGTCGCCGGCGAGGCGCAGTGTCAGGCGTCCGTCTGTGTGCTCCGCGGACAGGTGCATCGGAAAAGTCTAACCGGCCCGCGGGCCGCGTGACGACCGAAATCCGGCGGTAGTCAGCCGTCGTCGCGCCAGCGCCGCAGCCGGATCGCGCCATAGAGCAGCGCGGCGGTGGCGACGAGACCCAGCAGCATCTGCACGTTGAAGAAGATCGGGGCCACGTCGAGTTGCTCGAAGAGGCGCGGCATCGACACGATGTGGTCGCGATGGATCGTCACGATCGAGGCGCGGATCTGCGCCTCGACGCCCGCCATGGCCGGAAAGGCCGGCTCGAGGCGGCCCGAGATGAAGTCCCAGGCATGGGACGTATGCAGCGCGAGGCGCTCGACCAGGGCAACCACGAGCGGCGGCATCACGGCCCACAGCATCACGTTGCGGCGCGCCCAGGCCGACACCACGAGCAGGTAGGCGGCGAGCGGCGCGTACCACAGGAGCGACGCCGCGAGCAGCAACGCGAGCAGCGCCTGGGTCTGCAGCCAGGCCCAGCCGTCCCACAGCGGGAAGTGCTCGACCATGAGCCCCGCGCCGGTGCGCAGCGTCAGGATGCCGCGCACCGCGAGGTCGGTGACGATCGCGAGCGCGAAAGCGCCGAGCGGCACGACCACGATCGCGACGCCGAACTTCGCGAGCACCGTGGCCGCATCGGACACGGGCAGCGACTTCCAGAAAAGGATCGAGCGGTCGCGCCGGTCCGAGTAGAGGCAGTCGAGCAGGTAGAACGACAGCACGATGCCCGCGATCAGGAAGATCACGAGGCTCATCGCCCAGACGGTCACGCCCAGGATCGCGCGGGCCTGTTCCGTGCTGAGCGCGGTCATGGTCGCCATCTCGAAGCGGCCGAAGATCGCGACCAGCACGAGGATCACCGCCATCGCGAGCGGCGCGGCCCACAGCGCCCGGTGCTCCCAGAATTCGCGGCGCATCAGGATCGGCATGGCTTTCACGGGGTCGCTCCCTGCATCTTGGCGACGAACAGGTCGGCGATCGACGGCGTGCGCAGTTCGCCGAGCGGCGCCAGTTCCGCGTCGGGCCGGCCCTCGAAGAACAGCGCCGTGCGACCGAAGACTTCGCGCGAGTAGAAGGGGTTCAGCGCGCGCGCGCGCTCGAGCTGGTCGGGCGCGCAGGTGAGCTGGCGAAAGCGCTCGCCGAGGTTTTCGACGGCGCTGTCGAGCACGATCCGGCCGTGCTGGATGAACAGCACGTCGGTGAGCAGGTTCTCGATCTCCTCGACCTGGTGGGTCGTCAGGAGGATCGTGCGGTCCTTGTCGAAATAATCGTTCAGCAGCGTGTCGTAGAACTGGCGCCGGAAGAGCAGGTCGAGGCCGAGCGTCGGCTCGTCGAGCACGAGCAGGCGCGCGTCGATCGCGAGGATCAGCGCGAGGTGCAGCTGCGTGACCATGCCCTTCGAGAGCTCGCGCACGCGGCTCTTCGCCTTGATGTCGGTGGTCTTCAGGAAGCCTTCGGCGCGCGCGCGATCGAAGCGCGGATGCACGCCGGCGACGTAATCGAGCGCCTGCGACACGCGCAGCCACTTCGGCAGCACCGCCACGTCGGCGATGAAACAGACGTCCTGCATCAGCGCGTCGCGCGCCGAGGACGGATCGCGACCCAGCACCGACAGCTCGCCTTCGAACTGCGCGAGGCCGAGGATCGCCTTCAGCGCGGTCGTCTTGCCGGCCCCGTTCGGGCCGATCAGGCCCACGATGCGGCCGGCGCCTACCGTGAAATCGACGCCGTCGAGGGCGCGCAGCTTGCCGTAGGACTTGGCGAGTCCGCGCGCCGCGATGACCGGGGTGTCACTCGTGCTTGTCATCGTCGTTCCCTGCGGGTGACAGCGTCTGGGTCGGGGCGGGCGTGGCCGCGAAGAGTTCGTCGGTCGACAACCCGAGCCGCTGGATCGTCGCGTAGACGCGGGGCCATTCGTCCTCGATGAAGCGTTGCCGCTCGTCCTTCATCAGCGCCTTGCGCGCCCCGGCATTGACGTACATGCCGCGGCCCCGGCGCTTCTCGACAAGCTGTTCGTCGACGAGCTGCTGGTAGCCCTTCAGCACGGTCAGCGGGTTCAGGCGAAACTCGGCCGCGACGTTCCGCACCGAGGGCAACGGGTCGCCCTCCTTCAGGACGCCTTCCAGGATCATCGCCACCACGCGATCGCGCAGCTGGCGATAGATCGGCTGGCTGTCGTCCCACTGCGGATCCATGCTGCCCGAGATCTCCTGAGACATGGCGGTTGCCGTGCTGTAGAGGGCTAATCTAGCAGAACGCCTTACTTGCTCGCGGCGAGGTGAATCGCCTGGGGCGCATCCACCACCACCCGGGCCACGCTGGTCGAGCTCACGAAGGTGAGGCTGGAGGCCACCGTCAGGACGATCGCGATGACCGCAGCGCCGAGGGCAACCGTGAAGTTCTGGGTCGAGGTGCTCATGTCTGTCTCCTTAGGGCTTACTGTCCTGGCCGTTGCACCCTGCAATCGGCCTTCGTCTTGGTGTTATATATAACTACAACACTAGTTCAGTGTCAACACCCCAATGCGCCCTTAACGTAACTGCTTGATTTCTGTAGAATCTACGGCCCCTTTCCGCGGAGCCCTCATGAAAACTGCCTTGAATGTCGCGATCACCGGTGCCGCCGGCCAGATCGGCTATGCGCTCGCCTTCCGTGTCGCCTCCGGCGCCCTCTTCGGTGCCGACCAGCCGGTCAACCTGCATCTCCTTGAAATCACGCCGGCGTTGCCGCAGCTGCAAGGCGTGCTGATGGAGCTGTCGGACTGCGCGTTCCCGACGCTGCAGAAAATCGTGGCGACGGACGATGCGAAGGTGGCGTTTCGCGACTGTCACGCGGCGCTGCTCGTCGGCGCGCGGCCGCGCGGCCCGGGCATGGAGCGCAAGGACCTGCTGCTCGCGAACGCGCAGATCTTCTCGGCCCAGGGCAAGGCCCTCAATGAAGCCGCGGACCGCAACGTGAAGGTGCTCGTGGTCGGCAATCCCGCGAACACGAACGCGCTGATCGCACGCGCGAACGCGAAGGACCTAAATCCGCGCAACTTCACCGCGATGACGCGCCTCGACCACAACCGCGCGCTGTCGCAGCTCGCGGAGAAGACCGGCACGCACGTGAATTCGATCCAGCGCATGATCATCTGGGGCAACCACTCGGCGACGCAGTACCCCGACGTGTCGCACGCGCTCGTCGGCGGCAAGCCGGCGAAATCGCTCGTCGACCAGGCGTGGCTCGAGGGCACGTTCATCCCGGTCGTGCAGCAGCGCGGCGCGGCGATCATCAAGGCGCGCGGCGCCTCGTCCGCGGCGTCGGCCGCGTCGGCCGCGATCGACCACGTGCGCGACTGGTTCCGCGGTTCGACGCCCGGCGACTACCTCAGCATGGCCGTGCCGTCGGATGGCAGCTACGGCATCCCGGAAGGCGTCATCTATTCGTACCCGGTGACCACCCGGAACGGGGATTACCAGATCGTCCCGGGCCTCTCGATCGACGAGTTCAGCCGCAAGCGGATGGACGCTACACTCGCCGAGTTGCGCGAAGAGCGCGACGGAGTCAAGGAGTTGCTTGCATGAAGACGTTGCTCGCTGCCGTGTGCCTCGCCGCGCTCGCCGCTCCCCACGCCTGGGCCGACTCGCAAGTCGAGCTCGACGCCAAAGTGAAGGAAGCGCGCGCGGAACTCGCGAAGCACACGTCGGCGGGCGCCGAACTCGCGGCGAAAGCGCACGGCGTGCTGGTGTTCCCGCGGGTGATCAAGGCCGGCCTCGGTGTCGGCGGCGAGTACGGCGAGGGTGCGCTGCAGGTCGGCGGCAAGACGGTGGCGTACTACAACATCGCCGCCGCCTCGATCGGCCTGCAGCTCGGCGCGCAGGCGCGCACCGAGATCATCCTCTTCATGACCGCGGAGGCGCTGCAGGCCTTCCGCGGCAGCGAGGGCTGGAAGGCGGGCGTCGACGGCAGCGTCGCGCTCGCGACGCTCGGCGCGGGCGGCACGATCGACACGAACACGGCGCGCAAGCCGATCATCGGCTTCATCTTTTCCGGGAAGGGCCTGATGTACAACCTGACATTCGAGGGCTCGAAAATCACGAAGATCGACAAGTAAGGCGGGAGACGGCTCATGCTCGGTGTGTTCATCACGATCCTGCTCGTCGCGGCCGCGGCGTTCGCCGTCACCCAGGTGGGCGGCATCATCACGCTGCTCTTCATCGCGGCGGTCCTGTTCCTCGCCTACAAGCGCCTGTCGCTGGTCGCGTTCGCGGCGACCTTCACCGTGCTGCTGGCCGCCTACACGGTGTACGGACACCCGGCCGGCATCTGGAAGGGCATCCTGTGGGTGATGCTGGCGCTGCTGTGGTTCTTCGCCTTCCGCCCGCTGCGCAAGGCGCTGGTCACGCGCCCCTTCATGAAGGCTTACCTGCGCATGCTGCCGCGGATGTCGCAGACCGAGCGAGAGGCGCTCGAGGCCGGTACGGTGTGGTGGGACGGCGAGCTGTTCACCGGCGCGCCGAAATGGGACAAGCTGTTCGCGACCCGGCCGCCGCGACTTTCGGCCGAGGAACAGGCCTTCCTCGCCGGCCCCTGCGAAGAACTGTGCCGGATGCTGGACGACTGGGACATCACGCACGTGCGCGGCGACCTGCCGCCCGCGGTCTGGGATTACATCAAGGCGAAGGGCTTCTTCGCGATGATCATCCCGAAGAAGTACGGCGGGCTCGAGTTCTCCGCCTACGCGCATTCCTGCGTGCTCGTGAAGCTCGCGAGCCGTTGCACGACCGCGTCGTCGACGGTCGCCGTGCCGAACTCGCTTGGGCCCGCCGAACTCCTCAATCACTACGGCACGGAGGCGCAGAAGGACTACTACCTGCCGCGGCTCGCGCGCGGCGAGGAAATCCCCTGCTTCGCGCTCACCGGCCCGCGCGTCGGCTCCGATGCCGCCTCGCTTCCCGACACCGGCGTCGTCTGCAAGGGGCTGTGGCAGGGCAAGGAGATCGTCGGGCTGCGCCTCAACTTCTCGAAGCGCTACATCACGCTCGCGCCGATCGCGACCGTGGTCGGCCTCGCGTTCCGGATGTTCGATCCGGACAAGCTCATCGGCGACGAAACGGACCTCGGCATCACCTGCGCGCTGATCCCGCGCACCACGCCCGGCATCACCATCGGCCGGCGCCACTTCCCGCTCAACATCCCGTTCCAGAACGGCCCGATCGAAGGCCACGACGTGTTCGTGCCGCTCGACACCATCATCGGCGGCACGCCGATGGTCGGCCAGGGCTGGCGCATGCTGGTCGAGCAGCTCTCGGTCGGCCGCTGCATTTCGCTGCCCTCGAACGCCACGGGCGGCGCGAAAGCGGGCGTCTTCGCGACCGGTGCGTACGCGCGCGTCCGCCGCCAGTTCAACATGCCGGTGGGCAAGTTCGAGGGCGTGCAGGCCGTGATCGCGCGCATGGTGGGCTACACCTACATCATGGACGCGGGCCGCTCGGTGACCGCGGGCGCGATCGACGGCGGCGAGAAACCCTCCGTGCCCGCCGCGATGCTCAAGTACCACGTGACCGAGATGGGCCGGCAGGTCGCGGACGACGCGATGGACGTGCAGGGCGGCAAGGGCATCATGCTCGGGCCGAACAACTACCTCGCGCGCGGCTACCAGTCCGTGCCGATCGCGATCACGGTGGAAGGCGCGAACATCCTGACGCGCAACCTGATGATCTTCGGCCAGGGCGCGATCCGCTGCCATCCGTTCGTGATGCGCGAGATGACGGCCGCGCGCAACCCGGACCGCAAGGCCGGCGTCGACGAGTTCGACCGCGCGCTGTTCGGCCACATGGGTTTCGCGATCTCGAACGCCGTGCGCTCGCTCGTGATGGCACTCACGCTCGCGCGCTTCACGAGGAAGCCCGTGCAGGGGCCGACCGCGCGTTACTACCAGCACATCGTGCGCTTCAGCGCGTCGTTCGCCTTTGCCGTCGACGTCGCGATGCTGACGCTCGGCGGCTATCTCAAGAAGAAGGAAAGCCTGTCGGCGCGGCTCGGCGACGTGCTCTCGTGCATGTACCTCGCCTCGATGGTGCTGAAGCACCACGAGAACCAGGGCAAGCCCGAGGCCGACCTGCCCGTCGTCGAGTGGGCCTGCCGCGACCTGCTGTACACCGCGCAGGAGCAGCTGCACGGCTTCCTGCGAAATTTCCCGAACGCCTTCCTCGCGGGCTTGATGCGCGCGCTGATCTTCCCGCGTGGCCTCACGTATTTCGCGCCCGGCGACCGACTCGGCCGCCAGCTCGCGGAACTCGTGTCGATGCCCTCCGACACGCGCGACCGGCTGTGCGAATCCGTCTACCGCACGCTCGAGCCCGGCAACCCGCTCGGCCTGCTGCAGGAAGCGCTGGTGTTGTCGCAGACCGCGGAGCCGCTCGAGAAGCGGCTGCGCGTCGAGGGCGTCAAGACCGGCCGGATCACGGCGCTCGACCTGCCCGGCCAGATCCAGCAGGGCCTGGCGCTCGGCATCCTCTCCGAGACCGAAGCCGCGTTGCTGCGTGACTTCGACCGCAAGGTGATGCACCTGATCAACGTCGACGACTTCGCGCCGCACGAACTCGGCGTGCAGGCGCAGCCCGACCGCAGCGCGCACCCCGCCGACATCCGCACCGCGTGAACGAGGCCGCGAGCGTAGCCACCGCCGACGCAGCCGCGCGCTGCCTCAACTGCGGCGCGCCGCTCGCCGGCCGCTACTGCGCGGCCTGCGGCCAGCGCGACGACCGGCACGTGCATTCGCTCGGGCATTTCCTCGCCGAGGCCTTCGAGGGCCTGACGCACGCCGATTCGCGCGTCTGGAAGACCCTGTGGCCGCTGCTCGTGCGCCCCGGCTTCCTGACGCGCGAGTTCTTCGCGGGTCGCCGGCAGCGCTACCTGCCGCCGTTTCGGCTCTACATCGTGGTGAGCCTGCTGTTCTTCCTCGTGCTCGCCGTGCTGCCCGACATGCAGATCGTGCGGCTCGACATGACGAGCGGACCGGAAGAACGGAGTATCGACGCGCGCCTCGGCGACATCGCCACGCAGGCAGCCGCGCCCGCGACGAGCCCGGAGCGCAAGGCCGCGCTCGCCATCGGGCAACGGGCGCTCGAGGCGCAGCGCGCCCGCGCGGCGTCGCGCGATGCCGATGCCGATGCCGATGCCAAGGCCGACGCGCCGGTCGTCGCGGGCGTCTCCTGCGATGAACTGTCGTACGACGGTCCCGGCCGCGCCTGGTTGCAGCCGCGGCTCACCCTCGGATGCCAGAAGTCGCTCGCCGACAAGAGCGCCCTGGGGCGCGCCTTCGCGCACAACGTGCCGCGCGCGATGTTCTTCCTGCTGCCGCTGATCGCGGCGTTCATGCTGCTGCTCTACTGGCGGCCGCGCCGCTACTACGTCGAGCACCTGCTCTTCTTCATCCACAACCACGCGATGGTCTTTCTCCTCGGCACCCTGCTGCTGCCGGTATTCTGGCTGCTGCGAGGCGGGCTCGCCGCGAGCCTGCTGGCGGGCGCGGTATCGCTCTGGCTCGCCTGGTACCTGTTTCGCGCGATGCGCGTGTTCTACGGCCAGGGGCGCCGGCGCACGCTCGCCAAGTACCTGTTCATGGGCGGGGTGTACTTCGTCGTGAGCCTCGTCATGCTGGTCTTCACGGTCCTCTACAGCGTCGCGACACTCTGATGGCCGCCGCGCGCGAACGCGCGATCCTGCACGTCGACATGGACGCGTTCTACGCGTCGGTCGAGGAGCGCGACGACCCGGGCCTGAAGGGGCGGCCGGTGATCGTCGGCGGCACCGGCGCGCGCGGGGTGGTAGCCGCGGCGAACTACGTGGTGCGCCGCTACGGCGTGCATTCCGCGATGCCGATGAGCCGCGCCCTCGCGCTGTGCCCGCAGGCGGTGTGCATTGCGCCGCGCATGGCGCACTACAAGGACGTGTCGCGCGAGGTATTCGCGGTATTCCACGAAGTGACGCCGCTCGTCGAGGGCCTGTCGCTCGACGAAGCTTTCCTCGACGTCACGGCCAGCCGCGCGCTGCACGGCGACGAGGTGACGATCGCACGCTGGATCAAGGCGACGATCCGCGCGCGCACGCAGCTCGCGGCATCGGTCGGGGTCGCGCCGAACAAGCTGGTCGCGAAGATCGCATCGGACCTCGAGAAGCCCGACGGACTCACGGTCATTTCCGCCTCGGCGCTGCCCGGCAGGCTCGATGATCTTTCCATTCGCCGCCTGCCCGGCCTCGGGCGCAAGAAGGGCGATGAAGTGGAGCGCGCGGGGCTCGCGACGCTCGGCGAACTGCGGCGCGCGCCGGACTCGGTGCTGCGCCCGCTGTTCGGGCGCGACATCGCGCGCATGCGCGAGCGCGCCGCAGGCCTCGACGACCGCCCGGTCGTCGCGGAGCGCGACGACCTGTCGATCAGCGCGGAGGAGACCTTCGATACCGACATCGCCGACCCCGCGCGACTCGAATCGGAGTTGCTCGCGCTTGCCGACCGCACGAGCGGGCGGTTGCGCTCGAAGCAGCTCGCGGCGGGTTGTGTCGCGGTGAAAGTGCGGCGCGCCGATTTCGCCACCTTCACGCGCCAGCAGCAGCTCGAGCCCGCGACGCAGGACAGCCGGGTCATCGGCCGCGCGGCCTCCGACCTGTTGCGCCGCTGGCGCGCCGAGTACCCGCGCGCCCGCGTGCGGCTGCTCGGCGTCGGTGTGTCGGATCTCGCGCCCACGACGCAGCTCGACCTCTTCGCGGCGGGCAGCGTGCCGCAGCCGGCGCCCCTCGACGCCACGCTCGATGCCATCCGCCGCCGTTTCGGCGAGGCGGGGCTGACGCGGGCGAGCAAGCTCAGGAAGTAGAGTTGGTGCCGGGTTTTCGGTTATTCGGTTATTGGGCGTCCGCCCGCAATAACCGAACAACCGAAAACCCGGCACCACTCCGGGCGTTCTCGGCTACGATGACCTCATGGGCAGCGCTCCCTCGTTCGACCTCTCGGGCCGCGTCGCGCTCGTCACCGGCGCATCGCGCGGCATCGGCGAGTCGATCGCGCGCACGCTCGCCGCCGCGGGCGCGCGAGTGATCGTCTCGAGCCGCAAGCTCGACGCATGCGAGGCCGTCGCCGCGTCGATTCGCGAGGCCGGCGGCGACGCCACGGCGCTCGCCTGCCACATCGGCGAGCTCGCGCAGATCGAGCAGGCCGTGGCGGCGATCGAGGCGAGCCACGGCCGGCTCGACATCCTCGTCAACAACGCCGCGACGAACCCGCACTTCGGCCCGATCACCTCGATCGACCCGGGTGCGTTCCAGAAGACCGTGGACGTGAACATCCGCGGTTATTTCTTCATGTCGCAGGCCGCCGCAAAGCTGATGGCGAAGGGCGGCGGCGGCAGCATCGTCAACGTTGCCTCGATCAACGGCGTGATACCGGGGCCGTTGCAAGGCGTCTATTCGATCACCAAGGCGGCGGTCATCGCGATGACCAAGGCGTTCGCGCGCGAGTGCGCCCAGCAGGGCATCCGTGTCAACGCACTGCTGCCGGGCCTCACCGACACGAAGTTCGCCGCGGCGCTCACGCGCAATGCCGCCATGCTCCAGAAGGTGCTGCCGCACGTGCCGATGAACCGCGTCGCGCAGCCCGACGAAATGGCGGGCGCCGTGCTCTATCTCGTCTCGCCGGCGGCCAGCTACACGACCGGCGTGGCACTCAACGTCGACGGCGGATACCTCATCGCCTGACCGGGGTACAGGGTCATGGACTTCGAATACGACGCACGGACGCGGGACCTGCTCGCGCGCCTCACGGCGTTCATGGACGAACACATCTACCCGCGCGAGAACGAGTTCCATGCCCAGGTCGCCGAGGGCGATCGCTGGCAGCCGACCCGCATCGTCGATGAACTGAAGCCGAAGGCACGCGCGCAGGGTCTCTGGAACCTCTTCCTGCCGGCCTCGCGGCACGGCCCCGGCCTCACGAACCTGCAGTACGCGCCGCTGTGCGAGGCGATGGGGCGCGTGACCTGGGCGCCCGAAGTGTTCAACTGCTCGGCGCCCGACACCGGCAACATGGAGGTACTCGAACGCTACGGCACGCCCGAACAGCAGCATCGGTGGCTCGTGCCGCTGCTCGCGGGCGAGATCCGCTCGTGCTTCGCGATGACCGAGCCGGCTGTCGCTTCGAGCGACGCCGCCAACATCGAGACCTCGATCGTCCGCGAGGGCGACGGGTACGTGATCAACGGGCGCAAATGGTGGAGCTCGGGCGCGCCCGATCCGCGTTGCGCCCTCTTCATCGTGATGGGCAAGACCGACCCGCGGCATGCGTCGCGCCACCGCCAGCAGTCGATGATCCTGGTGCCGCGCGACACGCCGGGCCTCACGGTCCTGCGCTCGCTGCCGGTGTTCGGCTATGACGACGCCCCGCATGGCCACGGCGAGGTGCTCTTCGAGGACGTGCGCGTGCCCGCCGCGAACCTCCTGCAGCAGGAGGGCGACGGGTTCGCGATTGCGCAGGGCCGCCTCGGCCCCGGCCGCATCCACCACTGCATGCGCCTGGTCGGCCTTGCCGAACGCGCGCTCGGCAAGATGTGCCGCCGCTCGCTGTCGCGCGTCGCCTTCGGCAAGCCGATCGCGGCACGGACCGTCACGCTCGAGCGGATTGCCGAGGCGCGCATCCTGATCGACCAGGCGCGCCTCCTCGTGCTGAAGGCCGCGCACATGATGGACACCGTGGGCAACAAGGTCGCCGCGAAGGAAATCGCGATGATCAAGGTGGCGGCGCCGCAGATGGCCTGCCAGGTGATCGACTGGGCGATCCAGGCGCACGGCGCCGGCGGCGTCTGCGACGACCACGGCCTCGCCTATGCGTACGCACAGGCGCGCACGCTCCGGCTTGCGGACGGACCGGACGAAGTGCATCGAAATCAAATTGGCAAGCTCGAACTCGCGCAATACGCGCTATGATGGGCTGAATCCTGCTGCCTTCCGGACACACGGATGTCGCACGTCGAATTGCCCCGCGCACTCGAGGACTATTTCGCCCACGCCGAAACGGCGCAGACGCGCATCGGCCGGCGATTCACTATCACGCTGCCCTACCGGGACGGCGAGCGGCTCGACCGCCTGCAGTGGTGGTGGCAGGTCCCGGCGACCCAGGAAAAGCTGGGCGGTGAGGAAATCCTCGCGAAACTGCGGGCCGAAGCCGTCGTGCGCTTTCGCCGCCACATCGAGCGCTGGCTCGTGAACAACGGCCAGCGCCTGCATGGCGACGGGCCGTTCCCACTGCTCACCCGCCTGCCCGCCGTGGCAGTCGAGGAAACCGAAGTGCAGCTCGACCCGCTGCCGCAACCGCAGGTGGCGAACGGCTGATCCGAGGAGAAGGCCCATGTCCCGAGTCGACTGGCGCATCCAGGGATACGACGTCACCAACTGCAACTGCGCATGGGGCTGCCCCTGCCAGTTCATGTCGCCACCGACGCAGGGCCATTGCCAGGCCGGCGTGTTCTTCCAGGTCGATCGCGGTCACTTCGGCGCGACCTCGCTCGACGGACTCGCCTTCGGCGGCCTGTTCGCATGGCCGCAAGCCATCCACCTGGGCGACGGACAGGCGCAGCCGATCATCGACGTGCGCGCGAACGGCGCGCAGCGCGAGGCGCTGCTCAAGATCATGTCGGGTGAGGAAACCGAACCCGGCGCGACGATCTTCAACGTGTTCGCGTCCACCTACTCGAAGGTCCACGCGCCGCTCTTCAAGCCGATCCGCATCGAGGCCGACCTCGGCGCGCGCACGGCGCGCATCGAGGTCGAGGGCCTCTTCGAGGCGCGCGTCGAGCCGATCCGCAACCCGGTGACGGGTGAAGAGGTGCGCGCCCAGATCGTGCTGCCCGCGGGCTTCGAATACGAACGCGCGGACGCTGCGAGCGGCCAGGTGCGCACGCGGCCCGGGACGAGCATCCCGCTCGGGTGGGAATCGCGGCACGCCCATTTCGCCCGGCTCGACATGACGGGTGCGGGGGTCGTGCGCAGCCACGCGGCCTGAGCCGCGCTTGCCCGCCCGCTCGTCCCTCATCACGCTCCTGGCCCTCGCGGCGCTCGCCGCGCTCGCGTGGGGTTACCTCGCCCTGGCGCCGATGCCGATGCCCGCGACGAGCGGCGGCCTGCGCACCGGCCACTACGCGCTCTACACCTTCGCGATGTGGTTCGTGATGATGGTGGGGATGATGACCCCGTCGGTCGCCCCGACCGTGCTCCTCTTCGACCGGGTCAACCGGCGCGGCCGGCCGGATGCACCCCGCACCCGTACCGCGTGCTTCCTCACAGGCTATCTCGCCGTGTGGTTCGCATTCTCGATCGCCGCCACCGCGCTGCAGGTCGGGCTGATCGCCACGGGCTGGATCGACGCCATGGGCGTGAGCACGCGCCCGCTCGGCACCGCTGCCGTGCTCTTCGCCGTCGGCATCTATCAATGGCTCCCCGCGAAGGCCGCCTGCCTGGAACACTGCCGAGCCCCGGCTGGATTTCTCGTTACCGCCCACCGTCCCGGCGCGCGCGGCGCCTTCGTGATGGGCCTGCACCACGGCCTCTACTGCCTCGGCTGCTGCGGGCTGTTGATGGCGCTGCTGTTCGTCGGCGGAGTGATGAACCTCGCCTGGGTCGCGGCGATCTCCGCGCTCGTGATGGCGGAGAAGCTGCTGCCGTGGGGAGGCTGGGTGCGCAGGCTCGGCGGGGCCGCGGCGCTGCTGGCGGCCGCCGCGGTGGTTTTCGTGGGCTTGCGCTAGAAACTGAACCTCAGGGTCGCGCCGTACGTCCGCGGATCGCCGAGGAACGCCCCGATCGACCCACCCTGCAGCGGTGCGTCGAAGCCCACCTGGATGTATTCCTCGCCGGTGACGTTCCTGCCCCACAGTTCGAGCGCCCAGGCCCCATCCTGCGATCCGATGCCGAGGCGCGCGTCGACCAGCGCGTACGCGTCCTGGGCCTTGAGGGGGTTCAGGTCGGAGCCGGTGTTGTAGTCCGACAGGTACTTCGCGGCGATGTTCACGCGCCACGCAAGGCGCGCATCGAGCGGATGCTCGTAGGTCGCGGCGACCCCGCCGGTCCACTTCGGCGCGAAGGACAGGGTGTTGCCCGGCAACCGCGGCGAGGCACCCGCGGCGGCGGCATTGAAGCGGCCGTACTGCGTCTGTGCATACGTCACGCCGCCCTGCAGCGAGAGGCCCTCGATCGGCGCGAACCAGCGGAAATCGATGTCGACGCCCCGCGAGGTGACCTCCGGGATCGATGCCACGATGAACTGCAGGCCGTTGTAGGTATTGAGCTGGAAGCCCTGGTAGGCCTGGTGGAACACGGCGCCGTTCAGCGCGAGGCGGTTGTCGGACCAGGCCGACTTCACGCCGAGCTCGTAGGAATCGACCGTCTCGGCGCCGAAAGCCGTATCGGCATCGGCGATTGCGGCCGTCACGGGGCCGCCGATGCGCTCGCGATCGAGGTTGAAGCCGCCGGCCTTGTAGCCGCGCGCGTAGGACACGTAGGCCATCGTGTCATCGGACACGTGGAAGATGAATTTCGCGGTGCCGCTCCACTCGCCTTCGTCGAGCGACTGGCGCGTGCGCACATCGTTGAATGCGGGATCCGCGAAGGTCGCGCAGCCAAGGCCGTAGAACCCCGGCAGCGCCGCGGCCGGCAAGGCCGCCGAGATGATCGCGTAGCGCGCGCGCGCCGTGGCGCAGCCGGCGCCCGCTGGGGAGCTCGCGGTGCCGAGGTTCGTGTAATGGGAATCGAGCGTCTTATCTTCACGCGTGTAGCGCAGGCCGAGGCCGAATTCGAACCGGTCGGTGAGCGCATAGCTGTTGTTCGTGAAGAGCGCCCAGCTCGTCGAGTCCTGGCCGTAGGTGTCGAAGGAACCGTTGCCAGTGGCATACGATGTGCCGGGCGCACGGCCGAGCAGGGTCGGGATCAACGCGGGCGACATGCCGGCCGAAAGCGCGAGCCCGTAGTACGGCTCGAACTGGCTGTCGTAGCGCAGCGAGTTCACCGAATCGAGGTCCTCGTCGGCGTAGAAGCCGCCCACCAGCCACTTGAGGCGCCCGCGCTCACCCGCGAGGCGCACTTCCTGCGTCAGCGTCTCGAAGGTGTTCGCGTAGCTTTTCGCGTCGCGATACAGCAGCGCGGCGGCGCTGAAATCGGCGTCCTGGCCGATCTCCGAGTCCCAATGGCGCCAGGCCGTGATCGACGTCAGGGCCACGTCACCCGCGAGGCGCCAGTCGGCCTGCGCGGACACGCCGCGATCGCGGATGTCCTGCGGGGTGTCGCGGTTGGCGTAGGCACGGCGCGCGAACGGCTTTGCGGGATTCGCAAGGCCGCCTCCCGTGAGCGCGCCGACGATGGCCGCGCTCGGCCCGTTCACGACCTGCACGCCGAGGCAGCAGGACTCGTTGCGCTCGGACCAGTCGGCGATCAGGCGCACGTCCACGGCGTCGAGCGGCTTCCAGAGTAGCTGGCCGCGTGCCGTATCGACGCCGCGGTCGACGTCTTCCTGGGCGCCGCGAGGCGCGCGTGCGTTCACGTCGAGCCAGCCGTCATGCTGGCGGTGGCCGTAGAAAATGCGGCCCGCGAGCCTGTCGCCCACGAGCGGGCCCGTCAGCGACAGCGAGCCTTCCGCGATACCGCGGTTGCCCCCGACCGCCTCGAGCGTGCCACCAGGATCGAACCGCGGCCCCGCGGTGCGCACATTGATGACCCCTGCGGACGTGTTCTTGCCGAACAGCGTGCCTTGCGGGCCCTTCAGCACCTCGATGCGCTCGAGTTCGCCGAGGTCGCCGAAACCGACGCCGTTGCGCGGGCGATAGACTTCATCGACCACGATGCCGACCGAGGATTCGAGGCCCATGTTGTCGCCGACCGTGCCCACGCCGCGGATGCGTGCGGTGGTGCTCATTTCGTTGGCCGTCGAGGTGACGATCAGGCCCGGCACCAGGAGCGTGAGGTCCTTGATGTCGCGCACCCCGGCATCGCGCAGCAGCTGGCCGGAGATCGCCGTCACCACGATCGGCACGTCCTGGACGTTCTCCGCACGCTTCTGCGCCGTGACGACCACTTCATCGAGCGTGCGGTCCAGTGCGGCGGCGGGCCCACACGGGGCCAGGGTCGCGGCGGCGCACGCCAGCGTCGCACGCGCGACGCATTGAAGTGATCTCATCTCGAATCTCTCCTTGGTCGGTGGATGGTCAGTCGAACAGTTGGCGGCTGAACGCGTCGAGATGATAGTCGGTGTCGCCGAAGGCGAGCTCGATCATCGTCAGGCGCTTGAAGTAGTGGCTGACGGCGAGTTCGTCGGTCACCCCGATGCCGCCGTGCAACTGCACGGCCTGCTGGCCGACGAACCGGGCGGCCTCGCCGACCCGCAGCTTGGCAGCCGACACGATGCGGCTGCGTTCCGCCGGCACGGCCCGCTCGACACCCTGCGCGGCCAGCAGGGCCATCGAACGCGCCGCCTCGGCTTCGAGCAGCATGTCGGCCATCCGGTGCTGCAGCACCTGGAAGCTGCCGATCGGCACGCCGAACTGCTTGCGCGTCTTGAGGTACTGGCCGGTCATCCCGAGCAGCGCGTCCATTGCCCCGACTGCATCGGCGCACGATGCTGCGATCGCGGCGTCGATCGTCGCGGCGACGTGGGGCGCGGCCGCCCCCTCCTCGCCCAGCAGGGCGCCGGCGTCGACGCGCACGCCCGCCAGCTGCAGGTCCGCCGCGTGGCGTGCGTCGTACATCGGGTAGCCGCGCAAGGTGAGTCCGCGCGCGCCGCGGTCCACCAGGAAGAGCGACAGTCCGCGCCCCGTGCGGGCCGACACGATGAGCGGATCCGCGCACGCGCCGTTCAGCACGAATGTCTTGGCGCCGTCGATCACCCAGCCCGTGCCGTCACGACGCGCCTTGCAGGCCACCGCATCGAGCGCATGCCGCGCACCCGGTTCGTAGTGCGCGAGGGCGAGCTGGCAATCGCCGGCGCCGACGGCGGGCAGGAGGACCGCGCACTGCGCCGCGCTCCCGGCGCGCGCGATGAGACCCGCGCCCATCACCACGGTCGCGAGCCAGGGCTCGAGCAGTAGCGCCCGCCCACCCTCTTCCATGACGACGAACGTGTCCATCGCACCGCCGCCGAGTCCGCCGTGCGCCTCGGGCAGCGTGAGGGCAAGCACGCCGAGCCCTGCCAGGTCGCGCCAGGTCTCCTCGCTCCAGCCGCGTGCGCTCGCGGCGATCCCGCGGCGACGTTCGAACGGGTAGTCGGCGGCGAGCAGCCGCCGCAGACTGTCGCGGACCTGTTGCTGTTCCTCGGTCAGAGCGAACACGGTCAGAGCCCGAGGAGATGGCGTGCGATGATGTTGCGCTGGATCTCGTTCGAGCCTGCGTAGATCGACGCTTTCCGGAAATTGAAGTAGCGGCCCGTCGCGGGCTGCGGGCAAGGCAGGGCCTCGTGGCCGAGCGCGCGCATCGTCGCCTCGGTGAGCGCCTGCTGCAGCTCGCTGCCCATGATCTTGAGCATCGACGCCTCGGGGCCCGGCGCGTGGCGCTGCTGCTCGAGCATGAGCACCCGCACGTTCATCACCTCGAGCGCCATCAGGTCGATCTCGAGCCGCGCGATCCGGTCGCGGAACCGGACGTCCTTGGCCAGCGGGCGGCCGTCGTTGCCGGGCTGGCGCTGCACGAGTGCCTTCAACTCGCCTAGCCAGCGGCGGCAGTGGCCGACCCCGGCATTGCCGGTGCGCTCGTGGCCGAGCAGGTACTTCGCGTACGTCCAGCCCTTGTTTTCCTCGCCGACCCGGTTGTCGACGGGCACTTCGACGTCCTCGAACCAGACCTCGTTGATCTCGTGCCCGCCATCGAGCATGACGATCGGGCGCACGCTGACGCCCCGTGTCTTCATGTCGACCAGCAGGAACGAGATGCCTTCCTGCGGCCGGCCCTCGCTCGCCGTGCGCACGAGGCAGAAAATCCAGTCCGCGAACTGCGCGAGCGTCGTCCAGGTCTTCTGGCCGTTGACGAGATACCGATCGCCGCGTCGTTCGGCGCGCATCCGCAGCGAGGCGAGATCGGAGCCGGCGCCCGGCTCGGAATAACCCTGGCACCACCAGTCCGCGCCCGACAGGATGCGCGGCAGGAAGCGCTGCTGCTGGGCGGCATCGCCGAATTTCATGAGGACCGGCGCGACCATCCGGATGCCGAAGGGCAGGATCGCGGGCGCACCGGCCAACGCGCATTCCTCTTCGAAAACGTGCTGGCGCACCGCGCTCCACTCGCAGCCGCCGAAGGCGCGCGGCCAGTTGGGCGCGATCCAGCCGCGCTCGAAGAGGATGGCATGCCAGGCGAGGTAATCCGCCTTGCCGAGGGGCTCGCCGGCAAGCACCTTGTGGCGCAGTCCCGGCGGCAACCTGGCGTGCACGAATTCGCGCACTTCAGCCCGGAAAGCCTCATCCCCTGGCGCGAATCCGGGCTCCATGTTTCGCTGGCGCGACGCCTCCGGTCAATCGGACTGGTAGGGTAGGAGCCACCGCGGGATCCGGCAAATGAAAATTGGGCATGGGCATATACTGGGCGGCTTCCGGCCGGGTTGGATTGCGAGGAGCACAGGCGCATGGGTGTGACGAACTACGACAAGCGCGGCAAGGTCGCCGTGATCACGATGGCGAGCCCGCCGGTCAACGGCCTGGGGGCCGCCCTGCGCGCGGCGCTGCTGAAGTCGCTCGACAAGGCACTCGGCTCGCCGGGCGTGAAGGCGATCGTGCTGGTGGGCAGCGGCAGCGGGTTTTCCGCCGGCGCGGACATCCGCGAGTTCAACACCCCGAAGACGCTCGCCCCGCCGACGCTGCACACGCTGATCGCGGCCTACGAGGCGAGCCCGAAGCCGGTCGTCGCGGCGATCCATGGCGCCTGCATGGGCGGCGGCCTCGAACTCGCGCTCGGCTGCCACTACCGCATCGCGAAACCCGACGCGCAGGTCGCGCTGCCCGAGGTCAAGCTGGGCCTGCTGCCCGGCGCCGGCGGCACGCAGCGCCTGCCGCGCGCGCTCGGCCTCGAGGCCGCGCTCAACATGATCGTCTCGGGCAGCATCGTGCCCGCGCAGAAACTCGCCGGCACGCCACTCTTCGACGAGATCGTCGAGGGCGACCTGGTCGGGGCTGCCGTGGCCTATGCCGAACGGCTGGTGAAGGAAAAGCGGCCGCCGCGCCGGGTGCGCGACGCGAAGGTGCAGCATCCGAATCCCGAAGGTTTCCTGATGTTCGCGCGCAATACCGTGGGCAGCGTCGCGGGCCCCTATCCCGCGCCGGGCAAGTGCGTGGAAGCCGTGGCCGCGGCGGCCAGCCTGCCCTTCGATGAAGGCTTCGCCACCGAGCGGCGCTTTTTCCACGAGCTGCTGCTGTCGCCCGAGTCGAAGGCGCTGCGCCACATCTTCTTCGGCGAGCGCGCGGCCGCCAAGGTCGCCGACGTGCCGGATTCGACGCCGACCCGGCCGATCGCGCAGGCGGCCGTGATCGGCGCCGGCACCATGGGCGGCGGCATCACGATGAACTTCGTGAACGCCGGCATCCCGGTCACGCTGCTCGAAATGAAGCAGGAAGCGCTCGACCGGGGCCTCGCGACGATCCGCGGCAATTACGGCAGCGCGGTCCGGAAGGGGCGCATGACCGAAGCCGACGTCGAGGGCCGCATGAAGCTGATCACGCCGGCGCTCGACTACGCGGCCATCGCGCAGGCGGACATCGTGATCGAAGCGGTGTTCGAGGACATGGCGGTCAAACAGGCCGTTTTCGGCAAGCTCGACGCCGTGATGAAGCCCGGCGCGATCCTCGCGACCAACACCTCCACGCTCGACGTCGACCAGATCGCCGCGTTCACGCAGCGGCCGGGCGACGTGGTCGGCACCCATTTCTTCAGCCCCGCGAACGTCATGCGGCTGCTCGAGGTGGTGCGCGGCGCGAAGACCGCGCCCGACGTGCTCGCCACCGTGATGAAACTCGGCAAGGCGATGAAGAAGGTCGCCGTGGTCTCCGGCGTCTGCGACGGCTTCATCGGCAACCGGATGCTCGAGCAGCTCGGTCGCCAGATGCTGTTCCTGCTCGAGGAAGGCGCGCTGCCGAAGCAGGTCGACGCCGCGATGGAGAAATTCGGCTTCGCGATGGGCCCGTTTCGCGTCGGCGACCTCGCCGGCAACGACATCAGCTGGGCCATCCGCAAGCGCCGCTACGTGGAAAAGCCGATGGTGGTCTATTCACGCGTCGCCGACCGGCTGTGCGAACAGGGTCGCTTCGGCCAGAAGACCCAGGCCGGCTGGTACGACTACAAGCCCGGCGATCGCACCGCGCACCCCTCCGCCGCCGTCGAGCAGATGATCGTCGATTACTCGAAGGAGATCGGCGTCAAGCGTCGCGCGGTGAGCGACGCGGAGATCGTCGATCGCATCGTCTATGCGCTCGTCAACGAGGGCGCGAAGATCCTCGAGGAGGGCATCGCGCAGCGCGCGTCCGACATCGACATGGTGTACCTGAACGGCTACGGCTTCCCGGCCTATCGCGGCGGCCCGATGCTGTATGCGGACACGGTCGGCCTCGACGTCGTCGTGCGGCGCATGAAGCAGTTCGCGCGCAACCGCCACGGCGACCCGCAGGCCTGGGAGCCGGCGCGCTCGCTCGCCAGGCTCGCGGCCGCGGGCAAGACCTTCAGCTGATTTTCGGGGACACACCATGACTGATGCCGTCATCGCTTCCATCGCCCGCACGCCGCTCACGAAGTCCTGGCGCGGGGCGTTCAACATCACGCACGGCGCGACGCTCGCCGGCCACGTCGTGCAGCACGCGATCGCCCGCGCCGGCGTCGATCCCGCCGAAGTGGAGGACGTGCTGCTCGGCTGCGCCTACCCGGAAGGCGCGGACGGCCTCAACGTCGCGCGCCAGGCCGCGCTGCGTGCCGGCTGCCCGGTCACGACCGGCGGCACCACGATCAACCGCTTCTGCTCGTCCGGCCTGCAGAGCATCGCGATGGCGGCGGCGCGCGTCACGCTCGAGAAGACGCCGGTGGTCGTGGCCGGCGGCGTCGAGTCGATCTCCTGCGTGCAGAACGAGATCAACCGCCACATGATCCAGGAGCCCTGGCTGCGCGAGCACAAGCCGGATCTCTACCTGCCGATGCTCGCGACGGCGGAAAACGTCGCGAAACGCTACGGCATTTCACGGGAGCGGCAGGACGAATACGGCGCGCGCAGCCAGCAGCGTGCGGCGGCCGCGCAGGCGGCGGGGCGTTTCGACGCCGAGATCGCCGCGATCACCGTGAGCGCGGCCTGGGCGGATCCGAAGACGCAGGCGATGGGCACGCGCGAAGTCACGGTGGCGAAGGACGAAGGCATTCGCCCCGACACCACCTACGAAGGCGTGGCGAAGATCAGGCCCGCGATTCCCGGCGGCGTCATCGCGGCGGGCAACGCGAGCCAGTTCTCGGACGGCGCCGCGGCCTGCGTCGTGATGGACGCGAAGCTCGCGGAGCGGCGCGGCATCACGCCGCTCGGCATCTTCCGCGGTTTCACGATCGCGGGTTGCGAGCCCGACGAGATGGGCATCGGGCCGGTGTTCGCCGTGCCGCGGCTGCTCGAGCGCACGGGGCTCTCCATCGACGACATCGGCCTGTGGGAACTGAACGAGGCCTTCGCGGTGCAGGTGCTCTACTGCCGCGACAAGCTCGGCATTCCGGACGAGCGGCTGAACGTCGACGGCGGCGCGATCGCGGTCGGCCACCCGTACGGCGTGTCGGGCACGCGTCTCGTCGGCCACGCGCTGATCGAAGGCAAGCGCCGCGGCGTGAAGTACGTCGTCACGACGATGTGCGTCGGCGGCGGCATGGGCGCGGCGGGGCTGTTCGAAGTCGTCTGACGCAGGCGACAGGACCCGCGCGATGTACCTGTCGTTCTTCGGGCTGGCCGAGAAACCCTTCTCGATCACGCCCGATCCGCGCTACCTCTACCTGAGCGAGCGCCACGCGGAAGCGCTGGCGCACCTGCTGTACGGCGTCAGCGAAGCGGGCGGCTTCGTGCAGCTCACTGGCGAGGTGGGCACCGGCAAGACGACGATCGTGCGCTCGCTCCTCGGCCAGATCCCGAAGAACGCCGAGGTCGCGCTGATCCTCAATCCGCGCATGACCGCCCCCGAGTTCATGCTGACGATCTGCGAGGAACTCGGCATCGGGCTGCCCGATCGCGCGGTCGCGAGCCTGAAGGACCTCGTCGACATCCTGAACCACTACCTGCTGCGCGCGCATGCCGACGGGCGGCGCGTCGTGCTGCTCGTCGACGAGGCGCAGAACCTCGATCCCGCGGTGCTCGAGCAGGTGCGGCTGCTCACGAACCTTGAGACGCCCACGCAGAAGCTGCTGCAGATCATCCTGATCGGCCAGCCGGAACTGCGCGAGATGCTCGCCCGCCCCGAACTGCGCCAGCTCGCGCAGCGCATCACCGGGCGCTATCACCTCGATCCGCTGTCCGCCGCGGAGACAGCCGCCTACGTGCGACACCGCCTGCGCGTCGCCGGGGCCACGACCGACATCCTGTCGAACGGCGCGCTCGCCGAGCTGTACCGCCAGTCGGGCGGCACGCCGCGGCTCGTCAACGTGATCGCGGATCGCGCGCTGCTCGGTGCGTACACGCAGGATCGCCACCGCGTCACCGCGGCGATCATCCGCGGTTCCGCGGGGGAAGTGTTCGACCGGCGCATCACGCCACGCTGGCTGCCGTGGGCAGCGGGCCTCGGCGGCGCGGCGGTGGCCGCGCTCGCCGGCCTCGCGCTGTGGCAGTCGGGCGTGTTCCAGCGCGATGCGCGGGCCCCGGCCGGTGCAGCACAAGCAGCGGCCGCGCCGATCGTGGCGAGCCCGGTGGCGCCGGACGTGGCACCCACGCCCGCGGCCGTTGCGCCCCCATCGCTGGCCACGCTCCTGTCGCAGGAAAGCGCCGCGACTACCGAAGACGCGGCTTTCTCGGCCCTGCTTGCGCGCTGGAGCGCCCCATTCGCGGCCGGCGCCGGTGACGGCTGCGCCCAGGCTGCACAGGCCGGCCTGCAATGCGTTGCGCAGCGCGGCTCGTTTGCGCAGCTGCGCCTCTACAACCGCCCGGCCAAGCTGACGCTCGGCGACGATCGCGGCGGCACGCACCAGGTGGTGCTGGTCGCGCTCGACGACGACGACGCTCGCCTCGACATCGGCGGCACGGAGCACACCGTGCGCATCGCGGACCTCGCGCGCTACTGGTTCGGCGATTTCGTGCTGCTCTGGAAGCCCATCGGAATGCCGGTGAAGGCGCTGACGCCGGGCATGGTGGGCGAAGACGTACTGCGGTTGCGCCGTCACCTCGAGCGCCTCGCGGGGACCCCCGACAGCAGTGCCCCGGGCGACCGGTACGATGCGTCGCTCGTGCAGCTCGTCGAGGATTTCCAGCGCGAGCGTCGCCTCGATGTCGACGGCATCGCCGGCGTGCAGACGCAGTTCGCGCTGGACACCGCCGCGCCGGCGGCCGGCACGCCGATCCTCGTCGCGACCGCACAAGGGAGCTGAACGATGTCGTTCATCCTCGACGCGCTGAAGAAATCCGACAGCGAACGGCAACGCCAGGCGGGCCCGGCCCTGTTCGAGATCCGCAGCGCCCGGCCGCGCGCCGGCCGTTTGCCAGGCTGGGCGTTCGTGCTCGGCGCCCTGCTGCTCGTGAATCTCGTGGCGCTCGGCTGGTTCCTCACACGCTCCCCCGCACCCGCCGCGACGCCGCTTCCGCCGCCGCCCGCGGCGACCGGCGCGGCCCTGCCGACCGCCACCGCAACCCTGCGGGCACCGGCACCCCGGCCGGCGCCCGTGCTTCCGCCGCAGCGTTCGGGCGCGCCGGCGCTCCCGGCGAGCGAAACGACGAACCCGGCCGATCTCGAGCCCGCGCTGCCGGCGGGCAGCACGCAGGCGCCGCGCGACGCCGCCGAGGTGCAGGTCGATCGCAGCATCGCACCGACGCTGGAACAGTTGCCCGCGTCCGTCACGAGCCAGCTACCGACGTTGCACCTCGACCTGCACGTCTATGCGACCCGCGCGGCCGACCGCTTCGTGCTCGTGAACATGCAGCGGCTGCGCGAAGGCGATGCCACGCGCGAGGGCGTACGCGTCGAGGCAATCACGCCGACCGGCGTCGTCCTGGACTTCCGGGGAACGCGGTTCCAGCTTGAACGCGAGTGACGCGCCGCCGGCCTGAGGGGCGCTATTTCAGGACGAACGTGACCTTGAGGCGCACGCGGTACTCGACCACCTTGCTGTTCTTCACGAGAACTTCCTGGTCGGCGACCCAGGCCGACTGGACGCCCTTCAACGTCTTTGTCGCGCGCTTCACGCCGACCGCGATCGCGTCTTCGAAACTCTTCGTGGAACTGGCAATGATCTCGCTGACCTTGGCGACCGTCATGATGTGCTCCTTTCCGTGGGGCCACCATCGTAACCCAGCGCGGCGATAGCGTCGCGATCGAGCCGCCACACGGTCCAGCCGTCCATGGGACGTGCGCCGAGGCTGCGATAGAAGCGTTGCGCGTCGGTGTTCCAGTCGAGCACCGACCACTCCATGCGGCCGCAGCCACGCGCCGCCGCGCGGCGCGCCAGCTCGACCAGCAGCGCGCGTCCCACGCCGCCGCTGCGTTCCTGCGGCAGCACGTAGAGGTCCTCGAGGTAGAGGCCCTGGCGCGCGAGAAACGTCGAGAAGCTGAAAAAATAGAGCGCGAATCCCACGGCACGCCCAGCGCGCTCTGCGATCAGCGCGTGCACGACGGGTTGCGGCGCGGCGAGCTCCGCCGCCAGTTGTGCTTCGGTGGCGACCACCTCGTGCGCCAGCTGCTCGAATTCGGCGAGTCCCCGGATCAGCGCGAGCAGCACGGGCGCATCCGCGGCCAACGCGGGGCGGATCGTGAGCGTGCTCATTCCGCGATGAACCAGCGCTCGCCCTGGCGCTCGAGCACGAAACGATCGAAGGGCAGCCCGCGGCCAGTCGTGTCGTAGGTCGCGCGACTGCCGCCGCGATCGAACACCGGCACCGAGTCGCGCACGATGCGCAATGCGGCGATCGTCGTTTCGCGCTGCGAATCGTTGCGCTCGCAACTCTTCACCAGCGTCGCGAGCGCCGCCGCCGCGGTGTCGCGGCGGAAATCCGGGCTCATGTACTGCCCGTAGAAATCGTCGCAACGACCGTCGATGAGCGCGCGCGCGGCGTCGTCGAGCATCGAGCGCATCGCCGGCGTATTGGCGGCCGGCGGCGCGGCGGCAGCGCCGGTCGTCGGCATGGCGGCGCGGCGCGGCACGAGCCCGATCGCCGGATCGCGCCCGTCGAGCAGGTCCTCGATCTGCGCCTCGATCTCGCCCGGGACCGCCGCCTTCCATTCCTTGCCGTAGGGCAGCAGCGTCACGAGCACCACGACGCGGGTCTTGCCACGGCCCTGTGGCTGCTCGCCGCGGACCACGACGTGCACCCGCCCGTCGCCGTCGCGCACCGCCTCGAGGCCGTTCAACTTCGCGAACGGGCGGCCGGGATAACGCAGCCGCGTGCCGAGTTCCGCGAAGAAATTGACGTCGGTGAGGCGTTCGATGTCGGCGGAGTTCGAGGCTTCGCCAAACAGCCGCTGGCGCAGCATGGGATCGCCGGCCGCGGCGTCGGCGCGCAGCCGAGCGGCGATCGCCATGCGCACCCGGTGCAAATCGTCCGGATGCAGCGCCTGTGCAACCGCCTGCGCACTGCCCGACGCCACCGCGTCGAGGAATTCCAGCGCTGCGCGCTCCTGCGCACCGCTCACGCCGGCAGCTGCACCCTTCGCGTGCAGGCCCAGGGCGGCCACGACGAGAAACACCGTGAAAAACCGGGGCAGGAAGCTCATGGACCGATGATAGCCGCCCGCCCGGACTGTGACACGGTTCGCGTTTCCGGGTGTCACCGCCGCGCGACGGTCAGGGAATCCCCGGGAAGGACCACCATCACAGAATATTGCGTGATTCCCCTGTAAATCCGCTCCATTGATACGGAGCGCACCGTGGCGGAGAGCCCTGCACAACGATCCCGGGACGAGAACGCGACCGGCCAGTCCGCCTTCGCACCGGTGCCGTCGGCGGTAGGCCTGCTCGCCCTCACGCAGGATGCATTGCTCATCGAAGCATTGCGCGCCGCAGTCGACGCACGACATCGCATCACGATCGTGGCCACCGACGGCGCGCTCACCGACCACCTGCTCGCCTCCCAAACGCGCGCGGTGCTGATCGACAGCGCGGCCTGCCACCAGCCGATCGCCCAGCTCACCGGACGCCTCAAGGCGCAGTTCCCCGATCTCGTGCTCGTCGTGGCCGGGACTTCGACCGACCAGGGGTCGCTCGCGTCACAGATCACCGATGGCCGCGTGTACCGTTTCCTGCACAAGCCCGTCTCCGCGCAGCGGGTGAAGCTGTTCGTCGAGTCGGCCTTCCGCCGCAGCGACACTGCGCCCGCGCCGGCGTCTTCGCCACCGCCAGCACGCGCCGCCGGGGGGCGCTCGCGCCTGCCGCTCATCGCGGGCGTCGTGGCGGCACTCGCCGCGGGTGCCGTCTGGTGGTTCGCAAGCGACGACGCGCCCCCTGCCGCGAAGGCGCGCGGAACACCGACCACCACGCCCTCGGCGCCGGCCCCCGCGCCGGCCGATCTCGATCCTGCGACGCGCGCGGTCCTCGAGCGCGCGGATGCCGCACTGGCGCGAGGTTCGCTCGTGGCGCCACCCGGGGACTCCGCCGCCGACCTGTATCGCGAGGTACTCACGAAGGCGCCGGACAACGCGCGTGCCGCGGCCGGGCTCGACCAGGTCGTCGACCGGCTGCTGGGCGCGGCGGAAAAATCGATTGTCACCGAGCGGCTCGACGACGCGACCCGCCTCGTCGGGTTCGCACGCAGCGTGCGCCCGGATCATCCGCGCGTGGCTTTCCTCACGACCCAGATCGGCAAGGAGCGCGAACGGCAGTTGCTCGCCGCCGCGCGCCAGGCCGCCGCGGGCGGCGACCTCGATCGCGCCATTGCCGTGCTCGAGGGCGGCTCCGCCACGGGCTCGGAACTGCTTGGGGCGGCGAAGCGCGAACTGCAGCAGCGGGAAGCGGAGCAGGAAGCCGCGAACTTCCTCGCACAGGCTATCGCGCGCACGAAGTCGGGCGCGCTGCTCGAACCTGCGCAGGACAATGCGCGCTTCTACCTCGAGTCCGCGCGCGCACTCGCGCCGCGCAGTGCGGCGCTCGCTCCCGTCGAACAGGCGCTGCGCGCAGCGCTCGCCGCCGCGGCGGGCCAGGCCATCGCCGCGGGGGATTTCGCCGCCGCCGAACGCTGGATCGTCGCGAGCGGAGAGAACGGAGCCGCGCCCGAGGATCTCACGAACCTGCGACGTGAGTTGCAACGCGCACGGATCGACAGTCGAAGCGCAGCGCTCACGGCCCTCGGAGAGCAGCTCGACGACCGCCTGCGCCGGGGACTCCTGGTCGAGCCGGCGAACGACAGCGCACGATCGTTCTACCTGCGGATGCGCGCGGCCGACCCACAGCATCCGGCCACCCTCGCCGCGCGCGACGCGCTCGGCAAGGAGATGCTCGCCGAATCGCGGATCGCGCTCGCGCGCTCCGACCTCGCCGGCGCCGAGCAATGGGTTGCGCAGGCCGAGGCGATTGGCATTGCCGGGCCCGAAACCCTGAATGCGAGGCGCGACATCGCGACGCTTCGCGCGCGCGTCGACCAGACGACCGAAGTCGTTCCCGTTGGCCGGCTCAAGGTCGTGCGCAGGGTCGAGCCGCGTTACCCGCCCGACGCGCAGGCGCGCGGCGAGGCTGGCTGGGTCGAGCTCGAATTCACGGTAACCCCCGGCGGCACGGTGGGCGACGTCCGGGTGGTCGATGCCTCGGCGGCCGGCGTCTTCGACGAGGCCGCATCCGACGCACTCGCGCGCTGGCGCTTCAAGCCCGTCGAACGCAACGGTGTCGCCGTGCCGCAGCGCGCGCGGTTGCGCATCCGTTTCGACCTGCAGTGACCGCGGCGCGCATGCCCCAGCGTATCCTCATCATCGACGACGACGCCCGTTACGGCGCGTGGCTCAGCGCCCATGTCGGCACCGTGCTGCCAGACGCGAACGTGGAATTCGTCAGCATCCCGGAATTCGAGCGGCGACGCGGCAAGGTGCACTATCGCGACACCGACCTGTTGTTGCTCGCGATGAACTTCGGCACGAGTCCCGAGGATGACGACGCGGACGGACTCGACTGGCTGCGACGGTTGCGCGACCAGACCGAACTGCCGCCCATCATCGCGATCGCCGCGGGCGGCAGCGAACTCACGGCGGTACGGGCCATGCGCCTCGGCGCCACCGACTACCTGCCAAAGCGGCTGCTCACGCCGGCGCGCCTCGGCACCTCGATCAAGATCGCCTTGCGGCTCGTCGAGCGCCGGCGCAGCAACGACCGCGCGCGCCAGCGGGAGGTCGCGGCCGCGCCCCGGGCGCCGGCCGCCACGACGCAGCGCCCGGCGCGGCACGCGGCACGAACGCGGCTGCCGCGCAACCTGATTCCGCGCTACGCGATCCTCGACACCCTCGGCGAATCCGACCGCGCCGTCGTCTATCTCGCCACGAGCTTCGAGCTCGATGCGCTCGTCGCGCTCAAGGTGACGCGCGCCGAAGAAGGCGCAGAGCCCGGCCCGGCGGACGACCCGCAAGGCGCGCACGCCGCACGCCAGTTCTTCGCGCGTGAATACGAAGCACTCAGCTCGATCCACGACCCGTCGATCATCGATATCTACGACTACGGCATCCATGCGGGCCACGAGTACCTCGCGATGGAGTACTTCCCGCGCGGCGACCTGAAGTCGAGGCTGCAGCATCCGATGGCGGCGCAGGCCGCGCTCGACTACGTGCGCAGGATCGCGCGCGCGCTGGCCGTCGTGCACGCGGCAGGCCTCGTGCATCGCGACCTGAAGCCGCCCAACGTGATGCTGCGCGACAACGACGACATCGTGCTGATCGACTTCGGGCTCGCGCGCACCATGCGCGCGGAATCCACCACGACGCACACGGGCATGCTGCGCGGCTCGCCCTACTACATGAGCCCCGAGCAGGCACAGGGCGCCCAGCTCGATGCACGCAGCGACCTCTACAGCCTCGGCGTGGTGCTGTACGAAATGCTGAGCGGCCGCAAACCCTTCACGGGCGCCACGGCGATCGAAGTACTGCAGGAACACGTGTCGGCCCCCATTCCGGCCCTGCCCGCCGAGCACGCTGCATTGCAGCCGCTGCTCAACCGCCTCCTCGCGAAGTCGCCGGGCCTGCGCTTTGCGAGCGCCGATGAGTTGCTCGCCGCGCTGCCCGGCGGCAACGCCGGCGCGGGCACCCCGACGGCATCGGGATCGGAGAGCGCAGCGCACGCGGCGATAGTGGCGGCGTTGTAGGCAGGCGGCGGGCGAGAGGCGGCGGGCAAGCGGCGCGCTGATTCATCCGCGTCCTCGCGGGTCGAGCGCATCGCCTGCGGCGATGTACCCTCGGGGCGCCGGCGCTCGGCGTGAGATCAAATCGCAATCGGAACCGCCGCGGTCGCCTCGCTCTGACCGGCGCCCCTCGGCGCTCTCCACGCTCGTCCGCGGATGAATCAGCACGCGGCCTGCCCGCGGCCGGTCACTCACCTGGGCCAGGTGCGAGGGTTGACTGGCTGCACGCAGCCGGCGCCGGGCCGGAGCGGGAGCGGGGCCTGCGGTGACGAGTGTGGAGAGCGCCGAGGAGCGGCGAGCTGCGCCCGGCGTCCACTGCACTTTCCATTTGACTGATACCCCATGCGCCGGGCGTCGCCGCGACGAGGGCACCGCCGCAGGCGGCGCTCGACCCGTGAGGAACCGCAGGTCCCGCTCCCGCTCCGGCCCGCCGCCCTCAGCGCGCCGATTGCCCGCCGCCCGGTCCCTCGCGCTCGGCGCGCCGCCCGAGCCACAACCCCACCCCCGCCCACGCGAGGGCCGTGGCGGCGCCCAGCAGCGCCACGCCCACGCCCGACAGGCCGCCCTGCTTGAGCGCGTTCTGCAACTGCGCGACCAACAGGTCGGCGCCGCGGTAGACCGGCACGTCGATCAGGTTCTTCGCCTTGTACTTCGCTTCGGTGTCGAGCCGGCTGAAGAGCATCTCGCGCCCCGGGCGGATGAACGCATACTCGCCCCAGCGGCGCAGGATCATCACGCCGGCGAGGATCGCAAAGCCGCCGATCGCCGCGAGCGACAGGAAGCCGGCGACCATCGCGAGCGGCACGGTGACGAGCAGCGCCCGCACCCCGAAGGTCGAGGCGATGCGACCGGTGAGGAACATCTGCGTCAGCACCGTCAACGACTGCACCGCATAGTCGATGCGGGCGAAGACCTGCGTGCGCTGCGCGACATCCGGGAACGTGTCGCGCACGATGTCGAGCTGCTCGAAGTAGAGGAAGGTATTGACGCTCGAGATCAGCACGACGAACAGCGCGAGCATCAGCAGGTAGGGCGAGCGCAGCACGAGCGCGAAGCCCGCGAACGGATTGCCGCCGAGGCCCCGGTCCATCGGCGCGGGTTGTCCCGCGTTGCCGGTTCGCCAGATCGCGACCAGCACGCGCTGCGCGACGATCGCGCCGGCGAACATCGCCGCGCCGATGAACAGCACGCCCGCGTTGCCGATGTGCTGCACGGTGAGGTCGGTCAGCAGCGGCCCGACGAGCGCCCCGGCGGTGCCGCCCGCCGCGATGAAGCCGAAAAGTCGCCTGGCCTGCGCGCTGTCGAACAGTTCGAGCAGGAAGCTCCAGAACACCGACACCAGCATCAGGTTGAGCACGCTGATCCAGACGTAGAAGACGGCGCCGATCGCCATGTCCTCGGGACGCGCGCGGAACAGGAAGCCGAAGGCCGCGAGCGAGACGGCGACGAAGCCGTAGATCGAGGGCATCAGGACCGAGCGGCGCACGCGGCCGACGAGCCAGCCGTAGAGCGGCACGATCGCGACGGCGCCGATCGACGTCGCGACCCAGACATCGGCGACGCGGTCCCCGCCGAGGATCGTCGCGATCGTCTCGCGCAGCGGGCGTACGGCAAAGTAGCCGCCGAGCACGCAGAAGAAGAGCAGGAATGCCGTGATCACGGCAGGCGCCTCGCGCGGCTCGACGCGCGCGACGCGGCCGAGGAAGCGCACCAGCGGGGAAGCCTGCCGGGCGATGTCAGCGCACATCGGGCTTCAATGGCCTGAAGAAGCGGTTCCAGTCGGGTGGCGTGCCATTCGGATCGGCGACCACTTCGAAGGTCTTGCCGAGTGCGTCCTTGCGACCGAGCGCGTTCACCAGGATCGAGGCAACGTCAGCGCGCGTGGTCAGTCCCAGCACCTTCGGGTCGCCCTGCATCACCTTGAAGCCGCCGCTGCCCCCCGGTCCATCCTGCAACCCGCCCGGGCGCACGATCGTGTACGGCACGCCGGAGGCGCGCAGCGCATCCTCGCCCCGCAGCTTCCAGACCAGCACGTTGTCGAGGATCTTGTTGAGCATGTGGTCGGGATCGGTGACACCCATCGAGGACTGCAGCACGAAGTGGCGGACGCCGGCCGCTTGCGCGCTTTGCGCCAGGGCCTTCACCGCGCCGTAGTCGATCAGCTCCGGCTTGTTGTCGGGCTCGCGCCGGCTGTTGGAGCCCAGCACGCTGATCACGTACTCGGCGCCCGCGACCGCGGCGGGCAGCGCCGCGCTGTTGCGCACGTCTGCCGCCACATAGCTGACGCGATCGCCGAACAGGGCCCGCGCCCGCGCCTCGTCGCGCACCAGGACGCGCACCGTGTAGCCCCGCTCGAGCGCGAGCGCCACGACCTCGCGCCCGGTACCGCCGGTCGCGCCGGCCACGAGCAGGGTTCCGGCCTTCGCCTGCGCTTCAGGCCGGCCAGCTCCGGCCGCGCAGCCGGCGAGCAGCACGGCCATGGCAGCACACACCCACGCTCCCGCGAGACCCCTGACCTGCATGATTCGCATCAGCTACTCCCCTTTTGCTGCCAGCATAGCCAACCTCGTAACATCGACGCCATGATCACCCTCGAAATAAACGGCGCGCGCCACGAGCTGGACGCCGATCCGTCGATGCCGCTGCTCTGGGCCCTGCGCGACCTCGCCGGCCTCACTGGCACGAAATATGGTTGCGGCAAGGCGCTGTGCGGGGCCTGCACCGTGCACCTCGACGGCACGCCGGCGCGCGCCTGCGTTACGCCGCTCGCCGCGGTGGCGGGTCGCCGCGTCACGACCATCGAAGGCCTGTCGGACGACGGCAGCCATCCCGTGCAACGCGCGTGGACCGAGCTCGATGTCGTGCAATGCGGCTACTGCCAGTCCGGGCAGATCATGTCGGCGGCGGCACTGCTGGCCGCGACGCCAGACCCGACCGACGCCGACATCGACGCCGCGATGCGCGGCAACCTCTGCCGCTGCGGCACTTACCAGCGCATCCGGGCCGCGATCAAGCGCGCCTCCGAGCTGCTCGAGTCGCCGCGATGAGCGCGCGCACGAGCCGGCGCATGTTCATCACGGGCAGCGGCGTCGTCGCGGCGGGCCTGCTCGTCCCCTGGTATTTCGCCGACCGCGGCGGCCGGGTCGCCGGCGGCCTGCTGGCGGGGCGGGGACCGGGACTCTCCCCGAACGCCTTCGTGCACATCGCGCCCGACGACACGGTGACCGTGTGGCTCGCCAAGTCGGAAATGGGCCAGGGCATCTACACGGGCCTCACGCAGATCCTGGGCGAGGAACTCGACGTCGATCCGCGCCGCATCCGGGTCGAGTTCGCGCCGGTCGATGCCGCCTTCAACCACCCCGCCATGCCGATGCAGTTCACCGGCGGCAGCATGAGCACGAACTCGAGCTACGAGCCGTTGCGCAAGGCGGGCGCCACGGCGCGCGCGATGCTCGTCGCGGCCGCGGCACGGCGCTGGAACGTCGCACCCGAAACACTCCGGACCGATGACGGCCAGGTCGTGGGCGGCGGGCAGCGCGCGAAGTACGGCGATCTCGCCGAGGACGCGGGCGCGCTCGCCCCGCCGCGTGAAGTGGCCCTCAAGGATCCCGCGAACTTTCGTTACATCGGCCGCCCGATGCGGCGCCTCGACAGCCTGCCCAAGGTGACCGGTCGCGCGCAGTTCGGCATCGACGTGGTCCGCCCGGACATGGCGCACGCCGCGATCGCGCGCGCGCCGATGTTCGGCGGCACGGTACGCAGCGTGGACGACCGCGCGGCACGCGCCGTGCCCGGTGTGCTCGACGTGCGGCAGGTCGCCGCGGGCGTCGCGGTCCTTGCGACCCACACCTGGGCGGCGCAGCGCGGTCGCGACGCGCTCGTGATCGAGTGGGCCACCGCGGCCTCCGACCCTGCGCTCTCGAGCGACGCCCTGCGCACGCACTATCGCGGATTGCTGCGCAAACCGGGCGTGGCCGCGAAGGACATCGGCGACGCGCCCGCCGCGCTCGGCCCCGGTTCGCGCGCCATCGACGTGGAGTACGAACTTCCCTACCTCGCGCACGCGTGCATGGAGCCGCTCAACTGCGTCGCGCACGTGACCGCCGAGGGTTGCGAGATCTGGACCGGCACGCAGATGCAGTCGACGGACCGCGCCGCCGCGGCCACCCTGCTCGGCATCGCGCCGGAAAGGGTGCATATCCACACGACCTTCCTCGGCGGCGGCTTTGGGCGCCGTGGCAATCCACGCGCGGATTTCGTCCTCGAGGCCGTGGAACTCGCGAAGGCGGCGGGGCGCCCGGTCAAGGTCACCTGGACGCGCGAGGACGACATGCGCGGTGGCTGGTACCGGCCGTTCGGGCTGAGCCGCGTGCGGGCCGCGATCGACGCGAGCGGCCTGCCGGTCACCTGGCACCACACGATCGCCGCGCAACCGATCCTGCGGGGAACGCCGTTCGATGGGTTCATCGCGCCCGGCGCGCCCGATCCGACCATCGCGGAGGGCGCGGCCGACATGCCGTGGGCAATCCCGAACCTGCGCGTCGACGTACACGAGACGTCGCTGCCCGTGCCGGTGCAGTGGTGGCGTTCGGTGGGCCATTCGCACACGGGCTTCGTGGTGAACGGCGTGCTCGACGAGCTCGCGCAGCTGGGCGGGCGTGATCCGCTCGAACTGCGCCAGGCGCTGCTCGCCGGCAAGCCTCGCCATCTCGCGGTGCTGAACGCCGCCGCGCGGCGTGCGCGCTGGGGACAAGCGCGTGCGCCGGGCCACCACCTCGGCATCGCCCTGCAGGAATCCTTCGGCAGCATCGTCGCGCAGGTCGCGGAAGTGTCGGTCGAGGGCGGCGCCGTGCGCGTGCACCGCATGACCTGCGCGATCGACTGCGGCTTCGCGGTGAATCCCGCCGGCGTGATCGCGCAGATGGAAAGCGCCGTGGCCTTCGGCCTCTCCGCGGCGCTCCATGGCGAGATCGGCATCGAGCGCGGCGGCGCCGTGCAGTCGAACTTCGACGACTACCGCTTGCTGCGCATCGATGAGATGCCGTTCGTCGACACGATCCTGGTCGCGAGCGACGGTCCCATGGGCGGCGCGGGCGAGCCCGGCGTGCCGCCGGTGGCGCCCGCCGTGGCCAACGCGATCTTCGCGGCCACCGGCCGGCGCATCCGCCGCCTGCCTATTGCATCCGCCCTGTGAGGTAATCGACCGCCAGCTGCGTCAGCGCGCGCACGCCCACGGGCAGCGCGGCTTCGTCGACGTAGAAGAGCGGCGAGTGGTTGTCGGCCACCTCGGCCGCGGGTACACCCGGCTTCGCCACGCCGACGAAGAAGAACAGGCTCGGTACTTCGCGCGCGAAGTACGAGAAGTCTTCCGACGGCGTCTGCAGGCCGATCTCCCGGATCCGATCCTCGCCCGCGACGCGCGTGAGCGTTGGCACCGCGCGCTGCGTCAGCGCGGGATCGTTGCGGGTCACCGGATTCGGCGTCGCGCCGAACTGCACCTGCGCCGTCGCGCCGCTCGCTTCCGCGATGCGGGTGGCGGTGCGTGTCACGCGCGCGAGCACATCGGTGCGCTGCGCCGGGTCGTAGGTGCGGATGGTGCCGCGCATCTCCACCGAATCGGGGATGATGTTGCCGCGCGTGCCGCCGCGGATCATGCCGATCGTCACGATCGCGGGATTCAGCGTGAGGTCGACCTGCCGGCTCACCACGGCCTGCAGCGCCGAGATGATCTGCGCGGACACGACGATCGGATCGAGGCCCGCCCACGGGCGGGCGCCGTGCGTCTGCCGGCCGTTCACCACGATGCGCAGCCCGTCGGAGCCGGCCATGAACGCGCCCGGCCGGTAGCCGATCGTGCCCGCGGGCAGCGTCGAGAACACGTGCAGGCCGAACAGCGCATCCGGCTTCGGGTCGGCGAACACGCCCTCCTTCAACATCAGCGGCGCGCCGCCTTCCTCGCCGTCCGGAGGCCCTTCCTCGGCGGGCTGGAAGATGAACAGCACCTTGCCCGGCAGGTCGGCACGCAGCCCCGCGAGGATTTCCGCGACGCCCATCAGGATCGCCGTGTGCGCATCGTGGCCGCAGGCGTGCATCACGCCCACCGTTTCGCCCTGGTAGCTGGCGGTGGCCGTCGATCGAAACGGCACATCGGTCTTTTCAGTGACCGGCAGGGCATCCATGTCGGCGCGCAGTGCGACGGTCGGCCCGGGGCGGCCGCCTTGCAGCACCGCGACCACGCCGGTTTTCGCAACACCCGTCCTCACCTCGAGGCCGAGGCGGCGCAAGTGCGCGGCGACGATGCCGGCCGTGCGCACTTCGCGATTCGACAGCTCGGGGTGCTGGTGGAAATCGCGCCGCCAGGCGACGACCCGCGGGTTTTCCTTCGTGACGAGTGCGGCGATGTCCGCGTCGCTCGGTCCGGCGAGCGCTGCCGCGCTGGCCACTCCGGCGAGGCCGGCCGCGATGAGCACTGGAAGCGTTCTCATGGGCCGAAGCTTGACACATCCCGGCGGGGCGGGTGCAATCCCCACGGCGGTCCAGAAGATGCATGTCGTCGATACAACCGTTTTCTTCTCGCCGACCAGCGGCGGCGTCAAGCGCTACCTGACGGCGAAGCACGCCTGGTACACGGCGCGCACGCCGTGGCGCCACAGCCTGCTGGTGCCCGGCGAACGCGAACAGTTTTCACCCGGCGGCATTTCGACCCTGCGCGGCGTCAAGGTGCCCGGCACGTTCAATTACCGCCTGCCGCTCGACCCGCAGCGCTGGTCGACCCTGCTCGCCGCGCTCGAACCCGACCTGATCGAAGTCGGCGATGCGTTCCACCCCGCGTGGTGCGCAGCGCAGGTCGCGCAGCGCCGCGGCATCCCGCTCGTCGCCTTCTTCCACTCGAACCTGCCGCAACTCGTCTCGCAGCGCATGGGCACGGCCATCGGCACCGGCTTCGCGCGCTACGTGCGCTGGCTGTATGCACGCTTCGACGCGGTGCTCGCGCCCAGCCGCTACATGCGCGACTACCTGCGCGGCCTCGGCATCGCGCGCGTCGCCTGCCAGCCGCTCGGCGTGGACGTCGACACATTCAGCCCCGCGCAGCGCACCCTCGACGTGCGGCGCGAACTCGGCCTCGCCGACGACACGCGGCTGCTCGCCTATGCCGGCCGCTTCTCGGGCGAGAAGAACCTGCCGGTGCTGTTCGAGGCGTTCGCGCGGCTCGGCAAGCCCTATCACCTGTTGCTGATCGGCGGCGGTGAATCGAAGCCTTACGCGCCGAATGTCACGGCGATTCCCTATCGGCGCGACAGCGGCGAACTCGCGCGCTGGCTCGCCTCCTGCGACGCACTGGTGCACGCCGGGACCCGCGAGACTTTCGGCCTCGTGATCGTCGAAGCGCTCGCCTGCGGCCGACCGGTCGTCGCGACGCGCGCGGGCGCCGTGCCGGAGCTGGTCGACGAACGGGTCGGCCTGCTCGCCGAACCGAATGACGCGCGCAGTTTTGCGGACTCGGTGGCCGCGCTGTACGACCGCGATATCACGGCGCTCGGCCGCGCGGCGCGCGAACGTGCGCTGCGCCTCGGCTGGGCACAGGCATTCCAGGCCCAGATCGCCACCTATGAGGCGCTCGGCGTGCGGGCACGCCTGCCCGCGCCTCAGGCGGCGAGCGCGTAGAGGGCGATCTCGCCGTTTTCGCTGGCTGCCACGACACGACGGCTGTCGGGTGACCAGGCCAGCGCGCAAACCGGGGCGCCGAGGAGATGCGCGTCGACCGCCTGGGTCGCACTGGCCGGCCGCCACAGCGAGAGGCGCCAGTCGCGGCCGCCCGACACGAGATACCCGCCTTCGCGCTGGAAAGCGAGCGCGGTGACCCGGTCGGTGTGCCCTTCGAGCTGCACGGGCCGCGTGCCCTCGGGTCCCTTGCCGCCGAAGTCCCACAAGACGATGCCCGGTCCGCCGCCGGTCGCGAGCCAGCGGCTGTTGGCGCTCCAGCTCGTCTCGCGCACCTTGGACGCATAACCGGACATCTGCGAGTGATGGCCGCCGGGGCGGCGCCAGAAATGCACGCTCGCATCCTGCATGCCGCAGGCGATCACCTTGCCGTTCGGGCTCCACGCGAGCGTGAGCGGCGCGCCTTTCCAGGGCAGTGCTTCGGTCGAATAGCCGCCTGCCGCGATGGCATGCAGCCACACGCCGCCGAACGCGGCGGCGCCGAGGCGCTTCGCGCCGTCCCACGCGATGGCGGCCACCACGCCGCCGTGCCCATCGAAGGCGTGCAGCCGCTCGCCCGTTTCGGACCAGAGCTCGACGCGTTTGCCCGACGCGGAGGCGAGCAGTTTGCCGCCCGGCTGATAGGCGAGCTGCTCGACCCAGGCCGCGCCGCGGGCCGTGCGATGCACCAATCCTCCGTCGGGCAGGCTCCAGGTGGCGATCTCGCCGTCCTGGCCGCCGCTCGCAACGCGTGCGCCGTCACCGCGGCAGGCAACGGCCAGCACGCCATTTTCATGCCGCCCGATCGTGCGCCGCGCGCCGTCACCGGCCGCAAGCAGGCTCACCTCGCCGGACGCCGCGCCGACGATGAGTTGCGAACCGTCCGCGCGCCACGCGAGCGCCGTCGGGAAATCGCCGACGTCGGCGGTCCACAGCGCATCGAGCCGGGCGGGTGGTGCCTTGCCGCTCACGCGACCGCCGATTCGAACCCGGCCTCGAGCTCCGCGCGATCGAGATTGCGGCCGATGAAGACGAGCCGGTTGCGGCGCTCCGTAGTACCCCAGTCACGGCCCGGCCGGCCGTCGAACATCATGTGCACGCCGTGGAAGACGTACTGGCGGTCCTCCCCCTTGATGCTCAGCACGCCCTTCATGCGAAAGATGTCCTGGCCACGGCTCTGCAGCAGGTAGGAGAGCCAGTCGTTGAGCTTCGTGGGATCGAGGGCACGCAGGTCGTCGATGCCGATCGACGAGATCCCGGCCGCGTGCGAGTGGGACGCGAACGAGCGATGGGCGGCGGGTTGCGGGCTGAGCGCGAGGCCGCTGGCCGGGGCATGTTCCAGGAAGAGCGCGTAGGCGCCGTCCGCGGGGATGTCGAGCGTTGCGATCGCGCCGTCATGGGCCAGATCGAGCGTGTAACGATGCCCCGCCGGGCGCAGCGAGCCGCCGCAGGACACGGCGACCACGGGTTGCGCGAACGCGCGCACTGCAGGCTCGACCGCGGCGTCGAGCGCGTCGCGGGTGGCCGCGGCCACGGGCAGCAGGACCGCGGCGAGTCCGTCGTGGTCGTGGGCATGATCGTGATCATGACCGTGGTCGTGGTCGTGGTCGTGGTCGTGATGATGATCGTGCGATTCTCCCGCCCGCAGCTCGTGCCGCCCGGCCGCCAGCTCGTACACGCCCGCCCATTCGAACGGGTACTGCGGCTCGAGGAACGATTCGTCGACCGCGAGCGCCCGGGATAGATCGAATGCGCCGAGGCCGAGCAGGCGATCGATCGGCACGTCGGCATTGCGGGCGCGATGGATCCGCGCGGTGCCGTTCATGCCGCGCACCGCTGATTCGATGCGGGCGAGCGCCGCCTCGTCGACGAGGTCGGTCTTGTTCAGCACGATGACGTCCGCGAACGCGACCTGCTCGGCCGCCTCGCGTGCGCTCGCGAGCTGGCCTTCGAAGTGCCGCGCATCGACCAGCGTGACGATCGCGTCGAGCACGAACTGCTCGCGCAGTTCGTCGTCGAGGAAGAAAGTCTGCGCCACCGGGCCCGGATCGGCAAGGCCGGTGGTCTCGATCAGCACGTAGTCGAACTTGTCGCGCCGGCGCATGAGCTGGCCGAGGATGCGCAGCAGGTCGCCACGCACGGTGCAGCAGATGCAACCGTTGTTGGTCTCGAAGAGTTCCTCTTCGGCGCCGATCACGAGTGCCTGGTCGACGCCGACCTCGCCGAACTCGTTCTCGATCACGGCGATGCGCTTGCCGTGCCGCTCCGTGAGGATGCGATTGAGGAGAGTCGTCTTGCCGGCGCCAAGGAAACCGGTGAGCACCGTGACCGGGATGCGGGAGTTCGTCATGTCGGGTAGTCGTCCGTCAGCCGCGCGAAACGAGCCATACGCCGCCAAGCAGCAGCGCGCAGCCCGCGACGCGCGCGAGCGTCACGGGCTGTTGCGGGAATCCGAGCCAGCCGTTGTGGTCGATGACGAGCGCCGCGGCCAGCTGGCCGAGCACCGTCACGGCGATCATCACGGTGGCGCCGAGCTTCGGGCCCGCGACCGTCACCGTCGCGACATAAAACGCGCCGAAGAGGCCGCCGAACCATGCCCACCAGGGCGCGTTGGCGATGGCGTCGCGCGATGGCACGGGCGTGCGCATCGCAACCAGGAACGCCGCGAGCGCCACGATGCCGACCGAGAAGTTCACGAGCGCCGCGGCACCTGCCGAGCCGAACTGCGTGCGCAGCGCCGCGTTCAGGCCGACCTGCACCGTGATGCCGATGCCCGCGGCGAGCGCGAGCGCCCAGAGCGTCGCCTGCATTTCAGCTTCCCCGCACGAGGCGCAGCAGCCGGCGGCCGAGCGGAGATGCAACGATCCGCGGCAACCATGCCCACGCAAGCCGACGCAGCCGCGGCGGCTCGTGCCGGGGCAGCAGGGTGCGCAGCGCGACCGACACGTCGCGGTGCAGGTAGGCGCCGCGTGCATGCACGACGAATTCGCCCCGCGCGGTACGCACCGACCAGGCGCGCGCCCCATCGTCCGCGCTGATCTCGGCGTATTCGAGGTCGTCGGGCACGTCGCCGACGGCGCCCGCGAACGCGATCTCGGTCGCATTCGAACAGGTGCCGACTTCGCGGCCCAGGAGGACCAGGCTGAGGGGTCCGGTCGTGGGCCGCAGGGCCTGCACGCCGGAGAGACTGACGATCATCCGGCTAGGATATCGCAAGCGACTGCGCGAGGATGATCTCGCAGGCGCCGGCGCCGGTGTCGTCGCGCCGCAGCGAAGTGCGCGCGCTGCCGCCGTCCGGCCCTTGCACGTCGACGAGCTCGCCTTCGATGCGCACCACCTCGCCCACCCGCACGCGGCGCAGCGCCCGGTCGACCTCGGCACTCGCCGGCACGATGTGCCAGTTCGCCGAGTGCGACTCGATGTCGCTGCGCGGCAGGGGCATTTCGTCGGCGTGCCAGTAGTAGAACCGGTTCGATTGCGAGATCTCGAACGCGGCAAGCACCGCGCTGTCCGACATCGCCCCCCAGCCCACGGCGAGATCGACGGGTGCCACGGGGGCGAGCGGGTCGATGTAATAGCGTTCCCGCCCCAGCACGCGCACGGCCGCACTGAAACGGGCGCGCGGAATCAGGCGGTAGCCGTGGCCGGCGTCGACGGGTTCGGCGGCTTCGAGTGCGGCCTGCACGGGCGCGTCCGGTGCGAGCACGCCCGGCCGCCGCTCGATCGGGCGCGACTGCACCCACTGATAGCCGGCGAGCAGCACGGCACAGGTCGCGAGGAGGCCTCGCAGCATGCCGCTCACCGGGAGGACCGCCCCGCCGTCTCGAGTTCCCACAGCGGCAACGGCGCATCCTTCCTCAGCCAGAAGCCGGCGCCGATCTCGCGAAAGCGACGCCGCAGGCGCGTGCGATACCACTCGCCACGACGCAGGTGCACGTTGCGATCGGTGCGCGACTGATCGCAGTTCTCGCGCCAGTCGGCGGCCGTGAGCGCGCTGAAGTAGAGCAGGCCGCGGCACAGGCGCGCGAGGTTCGCGAGCGCGCGCTGCGCCTGCGCGTCGCCGAGGTACTGCAACACGTCGTAGCAGACCACGAGGTCGAAAGGCTGCCCCGTGCGGTACGCCTCGATCGACGACTGGGTCCAGCCGTACCGGCGGCAAAGCCAGGCGCTCACCTCGATGCCGGTGTATTCGGCCTTCGGCAGCACGCGCCGCAACGGCGCGCGCAACAGCCCCACGCCGCAGCCGGCGTCGAGCACGCGTTTCACCGGCAGGCCGATGTGCGCCGCGCAGGCGCCGATCAGCCGGCCGCGCGCGTTCATCTCGGCGCGCGAGGTCACGCGGCTGGCGGGATCACGGTAGTAGCGCTCGTAGTAGTCGCGGTCGAAGCGGCCGTCCATCGTGCTCACACTTCGCGCAGGTAGCCCCAGGTGTGCAGCCGGTCGTGGTCCTCGAACCAGCGCTCGCCGATGTCGTCTCGATAGTACATGTCCGGGATCATGATGTTGCGGATGCGCGAATAGGCCTGCGCCTGCGCCTGGCGCATCGTCGAGCCGAGGCCGCACACGATCAGCACCACGCCCGAGGTGCCCGCGACGAACCACTGGCCGTTCACCTGTTTCACGTCCTCGATATGCACTTCTTCCGGAATGCCCTTCTTGAACAGGATCGCCGCGTTGTGCGAAACGGAATTGAAGGTGGCCTCGTCGTCGAACGGGAACGGCGAGACGACGATGCGCACGCCGACCTGGAAGCCGCTCTTCACCTTGAACTTCTGCGCGGAGCCTGCGGCGAGGTCGTGGAAGAACTCGCCGATCGGCGTCGTCATGCCTTCCTGCTGGATGCTGATCGTCGGGTAGCCGAAGCGCGCGGTGAATTCGAGCGGGTAGATGCCGTTGCCGTTCACGATGCAGTTGAGGTCGATGTAGCCGACGTAACCCTCTTCCGCGAGTTTCGGCTCCATCTTCTTCAGCGTCTGGTTGAAGAGGCGGTTCGGGCCGCTCCAGAACATCACGGTACCCATCTCGCCGGTCGAGGGCCCGATGTTGCCGGGGAACAGCTTCTTGTTCTCGAAGTTGACGTTGAGCGGGTAGATGAATTCGCGGCCGTTGAAGAACGCGCCGACCGCGATCTCGACGCCGGTGACGCGCCGCTGCAGCTGGAACACCTTGATCTCGTCGGGGAAGGATTTCTTGTACGCCTCGAGCACGCGCACGACGTCCTGCCCGTCCTCCTCGTCGCCGACGAACAGCCGCCGCTTCACGTTGCCGGCTTCACCAGAGGGCTTGATCACGTAGCGCTCGGGGTTCTCCTTCACGTAGGCGATCGCGGCATCGAAATCGCTGAACTCGCGATACGGCAGGATGTTGACCCCCGCCTTCTTGAGCTCTTCCTGGCCGAAGGAACGATCGTCCTCGAGCCGGTCGGTGTAGGCGGTGCCGCCGATCACTTTCTTGCCGAGCCCGCGCAGGCGCTGCGCCCGCTCGCCCTGGCCCAGCGTGTCGTCGAAGACGATGACGTCGGCCCAGTCCACGTCGGCTTCCCAGTCGAGGGTTTTCGTCACGAACCCGTCGGCGATGTCGCGTTCCTTCGCATTGTCGATGTAATAGCGGACGTCGTGGCCTTCCTTCGCGACCTGCCAGGCAATGTCGCTGATCAGGGCCGAGAGCGAGACGAACAGAAAACGCCGGGGCTCCATGGGGTCGTGACTATACCGGGCACCGCCCTTAAACTCGCGCCCATGCTTCGCCCCCTCGCCCTGACCCTTGCCCTGGCTGCCTGCTCCGCCATCGCACCGGCCGCCGACGCCCCCGCCGGGGACGCCCGCTTCACGCTCACCTCGGCCGCCTTCGCACCGGGTGGCATGCTCGAGCACGAACAGGTTTTCAACGGCTTTGGCTGCGACGGCGGAAATGTCTCACCCGCGCTCGCGTGGAAGAACCCGCCGGCCGGCACGAAGAGCTACGCGCTGATGGTCCACGATCCGGACGCGCCGACTGGCAGCGGCTGGTGGCACTGGGTGGTCTACGACCTGCCGGCGAGCGCCCACAGCCTGATGGCTGGGGCGGGTGCGGCCGACGGCAAGCGGCTGCCCGCCGGGACCGTGCAGGGTCGCACCGATTTCGGCTCGATCGGCTACGGCGGCGCCTGCCCCCCGAAGGGCGACAAACCCCATCGATATTTCTTCCGGCTGTACGCACTCAAGGTGGACAAGCTCGACGTGCCGGCGGACGCCACTGCGGCCTTCGTCGGCTTCATGGTCAATGCCAATGCGCTCGGCATGGCCGAGACGCAGGCCATCTACGGTCGCTGAGTGGCTTCCGAGCGTCGCAGCACGGCCTGGCCGTGGATCCTGGTGCCGATCGTCGCGCTGATCGTGTTCTTCGGCCTGCGCTCCTGCAAGGAGCCGGCCACGCCTCACACCGAGACGGTCGTCGGGTTGTAGTCGAAGAGCCCCAGCCCCTCGTCGGCGGCCTTGCCGCCGGTCTTCTGCGCGTACTTCTCCGGCTCGTGCGAGTGGAACACCTTCACGGCATTGCGTGATTCGCGCACGACGAAGGACGCGCGCGGAATGCGGGCGGCCTGGTAGCGCGCGAGCGCTTCATCCACCGTGGCGGCATCGGCGAACGCACGCCCGAGCACGATGGCGTCCTCGATGGCCAGCACGGCCCCGTGGCCGAGGAACGGCAGCACCGGATGCGCGGCGTCACCCAGCAGGGCGACCCGCCCCTTGCACCAGCTCGTGAGCGGTTCGCGATCGAACAGGCCCCACTTGAAGAGCAGCTCGGGCGGCACGGCCGCGAGGAAACCGAGCACGTCGGCATGCCAGCCCTTGAATTCCTGCACCAGCTCATCGACCGTCGAGCGGATCGACCAGCCCTCCTCTTCCCACGCCGCGCGTTCGGCGAAGGCGACGAAATTGAGCAGCTTGCCGCTGCGGACCGGGTAGCGGTTCACGAGGTGCCCCGGGCCGACGAAGATGCCGGACGGCGGATCGAGCATGCGGTCCGGTACGCGGTCCATCGGCACGAGGCCGCGCCAGGCGATATAACCGGTGTACTTCGGGCCGTCATCGCCGAACAGCGCGTAACGCACCCGCGAGCGCGAGCCGTCCGCACCGATCACGACATCCGCGGTCACCGTCGCACCGTCCTCGAACCCGACCTGCGCCTGGTGTTCCGTCTGCGTGACACCGGTGCAGCGCTGTTCGAGGTGGATCGCCCGGGGATCGTTCGCGCGCACGGCGGTGGCCAGCGCATCGTGCAGGTCGGCCCGGTGGATCAGGTAGTAACGCTCGCCATACTTGTCGAGCAGGGTGTGGCCGCGGTTCGTCCACTGCAGTGCCCGCCCGTCCTGGTAATGGCGGACGGCCTGGTCCTCGGGCAGATAGGCGGCCGCGTCGAGCGCGGGGCCGAGGCCGAGGTAGCGCAGCGCGTGGGCCGCGCTCGGGCTCAGGGAAAGCCCGGCGCCGACTTCCCCGAGTTCGGGCGCCTGCTCGTGTACCGTAACTTTGTATCCGGCGCGTTGCAGCGCGAGCGCCGCGGTCAGGCCGCCGATACCGGCGCCGACGATGGCGATGCGTAGATCCTTCATGACGCGCAGTTTCCCTTAGGCCCGGGCGGCGGGCGAGAGTCCGTCAATTGCCTGGTTCAACGGGCGGACAGGAAACGCCGCCTGCGCGAGCGGTATCCAGCTGGTGGCAATACCCGCCCCTGCGGTTGACGGATTGCCCCGCATTCCAGTGGCAAGCCTGACATCCGCCCCAGCGCCGCGTCTCTTGTCCTACGGGGGACCGGGGAGAGCAGGGATGCGCACAAGCCGGATACTGGCGGCTGCGGCCACGGGGCTGGCCTCGGGCACGGCACTGTGGCCGACCGCCGCGATGGCGGCCGGGCTCGAGTACGGGCGGCCCTATCTGTGCAACGGCGAGCGGTTCGTCGTCGCCTACTGTCGCGGCGACGACGACGGCCCGCTGCACGGAGTCACCCACCCGTTGAGCAACTACTGCAACGTCACGTACATCGACCGGCCGCGCAGGAATGGCTTCCTGCCCGAGACCGGCGAACTGCGGGGCGACATCATCCAGAAGCTCTCCGCCTGCGGGGCGCTGCAGTCACCGGCGAGCGCTGCGCCTCCCAACAGCATCGTCGTCCCGGGAACGGGCGGCTCGAAGGTCTCGCTGCTGCGCCTGGGATCGAATCCGACGACCGTCGTTTATGTCGATGAACTGTCCGGAAAGCGCACCGCCAACGCCGGCGTCGTCACGATCTGGTCGTTGCTGGTGTTTCCCCAAGGCGATACCAGCATAGGCAAGCCCGGCGCCATCGCTCGCTGGATCGAGCAGCAATTCGACTGCGGGAAGAGCTCGTTTGGAGCGACCGCACGGATCAGCCTGGATCGCCAGGCGAAAGCACTGGCCGCCGCGTCGCTCAATCTGGAGTACGAGAAGGTGGTTCCGGGAACCCACGGCGCGGTGGTCGCCGGCATCGCGTGCGGGACAGGCGCGGCGGCGGGCGGGCCGCGCCTCACGAGCACCATGGCCGCGATCGAGGACGCGATGAAGCCCGCGTCCGCGAACGCACTGATCGATGCGTGGAGCGCAGCCTACGCCCGCAAGGACTACGACGCGGCGCTCGCCCAACTGCGCGAGTACTCGCAGCTGTACCCGCAGGATGCCAACGGGTACGTGCTCACGGGCAAGACCTGGATTGCAAAGGGCGACAATGCCCGGGCGCGCACCGAATTGCTGAAGGTGCTGGCCCAGAAATCCGCGACGTCGGCCCAGCTCATTTCGGCCGGGGAACTGCTGGTCCTGGCGGAAGACGGGAAGTCCGCCACCGAGGCCTTCCGCCGGGGCGTGCAGTTGCCCGGCGAACCGAAGATGCTCGCGCGCGGCTGGCATGGCTTCGGCGACGCGCAGCTGCAGGCGGATCGACTGCCGCAGGCCACGGCCGCGTTCACCGAATCGCTGCGCCTGGATCCGGAACGGTCCGATGCACACGTGGGGCTCGCATCCGTGTACAACAGGCAAGGCAAGAATGCGGAGGAACTCGTGGAACGCCAGGCCGTCGTGCGGCTGACGCCCGACGATCCGTGGGCGCAGTGGTTGCTCGGCAGTGCGCACGCCCAGCTGAAGCAGCTCGCACCGGCGCTTGCGGCCTTTGACAGGGCGGCGGACCTCGTGATTCGCGAGGGTCACTCGAATGACGGCGACGTGCTGGGCTCCATCACCAGTGAATACGAAAAGTTGGGTGAGTGGGCCCGCGCCGCCGCGATCTATCGCGTGAAGCTCGCCGCACAGCCCTCGGCCAACGACCCGGACGCCGCGCTCAACAAGGAGATGGACGACTCGATCACCTGTGAAGACCTCGGACGAGCCCTGGTGCGCCAGAAGAAGTACCCGGATGTGGTGCGCTTGTATCTCGCGCGCGGCCCCTGCCATGGGCTTGTGGCCCATGGGCTCGTGAACCAGGCTCCGCTGGGCGCGGCCTACGCAGGCTTGGGGCAACCCGGGAAAGCCATCGAGAACCTCGAACCCTCGACGGCAGAAGCAGCGGACAGGATCGCGGGCTACGAGTCCCAGGCCACCAGCGACAAGCTGGATTCGGGCAAGAGGGACACTTACCGCCGCATGGCGGCAAACGCCCGGGCCGAGTATGCGCAGGACCTCGCGGCGCTCGGGCAAGCCTACGTGCTGGCCGGCCGCAAGGCCGACGCGCAGCGCACGTCCGGCACGCTGCGGCGGCTCGACAAGAACCTCGCCGGGAAACTCGACGCGCAGATCGCCGCGAGTCCTTGAAGCCGGACCGTAAAAAGACTAAATTCAGTCCATGCGCTATTCCACCCGGATCAAACCGATCAGCTACCTCAAGGCCAACGCCGCCGAGGTCCTCGAGCACATCGCCGAGGTCCGTGAACCTCTCATCATCACGCAGAACGGCGAGGCCAAGGCGGTCCTGCAGGATGTCGCCTCCTACGAGCAGACGCAGGAAACCCTTGCGCTGCTGAAGATTCTGGCACTCGGTCGAAAGCAGGAGACCGAGGGCAAGCTGGTCGCGTTCGACGAGGTCGTCACCCGCATTCGTGCCCGCGAAACCGTCGGCTGATCCCCACCGATGGCGCGATCGTTCAGGGTCCTGCTGACGCAAGACGCGGCGCAGGACCTGCAGGATATCTACGAGTACATTGCGAGCGCGAGTGGCCTTCAGGCGGCCGTCCATGTGCTCGAACAACTGCTGGCGGTGAGACGGCAGCTTGCGCATTTTCCTGAGCGCGGCAGCCGCCCCGCGGAACTCGTGGCATTGGGCATCGGGGAGTACCGTCAGGTGTTGTCGAAGCCCTGGCGCCTCATCTACCGCGTTGCGGGCAAGGCCGTGGTCATCTATCTGATAGCCGACGGGCGCCGGGACATGCCGGCCCTGCTGGCTCGCAGGTTGCTCGGCGGCTGAGCGGCCCGCACCCGCGTATCATGTGCGCCATGCCCGCATCCCCCCGCCCCCCCGCGAAAACGCCCAAGGTCGGCTTCGTCAGCCTCGGCTGCCCGAAGGCGCTCGTCGACTCCGAACGCATCCTCACCCACCTGCGCGCGGAGGGGTATGAGGTCGCGCCGACCTACGACGACGCCGATGTGGTGGTCGTCAACACCTGCGGTTTCATCGACGCCGCCATCGACGAATCGCTCGACGCGATCGGCGAGGCGCTCGAACAGAACGGCCGCGTGATCGTCACCGGCTGCCTCGGCGCGCGCCCCGAGCGCATCCTCGAGCGCCACCCGCGCGTACTCAAGGTCACGGGCGCGCATGCCTACGAGGACGTGATTGGCGCGGTGCATGAACACGTGCCGCCCCGGCACGATCCGTTCTTCGATCTCGTGCCGCCGCAGGGCGTGAAACTCACGCCGCGCCACTACGCCTACGTGAAGATCTCCGAGGGCTGCAACCACAAGTGCAGCTTCTGCATCATCCCCTCGATGCGCGGCCGGCTCGCGAGTCGCCCCATCGACGAGGTGCTGCGCGAGAGCGAGCAGCTCGTGCGCGTGGGCGTGAAGGAGCTGCTGGTCATTTCGCAGGACACGAGCGCCTACGGCGCCGACCTCAAGTACGCGAAACGCAGCTGGCGGGGCACCGAGCGCGAGACCCGCTTCCACGACCTCGCGCGCGGCCTCGGCGAACTCGGCGCCTGGGTGCGGCTGCACTACGTCTATCCGTACCCGCACGTCGACGACGTGATTCCGCTGATGGCGGAAGGCAAGCTCCTGCCCTACCTCGACGTGCCCTTCCAGCATGGCAGCCCCGCGGTATTGAAGCGAATGAAGCGCCCCGCGCACGCCGAGAACACGCTCGCACGCATCCGCGCGTGGCGCGCGACCTGCCCCGACCTCGTGATCCGCAGCACTTTCATCGCCGGTTTCCCCGGCGAAACCGAGGCCGAGTTCGAGGAGCTGCTCGCCTGGCTCGACGAAGCGCAGCTCGATCGCGTCGGCTGCTTCACCTACTCGCCAGTCGAGGGTGCGACCGCGAATGCGCTGCCGGGGGCGGTGCCCGAGGAAGTGAAGGCCGAGCGGCAGGCGCGTTTCATGGAGCGCGCGCAGGCGATCAGCGCGGCGCGCCTCGCGCGGCGCGTCGGCACGCGCATGCGCGTGCTGGTCGACCGGATCGACGGCCCGGTCGCGGTCGCACGCGGACCGGGCGACGCACCGGAAATCGACGGGGTGGTGCGTGTGCGCCAGGGCGGCAAGCTGAAGGTCGGCGAATTCGTCGACGTCGAGATCACGGCTGCGCGCGAATACGACCTCGACGCGCGCGTCGCCACTTGAGCAGCAGCTGCGTGCCGAGCAGCGCGTAGCCGGTCCATTTCGCCCGCCGCAGCACCGAGAGCTTCGCCACGAGCGACGCGCCCGCCAGCACCCAGGTCACGCCGCGCGCGGCGGCCAGCGTGTCGACCGACGCGCGCAGGGTGCGCCGCTGCAGCTCGGCCTCGAGCTCAAGCAGCTTCGCGCGTTCTGCCAGGCTCGAGGGCTTCGCTGTCACGTTTCAGTGCATCGATCAGGTGGGCAAACAGGCGCTCGCGGCGCGCGACGCCGCGCCGGAACAGCACGCCGAAGGCGATCGCCGCGATCGCGAGCACGCCCGCGAGCGCGCCGAGCACGATGAAGCGGGTGCGCGGCTCGAAGGAGAGCGCCGCCCAGAGGATCGCCGCGAACACGGCGAGCGCCGCGCAGGTCCCGCACGCCACCGCGAAGCCGAGCTGGCGCGCGAGCGCTGCCTTCTCGCGCGCGAGGTCGATGGCGAGCAGCTCGAGGCGCGTCTGCGCAATGCGCAGACCCTGGGCGCCAAGGCTGAGCGCCTCGTCGAGGACACGCTGGGTGGTGGTGGCCACCGTGCACGCGCCTCAGCGGCGCCGGGACAGCAGCGTGCCGACGATCACGCCGGCAGCCGCGGCGATCGCCACGGCGGCCCAGGGGTTGCCGCGCACATAGCGGTCGGCGGTGTCCGCCGCCTGGTCGGTCAGCACGCGGGCGTCGCCCTCGATGGACGCGAGGCGCGAACGCGCACTCTTTACGGTGGCCTCGACACGCTCGCGCAGGCGCTGCGCCGCTTCCCCCGTCTGGCCGCCGAGCGAATGCAGCATGCCCTCGGCCTGCTCGATCAGGTCGCGCAGGTCGTCGCCGGCCGCGCCGTCGTTGGCCGCATCGTCTTCCGTGCCGCTCATGGCGTTCTCCTTCGAGGGCGGGGAAGCCCCGAGGTTACTCGACCGTGACACTTTTCGCGAGGTTGCGCGGCTGGTCGACGTCGGTGCCCTTCAGGATCGCCACGTGGTACGAGAGCAGCTGCAGCGGCACCGTGTAGACGGCCGGCGCCTGGAAATAGCTGACGTGCTTCGGCATCTGGATCACGGTCACGCCGTCGGACGGCTCGAAACCCGCCTCCGGATCGGCGAACACGATCAGCTCGCCGCCGCGCGCGCGCACTTCCATCAGGTTCGACTTGAGCTTCTCGAGCAGGTCGTTGTTCGGCGCCACCGTGATGACCGGCATGCCGGCATCGACGAGCGCGAGCGGGCCGTGCTTCAGCTCGCCCGCCGGATAGGCCTCGGCGTGGATGTAGGAGATCTCCTTCAGCTTGAGCGCGCCTTCCATCGCGATCGGGTGCAGCGCGCCGCGGCCGAGGAACAACGTGTGCTGCTTGTCGGCGAAACGCTCCGCGAGCTTGTGGATCACCGGGTCGAGCGTCAGCGTCTTCTCGATCAGGCCCGGGATCTCCACGAGGCGCGCGACGAGCCCGCGCTCGCGTTCGGCGTCAGCGGTGTGGTACTTCGCGAGCGCGACGACCAGCATCGAGAGCGCCGTCAACTGCGTCGTGAAGGCCTTCGTCGAGGCGACGCCGATCTCCGGGCCCGCGCGCGTCAGCATCACGAGTTCGGATTCGCGCACGAGCGAACTCTCCGGCTGGTTGCACACCGCGAGCGTAGCGAGATAGCCCGCCTGCTTCGCGAGCCGCAGCGCCGCGAGCGTGTCGGCGGTTTCGCCCGACTGCGAGATCGTGACGAACAGCGAATTGCGCAGCACGACCGGGTTGCGATAGCGGTATTCGCTCGCGATCTCGACGGAGCACGGCAGCTTGCAGATCTGCTCGATGAAATAACGCGCCACGGCGCCGGCATGGAAGCTCGTGCCGCAGGCGACGATGTGCACGTGCTCGGTGCGCCGGAAAATCTCCCCGGCCGTGGGCCCGAAGGCGGCGTCGAGCAGGCGCCCGTTGGCGACGCGCTCCTGCAGCGTATCGGCCACGGCACGCGGTTGCTCGTGGATCTCCTTCAGCATGAAGTGCCGGAACTGGCCCTTCTCCGCGGCGTCGGCCGACAGCTCGCTCTCGTGCGCGGGGCGATCGGCCACCCTGCCCTCGCGGTCGATGATGCGCACCGCATCGCGTCCCACTTCGGCGACGTCGCCTTCTTCCATGAAGATGAAACGGCGGGTGACAGGCAGCAGTGCCGCGACGTCGGAGGCGATGAAGTTCTCGCCCACGCCGAGCCCGATGACCACCGGGCAGCCCTCGCGCGCGAGGATCACGCGATCCGGCGCGGTAATGCCCACCACCGCGAGCGCGTAGGCGCCTTCGAGCTCGGCGACGGTGGCGCGCACCGCCTTGAACAGGTCGCCCAGCTTCGCGAGATGGAAATGGATGCGATGCGCGATCACCTCGGTGTCGGTCTCGGAGGTGAAGCTGTAGCCGGCGCGCGTGAGCTCCGCGCGCAGCTCCTCGTGGTTCTCGATGATGCCGTTGTGCACGATCGCGAGGCCGTCGCGCGACACGTGCGGATGGGCGTTGCGCTCGCTCGGCACGCCATGCGTGGCCCAACGGGTGTGCGCGATGCCGAGATGGCCGGCGAGCGGCTGCTTGCCGAGCGCCTCCTCGAGCATCCTGACCTTGCCGACCGTGCGCACGCGCTCGAGGCGCTGGGCGCCGTCGAGCACCGCGAGGCCGGCCGAGTCATAGCCCCGATACTCGAGGCGGCGCAGCCCCTCGAGCAGGATCGGTACGATATTACGCTCCGCGACGGCTCCGACGATTCCGCACATAGATGTCTGGCTCTCCGGTCAGGGTCGCGTATTTTGCCTGAATGCCAGCCCCCCTGCTGTGGCACGCTTGGCAGCTTCTGGGAGTCCCATCATGAAAACCATCATCGAACCCTTCCGGATGAAGGTGGTCGAGCCGATCCGCATGACCACCCGGGCGGACCGGGAGCGGCTCATCGCGGCAACCCATTACAACCTGTTCGGGCTGCATTCGGACGACGTGCTGATCGACCTGCTGACCGATTCCGGCACCGGGGCCATGAGCGCCGCGCAGTGGAGCGCGGTGATGCGCGGCGACGAGTCCTACGCCGGCTCGCCGTCCTTTTACAGATTCCTCGCCGCCGTGCAGGACCTCATGCCCTTTCGGCACGTGATCCCGACCCACCAGGGCCGCGCGGCGGAGGCGATCCTGGCCGCTCTGTTCGGCGGTGCGGGCCGCGTGATCCCGTCGAACACCCACTTCGACACGACCCGCGGCAACATCGAGGCGACGGGCGCCGAGGCGCTCGACTTCCCCTGTGCCGAAGCCGCCGACTTCGCGAGTCCCTTCCCGTTCAAGGGCAACATGGACCTGGCCGCGCTCGGGCAACTGCTCGAGCGCCGCGCCGCCGCCGTGCCCTGCGTGATGATCACGCTCACCAACAACGCGGGCGGCGGACAGCCCGTGTCGATCGAGAACCTGCGCGCGGTGCACGCACTCGCGCAGCGCCATGACAAGCCGCTCATCATCGACGGCTGCCGCTTCGCCGAGAACGCCTGGTTCGTGAAGCAGCGTGAAGCGGGCCACGCGGCGCGCAGCGTGCGCGACATCGTGCGCGAGACCTTCTCGCTCGCCGACGGCATGACGATGAGCGCGAAGAAGGACGGACTCGCGAACATCGGCGGCTGGCTCGCGCTGAACGACGACGATCTGGCGCTCGCCGCGCGCAACCGGCTGATCCTCACCGAAGGCTTCCCGACCTACGGCGGCCTGGCGGGCCGCGACCTCGAGGCGATCGCGGCCGGGCTTGCCGAAGTCGTCGACGAGGAATACCTGCGCTACCGCGTGCGCTGCAACGAATACATCGGCGAGCGGCTGCTGTCGTTCGGCGTGCCGATCGTGCAGCCCGTCGGCGGCCACGCGGTGTTCGTCGACGCACGCGGCCTGCTCGCCCACATCCCGCCGCTCGCCTACCCCGGCCAGGCGCTCGCGGTGGCGCTCTATGAAGTCGGTGGCGTGCGCAGCTGCGAGATCGGGACCGTCATGTTCGGCCGCCAGCCCGACGGGCGCGAACTGCCCGCGCGCTACGACCTCGTGCGGCTCGCGATCCCGCGGCGCGTCTATACCCAGAGCCACGCCGACTACCTGGTCGAAGTCTTCGAAGAAGTCGCGCGCGACAGGGCGCGGCTCACCGGCTATCGCATCGTGCAGGAGCCGCGCCTGATGCGGCACTTCACGGCGCAGTTCGAACGGCTCCAGGGCCGTTCGCGGGCGTGAAGCCGTAGCGTGCGAACACGGCTTGGCCCGCGGGACTTGCCAGGAAATCCAGGAACGTCGCGCCGGCCGCCTGCCCGCCGACCGGCACCGCAGCGGGGTACGCGATCGGTGCGTGCGAGCCCGCGGGAAACACTCCCACGACGCGAACCTTCTTCTCGATCTTCGCGTCGGTCGCATACACGATGCCGAGCGGCGCTTCCCCGCGGGCGACGAACGCGAGCGCCGCGCGCACGTTGTCGGCATTCGCGAGCCGCCCGGCCACGCGGACCCACACGCCGAGTTTCGTGAGCGCCGCCTGCGCGTAGCGGCCCGCCGGCACGGTGGCGGGATCGGCCACGGCGAGGCGACCGCCGCCCAGCGCCTGCGCGAGCGGGAAACCAGGCCCGATGGCGAGCGCCACCATGCTGTCCGCGGGTGCGACGAGCACCAACGCATTGCCCGCGACATCCCGCCGGCTCGCCGGCTCGATCAACTGGCGCGCGGCGAGATAGTCCATCCAGTCCTGGTCGGCCGAGATGAACGCATCGACGCGCGCGCCGGCCTCGATCTGGCGCGCGAGCGCCGAGCTCGCCGCGAACGACAGCGTTACGCTCGTGCCGGTCTGCTTCGTGTAGTCCGCCGCCAGCTCCTCGAGCACGTTGGTCAGGGAGGCGGCAGCGAAGACAGTGATGGCGACGGGCTCCCGCTTCGCCTCGTCGGCCGCGCGCAGGGGCAGGGCTGCCATCAACAGGGCAACAGCGGCCCAGATACCAACTCTCATCGACCGTCTCCTTCGAAGAGGCGAATGTAGCCGTCATAGCGGAAACGCCGGTGACGTGCCTGCCCCGTAATCTCTTTCAGGATGCCCAGCTTCTCGAGGCGCTGGACGATCTGGTTTGCGCCGGCGAACGTGGTGCCGAGCAGTACCTGGACGTCCTTCACCATGAGGAGCGGCTGCTCGTAGAGGCGCTCGAGTACGCGCAGCCCGTTGCCGGACGCGCGGCCCATGTGATCGGTGATGGCACGCCGGTGATGCTCCCGCAACTGGAGAATGCGACGAGCGGTCTCCGCGGCCTCCACGCTGACTTCTGCGACACCCCGCAGGAAGAATTCCAGCCATGCCTCGAAAGCACCGGCATCGCGCACCGCCTGCAAGTGGTCGTAGTACGCTTGCCGGTGCCTCTTGAAGTAGTGCGAGAGATAGAGCACGGGCTTGTGTAGTGCACCGCGCTCGCAAAGCAGGAAAGTAATCAGCAGCCGGCCCACCCGACCGTTGCCATCGAGGAAAGGATGGATGGTTTCGAACTGCGCATGCGCGAGACCGATCTTCACGAGCAGCGGCAGGTCGTCCGTTCGATGCAGGAACGCTTCCAGCTGCCCGAGCGTTACGGGAACCTCGGCGGGTGGCGGCGGTACGAAAGTCGCATCACGCAGCGTGCAGCCGGCGGGGCCGATCCAGTTCTGGCTGCGGCGCAGCTCGCCGGGCGTGAGGCGCGAACCGCGCACGCCCTGCATCAGCCCGGCGTGAATCTCGCGGATGAGCCGCACTGAAACAGGCAGCTCAGGCAAGCGCTGCAGGCCGTGATTCATGGCGCGCACGTAGTTGACGACTTCGGCCACGTCGCGCGGCCGCTGGTCGTCCGCGAGCTGCGCTTCTTCGGCGAGCAGGTCCTGCAGCGAACTCTGCGTGCCCTCGATCTGGCTCGACAGCACTGCTTCCTTGCGGACGTACATGTAGACGAACAGATCAGGGTTCGGCAGCGTCTGCACGGAACCATCCAGGCGGCCAAGGGCACGATCCGCCTCCGAGAGCAGGCGCTGCAATTCCCCTGCGATTGCGACGGGAGGATCGGGGGGCAAGGGAGCAGGCACAAAGGCCCGATAGCCCTCAGGCTGGGATCGATAGGTGCCAGCGCGAAACGCAGCGTTTAATGCGGCAGCCATACCCTTCTATAGTAAACACAATGTTTACTATATGTAAGTGGCGGCTGTATGCTAAACGGAGGCTGGAAAGGCGTCGAAGCTGCGCAATTCGGCCAGCCCGTGATCCCAGGGCGCCCTGCTCGCGGCAAAGATGTGCGCATCGGGTTTCACCGCTGGATCCGTATCGAGGCAACCGGCGGGCACGACCACCATGGCCTCCATGACATGCGGCAACGCCGACCCGCACACCGAGCAGAAGGACCGGGCGTGGCGCGTACCGGGAAGACTGTAGTCGCGAACCAGGTCGCGCCCGCAAACCCATTCCACCTTCGCGGTCGATGAGAACAGGTTGGCCGCGTGCGCAGAGCCGGTGTCCTTGCGGCAGTACGCGCAGTGGCAGAGGAAGAACGACTCGAACGCCCCCTGCAACTTGAAGCGCACGCCGCCGCACAGGCACGAGCCGGAATGCGGTCCGCCCAGACCGGCCCCACCCTCGCTCATTTCATTTCCGCCAGTAGCCGTTCGCCGCCGCGATGGTCTGGAAGTTGAGCGCGATGACATGCGAGGCCGCGGTCAGCGAATCGGCCGAGTTCGCGTACTCGGGACGCAGGCTCTTCAGCACGTTCACGTCGGGCTGCGTGTACTTGACGCCGCGACGACTGAGCGTGATGGCCAGCTCGAAACCTTCCTGCGGGGTGCTGGTGACCAGCGTGGGAAGCCATGTATCAGCCATGATCGATCTCCTCCAGATGCCTGCGCTTCTTTCGGCAACGAGTCGGGCATTCTAAGCCGGCAGTTTGCCCAACAGCCAATGCAGGCCTGCAAGGTGCTGATTGTCGTGGCTGCAAAGAAAGTGCAGCAGGCCTTCGAGCGTAGTCGGGCGGCCTTCGAAGATGGCGATGCGCTGTAGCTGCGTGCGCTCGAGGGTTCCCACGATGGCCAGCGTCTCCGCACGGGCGGCACGAAAATCAGCCATCACTTCCATGAAGTTGGCCCGCGCATAGTTCCTCTCCACGGCAAGCGCCTCGCCCGGAATGTCTTCGAGAATCGGGGATTCCTCAAGCAGCGTTCGCTTGATGCGCACGTGGTAGCCGTCGCGCTCGATATCGCGGACATGACACAGCTGCTCGATCGCGGTCAGCCGCTCGCTGGGAATTCCCTCCCACGATGCGGGCCGCCAGTTGCGCATGCCGGGTGGGAAGGCACCAAAGCATTCTTCCAGGCGCCCAGAAAATGCCTCGAGGGAAACGTATATCCCCCCGTGTCATGCGCTAGGACTTTCGAGGGGCTTGCTCTCGCGACTTGTTGGACGGCGAGTTGAGCTGGGCGTATCGGTCCAGCAGGGCCCGGATCATTCTCTGGTACTGCGTGCCATGGCGCTTTGCCTCGTCCCTGAAGAAATCGACGCTACGCTTTGAAAGCGCGATCGTGACCTTCTCCACTTCTTCCTTCGCCACCAGCTCGCCGGGAGGCGGGAGAAAGTCGTCAACGATCTTCACGGCTCCGACGGGGCCCTTTGTGTATTTGATTCTCTTGCTCATAGATGCGCCTGCCTTTGGTCCAGTAGCCTGCCCCGAAGATGCGGATGATTCCGCCCCGGTACGTGAAACGCACGGTCAGGATTCCGCCTCCATGATTGCCGTAGCAGTAGTAGCGTCTCTCCTTCGGGGTGCTGTGTTTCAGATCCTCGGCGATGATACGGTGCCTGTCGAAGAAGGCGCGCTGGCCTTCCGCGAAGCTCACCCCGTGCTTCTCCTGATTTGCCCTGTCCTTGCGGGGGTCCCACTCAAAGGAGACTGGCATGGGCCGAGTTTATCATGAGTATGGCTATACGGCCATATCAGTATATGGTCGCATTGAGGCGCGCAACAGGCGCAGCCTGCCTGCCGGGCAACTTCAGCCGCCCCTCTCCGCGCAGCGCCGGGTGTCGCGCACGGACGATGCGACTACGATGCCCCGGGAAACACGTGGCTGCGCAACGACACCGCCTTCACGAGCGCCCACACCTCGCCACCCGGGCGCAGCTGCAGGGCCGACACGGCATCGCGGGTGACATGTGCCACGATGCGCGCGCCGTCGAGGTCGACCAGCGCGCGGCAGGCTTCGTCGCCCTGCGGCTCGATCGACACGATGTGCCCGCGCAGCGCATTGCGCACGCTCAGGCCCACGGGCGGGCGGTCGGAGAGGATCACGTCGCGCGCGAGCACCTGCACGCGCAGCCGCGCGCCCGCGTCGAGATCGTGTGCCCGCAAGCGCAGTTCGCCGCTGTGCCCGACCCGCACGCGAACCAGCCCCGACGCACCGTCACGATCGAGCACCTGCGCGTCGAGCACGGCGCCGACCGCCGCGGAACCGACGATGGCGGCGAGCGCCGGATCCAGGCTGGCCTCGGTGAGCGGCCCCTGGGCGACGACACGCCCGGCTTCCAGCACGACGAGATGGGTCGCGAGGCGCAGCACTTCGTCGAAGGCGTGGCTCACGTAGATCATCGGCAGCGACAGGCGCAGCCGCAGCGCCTCGAGGTAGGGCAGCACTTCTTCGCGGCGCGCCACGTCGAGCGAGGCGAGCGGTTCGTCGAGCAGCAGCAGGCGCGGCTGCGCGAGCAGCGCGCGGCCGAGACCCACGCGCTGGCGCTCGCCGCCCGACAGCGAGTGGGGACGCCGTTCGAGCAGCGGGGCCAGCGCGAGCAGCGCGATGACTTCGTCGTATTCGATGACATGCGCGCGTCCGCGGCTGCGCCGCAGGCCATAGGCGAGGTTGGCGGCGACCGAGAGATGCGGAAAGAGGCGCGCATCCTGGAACACGTAGCCGACCTGGCGCGCCTCGGGCGCGAGGCAGCGCCCGCCCGCCGTGTCGAGCAGGATTTCGCCGCCGATCTCGATGCGCCCGCGCTCGGGCCGCAACAGCCCGCTGATCAGGTTGACGAGCGTGGTCTTGCCGCAGCCCGAGCGGCCGAAGAGCGCGACGACGCCGGCCTGCGGCGTCTCGAAGCGCGCATCGAGCGTGAAGTCGCCGCGGCGCAGGGCAACGTCGACATGGATCATGCGCGTGCCCGTTTCACGCCTGCCCCAGCGTGCGGCGCACGCGCCGCGCGAGCCACTCGGACAGCGCGAGCCCCGCGAAGCCGAGCGCGAGCGAAAGGCCCGCGATGCGCGCCGCGGCCGCATCGCCGCCGGGAGTCTGGATCGCGGTGTAGAGCGCGAGCGGCAGCGTGCGGGTTTCGCCGGGAATGTTCGACACGAAGGTGATGACCGCACCGAACTCGCCGAGGCTCGCCGCGAACGCCGTGACGGCGCCCGCGAGGATGCCGGGCAGCATCAATGGCAACGTGATCGAGAGGAAGCGGTCCAGCGGACCGGCGCCGAGCGTGCGCGCCGCATCCTCGAGGCCGCGGTCGACGGACTCCAGCGAGAGGCGCATCGCGCGCACCATCAGTGGAAAGGACATGACCGCGGTGGCAAGCGCTGCGCCCGCCGTCGTGAACGCGAGCTGGATGCCGAAGCTGTCGTACAGCCAGCCGCCGATCGGGCCGCGGCGCCCGAAGAGCACCAGCAGCAAGTAGCCCACCACGACCGGGGGCAACACGAGCGGCAGGTGCACGAGGGCGTCGAGCACGAAGCGGCCGCGAAAGCGCCCGCGCACGAGCAGCCAGGCGATCAGCGTGGCGACCGGCAGGGAGATGAGCACGCTGCGCGTCGCAACGCCGAAGCTGAGCCACAGCGCATCGAGCTCGGCGGCGGTGAGCCCCATCAGCGCGGCCCGCGCTCAGGCCTTCTTCGTGGGCCTTTTCCAGCCATCGATCGTGACCTGCTTCGAGCGCTCGAGGGTGAGCTTGTCGGCTGGCGTGTCGCGCGTGATTACCGAGCCCGCGCCGATCGTCGCGCGCGCGCCGACCCGCACCGGCGCGACCAGCATGGCGCCCGAGCCGATAAAGGCGCCGTCGTCGATGTGGGTCTGCGACTTGTTCGCGCCGTCGTAATTGCAGGTGACGGTGCCCGCGCCGACGTTGACCTTCGCGCCGATCACGGCGTCGCCGAGGTAGGTGAGGTGGTTCGACTTGCTGCCCTCGCCGAGCGTGCTGTTCTTCACCTCGACGAAGTTGCCGATATGCACGCCGCGCGCGAGTTTCGAGGCCGGCCGGAAACGCGCGAACGGCCCGATGTGGCAGGCGGGCCCGATTGTCGCGCGATCGATCACGCAGTTCGGGAAGACTTCGGTGTCGTCGCCGATCTCGGTGTCGCGGATCACGCAGTTCGGGCCGATGCGCACGCGATCGCCGAGGCGCACGCGGCCCTCGAAGACGACATTGACGTCGATCAGCACGTCGCGGCCCGTTTCGAGCGCGCCGCGCACGTCGATGCGCGAAGGATCGACCAGCGTGACCCCCGCCGCGAGCAGCGCGCCCGCGCGCCGCGCGCGATAGGCCGCCTCGACCTCGGCGAGCTGCGCCTTGTCGTTGACGCCGAGCACGTCGGTGGGGTTTTCGTCGACCAGCGGCACGACCTTCACCTTCTCCTTCACCGCCATCGCGACGATGTCGGTGAGATAGAGCTCGCCCTGCGCGTTGTTCGTGCGCAGGCGCGCGAGCCATTTGCGCAGCAGCTTTGCCGGCGCGACCATCACGCCGGTGTTGCCTTCCCGGATGCGCTTGATGCGCGCCGTGGCGTCCTTCTCCTCGACGATGCGCTGCACCTGGCCGCGGGCGTTGCGCACGATGCGACCGTAGCCGACGGGGTCGTCGAGCTCGGTCGTGAGCAGTGCGACGCTCTTCGGGCCGGCGCAGGCCACGAGCTCCCGCAGGGTCTCGGCGCGGATCAGCGGCACGTCGCCGTAGAGCACGAGCACGAGGTCACCGTCGGCCACTTGCGGCATCGCCTGGGCGACCGCGTGGCCGGTTCCGAGCTGTTCGGCCTGGTGCACCCAGGCGACCGGCGCGGCGGCCAGCGTTTCACGCACGCGCTCGCCGCCGTGGCCGTAGACGACGTGGACCGAAGCAGGATCGAGTTCCTGCGCGGTGGCGATCACGTGCGCGAGCAGCGGCCGGCCGGCGAGCGGCTGCAGGACCTTCGGCAGGTCGGAACGCATCCGCTTTCCCTGGCCGGCGGCCAGGATCACGATGGCAAGTGGCATCGCGCGATTGTATCCGAGCGCCGACGGAAAGTAGGACCGCGACAGGCTCGCGGGTCAGTCTGCTCCGGAATTTCTTGTCGGAGCCGTTGCGACGTCGGATGTGCGAGACAAGCCTCCGGTGCCGGAAATTTCCGGGCCCAGGCGAACGAGGGCGTGTAGGACGCCGCCGGCCGGGCCCCGGCCTGTCGCGTTTTCCTGACATTACGCGCCTGCGCTCCCGGCGATACGTTCCAGGGCGAATCCTCAGCCCATACCACCGGAGACACGACATGAAACACCTGATCCTGACGGCCGCGGCCCTGCTCGCGGGCACCGCCCTCGCCGGCGAAACCATGGCTTCGAAGTCGTTCGAGTCGCTCGACAAGAACGCCGACGGTGTCATCTCGGTGAGCGAATCGGTCGCGGACAAGACCCTCTCCGCCGAGTTCGCCACCGCCGACGCCAACAGCGATGGCGCGGTGTCGAAGGAGGAGTTCGGCAAGTGGCAGGCATCGGCGAAGCCACAGGCGGAACCGGTCAAGCCCGACCCGGCGCAGTAGCACTTCCGGGCCGGGCGCATTCCCCGCGGGCCGGGAGCGGCCCGCGGGGAATTGCGTGTCAGGGTCGGCTGCCTGCCGTACCCTCTTCGAGGAAAGCCGCGACGATCGCTGCCCATTCGTCCGGACGCTGGTCGACGATGTCGTGCGTCCCACCTTGCATTTCGTGGTACTCGAAGTCGGGACGCAGGGCCGCGGCGCGCTTCGCGAACTCGTGGATGTCGTCGCCGGTGTTCGTGAGTATGAGCGTGCGATGTGTGAGCCGCGCCATCGCGGCAGCGTGGTCGTAGTGAAAGGCCGCGTTGTGTCCATGCCAGTGCGGCGCCAGGCCCTGGTACTTCTGGACCACATAGCGGGTGATCAACTCCGGATCCGCGGGTGCCGGTCCGTGCATCGCGATCCGCAGCGCAAAGCTCCTCACGAAGTGCATGCCGTCGATGGCGGGCGCGGATTCCCCGCGTGCCGCCTCCATGGTCGCAAGGTACTGCCGGCGCTCGCTGCCACTGGCCGGGAAAGGGCCATTCAGGACCAGGCGGCGAACGCGGGCAGGCGCCTGCAGCGCCACTTCAGTCGCGAGCAGCGCACCGGTGTGATGCCCGAGCAGGTCGGCCCGGGTGATACCCAGGTGGTCGAGCACCGCCACGATCGAGCCCGCCCAGTCCTCGATGCGCGGCACGAACGGGACCGGGTCGGAATATCCGAACCCCGGCGTGTCGATGGCGATTGACCGTATGCGGTGCGTGGCGAGCGGCCCGAGCGCGGCGTCGAACTGGCGCGCCGACATCGGTGACTGATGCAGCAGCACGAGGGGCAGGCAGGTGGAGCCCGGGCGCACGCGCCCGCCGGAATCATGGTAGTGGACGAGCCCGTGGGGGCCCCGCGCATAGCCGCGCGGAGGCACGGGCGTGCGGGAATCCGCGGAAGTCACGGAAGCAGCCATCCCCGTGGCGGCGCCGGCGGCGTCAGCCCTTGAGCTTGCGCAGTTTCTCGATGAGCTTCAACTGGGCCGCGGCGCGCGTCAGTTCGGCGAGCGCTTCCGCCTGGCTGATGGCGTCGACCTTGTCCTTGAGCGCTTCCTCGGCGCGCTGCTTCGCGGCGAGCGCGGCCGCCTCGTCGATGTCCTTGGCGCGCAGCGCCGTGTCGGCGAGCACCGTGACCTTCTTCGGCTGGATCTCGAGCACGCCGCCCCCGACGAAGATCAGGTGCTCGGCGCCCTCGGGCGTCTGGATGCGCACTTCGCCGGCCTTCAGCAGGGTCAGCAGCGGCGCGTGACGGGGCGCGATGCCGATGTCGCCTTCCGACGCCGGCACGAACACCATCTTCGCGGGGCCCGAGAAGATCTCGCCCTCGGCGCTGACGACATCGACATGAATGACCGACTCAGCCACGGTGAACCTCAGCTCAGGGTCTTGGCTTTTTCAACGGCTTCGTCGATGGAGCCGACCATGTAGAACGCCTGCTCGGGCAGGTGATCGAATTCGCCGGAGAGAATGCCCTTGAAGCCGCGGATCGTGTCCTTCAGCGAGACGATCTTGCCGTCCTGGCCGGTGAACACCTTCGCGACGTTGAACGGCTGCGACAGGAAGCGCTGGATCTTGCGCGCGCGGAACACGGTGAGCTTGTCCTCTTCGGACAGCTCGTCCATGCCGAGGATCGCGATGATGTCCTGCAGTTCCTTGTAACGCTGCAGCACGGCCTGCACGCCGCGCGCGGTGTTGTAGTGCTCCTCGCCGACGACCAGCGGGTCGAGCTGGCGGCTCGTCGAGTCGAGCGGGTCGACCGCCGGGTAGATGCCGAGCGCCGCGATCTGGCGCGACAGCACCACCGTCGCGTCGAGGTGCGCGAAGGTCGTGGCGGGCGAGGGGTCGGTGAGGTCGTCCGCGGGCACGTACACGGCCTGGATCGAGGTGATCGAGCCGGTCTTCGTCGAGGTGATGCGCTCCTGCAGCACGCCCATTTCCTCGGCGAGCGTCGGCTGGTAACCCACCGCCGACGGCATGCGGCCGAGCAGCGCCGACACTTCGGTGCCGGCGAGCGTGTAGCGGTAGATGTTGTCGACGAAGAACAGCACGTCGCGGCCCTTGCCGCCGTCCGGGCGCACTTCGTCGCGGAAGTATTCGGCCATCGTGAGGCCGGTGAGCGCGACGCGCAGGCGGTTGCCCGGCGGCTCGTTCATCTGGCCGTACACCATCGCGACCTTCGAGTTCTCGAGCTTCTCGAGGTCGATGACGCCCGACTCCGCCATCTCGTGGTAGAAGTCGTTGCCTTCGCGGGTGCGCTCGCCGACGCCGGCGAACACCGACAGGCCGCTGTACTGCTTGGCGATGTTGTTGATCAGCTCGAGCATGTTGACGGTCTTGCCGACGCCTGCGCCGCCGAACAGGCCGACCTTGCCGCCCTTCGCGAACGGCACGAGCAGGTCGATGACCTTGATGCCGGTGACGAGGAGGTCACGGCCGCCCGCCTGCTCGTCGTACGACGGCGCGGGGCGGTGGATCGACCAGTGGTCCTTCGCCGCCACCGGGCCGCGGTTGTCCTGCGGCGCGCCGAGCACGTCCATGATGCGACCGAGCGTCGCGGCGCCCACCGGCACCGAGATCGGCTTGCCGGTCGGCGTGACCGTGAGGCCGCGCTTCAGGCCTTCGGAGGAGCCCATCGCGATCGTGCGCACCACGCCGTCGCCGAGCTGCTGCTGCACCTCGAGCGTGAGGTCCGCGCCCTCGAGCTTCAGCGCCTCGTAGACCTGCGGAATCGATTCGCGCGGGAATTCCACGTCGATGACCGCGCCGATGATCTGGGTAATCTTGCCCGTAGCCATAGTCATATCCTTGTCAGACTGCCGCCGCTCCGCCGACGATCTCGGCGAGCTCTTTCGTAATCGCCGCCTGCCGCGCCTTGTTGTAGATGAGCTGCAGTTCGTTGATCAGCTTGCCCGCGTTGTCCGACGCGGCCTTCATCGCCACCATGCGCGCGGCCATCTCGGACGCCACGTTTTCCACCGCGCCGCGGTACACCTGCGATTCGATGTAGCGCATCAGCACGCCGTCGAGGATGCCCGCGGCGCTCGGTTCGTAGATGTAGTCCCAGTGCTCGGCGAGGTCGTTCGAGCCGACCGGCTCGACCGGGAGCAACTGCTCGACCACCGGCTTCTGGGTCATCGTGTTGACGAAATGCGCGTTCACGAGGAACAGCCGGTCGATGCGGCCTTCGCGGTACGCGTCGAGCATCACCTTCACGGTGCCGATCAGGTCCTTGACGTGTGGCCGGTCGCCGAGGTGCGAGATGTTGGCGAGCACCGGCAGGCCGAGCCGGCGGAAGAAGCCGAGCCCCTTCGAGCCGATCAGGCACAGGTTCACGGCCGCGCCCTTCTGCTGCCACTCGCGCATCAGGTAGATCGTGTTCTTGAAGATGTTGGCGTTCAGCCCGCCGCACAGGCCGCGGTCGGTCGAGATCACGATGATGCCGATCGACTTCGGTTCGCGCGTCACCATGAACGGATGGCGGTAGTCCGGGTTCGCCTCGGTCAGGTGGCCGATCGTCGCGCGCATCTTCTCCGCATAGGGGCGCGCGAGGCGCATGCGGTCCTGGGCGCGACGCATCTTGCTCGTCGCGACCATCTGCATCGCCTTGGTGATCTTCTGAGTGCTCTTGACACTCGCGATCTTCGAGCGGATTTCCTTGGTGCCGGCCATCAGCGTCTTCTCAGGTGTACGCGCCGTTCGCGATGAAGTCCTCGCAGATCTTCTTCAGCGCGGCTTCGTGGGCCTTGAGCTCGGGCTTCGCGTTGATGGCGTCCACCGCGCCCTTGTGGTTGCCCTGCGCGAAGCGCTGCAGCGCGGCTTCGAAATCGACCACCTTCTTGCGCTCGACCTTGTCCATGTAGCCGTTGTTGACGGCATAGATCGAGAGCGCCATCTCGGCGACCGACATCGGTGCGTACTGCTTCTGCTTCATCAGCTCGGTGACACGCTCGCCGCGCTCGAGCTGGCGACGGGTCGCTTCGTCGAGGTCCGACGCGAACTGCGAGAACGCCGCGAGTTCGCGGTACTGCGCGAGCGCGAGGCGGATGCCGCCGCCGAGCTTCTTGATGATGTCGGTCTGCGCGGCGCCGCCGACGCGCGACACCGAGATGCCGGCGTTCATCGCCGGGCGGATGCCGGCGTTGAACAGGTCGGTCTCGAGGAAGATCTGGCCGTCGGTGATCGAGATGACGTTGGTCGGCACGAACGCGGTGACGTCGCCCGCCTGCGTCTCGATGATCGGCAGGCCGGTGAGCGAGCCGGTCTTGCCCTTGACCGCGCCCTTGCTCGCCATCTCGACGTATTCCTCGTTGACGCGCGCGCTGCGCTCGAGCAGGCGCGAGTGCAGGTAGAAGACGTCGCCGGGGAAGGCTTCGCGGCCCGGCGGGCGCTTCAGCAGCAGCGAGATCTGGCGATAGGCGACGGCCTGCTTCGACAGGTCGTCATAGATGATCAGCGCGTCCTGGCCGTTGTCCATGAAGTACTCGCCCATCGTGACGCCCGCATAGGCCGACAGGTACTGCAGGGCGGCCGGCGTCGAGGCGGACGCCGCGACGACGATGGTGTGCGCCATCGCGCCATGCTCCTCGAGCTTGCGCACGACGTTGGCGATCGACGACTGCTTCTGGCCGATCGCGACGTAGATGCATTTGATGCCGGAGGACTTCTGGTTGATGATCGTGTCGACGGCCATCGCGGTCTTGCCCGTCTGGCGGTCGCCGATGATCAGCTCGCGCTGGCCGCGGCCGATCGGCACCATCGAGTCGACGGCCTTGTAGCCGGTCTGCACGGGCTGCGACACGCTCTTGCGATAGATGACGCCCGGCGCCACGCGCTCGATCGGCGACGTGCGCGTGGCCTTGAGCGGTCCCTTGCCGTCGATCGGGTTGCCGAGCGCATCGACCACGCGGCCGAGCAGCTCCGGGCCCACCGGCACTTCGAGGATGCGGCCGGTCGCCTTGACCGTGTCGCCCTCGCGGATGCCCTTGTACTCGCCAAGCACGACGGCGCCCACCGAATCCTGTTCGAGGTTCAGCGCCAGGCCGAACACGCCGCCCGGGTACTCGATCATCTCGCCGTAGCGCACGTCGGCGAGGCCGTGGATGCGCGTGATGCCGTCCGTGACGGACACCACCGTGCCGACGTTGCGCGCCTCGGTGGCGGACGAGAACTTCTCGATCCGCTGCTTGATGAGGTCGCTGATTTCCGATGCTTTGACTGACATGGGATGGGGTCCTTGAAAATCAATTCGCCATGGACTGGCCGAGGCGCTCGAGCTTGCCCTTCACCGAGCCGTCGAGCACGAAATCGCCGGCCCGCACGACGGCGCCGCCGATCAGGCCCGGGTCCACGCTCGGGTGCAGGCGCACGACGCGGTTCAGGCGGCGCGTGAGCGCGCGCGCGAACTTCTCGGTGTCGGCCGGCGTGAGGGCAATCGCCGAAACGATCTCGACGTCGACGGTGTTCTCGACTGCTGCGCGCAGCAGCGCGAACTGCACGGCGATCTCCGGCAGCAGCGCAAGCCGCTGGTTCTGCGCGAGCAGGCGCACGAAGTTGCGGCCGTGTTCGTCGGCCTTGTCGCCCGCGATCTCGAGCACGAAGTCGGCGAGCGCGAGCGTCGTCACCTTCGGGTTGCCGAGCAGCGCCGCGAAGCGCTCGTCGCGCGCCACCGTGGCGGCGATCTCGAGCAGGTCGCCCCAGCGGGCGAGCGCCTTCGCGCCCTGCGCATACTCGAACGCGGCACGCGCGTACGGACGGGCGACGGTTGCGCCTTCAGCCACGCGCGATCTCCTCGGCGAGATTGTCGAGCAGCTGCGCGTGCGCTTTTGCGTCGATCTCGCGCCCGAGCAGGCGCGACGCGCCGGCCACTGCGAGCGCACCGACTTCGCGGCGCAGCGCATCGCGCGCGCGCGACGTCTCGTTGGCCGCTTCGGCGCGCGCGTTGGCGAGCACCCGATCGCCCTCCGTGCCCGCCGCCTGCTTCGCGCTGTCGATCATCTCGTTCGAACGGCGGTTCGCCTGGTCGAGGATCTGGTTCGCCCGCTCGCGCGCCTCGCGCACGACCACGTCGGCGCGCGACTTGGCCTCGTCGAGGTCCTTCTGGCCGCGTTCGGCGGCAGCGAGGCCCTCGGCGATCTTCTTCTGCCGGTCCGTGACGGCCTGCGCAATGGGCGGCACGACGAACTTGTAGAAGAACCAGAGCAGGATCGCGAAAACGACCATCTGCCCGATGAATGTCGCATTGACGTTCATCGCCCGTCTCCTTCCGCGTGGATCAGCCGCCCGCGAGCTTGGCGAGCAGCGGGTTCGCGAACGCGAACAGCATCGCGAGGCCGACGCCGATCAGGAACGCCGCGTCGATCAGGCCCACGAGCAGGAACATGCGGCCCTGCAGCATCGGCGTGAGCTCCGGCTGGCGCGCGGCGGATTCGAGGAACTTCGAACCCATCACGCCGATGCCGATGCAGGCGCCAATGGCGCCGAGGCCGATGATGATGCCGATTCCAAGCGCCGTGTACGCCTGAACCGTTGCGATTGCTTCCATCTGAGTTCTCCTGGTCGATTCGAGAGTGCAATAAAACGAAACTTAGTGGTGCTCTTCGGCCATCGAGATATAGACGATGGGCAACACCATGAAAATGTAGGCTTGCAGCACCACAATCAAGATGTGGAAAATCGCCCAGGCGGTGCCCATGACGACCTGGCCGATGAAGCCGGCTGCGCTGCCGAAGGTCGCGCCGACGACGATGAAGCCGAGCAGCGCGATCAGCATGAAAAGAAGCTCGCCCGCGAACATGTTGCCGAACAGTCGCATGCCGAGCGACACGGGCTTCGACAGCAGCTCGACCGCGTTCAGGACGATGTTCGGGATCCAGAGCACGGGATGCCCGCCGAAGGGTGCCGACACCCACTCGTGCAGGTAACCGCCCACGCCCTTGGCGCGGATCGCGGCACCGATGATGAGGAGCAGCACGACGAGCGCCATCGCGATGGTGCCGTTGAGGTCGGCGGTCGGCAGCACGCGCCAGTACTGCGCGCCGAACAGCGCCGCGATGCCGCCCGGCAGGTCGAGCGGCAGCAGGTCCATCGTGTTCATCGCGATGATCCAGGTGAACAGCGACAGCGCGAGCGCGACCATGAAGCGGCGGTCGCCGTGGTAGATGTCGGCGACCTGGCCGTCGACGAAATCGTAGACCCATTCGATGAAGCCGACGAACTTGCCCGGCACGCCGGCGCTGGCACGGCGGGCGGCGGCCCAGAAGACCCAGCCGACGAGGATGGCGAGCAGCGCGGACATCAGCAGCGTGTCGACGTGCCACGTCCAGAAGCCTTCGCCCACCTTCAGGTGAGTGAGGTGGTGGACGATGTAGTCGGTCGGTGTCGTGCCGTGTTCTGCGGCGTGTTCGGTTGCCATCGCTGCTCGAGCCTTGCCCTTCCCTCAACCCCTCGACCGTGGCGGGAGCCGGGGCCCCGCCATCGCGGGCACCGCCCAGAACACCACCAGCGTCGCGACATAGGTCGCGATGATCGGCGGCCACACCGCCTTGCCGGTACGCGCCACCGCGATGAACATCGCGACGGTCAGCGCCACCTTCACGAACTGGCCGAGCAGGACCCGGCCCAACACCAAGCCGGCGCCGCCACCGGGGCGCAGCGCCGACAGGGTCATGTACAGGTTCGCAATGAAGCCGATCGACCCGCCCGCCAGCGCCGACGCGCCGTGACGAGTTCCCCACAGGCCGTAACACGCGGCCGCGAAGACGATCGTGACCGCCACCTGTGCCAGCAGGATCCGCGCGGCGATTCGCCTGATGTCAGGTACGCGCGTCTGGATCACGGTCGGACGGGAGTCGGCCTTCAGCCCAATTTTCCTTGCACGGCAGCCACTTAGGGCCCCGTTTGCGAAGCGCGCGGATTATACGGGGCGCCCCCTGCGCCAGCAAGAAATAAGCGGGAACTACCTAGTTTATGTGGGCGAGGATGCCGTCGAGCTCGTCGAGGCTGTGGTAGTTGATGACGAGCTTGCCCTTGCCGCCCGCGCCGTGCTGGATCGCCACTTTCGCCCCCAGCTTTTCCGACAGTTCACCCTCCAGGCGCGTGACGTTCGGGTCCTGCACCGGGGCCGCCGCAGGGGCGGCCGGGTCGTGTGGCGTCGTGAGGCGGCGCACGAGGGCCTCGGTTTCGCGCACGGAGAGGCCCTTGCGCGCGACCAGCGCGCCGACTTCCGCCTGTTGCCGGCGCTGCGGGAGGCCCAGCAACGCGCGGGCGTGGCCCATTTCGAGCGCGCGCTTTTCCACCAGCTCGGCCACTTCCGGGGCGAGCTCGAGCAGGCGCAGCAGGTTGCTGACGGCCGCGCGCGAGCGCCCCACGGCGTCGGCCGCCTGCTGGTGCGTGACGCCGAATTCCGCGATCAGGCGCTCGAGCGCACGCGCCTCCTCGAGCGGATTCAGGTTCTCGCGCTGGATGTTCTCGATGAGCGCCATGGCGATGGCCGCCTCATCGGGCACGTGGCGGATGACGGCGGGGATCTCGGCGAGGCCCGCGAGCTGCGCCGCGCGCCAGCGACGCTCGCCGGCGATGATCTCGTAGCGCTGCGTGCTGCCCTCGCCAGCGCCCACGAGCGGGCGCACGACGATCGGCTGCACGATGCCCTGCGCCTTGATCGAATCGGCGAGTTCCTGCAGCGATTCGGGGCGCATGTCGGTGCGCGGCTGGTAGCGCCCGCGCTGCAACAGGTCGAGCGGCAGCCGCGCGAGTTCCTCGCCCGTCCGGGGCGCGCCCGCCTGCGGCGTGGCGACCTGCGCGCGCTGCGCGGCCTGGCCGAGCAGGTCCGCAAGCCCGCGGCCGAGGGTTGTCTTCTTCTGCGTCATGACGCGGATGATAGCCGTTCGGGCGCGCGTGCCTCGTCCTCCCGGCGCAGCATCTCGCCAGCGAGCGCGAGGTAAGCGAGCGCTCCGCGCGATTCCCGGTCGTGGAACATGGCGGGCCGGCCGAAAGACGGCGCCTCCGCGAGCCGCACGTTGCGCGGCACGACGGTGCGGAACACCTTCTCGCCGAAGTGCTCGATCAGCTGCGCGCTGACTTCGTTCGCCAGATTGTTGCGCGGGTCGAACATCGTGCGCAGGATGCCCTCGATCTCGAGCTCGGGGTTCACCGCGGCGCGGATCTGCTCGATCGTCGACACGAGCGCCGAGAGCCCCTCGAGGGCGTAGTACTCGCATTGCATCGGCACGAGCACGCTGTCGGCGGCGACGAGCGCGTTCACCGTCAGCATGTTGAGCGCGGGCGGGCAGTCGATCAGGATCTGGTCGTACTGCTCGCGCACCGCGCGCAACGCCTGGCGCAGCTTCAGTTCGCGGCCCGTGATCATCGTCAGGAGGCGCACCTCGACCGACGTGAGGTCCTGGTTCGCGGGCAGCAGCCACATGCCGGCCGGCTCCACGGCGACGATCGCGCTCTCGATATCGCACTCGCCGAGCATCACCTCGCAGCTGCCGCGCGCGACGGTGGATTTCTCGACGCCGCAACCCATCGTCGCGTTGCCCTGCGGATCGAGGTCGATCAGCAGCACGCGGCGCCGGGTCGCCGCGAGCGAGGCCGCGAGATTGACGGCGGTCGTGGTCTTGCCCACCCCGCCCTTCTGGTTCGCGACCGCGATGACACGTTTCATCCGGCCGAGTTTAGCGGCTCGCGCCAGCGGCCGCTTCCAGTTCGGCGATCCAGTTTTCGATCCAGTGGCGCAGGGCCGGGGAACGGGCATAACGCGCCGCACGACTCGCCGACGCGAGCGCCGCCGTCGTGCGCCCCAGCTCCTCGCACACGCGGGCCTCCGCCATGGCGAGGTCCGGGTGCGTCGGGTAGCGCGTCACGGCCTGCTGGATCACCGCGAGCTGCGCCTCCTGCTTGCGGTCGCGCAACAACTCGTCGATGTCCACGATCACGAGGGTCGCTTCGAGGCCCAGTTCCGGGTGTCCCGCGAGGGGCAGCAACTGTTCGCGCGCGGCCTGCAGCGTCGCGATTTCGCCCGCCGTTGGCTCGCGCCTGCCCTCATCCAGCGAGACGGCGGCATCGATGAGCGCCTCGACCGTCTCCTTGCCGGTCGGGCGGGCCTGCTTCGGCCGCAGGGCACGATCCACGACCTGCCATTGCACCCGGCCTGCGGCGACGACCGCTTCCGGGTCGGCCGTGGCAGCCTTGCGCGACAACTCGAGCGCCTCGACGTCCCGATCCTGGTGGAAGCGCACGTCGGCCAGCGCGGCGGCGGCGAGCGGCAGCGCCGGATCCAGCTGCAGCGCCCGCTGCGCACGCTTGCTGGCCTCCTCCACATCGTCGCCGAGCGCGAGGCCGGCGAGTGCGAGGCGCGCAAGCGCGACCGATTCCGGCAACGGCCGGATGACCACCGCCTTCGCATCGGGCAGCGGCGCGCTGAGCGTCAGGCGAAAGCCACGAATCTTGCCTTCGCGGCGATAGGCCCGGATCTCCTCGTCGAGGCCGTCGAGGGAGATGCCGAACGCGGCCTGCACGGCGTCCGGCACGGGCGTGCCGGCCTCGAGTTCGCGCAGGTAACGCTGCGCCTGCCGGCCCCGCTCCGGGCGGCCGACCAGGAAGTAGTGCGCGGTCAGCCAGGACTGCGGATAGAACATCGGCGGCAGGCGATGCTGGCGGTACTCCGGTGAGTCCCGCTCGAACGACAGCAGCGCCGAGGTCGGCATCAGGTCGGACCAGGCGAACTCCTCCTTGCGGGCGCGCGGCGTCATGCCGAAATCGATCTTGCCGTCGTGCTCCGAGATCGAGCTGAACACCTCGGCGACGCCTTCCGCCCACCAGGGTGGCAACGGCACGTCCGAACCGTTGTACAGCACGTAGTGCATGTACTCGTGGTAGACGACTTCGCGCGACGACAGGCCCGTCGGCGTGCGATCGAACACGATGTAATTGGCGTGCGCACGCGGCGAGAAGAAGCCCGCGACCTGCGGCCCCGGCTTGAAACTGCGCCAGTTGCCCGCGTCGAGCGCGTACATCTGCGTGGGTATGCGCGGTACCGAACGCGTCAACGGGGCCAGCACCCCGAGCGCCTGCTTGAACACCGCGAAGTCCCGCAGCGTGCGCCGCGCGTACGCCTCGTTCGCATCGGTGACGAGCGTGAAGTCGTCGATGCGTGCCTCGAGCCACTGCGCGGCACGCGCGCGCGGCACCACGGCAACGCAGATCGCCGCGGCCAGGCAGGCCGCGACCCCCCATCTTCTGCTTGTCATACCGCCGTCTTACGCCGAAAGGCGCAGCATGGCCAGCACCCGGCTCGCTTCGAGCCCCGGCACCTGCAGTGCCACGACCTCCCCGAGGCGCCAGTCGGCGTCGAGCTCGCGCAACTCCTCGTCGAGGCGCGCACTCTTCATGGCAAGTACCCGGGTGCCCGGCCCGCACAACGGCCGGACCTGCGCGAGCAGCCGGGGCAGCGGCGCGAACGCGCGCGCGACCACCGTGTCGTAGGCGGCCGCGGGCGCGAGGTCTTCGACCCGCGCGTGCAGCGGCTCGACGTTGGCGAGGCCGAGCGTGCGCGCGGCGTGTGCGACGAAGCGGATCTTCTTGTTGTTCGAATCGATCAGCGTGAAGCGCCGCGCCGGCTGCACGATCGCGAGCGGCAGGCCGGGAAAGCCGGCGCCGGTGCCGACATCCGCCACGGTTTCGCCGGCGACATGCACCGCGATCGAGAGGCTGTCGAGCAGGTGGTGCGTGAACATGCCGGCCCGGTCGTCCACCGACGTGAGGTTGTAGGTCTTGTTCCAGCGTGCGAGCTCATCGAGCAGGCGCAGCAACTGCATCGCCCGCGCCGCGTCGAGCGCCACGCCGAGCGTGCCCGCAGCCTCGATGAGGCGGGCGCGCTCGGCGTTGCCGGCCTCGCCGCCCACGCCTCAGTTCTTGACCATCGCCGCGACGAATTCGTGCACCGGCATCGCATCGAGCGTGGCCGCGTCGGCAAAGAGCGCGACGATCGCCGCGGCCTGCTTCGCGGAAAAATGCGCCGCGACGGAGGACTCGAACTTCTTCACGAGCACCGGCATGCCTTCCTCGCGGCGCAGGCGGTGCCCGATCGGGAAATCAGCCGCGACGCGCGGCGTCGCGCTGCCGTCCTTGAAGAACACCTGCACGGCATTGCCGATGTAGCGCTTGTCGCGCTCGTAGTACTCCTTCGTGAACGTCGCGTTCTCGGACACCTGCATCTTCGCGCGCAGCGCGTCGACGCGCGGGTCGCTCGCCACCGCGTCCTCGTAGTCCGCCGCGGTCAGGCGGCCATGGAGCAGCGGGATCGCCACCATGTACTGGATGCAGTGGTCGCGGTCGGCGGGATTGGCGAGCGGGCCGGTCTTGTCGATGATGCGCACGCCCGGCTCCTGCGTCTCGATCACGATCTTCTCGATCGCATCGAGCCTCGATTTCACCTGCGGGTGCAACTGCATCGCACACTCGACCGCGGTCTGCGCGTGGAACTCGGCCGGGAAGCTGATCTTGAAGAGCACGTTCTCCATTACGTAGCTGCCGAGCGGCTGCGCGATCGTAACGGGCCGGCCCTTGAACAGCACGTCCTGGAATCCCCAGGTTTTCGCGGACAGCGCCGACGGATAGCCCATCTCGCCATTGAGCGCGATGAAGGCGTGGCGCACGGCCCGGCTCGTCGCGTCGCCCGCCGCCCAGCTCTTGCGCGAGCCGGTGTTGGGCGCGTGGCGGTAAGTGCGCAAGGCGCCACCGTCGATCCATGCGTTGCTGACGGCATTCATGACCTGCTCGCGCGTGCCGCCGAGCATCGCGGTGACCACCGCGGTGGACGCGACGCGCACCAGCAGCACGTGGTCGAGGCCGACCCGGTTGAAGCTGTTCTCGAGCGCGAGGATGCCCTGCACCTCATGCGCCTTCACCATGGCCGCCAGCACGTCGCGCACGGTGAGCGGCGCGCGGCCTTCCATGACGCCCACGCGCGACAGGTAGTCGGCGACCGCGAGGATGCCGCCGAGGTTGTCGGACGGGTGGCCCCATTCGGCCGCTAGCCAGGTGTCGTTGAAATCGAGCCAGCGGATCATCGCGCCGATGTTGAAGGCCGCCTGCACCGGATCGAGTTCGTAGCTCGTGCCCGGCACGCGCGCCCCGCCCGGCATCGTGGCACCCGGCACCACCGGGCCCATCAAGCGCGTGCAGGCCGGGTACTGCAGCGCCTGGAAGCCGCAGGCGAGCGTGTCCATCAGGCAGTAGCGCGCGGTGTCGTAGGCGAGCTGCGAGCCGATCTCGTAGTCCCTGGCATAACGCGCGATGTCGACGATCACCTGGTCGGGGTCGGGGCGCCTGGCGGACTTGTAGTCGTGGGTGGACATCGGTGCGTGATCCTCGGTGCGTGTCGGCGAAAGTGCGTGGTGTGGCGGTGCGTCGGGAGGCTGCGCTCACCGCGACCCGGCTCCGGGTCGCGCGCGCCTCGTACCGCGGCGTCCCCACGCATCGGGGGGCGCTGCGCGCGGCTCTGTCGGCGCGGGCCCGCACGTCGCGGACGC
>JBFWZQ010000010.1:0-116752 GCA_050185195.1 Steroidobacteraceae bacterium | reverse complement strand
CTTCCGATCTTCCGCCGGAAACGGTGGCGGCCGGCAAGGTGAACCTGTTGCTCGGTTTCGCGCTCGCGCGCGCGGGCGAGTTCCACGCCTTCCTCGTGACGCACCAGTCGGGCGCGAGCCGTGTGCGCGCCGTGAGCGTCAATCGCCTCGCCACCTCGGGCGAGCGTGTCGAGGAAGAGATCGAGACGGCGATCCTTCAGGGCATCGCGCTCGAGCCCTGAGGTGCGCCGGCGCGCGGCGAGACATACATCGTCACGACCGCACGCACGACTTCCTGGCCCCCCGCGTCGTGCACCGAGACCAGCACGCCGGTGTTCTCCGCGCCGTTCCATTCGGCCTTGTCGAGGCGGGCGGTCGCCGTCACGTCGGTCAGCGCCTTCTTCAGGTATTCGATCGTCATGCCGCGCGGGATCCAGCGCATCGACGCCGGCAGCGTGACTTCGGTGACCATGCCGGCCGCCAGTTCGACGAGATTGCCCATCGCGAGCGCGTGCACGGTGCCGAGGTGATTCTGGACCCGGCGCCGCTTCCGCATCGAAACGCGGCAGTAGCCCGGGCGCAGTTCGAGGAAGCGCGGTGAGATCGTCGCGAAGTAGGGCGCTCGCCAACTTACGATGCGACCGAACAACCAGCGGCCGAAGGCGCTCGCGGACAGGCGGCGCCACTTGCCGAGCGTCAGGTTGCCTGCCGCGACTTCGTCCATGGCGGGGCCATCATACGACAGGCTCGCCGTAGCCGCCGCCGCCCGGGGTCCGCACTTCGATGACGTCGCCCGGCTGTGCGTCGAAGCGATCGGACGATGCCAGTTCGACGACGGTGCCATTCGCGCGCCGCAGGCGAGTCTCCCCCGCGGCGCCCGGTTTGCCGCCCGCGAGGCCGAAAGGCAGGGTGCTGCGGCGATTGGCGAGGATGGCGCCCGTCATCGGCGCGAGGAATTCGATCGCGCGCACGATGCCGTCGCCGCCGCGCCGCCGGCCAGCGCCGCCCGAACCGCGGCGCACGGCGAACTCGCGCAGCCGCACCGGGTAGCGCAGTTCGAGGATCTCGGGGTCGGTGAGCCGCGAATTGGTCATGTGGGTCTGCACGGCGCTCGCACCGTCGAAATCGGGGCCCGCGCCCGCGCCGCCCGCGATCGTCTCGTAGTACTGCAGCTGCGCGTTGCCGAATGTGAGGTTGTTCATCGTGCCCTGGGAGGCGGCGAGCGTGCCGAGCGCGCCATAGAGCGCATCGACGAGCGCCTGGGACGTCTCGACGTTGCCGGCCACCACGGCCGCGGGCGCCACCGGCGCGAGCATCGAGCCTTCCGGGACCACGAGTTCGAGCGGCGCGAGGCAGCCCTCGTTCAGCGGGATCGCCCGATCAACCAGCGTGCGGAACACGTAGATCACCGCCGCGGTGCAGACGGCGCGCGGTGCGTTGAAGTTGTGCGCCCCCTGCGGCGAGGTGCCGGTGAAGTCGATGCGCGCGGCCCGGCGCTGCGCGTCGAGGTCGATGCGCACGGCGATGCGCTGGCCGCCGTCCATGTCCACCTGGAACTCGCCCGAACGCAGCCGCGCGATCGTCGCGCGCACGCATTCTTCCGCGTTGTCGCGGACGTGGCCGAAATAAGCGAGCAGCGTGCCGAGCCCGTGCCGCCGCGCGGCGCTCATGAGCTCGTCGAGCCCGCGGGCGTTGGCGGCGAGCTGCGCGCGCACGTCCGCGACGTTCTGGCCGGGGTTGCGCGCGGGGTGGCGCGTCCCCGCCAGCGCCCGGCGCAGCGCGGCCTCGTCGAGCCGGCCCTGTGCGACGATCCGCAGGCCCTCGATGAGCACGCCCTCTTCGTCGATGCACGTGCTGAAAGGCGGCATCGACCCGGGCGTGATGCCGCCGATGTCGGCGTGGTGGGCGCGCGAGGCGACGAACGCGTCCGGCTGTGCACCACCGGACAGGTACGCCGGCGTGACGACCGTGAGGTCGGGCAGGTGCGTGCCGCCGTGATAGGGGCTGTTCAGCAGCCAGGCGTCGCCCGTGCGCAGCGTGTGGCCGTGCTGGCGGATCACCTCGCGCACCGAGGCGCCCATCGAACCGAGGTGCACGGGCATGTGCGGTGCGTTGGCGAGGAGGCGCCCCCGAGCGTCGAACAGCGCGCAGGAGTAGTCGAGCCGCTCCTTGATGTTGATCGACTGCGCGGTGTCACGCAGCACGCTGCCCATCTGGGTTGCGATGTGCATGAAGAGGTTGCCGAAGATCTCGATGCGCGCCGGGTCGGGTGCGGCCACCGGCACCGGTGCCCCGATGGTCCTTGCAGCCGGTTCGGCGGGGATCTCCACGCGCTCGAGGATCAGCTCGCCCGTGGGCGCGCGCCGCGCGTGCCAGCCGGGTTCGACGACGACGGTGAAGTTCGCATCGACGATGAGCGCGGGGCCGGCGACCTCGCCGGCCGCGGCGAAGGGCAAAACCTGCGTGTCGTGCCAGCGCCCGCCGAAGTGCGCCCGCGCCTGTCCGGGGAGCGACGCGAGCGGCACGGACGCGACATCGTGCAGGTCGGGGAAGGGCGGCGTGGCGCGCGCTTCGACCCGCACGGATTCGATCGAGAGCGCGGCATTCTCGTCCGCGAAGCCGTAGCGGGCGTGCTGCGCGGCGAGGAAGGCCGCACGCGGGGTCGCGTCGTCGGCATCGACATCGAGGGCCGCCTCGCTGTCGCCCGCGCGCACTTCGAGCCACCTGCGAACCTGCGCCGGCAGCTCGCCCGGCAGGGCGCGCGCCGCCTCGCCGGCCAGTGCGTCGAGGCGCGCGCGGGCGGCCGCGAGCCCCGCCGTGTCGAGCGGTGCGCGCAGGCTTTCGCGGCGCGTCTCGAGCCAGTCGGAGATGCCGATGCCGAAGGCCGACAGTACGCTCGCGAGCGGATGGATCACGACGCGCCGCATGTCGCAGGCCGCGGCGACCGCGCAGGCGTGCTGGGGCGCGGCGCCGCCGAAGCAGAACAGCGCGAAACGCGCGGGGTCCTCGCCACGCGCGGCGCAGACTTGGCGCACGGCATTCGCCATCGATTCGACCGCGATGTCGAGCCAGGCCGCCGCGAGATCCTCCGTGCTCCCGGCCACCCCGATCTGCGCCCGTCGCTGCGCGAGTGCCGACTGGACGACGCCGGCATCGATGCGCGCCGTCCCGTCCGGCCCGAACACGGCCGGCAGGAAGCCGGGCTGAAGGCGGCCGAGCGCCACCTGCAGGTCGGTCACCGTGAGCGGGCCGCCGCGGCCGTAACAGGCGGGACCGGGCTGCGAGCCCGCGGACGCCGGCCCCACCTGCATGCGCCCGTCCTCGAAGCCGAGTACCGAGCCGCCGCCGGCGGCGATCGTGTGGATGTCGAGCATCGGGGCTTGCAGGCGCGTGCCCGCGAGGTCGTGTTCGAAGCGCTGGGCGAGCTGGCCTGCGTACACCGATACGTCGGTCGACGTGCCGCCCATGTCGAAGCCGATCAGCGCATCGAGGCCGAGGCGTGCACCCAGGCGCGCCATGCCCGTCAGGCCCCCGGCGGGGCCGGACAGCACGCTCGCCGCGGCGCGAAAGCGCCCGGCCTCGACCAGCCCGCCCGCGCTTTGCATGAAAAGCAGTCGTGCCCGCGCATCGATGGCCGCCGCAGCCGCGGCCACCCGGTCGAGGTAGCGGGCGAGCGGAGGCGTCAGGTAGGCGTCGAACACGGTCGTGTCGCCACGTGCGACGAAGCGCACGAGCGGCGAGACGATGTGCGAGGCGGCCACCGTTTCGAAGCCCGCCGCGCGCGCGAGCTGCACGGCCGCGGCTTCGTGCGCCGGGTGGCGATAGCCGTGCATGAAGACGATCGCGACGGCCCGCCGGCCGCGCGCGTGCGCCGCGCGCAGCCTTGCTGCCAGCGGCTCCGCCGCGAGCGCTTCGATCACCGTGCCGTCGGCGCCGATGCGCTCGCCGGCCTCGATCACCTCGGCGTAGAGCGGCTCGGGCAGCACGATGTGGCGCGCGAAGACGTCGGGCCGGTCCTGGTAGCCGATGCGCAGCGCGTCGCCAAACCCTCGTGTCGTGACGAGCACGACCGGCTCGCCGCGCCGCTCGAGCAGCGCATTGGTCGCGACGGTGGTGCCGATCTTGAAGGCGCCGATGCGCGCGTCGCCGTCGTTCGCGGCGACGATCGCACGGGCAGCCGCGAGGCCCGGGTCGTCACCCTCCCGCGACAGCACCTTGCGTACATGCAGGCGCCCGTCGGGCGCGCGGCCGATCACGTCCGTGAAGGTGCCGCCGCGGTCGATCCAGAATTCCCAGTCGCCCACGAAACCCTACAATGCCGTTTTCGAGGGCGACATTATGGATGAGCGCGCGCAGGCGATGTCGCGCGTCTGGCAGGTGGTGCGCGCGATCCCGCGCGGCGCGACGGCGAGTTATGGGGAGGTCGCGCGGCGCGCGGGCCTGCCGAGGCGGGCGCGCTGGGTCGCCGTGGCGCTGAAGGCGGCCCCGGCGGGGCTGCGCCTGCCCTGGCATCGCGTGATCGGCGCGAACGGGCGCATCGCGTTTCCGGCCGGTTCGCCGCAACACCTCGAGCAGGCGCGCCGGCTGCGCGCCGAGGGCCGCAGGGTCGAGAACGGCCGTGTCGTCGCGGCGGCCCATGGCGCCTGTCCGGACGACCTCGACGCATTGCTGTGGAAGAGTTGAGGGTACAATGGCGCCGATGCGCAGAACAGTTGTCTTCTCACACGGCAAGGACTCCTCGCCCCACAGCCGCAAGATCATCGCACTCGCCGAAACGGCGAGGCGCGAGGGGTATGAAGTGGTCACCCCGGACTACCGCGGCATCGATTCGCCGAAGGCGCGCCTGACGAAGCTCGTGGATTCGTGCAAGGACATCCAGGGCGACCTCGTGCTCGTCGGTTCGAGCCTCGGCGGCTACATCTCGCTCGCGGCCGCGCCCACGCTGCACACGCACGGCGTGTTCCTGATGGCCCCGGCGATCTATTTCGACCAATTGCCCCCGCTGCGCGACCGCTCGATCGACTGCCCGTTCACGATCGTGCACGGCTGGCGCGACGACGTGGTGCCCATCGAGGACAGCCTGCGGATCGCGCGCGAGTACCGCGCCACGCTGCACATCGTCGACAGCGACCACCTGCTGCACACCCACCTGCGGATGATCCGCTACTACTTCGAGCACTTCCTGATCGGGCTCGACCTGCCGCGCGACCAGCAATGACCGCCCACGGGTAGTGCCCCATGGAATGGCTGTTGCGTCGCCTGCTTTCGCTCTGGGTGCGCGCGGCCGTCCGCCCCGACGACCTCGCGGCGCGGCTCGCCGCCCGCCCGGCTCCCGTCTGCTATGTGCTCGAGCGCGCGAGCTCCACGGATCTCGCGGTGCTGCAGGATGTCTGCGCACGCGGCAAGCTGCCGCGGCCGGGCGCGCGCCTCGGGGCGGGCGAACTGCGACGTTTTCGCGCCTGGTTCTATCTCTCGCGGACGCTCAATTTCTGGAGTGCGCGCGTCGATCGGCGCCCGCCCGCGATGCTGCGCGAACTCATCGAGGCCCTGCAGCGCGACCCGGCGCTCGACATCGACCTCGTGCCGGCGGCGGTGTACTGGGGGCGCGCGCCGCAGAAGGAGGATTCCTGGCTGAGGCTCTTCCTGTCGGAGGACTGGGTACTCACGACGCGCCTGCGCAAGGCGCTCACCGTGCTGTTCAACGGTCGCGCCACGATGGTCGAGCTCGGCGAGCCGATGTCGCTGCGCAGCTTCCTCACGGGGGGCGATCGCGACCCGAACCTGCACTCGCGCCGCATCGCGCGGGTGGTGCGCGCGCAGTTTCGCCGCCAGCGCGCGGCGCGCATCGGCCCCGATCTCTCGCACCGGCGCACGATCGTCGCGGCGGTGCTGCGCACCCGCGCGGTGCGCGCCGCGGTGGCGGCGCAGGCGCGCGAGGGGCAGGTCACGCGCCGCGAGGCGCTCGGCAACGCGCGCAAGTACGCCGAGGAGATCGCGGCGAACTATTCGCACCGCTTCGTCTCCGTCATGGAGAAGGCGTTGCGGCGGCTGTGGAACCGGCTGTACGACGGCGTGATCGTCGGCCACGTCGAGACGCTGCAGCAGGTGGCGGAGGGCAATGAGGTCGTCTACGTGCCCTGCCACCGGAGCCACATGGACTACCTGCTGCTGTCCTACGCGATCTACCGCCAGGGCTACGCCGTCCCGCACATCGCCGCGGGCGTGAACCTCAACATGCCGGTTGCCGGCCGCTTCCTGCGCAAGGGCGGCGCGTTCTTCATCCGCCGCAGCTTTCGCGGCAACGCGCTCTACACGATCGTGTTCATGAAATACCTCGCGACGATCATGGCGCGGGGCCACTCGATCGAGTTCTTCATCGAGGGCGGGCGCACGCGCACCGGGCGCCTGCTGCAGCCGAAGACCGGCATGCTCGCGATGACGGTGCGCAGCTACCTGCGCGAGCCGGTGCGGCCGCTCGTGTTCGTGCCGGTGTACTTCGGCTACGAGCGGGTGGTCGAGTCCGCGACCTACGTGAGCGAGCTGTCGGGCAAGCCGAAGGAGAAGGAGAGCTTCGTCGGCATGCTGAAGGCGCTCAAGGTGGTGCGCGAGAAGTTCGGTCGCGTGCACGTGAACCTCGGCGAACCGATCGCGCTCGACGAGCTGCTCGCGCAGGCGGCCCCGGACTGGCGCGCACGGGGCGTCGAGAACGATGCGCGCGCGCCGTGGCTGGCCCGCGTGATCGACGACCTCGCCGGCCGGATCATGCGCAATATCAATGCGGCGGCCGCCGTCACGCCCGTGAACCTGCTCGCGCTGACCCTGCTCGCCGCGCCTCGCCAGGCGATGCTGCGCGAGGACCTGTTGCGCCAGCTCGGGCTCTACCTCGCGCTGCTGAGGGATGTGCCCTACGGGCCGCGCGTCACCGTCACCAGCGAAACGCCGGAGGCGATCCTCGCCTACGGCGAGGCGATGAAGCTCGTCACGCTCCAGTCGCACAAGCTCGGCGACGTCGTGCGCATGGGCGAGGCGAGCGCCGTGCTCTCGGCGTGGTACCGCAACAACGTGCTGCACCTCTTTGCGATGCCCTCGCTGATCGCCTGCGCTTTCGTCGGCAATTCGATCCTGCGTACCGAGGACATCCACCGGCTCGCCTGGCGCATCTACCCCTACATCGCCGGCGAGCTGTTCATCCGCTGGCACGAGGACGAGATCCGCGGGGTAACCGACGACTTGCTGGCGGCGTTCGCGGCGCGCGGCCTGCTGGCCGCCACCGCCGACGGCGGGGGCTGGCGGCGCGCGCCGTCGACGACGCGCGAGGCCGTGCAGCTTTCCTTCCTCGCGCAGGCGACGATCCAGACGGTCGAGCGCTACTACCTCGCGATCGCCGTGCTGATCAACGCGGGCAGCGGGGCGGTGACGCAATCGGCCCTCGAGGAGCGCTGCCAGTTGATGGCCCAGCGCATGACGATGCTCCACGGCTTCAATTCACCCGAATTCTTCGATCGCAGCCTGTTCGGCGATTTCCTCGACCGGCTGCGTTCGCGCGGCGTCATCCGCGTCGAGGAGGGCGGCCTGCTCGCCTTCGACGAAGTCCTCGGGCGCGTTGCGCAGGACGCCGAGTTCGTCCTGTCGGGGGAGATCCGCCACAGCATCCTGCAAGTGGTGCACGCCTGAACTAAGTGCTATGTTGGCCCCGAATGCGCGCCGCGAGACGCGCATGGCTCACAACCAGTTCGCCGGTCGAACGGCGGTGGGGATCGAAAATGAAGAACGCGAGTGGAGCCCGTGGTCGGCTGCGTTTCGCAGCGCTCGCTGCAGCCGGGATCGGCGCATTGTGCGCGCCGGCGGCGCAGGCTTTCGAATTCCAGAACGACGCAGGCACCCTGCGCGGCAGCTGGGACACCACGATCAGCTACGGCCAGGCTTGGCGCATAGAAGACCGCGATTGCCGCCTGATCGCGAACGCGAACGGCGGCTGCGGCCGCTCCGCCAACGGCGACGACGGCGACCTCAACTATCCGCAGGGGCTCTTCAGCCGCGCCGCGAAAATCGTCACCGAGATCGGCCTCGACTACAAGGACGTCGGCCTCTTCGTGCGCGGCTCGGCGCTCTACGACTTCGACGTGATGGGCGGCAACACCGCGCGCACGCGGCTCTCGAAGGAGGCGAAGGACCTCGTCGGCAGCTACGAGCGCCTGCTCGATGCCTTCGGCTACTGGAAGTTCGGCGAGGGCGCCGTCCAGGGCGAACTGCGGCTCGGCCGCCAGGTCGTGAGCTGGGGCGAGAGCACCTTCATCCAGAACGGCATCAACGTCGTCAACCACTTCGACGTCTCGGCGCTGCGCGTGCCGGGCGCCGAGTTGCGCGAGGGTTTTCTGCCGCAGGAAGCGGCGCTGCTTTCGTTGCAGTTCAACGACAACCTGAGCGCCCAGGCGCTCTACATCGCCGACTGGAATCCCACGATTCCGGAGCCCACCGGTTCCTATTTCAGCACTAATGACATCGCGGTCACCGGCGGCAAGACCGTGCTGCTCGGCTTCGGCGCGTTCTCCGACCAGGGCGTCGATTTCCGCGCGCTCGGCGGGCCGCTGATCCGCGACTTCCAGCAGGTGCCACGCCTGCCGACGCGCAATCCGGACGACCAGGGCCAGTACGGCGCGAACATCAAGCTCTACCTGCCGAATTTCAACAACGGCACCGAGTTCGGCCTCTATTTCCTCAACTACCACAGCCGCCTGCCACTGATCTCCGGCCGCACCGGCACCCAGGCGGGCATCGGCAATTCGATCGGCGGCATCACCGCGGTGGGCGCGGCGGCCCAGGGCCTCGCGGCCGGGCTGCCCTTCAATGCGGCGGTGGCCACCGCGGCGCAGGTTGCGGTCGCGCGCTCGGCGGCGGCGGGCGGCAACATGAGCCTCGCCACCGCGACCCAGTACGCGACGATCGGCGCGAACACCCACCTCGCGGGCGGCAATGTCACCTCGCAGGCGACCAACATCGGCACGCACGAATATGCGCGGACCGCGGGCTACTTCACCGAGTACCCCGAGGACATCAAGCTGATCGGCCTGTCGTTCAGCACGCAGCTGCAGCGCACCGGCATCGCGCTGCAGGGCGAGTTCACCTACCGCTTCGACCAGCCGTTCCAGTTCGACGACGTGGAACTGCTGTTCGCCGCGCTCACGCCGTTCGAGCGGGCGGCGTTCACGGCGACCCAGCCGCCCGGCGCGCCGTTCCCGACCACCTGCCTGCCAGGGGCCGCCTCCACGCTGAGCCGCTGCGGCCAGCTCGGTGCCTATGGGCTCAACACCGAGATCCGGGGCTGGGAACGGCACGACATGGGGCAGTTCCAGTTCACCATGACGAAGGCCTTCGCGAATGTGTTGCGGGCCTCGCAGCTCGTGCTCGTGGGCGAAGTGGGCGTCACGCACATCTTCGGCCTCGAGGACCCGCTCACGGGCGGGCCGAACGGGCGCGGCCTGCGTTACAACGGCCCGGCGACCTCGGTCAGCGGCAACGAAGTGCTGGCGGGCCGCCACTTCAACGAAGTCGAGCCGCAGGACAAGTTCGCCGACGACACCTCCTGGGGCTATCGCATCGCGGGCCGCCTCGAATACCCGGGCCTCGTCGGCCCGTGGAACGTGTTGCCGCGCTTCGCCTTCCAGCACGACGTGCAGGGCATCACGCCGGGACCGGGCGGCAACTTCCAGGAAGGGCGCCGCGCCCTCACCCTCGGCGTGGGCGCCAACCTGCGCGCGACCTGGGAGCTCGACGTGGCCTACACGCAGTTCGCGGGCGCGGGTCGCTGGAACGAGCTGAACGATCGCGATTACATCTCGGCGACGGTCAAGTACTCATTCTGAGTGGGGTACGACATGAAACGGCATCTCATCCAGGCAGTGGCGGCAGCGATGGTCGTCGTGTCGGCACCCTCGCTGGCGGCCGTGTCCGCGCAGGAAGCGGCGCGGCTCGGTGCGGACCTCACGCCCCTCGGCGCCGAGAAGAAAGGCAATGCGGAAGGCACCATCCCCGCCTGGGAGGGTGGGCTCGGCTCGCCCGCCGCGGCGGGTTTTCCGGCGTACAAGGCCGGCGAGCACCGTCCTGATCCATACGCGAGCGACAAGCCGCTCTTCACGATCACCGCGGCGAACATGGCGCAGTACGCCGGTCGGCTCACGGAAGGGCAGAAGAAGCTGCTGCAGCAGTACAAGTCGACCTACAAGATGATCGTCTACCCCACCCACCGGAGTGCGGCGGTCCCCCAGCGCATCTATGACGCCACGAAGCGCATCGCGACCACCGCGCAGCTCGCGGCCGGCGGCAATGGCGTCACCCACGCCGGCGAGGGCACTCCGTTCCCGATCCCGAAAGAGGGCGTCGAGGTCTTCTGGAACCACATCCTGCGCTATCGCGCGAACGCAGTGTTGCGCCACATCGGCCAGGCGCCCGTGACCGCGTCCGGCGCGTATACGATGGTGAAGTTCATCGACGATACCTACGTGGCCTACAGCCTGCCGGGCGCCACGTCGGACAACCTGAACAACATCATCGCCTATTTCATCCAGGAGACCGTCGCGCCCGCGCGGCTCGCGGGTGAGATCCTGCTGGTGCAGGAAACGCTCGACCAGTCGATCGAGAACCGGAAAGCGTGGGTCTACAACCCTGGCCAGCGCCGCGTGCGCCGCGCGCCGAATGTCGCCTTCGACAATCCCGGCACGAACTCGGACAACCTGCGCACCTCCGACCAGCTCGACATGTACAACGGCAGCCCGCAGCGCTACGACTGGAAGCTCGTCGGCAAGAAGGAGATCTACGTCCCGTACAACTCCTACCGGATCTCGAGCGACAAGCTGAAGTACAGCGACATCCTGAAGAAGAACCACATCAACCAGGACTACGCGCGCTACGAGCTGCACCGCGTGTGGGTGGTCGATTCGACGCTGAAGCCAGGCCAGAACCACCTGTACAGCCGCCGAACCCTCTATGTGGACGAAGATTCCTGGCAGATCCTCGCGGTCGACTGCTACGACCGTCGCGGCGAGCTCTATCGCGTGCAGGAAGGCCATGCGATGGAGTTCTACGACGTGCCGTCGCTCTGGACCACGCTCGAGACGGTGATGGACCTCTCGAACGGCCGCTACCTCGCGCTCGGCCTGCAGAACGAGGAGCCGCAGGGCTACGACTTCACGATCAAGCGCACCCCGGCGGACTACCAGCCGAGCCAGCTGTCGCGACGTGGCGTGCGGTGAGTACCTGAAGCAAGACAGGGGGCGGCGCGCGCTGTGCGCGTCGCTCCTCGCCCTGCCGCTTGCCATCGGGCTCGCGCGTGCCGCCGCGCCGGAAGAATCCTGGGTCGCGCCGCTCTCGGCGAAGACGCTGCTGCTCGATATCGCGGCGTTCGGCGACCAGCGCATCGCGGTTGGATCGCGCGGCCACATCCTCGTCTCGAATGACGCGGGCGCCACCTGGACCCAGGCGCCGCGCGTGCCAACACTCGCGCTGCTGACCGCGGTGACGATGATCGACGAGCGCCACGCCTGGGCGGTGGGGCACGACGAGGTGATCCTGCGCACCGTCGATGGCGGCGCGACCTGGCAGAAGGTGCACGAGTCGGTCGAGGCGCAGCGGCCGCTGCTCGACGTGTGGTTCCGCGATGCGCGGCACGGTCTCGCGATCGGCGCCTATTCGGCCTACTACACGACGGACGACGGCGGCGAAACCTGGGTGGCACGCCACTTCGCCGACCTGGCGGCGCCCGGGCAGCCGCAGGCCGCTGCAGCATCCGACGAGGACGGCGTACCGATCGAGTATCACCTGAATCGCCTGGTTTCGGCCGGCGGGCGCCTGTATATCGCGGCGGAAGCGGGCCATGTCTATCGCTCCGACGACCAGGGCGCCAGCTGGCGTTCGCTGCCGCTGCCCTACGACGGCTCGATGTATGGCGTGCTGCCGCTGGAGGGCGACTCGCTACTCGTGTTCGGCCTGCGCGGCAATCTCTTTCGCAGCGACGATGCGGGCGAGAGCTGGGCCGACCTGCCCACCGGCACCATCGCGATGCTGACGGCCGGGGTGCGGCTCAGCGACACGACCCTTGCCATTGTCGGGCTCTCGGGCGCGGTGCTCGTGAGCCGCGACGCCGGCCGCAGCTTCACGCTGCAGCAGCGCGCCGACCGCAAGGGCCTCTCGGGCGCCGTCGCGGCGGGCGACGACGCGCTGCTCGTCGTCGGTGAGGCGGGCATCGAACGGGTGGCGCTGCAATGAGCCTCGCCGATCGCCTCGAGCACCCGATCTTCGACCACCGCCGCACGATCATGGTGGTCTTCGCGCTGCTGACGCTTGCGTTCGCCGCGGTCTGCGTGAAAGGGCTGCGCATCGACGCGTCGTTCACGAAGCAGCTGCCCATCGAGCACGAGTACATGCAGACCTACCTCGACCCGAAGGTCGAGGAGTTCCGCGGCGCCAACCGCGTGCTCGTGGCGCTCGTCGCGCGCGACGGCAATATGTTCACGCCGGCGTTCTTCGACGCACTGAAGCGCGCCACCGACGAAATCATCGTCATGGACGGCATCGATCGCGGCCGCGTGCAGTCGCTGTTCACGCCGAACGTGCGCTACCTCGAAGTCGTCGAGGACGGCATCGAAGCCGGCAACGTCGTGCCCGCCGACTTCCAGCCGACGCCGCAGGCCATGGCGCAGGTGCGCGAGAACATCCTGAAGGCGGGCATCGTCGGACGCCTCGTCGCGAACGATTTCTCCGGCGCGCTGGTCTCGGCGATCGTGCTCGAGCAGGACGCCAACGGCCGCCCCGTCGACCCGATCGCCGTCGCGCATATGCTCGAACAGCGCGTGCGCGCGCCGCTCGAGGGCAGCGGCGTCGACGTGCATGTCATCGGATTCGCGCAAGTGATGGGCGACATCGCGGATGGTGCGCTGGCGGTGATCGTGTTCGCGATCGTCACGATCCTCCTCACGCTCGCCTCCGTGTGGATCTACTGCCAGTCGTTCCGCGTGGCGCTGGTGCCGGTCGTGTGCTCGATGGTCGCGGTGATCTGGCAGCTCGGCACGCTGGTCGCGCTCGGTTACGGCATCGACCCGCTCGGCCTGCTCGTGCCGTTCCTCATCTTCGCGATCGGCGTGAGCCATGGCGTGCAGAAGATCAGCGCGGTGTCCGACGCCGTGCTCGAGGGGCTCGGCAGCGTGGACGCCGCGCGACGCACCTTCCACCAGCTGTTCACGCCGGCGATCGTGGCGCTGCTCGCCGACCTCGTGGGCTTCGTCACGATCCTGATGATCCCGGTGCAGGTGATCCGCGAAATGGCGGTCACCGCGAGCATCGGCGTCGCGATCGTGATCCTCACCGACCTCGTGCTGCTGCCGGTGCTCGTGTCCTACGTGAAATTCGGGCCGGGCTTCCGGGCGCGGGTCGAATGGCGCCAGGCGTTGCTCGCGCGCTGGTGGGCGAGTCTCTCGCGCATCACGCAGCGAGGCCCCGCGGCGGTGATCATCGCGATCGCGATCGCGCTCGGCCTCGTCGGCGCGTGGAAGGGGCGCGAGACGCCGATCGGCGACACGCAGGCGGGCGTGCCCGAACTGCGCGCCGATTCGCGCTACAACCGCGACAGCGACCTCATCACGCAGAAATTCTCGATCGGCGTCGACGTCCTCACCGTGATCGTCGAGGCGACCGATCCGGTCTGCACGAGCTACGACCAGATGACGGCCATCGATCGTTTCGCGTGGCGCATGCAGAACGTGGCGGGCGTGCAGGAGGTGGTCACGCTGCCCTATGTCGCCAAGATCGCGATCGCCGGCTGGAACGAGGGGAGCCTGGCGTGGCGCAGCATTCCGCGCAACCCCGACACGCTCACGCAGTCCACGCGCTACATCGAAACGAGCACCGGGCTCCTCAATGCCGACTGCACGATCGTCCCGGTCTACATCTTCCTGGCGGACCACAAGGCGCAGACGATCGAACGCATCGTCGCCGCGGTGAAAGCGTGGCGGACCGCCAACCCGGTCGAGGGCCTGCAGTTTCGCCTCGCCGCGGGGAACGTGGGCGTGATGGCGGCGACCAACGAGGAGGTGCGGGCGAAGGAATTCCCGATCCTCGCGGGCGTGTTCGCGGCGGTCAGCATCATGTGCCTGATCACCTTCCGCTCGCTCCTCGGCACCATCCTCGTCGTGCTGCCGCTCGCACTCGTCTCGATACTCGTCTACGCCGTGATGGCGATCGTCGGCATCGGGCTCAAGGTGACCACCCTGCCGATGGTGGCGCTCGGCGCGGGCATCGGCGTCGACTACGGCATCTATCTCTACAGCCGCATGCAGGAGTTCCTGCACCAGGGCTTCCCGGTGCGCGAGGCGTACGAGCGCACGATGCGGGTGACCGGCGCGAGCATCATCTTCACGGGCATCACGCTCGCGATCGGTGTCGCCACCTGGGTGTTCTCGCCGCTGAAGTTCCAGGCCGACATCGGCGTGATGCTCACCTTCATGTTCCTCGTGAACATGCTGGGCGCCATATTGTTGTTGCCGGCACTCGGGGCGTGGCTCATCAGGGGGGCGAGGGGGGCGTAGTCCCGGCGCGGCAGCGCCCGGGGCGGGGCGAGCTGATCGACGCGGGCAGAGGCGTAGGCGAGTCCTGTATCGAGGGCCTGCGCGCCTGCATGGCAGGCAGCGTCCAGTGACCCGATTGATTTGCAAGGCAAAAATGCCTGGCCACGCTCCCCCTCATTGACAGGCAACTTTCCTGAAGGCGAAAGTGGTTACCTTCGTGTGGAAGTCGCATGTGCATGGTGGCGATGCGCGTCCACGGGAGCAGAGCCATGATCCATCAGAGAATCAACTCGGCCTTCGTGTATGCGGCGGTGTTCATTGCGAGCTGCTCCAGCGACAGCGTGAATCTTTCGAAAGTGTTCAAGTACGACGGCTCAGTGCAATGCGAGGGCACGGGCGTCGCGGTCCAGGTGATGGAGCGCGAGCTCACGAACGCCGGGATCGGCGTGTCGTGCGGGCAGAAGTCCGGGGATGGTTACGCTTACCCGGCGCTGTGCGGTGTGTCGACGGGCATGATCAACGTGTACACGATCGATACGCGCGATCTTTCCATGGCGGAGAATGTCGGGTTTGAGTCCACGGCCACGCTGCCGAACTACGAGGATCAGGCCTGTCGGCCGCGCACGTAGTCTGGCGGTCTGTCATACATTCGACCTCGACGGCTTGAAAAATGGCTTGGGCGACGAGCGTACAGCGGCGACAAACTGGCTTGCCGGGTCAAGGCTACAACTCACATGGCACGCAATCCAACCATGTGGAAGAATCGCTCGGTGCGAAGCTGAATCAATGCAGCTCATCTACACCCCCCGCTCGCACTTCTCCCGCAAGGTTCGGATCCTGCTCGCCGCGCTCGATGTTGAGGTCGAGCTGATCGACGCCGGCAATGTGGCGGACGCGCGCCCCGCGGCTTATGGCCCAAATCCGCTGATGAAAGTGCCGACGCTCCTCGACGGGACGATCTCCGTTTTCGATTCCGATCACATCGCCGCGTACCTCGTGAGAATGCTCGATCCTGCGGATCGCTTCGGCGTGCTGACGACCGATGCGGAGATGCTGAATGCGCGCGCCGTGATGAACGGCGTGATGGCGGCGGAAGTGGAATTGATCCTCGCCGCGCGCACGGGGCTCGACACGCGGGCGCATCGCCGCTTCGACAAGCTGCGGGAGTCCATCCAGCAAGGCCTCGCGTGGCTCGAGGCCCGCAGCGACCGCTTTCCGCGCGAGCCGGCGTACCTGGCGTTTCACGCAGTGGCGATGTGGGATCACCTCGAGCTGTACCAGGTGGTCGAGCTCGGGTTTCCGGGCCTGCGCAGCTACGCGATGCAGTGGGCTTCGACACCGTTCATCGCGCAATCGAAGCCGGCCTGATGTCGATGGATGTCCTGGTCAGGCCGGAATCGCCGCAGGACGAAGCGGCAATCGAGGCGGTGACGAGAGCGGCGTTCCTGGCCGCGCCGCACACGAGCCACACCGAGCAGTTCATCGTGGCCGCGTTGCGCAGGGCTGGCGCGCTCGCGGTGTCGCTCGTTGCGGTGGAAGCAGGTACCGTGATCGGCCACGTCGCGGCGTCGCCGGTTGTCCTGTCGGACGGCGCGCGTGGCTGGCATGGGCTCGGGCCCATCGCGGTGCTGCCCGCGCACCAGGGGCAGGGTATCGGTTCGCGCCTCGTGCGCGAGGCGCTGGGAGCCTTGCGGGCCCGCGGTGCCGCGGGCTGCGTCGTGCTCGGCGAGCCGGCGTTCTATGGGCGGTTCGGCTTTCGTGCCGAGACAGATCTCGTGCTGCCCGATGTGCCGCCGGAATATTTCCAGGCGCTGGCGTTCGGTGGGCCATTGCCGCGCGGCGTCGTGTCGTTTCACGCCGCGTTCGATGCGCGCGCTTGACGAACTGCGACTGGAACTGCGCGCGCTCGCGCTGACGGCCCACCATCCGTGCACGCCGTGGTACGCGAAGCTGCTCGTCGCGGGGGTCGTCGCGTACGCGCTCAGCCCGATCGACCTGATCCCGGATTTCATCCCCGTGCTGGGCCTGCTCGACGATCTCGTCCTGGTGCCGCTCGGCATCTGGCTCGCGAGTCGCCTGATTCCGCGGGATGTCCTCGCGCAATGCCGCGCATGGGCGCGCGAGTCGGCGCAGCGAGAGAGAGCGGCCAGCCGCGTCGTAACCGTCGTGATCGTCGCCGTCTGGCTGCTCGGCGCCGCCCTGTGCGCGTACTGGGCCTGGCGCTGGCTATTCGGGTCATAATGGCGGGGGTCCACCGACCGGAGAGCCCCCCATGCCACGCCTGCACCGCAAGAGCGACGGTGTCTTCCTCGGGTCGATCACGGACGACGACCTGAACGTGCTCATCGACCACCTGGAAGAGGAGCACGGGACGGACACCGACTATTTCATCAACACGACGACGATCGACCAGCTCGTCGGACTCGGCGCTTCCACGGCGCTCGTGACGCTGCTGCGCAGCGCCGTGGGAGACACCGACGGCATCGAGGTCGGCTGGGAGGAATGACCGCATCATGACGCGCATCAATTTTCGACCTGTAGTCCTGGCGCTGCTGTGCGCGGCGGCGCTCGCGGCCTGCGGGCAGTCGACGACGGCGGTGGCCACGCAGCCCAGGGTGGACGCAAGCCTGCCCCTCGTGGTCGTGCACAAGAGTCCCGCCTGCGGCTGTTGCGAGGCGTGGGTCACGCACATGAAGTCGGCGGGCTTTCCCGTCGAGGTAAAAAACGTCGACAACCTGGACGCGATCAAGACGAAAGTGGGCGTGCCTTACGCAAAGGGCTCCTGCCACACCGCGGAAGTGGACGGCTATTTCGTCGAGGGCCACGTGCCCGCCGCCGACGTGAAGCGCCTGCTCGCCGAGCGGCCGCAGGCGAAGGGCCTCACCGTGCCCGGCATGCCCGCCGGCTCGCCAGGCATGGAAACGCCCGACGGCACCGCGCAGCCCTACGACGTCGAACTCGTCGCCGCGGACGGCACGACGACGGTGTTCGCGCACCATCCACCCTGATACTCGTGCGGATCGGAATCCTCGCGGGGCAGGGGAGCATGCGAAGCATGACGACGGCACGGGCCATTGAGGTTTTACGGCCGACAACGAGCGTGGAGAGCGCCGAGCATCGGCGGTCAGAGCGAGGCGACCGCGGCGGTGCCGATTACGGCTTGATCTCACGCCGAGCGCCGCCGATGCGAGGGAACATCGCCGCAGGCGATGCGCTCGACCCGCGAGGCGTCGGTCGTAAAGCCTCATTACCCCGTGCCGCCGCATTCTTGACGAGCCCATCATGACCCCCGAAGAATTCCGCACCGCCGCCCACACCCTCGTCGACTGGATCGCCGACTACCGTGCGAAGGTCTACAGCGGTGAATTGCCGGTCCTATCCGCGAACCGGCCCGGCGATGTGCGCGCCGCGCTCCCCGCCGCGCCGCCCGAGGCACCCGAGCCGTTCGACGCGGTGATGCGCGACCTCGAGGCGATCGTCCTGCCCGGCTGCACGAACTGGCAGAGCCCGAATTTCTTCGGCTATTTCCCCTCGAACAACGCGCTCGCGGCGGTGCTCGGCGACCTCGCGAGCACGGGGCTCGCGCAACTCGGCCTAAACTGGCAGTCGAGTCCGGCGCTCACCGAGCTGGAGGAAACCACGACCGATTGGCTGCGCCAGATGCTCGGGTTGCCCGAGGTGTTTCGCGGCGTGATCCAGGGCACGGCGTCCGAGGCGACGCTCGTCGCGCTCATCTGCGCGCGCGAGCGTACGACCGGTTACGCGGCCGCCCGGGGTGGATTGCAGTCGGCGGGCAAGCCGCTCGTCATCTATGTGTCGGGGCATGCGCACAGCTCGGTCGACAAGGCGGCGCTGCTCGCGGGTTTCGGACGCGAGCAGTTGCGCCTCATCGAAACGGACGAGGCGTTTGCGATGCGCGCCGACGCGCTCGAGGCCGCCATCCACGAGGACCTAGAGCGCGGCGCGCAGCCCTGCGCGGTGGTCGCGACGACCGGCACCACGGGCACGACTGCGATCGATCCCATCGACGCGATCGGGCGGGTCGCGCAGGCACACGGCCTCTGGTTGCACGTGGACGGCGCGATGGGCGGTTCGGCGATGATCCTGCCCGAGTGCCGCCCGTTGTGGGCCGGCATCGAACGTGCCGATTCGATCGTGGTGAACCCGCACAAGTGGCTCGGCGTCTCGATGGACTGTTCGGTGTATTTCGTGCGCGACCCGCAGCACCTCGTGCGCGTGATGTCGACGAACCCGAGCTACCTGCAGACCGGTGCCGACGGCGCGGCGGTCAACTACCGCGACTGGGGCATTCCGCTCGGTCGCCGCATGCGCGCGCTCAAGCTCTGGTTCCTGCTGCGCGAGCAGGGTGTCGCGGGCTTGCAGGCGCGCCTGCGGCGCGACCTCACCCACGCGCGCTGGTTTGCCGCGAAGGTCGATGCGACGGAGCACTGGGTGCGTCTCGCGCCCGTGCCGCTGCAGACGGTGTGCGTGCGCCACGAGACGCCGGGGCTCGAGGGCGAAGCGCTCGATGCGCATACCCTCGACTGGGTCGGTCGAATCAACAGCTCCGGCAAGGCGTATCTCACGCCGTCGCAGCTCGAGGGCCGGTGGATGGCGCGGGTGTCCTTCGGCGTCGAGAGGACGGAGCGTGAACACGTGGAGGCGCTGTGGCGCCTGTTGCGGGAAACCGCGGAAAGGAAATCGGCATGATGCTCGCAAAAGCGGAAGTCACCAGCGACACGAAATACGCGCAGGACATCGTGATGGGCCGCCATGCGATGCAGTCCGACGAACCCGAGCGGCTCGGCGGCGCCGACAGTGGGCCCGCGCCCTACCAGATCCTGCTCGCCTCGCTCGGCGCCTGCACGTCGATCACGCTGCGCATGTACGCCGAGCGCAAGGGCTGGGAGCTGGGCACTGTCCGGATCCATCTCGCGCTGACGCGCGACGAGGCGGGCGGCGAGTCGATTGCGCGCGAGATTGCCGTTTCCGCGCCGCTCACCGACGAGCAGCGCGCGCGCCTGCTCGAGATCGCCGGCAAGACGCCGGTCACGAAGACGCTGCTGAAGGGTGTCGCGATCGACTCGCGTTTCGCCAAGCGCAACGACCCTTAGCGCAACGACCAATAGCCGAGCCGCTTGCGCGCCTGCAGGCGGCGCCAGGCATTCAGCGGCCGGCGACGCAGGCCCGAACGCCCCGCCTGGATCGCAGCTTCCGTCGCATCGAGGATGCGCTCGCTCGCGCGACCGTCACGTGCCGGATGGACATGATCGGCGTAAGCCTGAATCGCCTGCATGAGTGCAGCGGGGCGCGTGAGCGCCGTGCGCAGCGCCGCTTCCACGTCCTCGGGCCGCTGCACGTCGAGCAGCTGCGGCCCGGGCTTGCGATTGCGCAGCGTGACGACCGGCTTCAGCTGCACGAGGAACTCCGGCACCACGGAAGAGGTGTCCGACAGCAGCACGTCCGCCTGCGCGTACAGCGCGAGGATGTCGTCGGTCTCGACGAAGCGCACATGCGGCCCCTCGAGCGCACGATAGGCAGCAACGACGTCCGGCGCCATCTTGGGGTGCAGCGTCAGCAGCCAGTCCCATTCGCCGCGCGCGCCGAGTCGCGCGATCGTGTCGCGCAGGCTGCGCGCGGCCGAGATCGATTCGGTGAACGTCGAGGCGAAGAGCACGACCGGGCGTGCGTGCGCCGAGCGTGGATAGAGGCCCGAAAACAGCGGGTCGAGCTTCGGCCAGCCGGTCTCGACCACGCGGAAATAGCCGTGCTCGCGTGCGAGCGCCTCGAACGGCACCGTGGTGTCCGGGCCGTGCGTGCAGTACAGATCGAAGCTGCCGCGGATGCGGAAATGCCCGCGTGCCTCGCTGCGCTTGCCGACGCTGAAGCCGTGGAACACCTCGACCTTGTGCCCGGGGAAAAAATGCGGCACCCAGTTGCCCGGCACGAAGACCGCATGCGGCTGCCAGGCGCGCACGTCCGCCACGGTTGCGAGCCGGTGCTCGCCCGCACGCAGGTAGCGGGCGTCGGCGTCATGTTCGAAGTACCACGCCACGTCGTCGCCGCGCGCTGCGGCGGCGGCCGCGAGCGGCCGCAGGATCGCATAGGCATAGAGCTGCGAGACGAACAGCAGGTAGCGGCGCATGCGGGGCATCATAACAAGTGAAATTGCCGAATCCGCGGCGAGTCGCCACTATGCGCGCTCATGTGCGGCATCGCGGGCATCTTTCACGGGCACTCGGGCGGACAGGGCGCGGACGAACTGCGCGACCTTGCGCGCCGCATGGCCGACGCGATCGCTCACCGTGGCCCCGACGATGCCGGCGTCTGGGTCGATGCCGCCGCGGGCCTCGCGCTCGCGCACCGACGACTCTCGATCATCGACCTGTCGGCGGCCGGCCATCAGCCGATGGCGTCGGCTTCGGGTCGCCTGCAGATCGTCTTCAACGGTGAGATCTACAATTTCCGCGCGTTGCGCACGCGCCTCGAGCGCGAGGGCACCGCGTTTCGCGGGCACTCGGATACCGAGGTGTTGCTCGCCGCGATCGAGGCATGGGGCCTCGAGGCAGCGCTGCGCGAGGCGAACGGCATGTTCGCGTTTGCACTCTGGGACGCGGACGCACGCAAGCTCACGCTGGCGCGCGATCGGGTCGGCAAGAAGCCGCTCTATTACGGCTGGTGCGGCCAGGCGCTCGCCTTTGGATCCGAGCTGAAGGCCCTGTTCGCGATTCCCGGCTTCCAGCCCGAGGTCGAGCGCGGGGCGCTGCAGGCGATGCTGCGCTTCAATTACGTGCCCTCGCCGTGGTCGATCCTGCAGGGGGTGTTCAAGGTCCCGCCCGGCACCGCCATCGAGTTCGATGCGCGCGCCATCGCAGCGGGCGCGGGCCGGCACGACCCGCTCGCCGCCGCGCGCCCGTGGTGGAATGCAGTGGCGCGCGCGGAACACGCGCTCGCGCAGCCGTTCGAGGGGGGCGTGGAGCCAGCCCTGTCGCAGCTCGATGGGTTGCTGCGCGACGCCGTGCGCCTGCGGCTCGAGTCGGACGTGCCGCTGGGCGCCTTCCTCTCGGGCGGCATCGATTCGTCGCTCGTGACGGCCCTGATGCAGCAGGAGGCGAGTGCGCCCGTGCGCACCTTCAGCATCGGTTTCCAGGACCCGCGGCGCGACGAGGCACCCGCGGCTCGCGCGGTGGCGAGCCATCTCGGCACCGCGCACACCGAGTTCTACATGACGGGCGAGGATGCACTGGCCACGGTGCCCGACCTCGCGCGTGTTTTCGATGAGCCCTTCGCGGATTCATCGCAGATCCCGACCATGCTGGTCTCACGCCTCGCGCGGCGCGAAGTCACCGTGGTGCTCTCCGGCGACGGAGGCGACGAGCTGTTCGGTGGTTACAACCGCTACCTGCGCGCGCTGCGCCTCGCCCGGCTGCACGCCAGCCTGCCGCGCGGCGTACGTGCCACCCTGCGCGGGCTGCTGCGGCCCTGGGCCGGGCAGGAGGCGCGCGGCCACGCCCTGCGCCAGTTCGCCGCGGAACTGGCGGTCGACTCGGCCGAGGGCATCTACCGGAACCGCATGTCGCGCTGGCGGCATCCGGACAAGGTCGTGCGCGGCGGCATCGAGCCACCAACGCCGTTCGCCGATGCCGCGCGCCGCCTGGCGCACGGATCGCCCGCCGATCGTTTCATGTACCTCGATTTCGTGACTTACCTGCCGGACGATATCCTCGTGAAAGTCGATCGGGCCACGATGGCGGTGGGCCTCGAGGCGCGCGCGCCGCTGCTCGACTATCGTGTCGCCGAGTTCGCGTGGTCGCTGCCGCTCGACCTGAAACTGCGCGACGGCTCGACGAAGTGGCTGCTGCGGCGTTTGCTTGCGCGCCACGTGCCCCCGACAATCGTCGAACGTGCGAAACAGGGGTTTGGCGCGCCGGTCGCCGACTGGCTGCGCGGCCCGCTGCGCGATTGGGCGGAGGCGCTGCTTGCGCAACGGCGCCTCGTGGAGGAAGGACATTTCGATGCGAAGATCGTGCGTGGCCTGTGGTCGCGCTTCCAGGGCGGACAGCGCAAGTGGCACACGCACCTGTGGAACGTGCTGATGTTCCAGGCCTGGCTCGACACGCTGAAGGCACCACGCGCATGAGCACCGCCTTCGAGCGCTGGCGGACGGCCACCCTCGGGCCGTTCGAGGTGCGCATCTTCGCGGCGATCTGGATCGCGACGCTCGTCTCGACCTTCGGCAGCCTGATCCAGGGTGTGGGCGCGGCGTGGCTGATGATCTCGATCGCGCCGTCGGCCGACATGGTGGCGCTCGTGCAGACCTCCATCACGCTGCCGATCATGCTGCTGTCGCTGGTCGCGGGCGCGATCTCGGACATCTGGGACCGCCGCCGCCTGATGCTGATCGCGCAGGCCATCATGCTCGCTGTCTCAGCGACGCTCGCGTTCGTCGCCTGGCGCGGCCAGATCGCGCCCTGGTCGTTGCTCGCGTTCACGTTCGTGCTCGGCTGCGGCGCGGCGCTCTACGGACCCGCCTGGCAGTCCTCGGTGGGCGAACAGGTACCGCGGCACCTCGTGCCGAGCGCGGTGGCGCTCAACAGCCTGGGTTTCAACATCGCCCGGACCGTGGGGCCGGCGATCGGCGGCGCGATCGTCGCGGCCTTTGGCGCGCAGGCCGCGTTCACGATCAATGCAGTTTCGTATGTCGGCCTGATCGCCGTGCTCAGTGCGTGGCGCTATCCGCCGCGGGAGCGCGCGCTGCCGCCCGAAAGCCTCGGGGTCGCGATGCTCGCGGGCCTGCGCTACGCGCGCCTCTCGCCCGTGCTCGTGGCGCTGTTCGTGCGCGCGACGATCTTTGGCCTGCTGGCAAGTGCGGTCTGGGCGCTCATGCCGCTCATCGCCCGCGACCTGGTCAAGGGTGGTGCGATCATCTACGGCGTGCTGCTCGGCGCCTTCGGCACCGGCGCCATGGTGGGCGCGCTGACCGTCTCGCACCTGCGCCAGCGGCTGTCGAACGAGTGGCTGGTGACGGCCGCGAGCATCGTGTTCGGGCTGGCCTCGATTGCAGCCGCCCTGAGCCCCTGGCTGGCGACCACGATGCTCGCATTGGTGGGCGCGGGCGCGGCCTGGGTGATGAGCCTCTCGACGTTCAACGCCTCGGTGCAGGTGTCTTCACCGCGCTGGGTGGTCGGGCGCACCGTGGCGATCTACCAGATGGTCACCTTCGGCGGCCTCGCGCTCGGCAGCTGGATGTGGGGCGAGGTCGCGCACTCGCTGTCGCTGCGCACCAGCCTCATCGCATCCGGCGCGGGCCTGCTCGCTTCCGTCGTCCTCGGCCGATGGATGCGCGTGCCGCAGGCCGAGAACCTCGACCTCGAATCGATGCGCAAGGGCACGCCGGCGCTCGCGCCGCGGATCGATCTCGTGCCGCAGAGCGGGCCGGTCGTGATCAACATCGAATACCGGGTCGCGGTGGAGGATCGCCTCGCCTTCGCGGCGGCCATGCAGGAGCTGCGCCGCGTGCGCCAGCGCGACGGTGCGCGCGGCTGGACGCTGATGCACGACATGGACCACCCCGAGACGTGGATCGAGCGCTACCACAGCCCGACCTGGCTCGCGCACCAGCGCCGCCGGTTGCGCCTGACCCGGGCCGACCAGGCGATCGAGGAGCGCGTGCGCCTGCTGCACCGGGGCGATGCGCCGCCCCTCGTGTACCGCTATCTCGAGCGGCCCCCCACGTCGATGTCGGGCCTCGACAAGTCGGAGGCCGAGCGCCTCGGTGAACGCGTGTCGCGGACCGATCCGCTCTTCCCCGGCAGTGCGACGCCACCCGACGGGCCGCCGCGCGCGTAGACTGGGCGCCCCGCCCGATCCCAAGGAGGATGACGATGCGCAAGCTCGTGCTCATGCTGGTCCCCGCGTTGGCGCTCGCCGGCTGCATCAAGTTCGAAGGCGGCGAACACATCAACGGCGCCGTCTCGGTCGCGGCCGGGCACCCGGCCGCGGATGCCTCGACCGTGAACGGCGGCATCGATCTCGCGGCAAATGCGGCGGCGAAAAAAATCGAGACCGTCAACGGTTCGATCAATCTCGGTGCTCGCGCGGTGGCGGACTCGGCCGAGACCGTCAACGGCGCCATCACGCTCGGGGCTGGCGCGCGCGTCGGCGGCAACGTCGAGACGGTGAACGGTGCGATCACGCTGCACAAGGGCGCCGAGGTCGCGGGCAACCTCGAGAACGTGAACGGGCGCTTCGACCTCGAGGCGGCGCATGTCGGCGGCGGCATCGAAACCTTCAACGGGGACATCAGCGTCGGCGCGGATTCGCGTGTCGACGGCGGCATCGCGGTGCGCAAATCGAAGGGGTTCTCGATCTCCTTCACGAAGGACGTGCCGAAGGTCGTCATCGGGCCGGGCGCCGTGGTGAAGGGGCCGCTCGAGTTCGAGCGCGAGGTGACGCTCTACGTGAGCGATCGCGCCACGATCGGGCCGGTCACCGGCGCCTCGCCAATCGCGTTCCCGGGCGATTTACCGCCCGGCTAGCACCCCACCCGCCTCAGTCGTCGCGGCTGACGCGGCCGCGCAGCCGCTTGGTGCGTTGCGAGCGCGCCTTCGAGTCGAGGCGACGCTCCTTCGAGGCGCGCGTGGGTTTCGTCGCGCGGCGCACTTTCGGCTCGACCAGCGCGGCCCGGATCAGCGCCGCGAGGCGCTCGCCGGCATCGCGGCGATTGTCGCCCTGGCTGCGGTGCGCACGCGCCTGGATGAGGATCGCGCCGTCGCTCGCGAGCCGTTGGCCGGCGAGCGCCCGCAGGCGTTCCTTGACGCGCGGAGCGAGGACGCCAGTGCCTGCGAGGTCGAAGCGCAGTTGCACGGCCGACGCCACCTTGTTGACGTTCTGCCCGCCGGGACCCGACGCGCGGATGAACGTCACCGTGAGGTCGGCGTCAGGTATCTCGATCTGGCGCGAGACGCGTATCGGCATGGGTGGCAGACGGCAACATGCGCAGCTCGCGCTGCGCCACCGGGATGGTGATGCCGGCCTCGCGAAAGAGCCGGAAGACGGCGCGATTCACGTCCGAGCGCACGTTGTTGACGCCGTTCATCGGGTCGGCGATCCAGAAGCGCAGTTCGAGCCGCATGCCGTAATCCTCGAACGACATCAGCCGCGTGGCCGGCCCCGGCTCCTTCAGGATGCGCGGGTGGTCCATCGCCGCGTGCTGCAGCAGCGCCAGCGCCTTCTCGGGGTCGTCCTGGTAGCTCACCATGACCGGCAGGCGCAGCCGCACGCGTGCGTCCGAATAGCTCCAGTTGATCACCGAGTTGTTGATCAGGAATTGGTTCGGCACGAGGGTTTCCACGCCGTCGCGGTCGCGCACGACGATGTAGCGGCCGCGCAATTCCTGCACCCAGCCGAAGTTGTCGGTGGTCGAGCCGCCCGAGCCGCCCGGCGTGACGCCGGTGAAGCTGATCACGTCGCCCGGCTTGATGGACTTGTCCATCAGCAGCACGAAGCCGGACACGAAATTGCTCGCGATCGCCTGCAGGCCGAAGCCGAGGCCCACGCCGATCGCGCCGGTGAGGAGGGTGAGTGCCGTGAGGTCGACGCCGGCGGCGTTGATGCCAAGCAGCAGCCCGAGGCTGATCAGGAAGAAATACGAGAACTTCGAGATGCCGATGCGGGTGGACAGCGCGAGCGCGCTCGCCTTCATGACGCGCTGCTCGATGGTGCGTGCGATCAGCGAAGTGACGATCACGACGACCGTGATGATCACCAGGGCCTTGATCAGCTCCCAGACCGTGAAGGTGGCCTTGCCGGGCAGCAGGTCGATGTCGTTGAGCGCGCGCTCGACGCGCTCGAACCAGCCGAGCAGTTCGAAGGCGACCGCCACCCACATGAAGAACGTGAGCTGGTTCTGCCAGCCCTTGAGCCAGGAGTTCTCGCCGAGGAGTTGCCGCAGCATGAACACGCCGAGGCGCACGATCACGAGCGCGGCGGCCAGTTGCAGCGAACGGTCGACGATGAGGTTCGCCATGTCGAGCGCGTCGAACACGAGGCGCGTGCCGAGCAGCAGCGCGAGCGTGATCAGGATCGGCATCAGGATGAACGCCACCTCGACGACCTGGCCGGCAAAACCGGCACCCGCCGCGGCGCCGCGGCGCCGGCGATGCCACGCGCGCAGGGCGCCCGCCGCGGCGATGGCGACGAGCACGGCGATCAGCACCGCGAACAGCTGCGCGAGAACCGGGGGGTCGGTGAGGCGCGCGAAGAAATCGCGTATGGCGGTTTCGGACTTAGGCATTGAGATCGGGGATCAGCTCGCTCTCGAGGCGGGTGATCTGGTCTTTCAGGCCGAGCTTGCGCTTCTTGAGCCGCTTCAGCTGCAGCTCGTCGACATGGATGTCCATCGACAGCCGCTCGATCACCTGGTCGAGGTCGCGGTGCTCGATGCGCAGCTGCCGCAATTTCTCGATGTTGCGGAACAGTTCGCGATCGACGTTATCTTCGATTTCGATCATCGCGCGTCGTCGAAGCGCTCGGCTACCGGGCTGATGCCCTCGGCAAGCTTAGCGAAGCGACCCGGCGGATTCCATGGTACGGCCGGATCGTGGAAATCGGAGCCCGCGGAGCCCGCGAGGCCTGCGCGCCGCGCGAGCGAGGCGATGCGGTCCTGGTCGCCCGGGCTCATGCCCGCCATGTTGACCTCGATGGCGACGCCACCCGCGGCCGCGAATTCCGCCGCGAGCTGCCGTAGCGCACCGCCCGAGAGGCGGTAGCGGTGCGGATGGGCGAGCACCGCGGCCCGGCACGCACCGGCGAGGCGCGGGACGGCTTCGGTCATTTCCGGCCATTCGACCGGCACGTGACCCGGGCAGCCGCGGTTGAGCCATTTGTCGAAGGCCTGCTGGGTGCCGTCCGCGAAACCGAGCGCGACGAGCGCCCGCGCGAGGTGCATGCGCGTCGGGACGCCGCCCCCGTCGAGGGCCGCAGCCGCGACCTCGCCTCCGGCGATGCGTCCGCGCGTCGTGAGCCGCTCGCCGATGGCGAGGATGCGTTCGCGCCGACGCCTCGCGACGTCGTCGATCTGCAGCGCGAGTCCGGGGGAGGCCGCGTCCACGCCGAGCCCGACCACGTGGATGGCCTGCCCGCGCCACTGGGTCGAAACCTCGATGCCGGCGATGAAGCGGATGCCAGCCTCCTTGCAGGCCGCGCCCGCCTCGTCGCAGCCCGCGACGGTGTCGTGGTCGGTGAGCGCGAGCAATCCCACGCCGCGCGCCGCGGCGCGGGCGACCAGTGCGGTGGGTGACAACACGCCGTCGGAGCGCGCGCTGTGCGTGTGGAGATCGATGAGGTCGGGCAAGGCAGTTGGCTACGGGCTACGGGCTACGGGCTACGGGCAGGATACGCCTCCGGCTGAAGTCCGTGGGCCATTCGCTATCATGCGACGCCATGCATTCCCCGCTCATCGACCTGACACAGATCGATACCGTGTTGCTCGATCTCGACGGCACGCTGCTCGACCTCGCCTATGACAACTACATCTGGCTCGAGCGCATCCCGCGCGACTGGGCGCGGCGGCAGGGGGTCACGCATGAAGCGGCGCTGCACGCGCTCGCGCCGCGTTTCAAGGCCGTGGAAGGTACGCTCGACTGGTACGACATCGAATACTGGTCGCGCGAGCTCGGCGTCGATGTCGCTGGCGTGCACCGCGAGGAGCGCGCGCGCATTGCCTGGTTGCCGGGAGCGCGGCAGTTGCTGGCGAGCCTGCGTGCGCTCGGCAAGCGGCTGGTGCTGTTGACGAACGCGCATCCCGTGACGCTCGGCATCAAGGATGAAGCCACTGCCGTCAGGGGTTATTTCGATGCCGCCTGGAGCTCGCACAGCATCGGTGCGCCGAAGGAGGACGAGCGCTTCTGGCAGGGTGTGCGTGCCGCCGAGCCGTTCGATCCCGCGCGATCACTTTTCGTGGATGACAGCCTGCCGGTGCTGCACGCCGCGAGGGCGGCGGGGATCGCGAGTGTCATCGCCGTGCGCCGCCCGGACACGACTCGTGCGCTGCGCGTGCACGACGAGTTCCCCGCCGTCGATCACATCGCTGATCTGCTGCCAGCGACCCACTGACCCTGGCAGGGGCGGTGGGCGGGATGCTGTGGTCAGGGTGCCGGAGCGCCGCCGCCCGGCGTGCCGCCACCGTCGTGGCCGCCAGGTCCATTGCCGGCCCCATTTCGGCCGCGGCCGCCGCGGCGCCGGCGGCGGCGCTTGGGTGCACCATCCGGAGCGCCTCCTTGCGCCGGGTGCTCCGCGGGAGCACGTGGTGGCTTCGCGTCGGTGGCGGGGTGCGCGCCGTGCCCGGTGGGGGCGTCCGGTCCATCGCGGGCGGCGGGCGGCCGATCGTTGTGGCGTGGCGGACCCGCGTGCGTGCGCGAACGACCGCCGCCACCCGGGCGGCCACCGCCGCTCGTGCGACCGCCACTTCCGGGCCGACCGCCACCGCGGCGCCCGTCGCCGGGGCGACGCGGGCCATGGGAGCGGTAGCTGCTGTGCGGCGGCAGGGTGATTTCGGGAAGCTGCCCCGGGGCGATCGCCTCGACGGGTATCTTGCGGCCGATGTAGGCCTCGATGTCCGGCAGGCCGACCGCGTATTCCTCGCAGCCGAAGCTGATCGCGTCGCCATCGGCGCCGGCGCGCGCGGTGCGGCCGATGCGATGCACGTAGTCGGCGGCGTCCTGCGGCAGGTCGTAGTTGAACACGTGGCTCACGTCCGGCACGTGCAGGCCGCGCGAGGCGACGTCGGTCGCGATCAGCACCGCGAGGTCGCCGTTGTGGAAATCGCGCAGGAAGGCGAGGCGTTTCTTCTGCGGCACGTCGCCCGAGATCGCCTGGGCTGAAAAACCGTTGGCGATGAGCGCAGCCTCGAGCCGCTCGGCGGTGCGCTTCATGTTGACGAACACCATCGTGCGATGCGCCTCGGCCTGGCGCAGCAGTCCCACGAGCAGCGGGATCTTCTCTTCCATCGCCGGGAAGTAGATGGTCTGGCGCACACGATCCGCCGTGACCTTGTCGGGCTCGATGCGCACGAGCTCGGGTTCGTTCATGTGCTCGTACGCGAGTTCGAGCACGCGTTGCGAGAGCGTGGCGGAGAAGAGCATCGACTGGCGGTGTTCGGGCTTCGGCAGCCGCCGCAGGATGAAGCGGATGTCCGCGATGAAGCCGAGGTCGAACATTCGGTCGGCCTCGTCGAGCACCGCGACCTGCACGCAGCGCAGGTCGTACACGTGCTGCTTGAAGTAGTCGATGATGCGTCCGGGCGTGCCGATGAGGACGTCGACGCCGTCGGCGAGCTGCTTGCGCTGCTTGTCGTAGTCGACGCCGCCGAACACGACCGCGAGCCTGAGGCCGGTGTGCTTGCCGAGTACGAGCGCATCGCTGTGGATCTGCACCGCGAGTTCACGGGTCGGGGCGACGACGATGGCGCGGATCGAGGTGGGGCCGCGGTTGGCCGCAGGCGGGTGCGTCAGCAGGCGCTGGAAGATCGCAACGAGGAAGGCGGCGGTCTTGCCGGTGCCGGTCTGGGCCTGTCCGGCCACGTCCCGCCCCGAGAGCGCGATGGGCAGTGTTTCGCCCTGGATCGGGGTGCAGCGCTCGAATCCGGCATCCTGGATGCCCTGCATGACGGGCGGCGCGAGGTCGAGTTCCGCGAAGCGGACCTCGGAGAGATGTTGATCGGTCATTTCACGTTTTCTGGACTCATGTCGGGCCTATAATGGCGAGGCCCTTGCAAATTGGCGCGGAAGGCGCAAAAATTTGGGCCAGATACAGCGGAACCCTATTCCGCGCCGTCCCGGCAAACCAGCTCCTTCTCAAGTTCGCTAGTGTAACCGTTTGATGCCACTCCGTGGCACGGCCTTTCGCCCGTGCCGTCAATAATCCGCTCCATCCCCGGAGGATCCGCCGCGTGAGCAGTCCGCACATCGTCCATACCTCGGACTCGACGTTCAGCCAGGACGTGCTGAAGTCCGACAAACCCGTCCTTCTCGATTTCTGGGCCGAATGGTGCGGCCCCTGCAAGATGATCGCGCCGATCCTCGATGAGCTCGCCGCCGAGTACAAGGACAAGGTCCGCATCGCCAAGCTGAACATCGACGAGAATCCGCAGACGCCGCCCAAGTTCGGCATCCGCGGCATCCCGACGCTGATCCTTTTCAAGAACGGCGCGGTCGAGGCCCAAAAGGTGGGCGCCGTGTCGAAAACCCAGCTCGCCGCTTTCCTGGATAGCAACCTGTGAGAGGCTACCTCGGGAACCAGGGCCGCAATCGCCAGGGCAAGGGCCAGGGCGGCGGGGGCGGCGGCCGGCACGGCGGCCATGGCAACCGCGACGGCAATCGCAGCAACGGCCGCCAGGACGAAATGCATGACGAGCCGTACGAGATCGACGAATCGGAGATCATCAGCCCCGAAGAGCTGAACCAGTCGAAGGCCTCGATGAGCCTCACCGAGCTCAAGGCGAAGCCGATCCACGAACTCGTCAAGGTGGCCGAGGCAGTCGGGCTCGAGAGCATCGCCCGCTCGCGCAAGCAGGACATCATCTTCTCGATCCTCAAGGCCCACGCGAGGAACGGCGAGAACATCCACGGCGACGGCGTGCTCGAGATCCTGCAGGACGGCTTCGGCTTCCTGCGCTCCGCCGACGGCTCCTACCTTGCCGGCCCCGACGACATCTACATCAGCCCGAGCCAGATCCGCCGCTTCAACCTGCGCACCGGCGACACGATTTCGGGCCTGATCCGCCCGCCGAAGGACGGCGAGCGTTATTTCGCGCTGCTGAAGGTCGGCGAGATCAATTTCGATTCGCCCGAGAACTCGCGCAACAAGGTGCTGTTCGAGAACCTCACGCCGCTGCATCCCACCAAGCGCCTGAAGCTCCAGCGCGGCAACGGCTCGACCGAGGACCTCACGGCACGCGTGATCGACCTCGTCTCGCCGATCGGCAAGGGCCAGCGCGGCCTGATCGTCTCCCCGCCGAAGGCCGGCAAGACGATGCTGCTGCAGAACATCGCGACCTCGATCACCTGGAACCACCCCGAGGTGCACCTGATCGTGCTGCTCATCGACGAGCGGCCCGAAGAAGTCACCGAGATGCAGCGCACTGTTAAGGGCGAGGTGGTGTCGTCGACCTTCGACGAGCCGGCGGCCCGCCACGTGCAGGTTGCGGAAATGGTGATCGAGAAGGCGAAGCGCCTCGTCGAGCACAAGAAGGACGTCGTGATCCTGCTCGACTCGATCACGCGGCTCGCGCGCGCCTACAACACCGTGGTGCCGAGCTCCGGCAAGGTGCTCACCGGTGGCGTGGATGCCAATGCCCTGCAGCGCCCGAAGCGCTTCTTCGGCGCCGCGCGCAACATCGAGGAGGGCGGTTCGCTCACCATCCTCGCCACCGCGCTGATCGACACCGGCTCGAAGATGGACGATGTCATCTACGAGGAATTCAAGGGTACCGGCAACAGCGAAATCCACCTCGACCGGCGCATCGCTGAAAAGCGCGTGTTCCCGGCGGTGAACATCAATCGCTCGGGCACCCGCAAGGAAGAGCTGATCACCGATCCGGCTGAACTCGCCAAGATCTGGATCCTGAGGAAGCTCCTGCACCCGATGGATGAACTCGCGGCGATCGAGTTCCTGATCGACAAGATGAAGGACACGAAGACCAACGGTGAATTCTTCGAAGCCATGAAACGCTGAGAGTCGGCACCAGGATTGGAGGGGGTATGCGAAGCCAAGGGATTGTCGCGCTGCTTGCCCTGATGGCCGGTGTGTCCGCGCACGCGGACTTTCCGGCGGCGCTCGGCCAGTACCAGGCCGGCCAGTACGAGGCCGCGAAGCGGGAGTTCCTGCAGCTTGCCGGGCTCGGCAACGCGGCCGCCCAGCACAATCTCGGCACGATGGCGCTCCACGGCCAGGGTGGGGCAGAGGATCGCGGCGAGGCATACGGCTGGTTCCTGGCGGCGGGCGAAAACGGCAACCACGACCTGAGCGCGGGGCAGCTCGAAGACCTTCGCTCGCAGCTTTCCCCGGCCGACGAGGCCAAGGCCACGCCGATCGTCGCCGCCTACGGCCGCGATGCGCTCGCGGCCCACGTACTGCCGCCATCACCCGAAACCGGCGCCTGCGTGGGATACGCGCCGCCAGCGATGCGCATCCAGGCGCCTACACCCTATGCGTATGCCGCCCGCGAAGTGGGCCGCAGTGGTGTCGGCGTCGTCAGCTTTACCGTCGGCGCCGACGGCCTCGCGCGCGACCAGAATGTCGTGTCGGCCATGCCGCACCCGGCCTACGGGCAGCCAGCGGTGGACGCGATACTGCATTCCCGCTTCACGCCGGCCACCGCAGGCGGCCAGCCCATCGAGGCGCGCAGCTGGGCGTTCATCGGCTTCAAGCTGAGCGCGGGCGTGTCGAGCATCTGGGACCGGGGCATCCTCGCGGGCCTCAAGGCGCGGGCCGCGGGCGGCGACCTGCCGTCGCTCTACCTGTACGGCCTCATCGCACGGCTCGACCCCGGGCTCGGCGAGACGGCCGCGGAGGCCGACGCGATGATCCTCGAGGCGGCACAGAACGGCAGCCCGGACGCGCAGTACTGGATCGCGATGGAGCTCGACGAGAGCCGCCGCTGCAGCGCCGATCGCGCCCTGCCGTGGCTGCGCGCGGCCGCTCAGGGCGGCCATGACGCGGCGCGCATCGCGCTCGCCGAGCGCCTGCTCCAGGGTGAGCCCGACGCCGCCCGCATCGCCGAGGCCAAGGGGTGGTTCATCGGCGTCGTCGGCAGCCGGAACGCCTATGCAACCAAGCACGCGATTGCCCGCCTCGCCGCCTCGCCGATCGAGGCGTTGCGCGATCCGCAGGCCGCACTGCGTGCTTCGGCGACCTTGTTCGTGAAGGATTACAACTACTCGCAGGATCCGCAGACGTACGAGGCGCTCGCCGCGGCGCGCGCCGCGTCCGGCGACTTCAAGGGTGCGGTGGCGCCGCAGAAAAGCGCGCTCGCGGCGGCCGAGGCGCTGCACTGGAATACGGCGTTGATGCGCGAGCGCCTCGCGGCCTACGAGGCCGGGCGCATGTGGTACGGCGACCTGCTCGCCGTGCCCCGCAGCCACCTCGCCATCCCGGATCCCAGGGGCGGCACGCGCGCTGCATCCCGATAGTGTGCCGCGCGTCACGGAGGCCCGCGTCGCCGCCCGGCGACGGTGGCGGCGTGCCGGGCGATACGCGATGATCCGGCCCGACATGCCGCGAATTGCCACAGTCCTCGCGACGCTCGCAACGCTCGTTGCACCGCTCGCGCACGCCGCCGGGCGCGACCTCGCCTCCGACACCCTTGTCCGGGAACGCCCGCCGATCGCGAGCCCGATCACCGACCGCTTCGCACTGCGCGCCACCTATTTCCAGGGTGCTGCCGATACGCGCATCCGCCTCGATCCCGGCAACGGCCTTCCAGGCGCCCTCGGCACGACGATCGACGCGGAGGACCTCCTCGCGCTGGACGACGCGATCGACCTCGGCCGCATGGAGCTGCTGTTTCGCTTCGGCCTGCGCACCCGCTTGCGCGTCGATTACTTCAAGCTGAACCGCTTCGGTGCCACGGTGCTGGACCAGGGCGTCGTGTTCGGCGACGACGTCTTCCTCGTCGGCGAGAACATCGAGTCGTCGCTCGACTACCGCTCGCTGTCGTTCACGTTCCTGTATTCCTTCCTGAAGCGCGAAAGCTTCGAGTTCGGCGCGGGGCTCGGCCTCTACCTGCTCGACGCCAAGGCGGCCGCCGAGGCGGTCGATCGCAACGAGCGCGAGGAGGAGTCGGGTGTCGCGCCCGTACCCACGCTCGCGCTCGACGGCACCTGGCGCTTCGCGCGCCGCTGGTCGGTGACGGCGCGCGGGCAGTATTTCGGCGCCACCTACGACGGCATCGAGGGCACGCTCGGCGAGTATCACCTCGACGTGCAGTATCGCTGGAAGCCCAATTTCTCGGTGGGCCTCGGTTACACGAAGCTCAGCGTCGACATCGACGTCGATCCCGCCAGCGATCACAATTTCCCGGGACTCTTCCGGCTGGACACCGACGGCCCCGAATTTTTCCTGCGCGCGAGTTTCTAGGGCGCCGCCACTGCCGAACCGTAGGCCGCGACGAATGCCGGCGGCATGCGCGTCGCGCGCCCCGTGTCGAGGTTGAGGCACACGTATTCGATCTGCGCGCGCGCGAGCACGCTGCCGTCGTTCGCGCGGCGCAGGATGAAGCGGCGCGTGCAGCGCAGCTTGCCGTCGCACGCGGCGATCCAGGTCGCGATGCACACGCGATCGCCCGCGAGCGCGGCACGTTCGTAGTCGATTTCGGTGCGCAGCGCCGCCATCCCGCGCCGCATGGCGATGCACGCCTCGAGCGGTGCGCCGAGCGCCGCCGAGTGGCTCCAGGCGGCCCGATCGAGCCAGGTGAGATACACGGCATTGTTGACGTGCCCATAGGCGTCGATGTCGGCCGCCTGCACGTCGAGTTCGATGCCGTGGGTCGTCACGCCCGTCCTTGCGCCCGTTCGCGGGCGATCGCCCGATAGCCGATGTCGCGCCGGCATTGCATGCCGGCAAAGTGGATCGTTTCGACCAGCGCGTAGGCATCGCGCTGGGCCGCGGCCACGGAATCCCCGAGGCCCACCGCACACAAGACGCGCCCGCCGTTCGTGACGATCGCGTCGCCCGCGTTCGCGGTGCCGGCGTGGAACACCTTGCCGGGCCGTCGAGCCGCGTCGGCGAGCCCCCCGATCGGATCGCCCTTGCGCACCGAGTCGGGATAGCCGCCCGCGGCCAGTACCACGCCGACCGCGGCGCGCGGGTCCCAGTCGGCGGCGATCCCGTCGAGGCGGCCGTCGAGCGCCGCTTCGCACAGCGCGACCAGGTCCGAACGCAGGCGCATCAGGATCGGCTGCGTTTCGGGGTCGCCGAAGCGGCAGTTGAATTCGAGCACGTTCGGCGTGCCGTCGGGCGCGACCATGATGCCCGCGTACAGGAAACCCGTGTACGGCATGCCGTCGGCGGCGAGGCCGCGGATCGTCGGCCCGATCACTTCGCGCAGGATGCGATCGTGCATGGCGGGGGTGACGACGGGCGCGGGTGAATAAGCGCCCATGCCGCCGGTGTTGGGGCCGGTGTCGGCATCGCCCAGCCGCTTGTGATCCTGCGAGGTCGCGAGCGGCAGGACGTGCTCGCCATCCGCCATGACGATGAAGCTCGCTTCCTCGCCTTCGAGGAACTCCTCGATCACGACCTCGTCGCCGGCGCCGCCGTAGCGGCCATCGAACATCGACTGCGCGGTTGCGATGGCCTCGTCTGCGCTTGCCGCGATGACGACCCCCTTGCCGGCCGCGAGGCCGCTCGCCTTGACGACGATCGGAGCGCGCTGCGCGCGGACCCACGCGGGGTCGAAATTCGCCTTCGTGAAGGTCGCGTAGGCTGCGGTCGGGATGCGGTGGCGGCGCAGGAATTCCTTGGTGAAGGCCTTCGAACCCTCGAGGCGCGCGGGCGCGCGGCGCGGGCCGAAGCAGCGCAGGCCCGCCGCCTCGAAGGCGTCGACCACGCCGATGACGAGCGGGGCCTCGGGGCCGACGATCGTCAATCCCACCTGCTCGGCACGCGCGAGCCCGACGAGCCCCGCGACATCGTCCGCGGCAACCGGCACATTGCGCAGCTTCGGTTCGAGCGCGGTGCCTGCATTGCCGGGCGCCACCAGCACTTCCGTGATCCGCGCCGACTGCGCGCATTTCCAGGCGAGCGCATGTTCGCGGCCGCCGCCGCCGATGACGAGGACTTTCATGCGCGCCTGCCTAGTGCCGGAAGTGGCGCATGCCGGTGAACACCATCGCGATGCCGTGTTCGTCGGCCGCCGCGATCACTTCGCTGTCGCGCATGGACCCGCCCGGCTGGATCACGGCCGCGACGCCGTATTCCGCCGCGACGTCGAGGCCGTCGCGGAACGGGAAGAAGGCGTCGGACGCCATCACCGCGCCCCGCACCTCGAGTTTCTCGTCCGCCGCCTTCATCGCGGCGACGCGGGTGGAGTAGACGCGGCTCATCTGCCCGGCGCCCACCCCGATCGTCGCGCGATCGCGCGCAAACACGATCGCGTTCGATTTCACGTGCTTGCACACCGTCCAGGCGAAGAGCAGGTCGGCGACCTGTGCGTCGGTCGGCGCGCGCTTCGTCACCACCTTGAGATCCGACGCGCCCACCGCGCCCTGGTCGCGGCCCTGCACGAGGAGGCCGCCGTTGACGCTCCGGTACTCGAGCTCGCCACCCGCGGAGCGCCCGAAGTCGCCGACGGCGAGCACCCGCACGTTCGCTTTCGCGGCCAGCACCGCCCGGGCCGCGGCCGAGACGGCCGGCGCCGCGATCACCTCGACGAACTGGCGCTCGATGATCGCGGCCGCGGTCGCGGCATCGAGTTCGCGATTGAACGCGATGATGCCGCCGAAGGCCGAGGTCGGATCGGTGCGAAACGCGCGCTCGTAGGCCGCAAGCGTGGATTGCGCCGTGGCGACCCCGCAGGGATTCGCGTGCTTGACGATCACGCAGGCGGGCGCCGCGAACTGTCGCACGCATTCGATGGCAGTGTCGGCGTCGGCGATGTTGTTGTAGGAGAGCTCCTTGCCCTGCACGAAACACGCCGATGCCACCGAGGCGCCGCGCCCGGCGACATCCCGGTAGAAGGCGCCCGCCTGGTGCGGGTTTTCCCCGTAGCGCAGGTCGCGCACCTTGTCGAAGACGAGCGGCAGCGTCACCGGGAACCGATCGGTCGCGCTCTCGCGGCCGAGCAGGTAGCTCGACACCATCGTGTCGTAGCGCGCGGTGTGCGCAAACGCCTTGGCGGCCAGGCGCGAGCGCGTGTCGATGCTCGTGCAGCCGTCGTTGGCATCGAGCTCGCCCAGCACCTGCGCGTAGTCCGCCGGGTCGACCGCGACGGCGACCGAATGGTGGTTCTTCGCCGCGGCACGCAGCATCGCCGGCCCGCCGATGTCGATGTTCTCGATGGCCTCGTCGTAGGTGCAGTTGGGCCGCGCGACGGTTTCCGCGAACGGGTAGAGGTTCACGATGAGCAGGTCGATCGGCGGGATGTCGTGCAACTGCATCACGGCGTCGTCGACGCCACGGCGGCCGAGCAGGCCGCCATGGATGCGTGGATGCAGTGTCTTGACCCGGCCGTCCATGATTTCCGGGAAGCCCGTGTAGGCGGAAACCTCGGTGACCGCGATGCCGTGCTCGCGCAGGAGCCGCGCCGTGCCGCCGGTGGAGAGGATCTCGATGTCCCGGCGGGCAAGCTGGGCCGCGAGATCGACGAGGCCGGTCTTGTCAGAGACCGACAGGAGGGCGCGGCGGATTTCGACCAGCATGGGACGCAGGGCCTCGCTCAGGCAGACAGGCCGAACTGGCGCAGTTTCTTGCGCAGGGTGCCGCGGGTAATGCCGAGGATCCCGGCGGCGCGGCTCTGGTTGCCCTCGGCGTAATCGAGCACGACGCGAAAGAGCGGTTCCTCGACCTCGCGCAGTACGAGGTCGTACAGGCGCGCCGGCCGGTGGCCGTTCAGGTTGGCGAAATAGTCGGACAGCGCCTGCTCGGCGTGGTTACGCAGCGGCAATGCCTTGCCGTTCGATCGCGCGGCGGGCTCGGCGCGCGGTCGCAGGGTTTTCTTCGCCGGCATCAGTCGATCCCCGCAAGCTTCGTCAATTTGTTGTGGTCAGGCCGCTGCTGCGGTCCCGTCGACCCAGCGGTCGAGCCATGCACTCACGCAGGCAAACTGTGCAGCCGTGCTTTCCTGTGACATCAACGTGCGCCGATCGTCCTGGGTGCCGAGCAGCTCTTCGAAATACCAGCCGAGGTGTTTGCGCGCGAAACGGACGCCGTCGGCTTCGCCGTAGAAGTCGTACAGGTCCGTCAGGTGCGCCAGGATGATATCACGCACGCGCTCGCGCGCGAGCGCGGGCGGCGCGGCGCCGTTCGACAAAAATCCGTTGACATCGCGGAATATCCACGGCGCTCCGTGCGCCGCACGACCGAGCATTACTCCGTCCGCGCGAGTGAAATCAAGCACGCTGCGCGCCTTCCGGGCGCCGTCGATGTCGCCGTTCGCGAACACCGGGATGGCGACGGCAGACTTGATGTCGCGGATCGTCGCGTACTCGGCCTCGCCGGCGTAGTGGTCGGCGCGCGTGCGCCCATGCACCGCGAGTGCAGCGATGCCGCTCGCCGCGGCGATGCGTGCAATGTTCACGCCATTGCGATGCCCGGGATCCACGCCCGTGCGCATCTTCAACGTCACCGGCACGGCCACCGCGCCGACGACCGCCTCGAGGATGCGCGCGACGAGCGGCTCGTCGGCGAGCAGCGCCGACCCGCAATGCCGGTTGAACACCTTCTTCGCGGGGCAGCCCATGTTGATGTCGATGATTTCGGCGCCCAGGTCGACGTTCAGGCGCGCGGCCTCCGCGAGCGCCGCCGGTTCGGCCCCCGCGAGTTGCACGATGCGGGGCGAAGGCTCGCCTTCGTGGTTCATGCGCCGCTGCGACTTGCGACTGCGCCACAGGCGCGTGTCCGCGGTGAGCATTTCGGAGGCGGCGATCCCGGCACCGAGTCGGCGGCACAGGATCCGGAACGGCCGGTCGGTGACGCCCGCCATCGGTGCGAGCGCCGTGGGCGCCACGAGGAGATGGGGGCCGATACGCATGGTCGATGGCGGGCGCGTCAGGGGGCGGGCCGGGCATCGCCGGCGCAGGCGACGCCGCCGCGACCGTTCGGCAGGCAGGCGTCCACCTCGAAGCCGACGGCACTGTTGCCCGGGTCGACGACCGTGACCTCGGCATCGACGCGTTGTCCGGCGGCCAGGAATTCGCGGGCGCCGGCACGCGCGCCAAGATATTCGGACGGACCCAGGTCGCGGCTCGCGATCCGCTTGCCATAACGGTCCTGCAGCGTCAGGCGCAGCCAGGGCATCGGCTGGGCACGGGCGGCCTCGTTGCGAATGCTGGCCCGCACCACGAGTTCGCCCGTCGAGCCCGACGGTGCGATCGCGCCGAGCTGGCGCACGTCGAGCGCCGCCGGATCCCAGCGCGGGGCGAGCGGCTGGCCGAGCGCGGCGTAGAGCGTCGTCAGCGGCCCGTTCAAGAGCGGGCTCAGCGCGAGCTCGTTGCGATTCCTGTGCACGAGCTGCGCGAGCAACAGCACGCCGAGCGCAGCGGCGGCAACGCCGTACCAGCGTGTCGCCCGCACGCGCGCGTCGTCCTCCTCGTACGCGTCGACGTCCTCGGCACGCATCTGGAACGCGTCCGGCGATGGCGGGGGAGCGGGGAGCGGGGAGGGCTGGAGCGCTTCGAACTGCGTGGTGACCGAGCCGGGGTCGGCGATGGCTTCGCGCGCCGCGCTCGCGATCCGCTCGAGCTCGGCGTCAGCCGCCTCGAGGTCCTGCGCGGGCGCCAGCGTCGAATCGATGTCTTCCGGCAGGCCGCCTTCGAGCACGATCGACTCGAAGGTGCCGGAGGCGCCCTCGCTGCCGGCGACCTCCGGCGCAACGAAGATCTGCGCGAGGTCGGCGCTGCCCAGCGCGAATTCCATGGTGTCCTGCGCCGGGAGATCGAGGGCGAGGTCGAGGCCCGCGATGTCGTTCGCTGCGTCGGCTGCCGGATCGGCGGCCGGCGGGGCGGGGACCTCCATCATCAGGGGCGGGGGAGGCGCCGAGGGGGTTGCCGCGCGACGGTCGGTGGGCAGCGCCTCACCGGCCGGCGTGGGCTCGTCGTGCAGTCCCGCGAGCGCGTTGAACACGCTGGCGCACCGTCCGCAGCGAACATAGCCCTGGCCGACCCGCAGGTCGGCGGCCGTGACCGCGAGTGTCAGCGCGCATTTGGGGCAGACCGTGAACACGCGCGGATGATAGCCCAGCGATACGCGCCGTCAGCCCGATTTCATCGGCGTCGGGTCGTCGGCGGCGCGGCGTGTGCCGGCGAGCAGGCGCCAGCCGTCCCGTTCACCGCCGCGTTGCAGGTCCATCCAGGGACGATAGGCGGCTGCGACTTCGTCGGCCTGCGCGGCCAGCAGGCCCGCGAGGACCAGCGCGCCACCGGGCTTCAGGCGGGACGTGAGCCGCGGCGCGAGCTCGATGAGCGGACCCGAAAGGATGTTGGCGAGCACGACGTCCGCCTCGCGCGGCAGCGTGCCCGTCGCCGCGTGGGTGGCGACGCGAGTGCCCACGCCATTGGCCGCCGCATTGTCCTGCGTCGCGATGAGGGCCTGCGGATCGATGTCGAACGCGTCGGCCCGTGATGCACCGAGTTTCGCGGCGGCAATCCCGAGGATGCCCGATCCGCAGCCATAGTCGATCACGGTGGCACCCGGTTGCAGGTGGGCGTCGAGCCACTCGAGGCACAAGGCGGTCGTCGCGTGCGTACCCGTGCCGAACGCGAGGCCCGGGTCGAGCGAGACCACCACGGCCCCCGGTTCGCTGACGTGCTCGTGCGTCGGGCAGACGTACAGGCGACGCCCGAAGCGCATGGCGTGGAAGTCGACGAGCCACTCGCGTTCCCACGCCCGGTCCGCGACCGCGGTGGCCTCGAGGCGTGCGGCCGCCACGCCCAGCATCTGCGCCAGCTTCGCGAGGGTCGCGGCGGTTGCGTCGTCCTGCGCGAAGATGGCCTCGAGGCGCGTGGCGGGCCACAGCCTGACCTCACCCGGCGCGGGCTCGAGGACCGCGTCGTCCCGCCGGTCGGTCAGCGTGACGGACAGTGCCCCCGCCGCGAAGCACGCGGCCTCGGCAACTTCGGGGTCGATCGAGTCGAGGTCGAGGCGGACGGAAAGGAACGGCACTGCTACGCGCTGCGGGCTACGGGCTACGGGCGACGCGCAAAGCACAATGGGCGACGGGCAAAGCGCAACGGGCTGCGCGCGGCAGGCGGCGCGCAGCGGGCGGCGCGCCGCAGGCTGCGGGCGACGGGCGACGGGCGACGGGCCAGACCGTTGGCCATGCTGGGCGGGCTGCTCTCGGGCGGTGTGAAATGGGTGCGGGTCATGGATCGGATGGTCGGTTCGGCGATGCGATGAATATCGAAGCGGAGCGCCTCTGGCCCGTCGCCCGTCGCCCTTGGCCCGAAGCGTGCGACAGGGTCGCGCAGGGCGCGACCCTGCCGCGCTCACTTCAACCCGAGCCGGCGCTCCAGGTAATGGATGTCCTGCCCGCCTGCGCGGAAGGCGGCGTGGTTGAAGATCTCCCGGTGCAACGCCGCGTTCGTCTTGATCCCCTCGACCACCATTTCGGCCAGCGCCATTTTCATGCGGGCAATCGCCGTGTCGCGGGAGTCTCCGTACGCGATGATCTTGCCGATCAGCGAATCGTAGTTCGGCGGCACGCTGTAGCCGGAGTAGAGGTGGCTGTCGACGCGGATCCCCGGGCCGCCGGGGGCATGCCAGAGCTTCACCGGCCCGGGCGAGGGCATGAAGGTCTTGGCGTCCTCGGCGTTGATGCGAGCCTCGATGGCGTGGCCGCGGAACTGGATGTCCTTCTGCACGTAGGGCAGCTTTTCGCCGGCCGCGATCAGCAGCTGGGCCTTGACGAGGTCGATGCCGGTGATCATCTCGGTGACCGGGTGTTCGACCTGGATGCGCGTGTTCATCTCGATGAAATAGAACTCGTCATCCTGGAAGAGGAACTCGAGCGTGCCCGCGCTGCGGTAGCCGACGGCGGTGCAGGCCGCGACGACGCGTTCGCCCATCTCGTTGCGCCGGCGTTCACTGATGCCGGGCGCCGGCGCTTCCTCGATCACCTTCTGGTGGCGGCGCTGCATCGAGCAGTCGCGCTCGCCGAGGTGCACGACGTTGCCGTAGTTGTCGGCGAGCACCTGGAACTCGATGTGCCGGGGGCGATCGAGGAATTTCTCCATGTAGACCTGGTCGTTGCCGAACGCGGCGCGGGCTTCCGCCTGCGTCAACGCGATCGAGTTGAGCAGCGCGCCCTCGCTGTGCACGACGCGCATGCCGCGGCCGCCGCCGCCGCCCGAGGCCTTGATGATCACCGGGTAGCCGATGGCGCGCGCGATGCGCAGGTTCTCGTCGTTGTCGGCGCCGAGCGGGCCGTCCGAGCCGGGCACGCAGGGCACGCCGTGCGATTTCATCACCTTGATGGCCGACACCTTGTCGCCCATCAGCCGGATCACTTCCGCCTTGGGGCCGATGAAGGTGAAGCCGCTTTTCTCGACGCGCTCGGCGAAGTCCGCGTTCTCCGACAGGAAGCCGTAGCCGGGGTGGATCGCCACCGCATCCGTCACTTCCGCGGCGCTGATGATGGCCGGCATGCTGAGGTAGCTCTGCGGCGAGGGCGGCGGGCCGATGCAGACGGACTCGTCCGCGAGCAGCACGTGCTTCAGGTTCGCGTCGACGGTGGAATGCACCGCGACGGTCTTGATGTCGAGTTCGCGGCAGGCGCGCAGTACGCGCAGGGCGATCTCGCCGCGGTTCGCGATCAGTACTTTCTCGAGCATGGCCTACTCGATCGTGTAGAGCGGCTGGCCGAACTCCACCGGCTCGCCGTTCTGCGCCATCACCGAGGTGATGCGCCCCGCCTTGTCGCTCTCGATCTGGTTCATCATCTTCATGGCCTCGATGATGCAGAGCACCTGGCCCACCTTCACGTCGTCGCCGATCTGGACGAAAGGCTTCGCGCCCGGCGACGACGAGGCGTAGAACGTGCCGACCATCGGTGCCGTCACGACATATTCGTTCGACTTGCGCGGTGCCGCCGCTGCGGGCGCGGCGCTGGCCGCAGCCACCGGCGGGGCGGCCATGGCGGGCGCCATCATCGGGGCCGCGATGACCTGCTGGGTCGCCACGCCCGAGGGCATGCGGCTGATGCGCACGGACTCTTCGCCTTCCTTGATTTCGATTTCAGCGATGCCCGATTCCTCGAGCAGCTCGATCAGCTTCTTGACCTTGCGAATATCCATGCCGTGTATCCCGTGAAGTAAAGGTTCTAGGAGGCGCCTTGCGCAGCGAGGTGCTCGGCTGCGGCGCGTACCGCGAGTTCGTAGCCACCGCCGCCGAGCCCGAAAATGGCGCCCACCGCGATGTCGGTGAAATAGGAGTGGTGCCGGAACGATTCGCGCGCGAAGACGTTCGACAGGTGCACTTCGATGAAGGGCAGTGCGACGGCCAGCAGGGCGTCGCGCAGCGCGATGCTCGTGTGGGTGAACGCACCCGGATTGACGATGAGGAACGCCGTACCGTCCGCGCGCGCGGCATGCACGCGCTCGACCAGCGCGTGCTCGGCGTTGCTCTGGAAGTCGACGAGTTCATGGCCCGCCGCGCGCGCAGCCGAGGAAGCGCGTGCGACGAGCTGGTCGAGCGTCGCGGCGCCATAGGTGTGCGGCTCACGCTGCCCGAGCAGGTTGAGGTTCGGCCCGTTCAATAGCAGGAGGCGCGCCATGGACCGCGAAATTTACCGGATTTGCGGCGTTCGCGAAACTTGCACGCAAATTCGCGCGCGTTCGGTCAATCAGGCGGCTGTTTTCGCGCGGCTTGCCGCCAGGTCACGGAGCTTGTCGGCGATTTGTTGCTGCGCTGCGGCAAGCGGCAGGCGGTTCGCGTCGACGTCCTGCACCCGCGCGAGGATGAACGCGGCCTCGTCCGCATGCAACTCCCCGACGCGCACGGCCACGATGCGGCCCTGGCGATCCGAGAACACGGAGAACGGGAAAACCGGGTCGAGACCGAAGGCCGCGGCCGCGTCGAGGCCGTCCTGTTCGCCGATCAACAGCGGGTAATCGAGGCCGATTTCGGTTGCATACCGGAGCACGTCGTCGCGAAAGTCGACCGCGATGCCGATCACTTCGAGGCCCTCCGCCGCGTGATCCTTGCGCAACTGCATCAGCAGCGGGATTTCCCGCCGGCAGGGCGCGCACCAGGTGGCCCAGAAATTGACGAGCAGTGGACGCCCCGACCAGTGCGAGAGCGAGCGCGGCACGCCATCGCGGTCCTGCAGCGTGAAGGTCGGCAGCGTTTCCGGGATCGTGCGCGGAGCGGGCGGGGGCGGTGCGTCGGTGGCGGCGGACGTGGCCGCGACGATCGGGGCCGGGGCCGGCGCCGGCGCATCGATCAGCAGCCGAAAGGCGAGAAAGCCCGCGGCGGCGGCGATTCCGGTGACGGCGACGAGGGTCAGATAGCGCTGCGGAGTCATGTGCGGAGAGTGTGCCACGGGCTTCCGTGCACCGCAGGGCGGTACACTCGATGCATGCATACCCGTTCTTCCTGGGCGCTGCTGCCGCTGTTGGGCCTGCTGGCTTCCTGCCAACGGGCCGAAGTCGATTTGCCGCGCACCGTGGCACCGGAGCCGGTGAAGGTGACGGCGAGCGCGAATGGCTTCGAGGGCGTGATCACCATCGACGGCGGCATCGTGTCCGTGCCCCGCCTGCACGAGCTCATCGAGCCGCGCATGCGCGGCTCGATGGCCGAGACGCAGGTCGCCGCGCAGATGGATGCGAGGGCGCGAGGCGTCGCGACGGCGGAGGGCTATTTTTTCCAGGCGGACTGGACGAGCCGGCCTGCAGGGGGCCGGTACCTCGATGTACGGGGGCAGGTGTCGACGTATGCGGGCGGCGCGCATCCGATGACGACGGTCGAAGCCTTCGTGTGGGACCTGCTCGGGCAGCGGCGGCTGGCACTCGCCGACCTCCTGAAGGAGCCCGCGCCCGGCTCGCCGGCCGTGGTGGCGCTCGCCGGCGCTGCGCGCGCAGCGATCATTGCGGTGAAGCGCGCGCGCGCGCCCGGCTACGATCCGGCGAAGGACACGTTCATCGGTACGGGTGGCGACGGGCCGTTCGCGCCGGACCTCGCGAAGTTCGCCCGCAATTTCCAGTTGTTACCGCGCGCCGCGGACGGTTCGGGCGGGGGGGTCGAGTTCCTCTATTCGCCCTACGACGTGGGCCCCTACTCGGACGGCGCCTACGCCGTGACCGTGCCCGCCCCGATCGTCGCGCCGCTGCTCAAGCCCGACGCGGCGAGGGTGCTGGAGTAGGAGTTGGCGCTTCACTCCATCGCGCGTGCGGCGAGCGGCGCGAACTCGGCAGCTTTCATGTAGCCGACCACGCGGTAGTTGCGCCGCTCCGTCCCGTCCGCACCGTAAAAGGCGATCGTGGGCGGGCCGAAAATCCCGAAGTGCTTGAGGAGTGCCTGGTCCGCCGCATCGTTGGCGGTCACGTCGGCGCGCAGCAGCACCGCCTTCTCGAGCGCGGCCCGCACGGCCGGTTCGGAGAACGTGTATTTCTCCATTTCCTTGCACGACACGCACCAGTCCGCATAGAAATCGAGCATCACCGGGCGCCCTGCCGCGTGCGCCGCCGCGACTTGCGCTTCGAGGTCGGCGACCGACTTGATGGTCTTGAACGGCAGTTCCACGTGCCGGCCAGCCAGCTGCGGGATGGGCGCGAGCGGATCGCTGCCACCGAGCGCGGCGCCGGCCACGAGTACGAGGCCGTAGAGGCCGGCGACGGCGCCGATCGTGCCTGGGACCCACTTGCGCCGCGTCTGCGCGATGGAGACCGCACAGACCCAGGCGGCCGCGAAGGCCGTGGCCGCCCAGAGCAGCAGCCCGATGCGCCCCGGCAGGATGCGCCCCAGCATCCAGGCGGCCACCAGCAGGAACAGGACGCCGAAGGCCCGTTTCACCGTATCCATCCAGGCGCCCGCCCTCGGCAGGAGCTTGCCCGCCGAGGCGCCCACCACGAGCAGCGGCGCGCCCATGCCGAGGCTCATGGCAAAGAGGGCAAGTCCGCCACGCACGACGTCACCGCTCTGGCCGATCACCGCGAGCGTGGCGACGAGTGCGGGCGCCACGCAGGTGGTGACGATCAGCGCCGAAAGCGCGCCCATCAGGGCGACGCCCCCGAACGTGCCTGCACGCTGCCGATTGCTCGCATCGGCAAGGCGCGTCTGGATCGCCGCCGGCATCTGGATCGTGAAGAGGCCGAACATCGAAAGGGCGAGCACGATGAACAGCAGCGCGAACACCGTGATGATCCAGGGTTGCTGGAACACGGCCTGCACCTGCGCGCCGGCGGCGGCGGCGGCGATGCCGGCGAGCGTGTACGTGAACGCCATGCCGAGTACGTAACTCAGCGAAAGGAAGAATGCGCGGCGCGTCGTGACGTTGGCGCCCTGGCCCGCGATGATGCCCGAGAGGATCGGTACCATCGGCAGCACGCAGGGCGTGAAGGCGAGCAGGAGGCCCGCCCCGAAGAAGAACCCGATGACGAGCAGCAGGTTGCCTGAGCGGATGAAGCCCGCCATCCAGTCCTGCTCGGAGACGAAGCCCACCGACGCGGTCGATATTGTTCCACCCGCGGGCAAATCGACGTTCAGCGTCCTGGTGATCGGCGGGTAGCAGAGGCCGGCGTCCGCGCAGCCCTGATAGGTCACTGCAAGGGCCACGGCAAGCGCGCCGCCGCCGGCCCGGGCGACGGGGAGCGCGGCGACGAGTTCGTCGCGATAGATCTCCTGCTCGCCGAAATACTCGTCGGTGTGGATCTCGCCCTTCGGCAGCGAGAGCGCGCCGAGCGTCGCTTGCCCGCTGGACGTCGTCACGTTGAGCCGGTTGCGGTAGAGGTAGTACTGCGGCGCGATTTCCCAGACGAGCTTCACCCGGTCCGGGCCGTCGGCCGTCGCGGCGAGACGGAAGGCCACGTCCGGATCGAGGAATTCGTCGCCGCCCGCACCGAGTCCGCCGCTGCTGCGCGCCTGCGCGAGCACGGCATCGATACCGGTGGCGGCGGCCGGCATGTCCACGGCCGCTTGCCACGACATCGGCGGGTAGCAGAGGCCCGCATCCGCGCAGCCTTGCAGTTTCAGGGTGATCGGTACCGGGCCCGCGCCGGCGCCGGGCGGGCGCGTGACCGGGATGGCGACGTCGAACTGCCCGCGGAAGATCTCCTGCTCGCCGAAATATTCGTCGGTGTGCATTTCCCCTGGCGGATAGGCGGGTTCGCCCAGCGTCACGCCCGGCGCGGCCGTCGCGACGCCCATGCGCTTGCGATAGAGGTAGTAGCCCTGCTCGACATTCCAGTGCACGACGATCTGCCGCCCGTCGCTGTCGACCGTGTAGCGATAGGCCGCCTCGGGGGGCAGGAATTCGTCCGCGAACGCTGCGGTCGTGAGGGGGGCGGTCAGGGCAAGGGCCGCGAACAGGCGCGCGGCGCGAAGCAGGGTCGGCATCCAGTCATCCTAAGCGAGGTGGGGCAGGCGTTCCTTGGAGTCGCGCCGGAATCGGAGGTTCTCCCCGACATTATGTCAACACACAGGTTGTCAAGGTCTTGAAATCCGGGTCGCTGCCCCTATCATTAGCAGCCAATCGGGGAGAGTGCTAACACTCCTGCCCTGGCGATTCCGAAACTCCAATCAACATCAGTCTCACAGGAGCGAACTCCATGAAGATTCGTCCGCTTCATGACCGCGTCATCGTGAAGCGCCTGGAGGAAGAGCGTACTTCCCCGGGTGGCATCGTGATTCCCGATAGCGCGGCCGAGAAGCCCATCCAGGGCAAGGTCGTCGCGATCGGCAAGGGCAAGATCCTCGAAGACGGCTCCGTCCGTCCGCTCGACGTCAAGGTCGGCGACAAGATTCTCTTCGGCAAATACAGCGGCACTGAAGTCAAGGTCGACGGCGAGGACCTCCTCGTCATGCGCGAGGAAGACGTCATGGCCGTGATCGAGGGCAAATAACATGGCAGCCAAAGAAGTACGTTTCAGCGACGACGCGCGCGCCCGCATGTTCAAGGGCGTGAACGTCCTCGCCAACGCCGTCAAGGCGACGCTCGGCCCCAAGGGCCGCAACGCGGTGCTCGAGAAGAGCTTCGGCGCCCCCACCATCACGAAGGATGGCGTGTCGGTCGCGAAGGAAATCGAGCTCAAGGACAAGTTCGAGAACATGGGCGCGCAGATGGTGAAGGAAGTCGCTTCCAACACCTCCGACGAGGCCGGCGACGGCACGACGACCGCGACCGTGCTCGCGCAGGCGATCATCCGCGAGGGCCTGAAGGCGGTGGCCTCGGGCCGCAACCCGATGGACATCAAGCGCGGCATCGACAAGGCCGTCGTGGCGGCGACCGAAGAGCTGAAGAAGCTCTCGAAGCCCTGCAAGGACACCAAGGCCATCGCGCAGGTCGGCACGATCAGCGCGAACTCCGATGAATCGATCGGCAAGACGATTGCCGAGGCGATGGAGAAGGTCGGCAAGGAAGGCGTGATCACGGTTGAAGAGGGCTCGGGCCTCGCGAACGAACTCGACGTCGTCGAGGGCATGCAGTTCGACCGCGGCTACCTCTCGCCGTATTTCATCAACAGCCAGGCGAACCAGACCGCGGAGCTCGAAAAGCCGCTGATCCTGCTCGTCGACAAGAAGATCTCGAACATCCGCGAAATGCTGCCGGTGCTCGAGGGCGTCGCGAAGGCGGGCCGTCCGCTGCTCGTGATCGCGGAAGACGTCGAGGGCGAGGCGCTCGCCACGCTCGTCGTGAACAACATCCGCGGGATCCTCAAGGTCGCGGCCGTCAAGGCCCCGGGCTTCGGCGATCGTCGCAAGGCCATGCTGCAGGACATCGCGGTCCTGACGGGCGGCACGGTGATCTCCGATGAGGTCGGCCTGCAGCTCGAGAAGGCGACGCTCAACGACCTCGGCGAGGCGAAGAAGATCGTCGTCGAGAAGGAAAACACCACCGTGATCGACGGCGCCGGCAAGGCGTCGGACATCAAGGCGCGCATCGAGTCGATCCGCCAGCAGGCGGAAGAGGCGACGAGCGACTACGACAAGGAAAAGCTGCAGGAGCGCGTTGCGAAGCTCTCCGGCGGCGTTGCCGTGATCAAGGTCGGCGCGGCCACCGAGATCGAGATGAAGGAAAAGAAGGCGCGCGTCGAAGACGCCCTGCACGCCACGCGTGCGGCGGTGGAAGAAGGCGTGGTGCCGGGCGGCGGTGTCGCGCTGATCCGCGCGCTCAAGGCACTCAAGGACCTCGAGGGCGCGAATGAAGACCAGACGGTCGGCATCCGCATCCTGGCCCGTTCGATCGAAGAGCCGCTGCGCCAGATCGTCGACAACGCGGGCGAAGACGCCGCGGTGATCCTGAACGCCGTCAAGGCGGGCAAGGGTGCCTACGGCTACAACGCCGCCACCGGCGAGTTCGGCGACATGCTCGAAGAGGGCATTCTCGACCCGACCAAGGTGACGCGTCTCGCGCTGCAGAACGCCGCCTCGGTCTCGGGCCTGCTGCTCACGACGGAAGTCATGATCGCGGAAGCGCCGAAGGACGAGGAACACAGCCACGCGCCGATGCCGGGCGGCATGGGCGGGATGGACATGTAAGGACAGTCGAGTTCGAAAGTCGCGGAATAACGACCCCCGTTTCCGCGCAACCCCTGAAGCCCCGCGCAAGCGGGGCTTTTTTTTGGAGTGGTGCCGGGTTTTCGGTTATTCGGTTATTGAAGCAATAACCGAATAACCGAAAACCCGGCACCATGTATTCTGGCGGGATGACCGATGCCATCCTCAGGCGCACGACCTTCCTCGTGCCGGACGCCGAAGCCGCGGCGAAGTTCTACGTCGAAGTGTTCGGCTGGACACGTTGGTATGACCAGGAGTTGTCGGTCGACCGGCGTTTCCCGCCTGCGGCGCCGGACGGTGCCCGTGCCCACCTCGTGCTCATCCAGGCGCAGGATCCGAGGATCGGCATGCTGGGCCTCATGCAGTACCTCGAGCCGCCGTTCGATACCGGCGTGCGCAAGGACCGCTCGCGTGTTTCGATGGGGGAGGCGATCCTGGTGATCGAAGCCGCGGACCTCGATGGCATCCACGATCGCGCCCGGGCGCGTGGCGCCACGATCGTGACGGCTCCGGTGGACTGGGAGGTGCCCCGCAATGACGGCCAGGGCGTCTTCAAGCTGCGCACGATGTCGATGTTCGACCCCAACGGCATCTACATGGAAGTGAACGCATTTCGGTGATTTTCATGGGTTTCCCCTACGTATTTGCTCGTAAAGGAACTTTCTCGCGGTAGGTGTAGTCTTACCTCACGCAAGTTACGGGAGAGCCGGCGCATCGCGCCGACCCCTCCCCGAAAGCCGCGGAACATCGACCCCCGTTTCCGCGCAATGCCTCGAGCCCCGCACTGCGGGGCTCTTTTTTTGGCACTCTGGCATCGTGGTGCCCGCGTGAAACGCCTTTTCCTCATTCTTGCGATGTGCTGGGCGCTTGCGGCCGCCGGTGCCCCGCCGGCGCCCACGGGGCGCGGTGTCACCCATCCGGCACTGTGGCCGCAGGCGCACAGCCGCGGCCTCGTCGACCCACGAACGGAAACCTTCGTGGGTGGCCTGCTCGCGCGCATGAGCCTCGAGGAGAAGGTCGGCCAGATGATTCTCGCCGACACCTCGGCCGTGTCGCCCGACGACCTGCGGCGGTACCCGCTCGGTGCCATCCTCGCGGGCGGCAACTCCCCACCGCTTGCCACGAACGATCGCGCCCCGGCGCAGGCGTGGCTCGACACCGCGCGCGCCTACCGCGCCGTGTCGATCGAGGAGCGCAGCGGCCATGTGCCGATTCCGGTGATCTTCGGTATCGACGCGGTCCATGGCCACAACAACGTGATCGGCGCGACGATCTTTCCGCACAACATCGGACTTGGCGCGGCGCACGATCCGGCGCTCGTGCTTCGCATCGGCACGGCGACCGCCGCGGAAATCGCCGTGACCGGCATCGACTGGGCATTTGCCCCGACGCTGGCGGTCCCGCGCGACGACAGGTGGGGTCGCACGTACGAAGGTTACGCGGAATCGCCCGACCTCGTGCGTGCCTATGCCACCGCCATGGTGCGCGGCCTGCAGGGTGAGCCTGGGCTCGGCCGTGCGGTGCAGCGCGGCCACGTGGCCGCGACCACCAAGCACTTCCTGGGCGATGGCGGCACGACGCAAGGCATCGACCAGGGCGACACGGACGTGAGTGAAAGCGAACTCGTCCGCCTGCATGCCGCGGGATATCCCGCGGCGATCGAGGCCGGGGCGATGAGCGTCATGGTTTCGTTCTCGAGCTGGCAGGGCGTCAAGAACACGGGCAATGCCAGCTTGCTGACGGGCGCGCTGAAGGGCCGCCTCGGCTTCGAGGGGCTCGTCGTCAGCGACTGGAACGCGCACGGCCAGCTGCCCGGCTGCAGCCGGGACGATTGCCCCGCCGCCGTGCTTGCAGGCATCGACCTGTTGATGGTGCCCGAGGACTGGAAGGCGCTGTACGCAAGCACGCTGGCGCACGCGCGATCGGGCCGCATTCCGGCGGCAAGGATCGACGATGCCGTGCGGCGCATCCTGCGCGTGAAGGCGAAGCTCGGCCTCTTCGAGCCCGCGCGGCCCTGGGAGGGCCGTGCGGGCGTCATCGGATCGCCCGCACACCGCGCGCTCGCGCGTGAAGCCGTGCGCAGATCGCTCGTGTTGCTGAAGAACGATGGCGTGCTGCCGATCCGGGCGAACGCGCGGGTGCTCGTCGCGGGCAGCGGCGCCGACGACATCGGTCGCCAGTGCGGCGGCTGGACGCTGTCCTGGCAGGGCACGGGGAACGGCAACGCGGATTTCCCGAACGCGACTTCGGTGTTCGCCGGATTGCGCGATGCGCTGCTCGCGGGTGGCGGTCGCGCGGAACTCGCCGTCGACGGCCGGTTCACGCACAAGCCCGATGTCGCCGTCGTCGTGTTCGGTGAAACGCCGTACGCCGAGATGAACGGCGACGTGCACACGATCGAGTACCAGCCCGGTGACAAGCGGGACCTTGCGCTCCTGCGGCGGCTCGGCGCCGCGGGCATTCCGGTGGTATCCGTTTTTCTCTCCGGACGTCCGCTCTGGGTCAATCCCGAAATCAACGCGTCGAACGCGTTCGTTGCGGCGTGGCTGCCGGGCAGCGAAGGCGCGGGCGTGGCGGACGTGCTCGTCGGGGATGCATCGGGTCGCCCACGCCATGATTTCTCGGGACGGCTCGCCTTCTCGTGGCCATCGAAGACCACGCAGGCCTCCCTCAACGTCGGTGACGTGCCCTACGAGCCGCTGTTCGCCTATGGCTACGGCCTGCGATACGGGACTACGCAAGTGCAGTCGAGGCTGTCGGAGGAGGCGGGCACCGGCGCGTCGCCTGCGCGTCTCGACGAGTATTTCGTCGCCGGGCGCCTGCGCGCGTCCTGGCAATTCACGGCCCGCGATGTTCCGATGCGCGCGGTCGATGCCGGTGGCGTGCAGGAAGGCGGCAGGCAATTCACCTGGCCCGGCGGGCGGGCCGCATCGGTACTCCTCGGCGGGCCGGCGGCGATCGACCTGTCACGGCAGGCGGGCGAGGGCTATGCGCTCGAACTGCTCGTTCGCGTCGATACGCCGCCGGGCGCGGTGGTTTTCCTCGGCCTCGCCTGCGGCGACGACTGCGAGGCCACGCTCGATATCACGACCGACCTGCGCAGGCCGGCGCCGGGCACGTGGCACACGCTGCGCATTCCGCTCGCGCGTTTTCGCGATGCGGGTGCGCAGCTGGGCCATGTCACGGCGCCGCTCGTGCTGCGCACCGCAGGCGCGTTGCGCCTGACGCTCGCGGGCGTTCGCCTCGTGCGCGAGACCCCTACTTCGCAAGCTCGGTGAGCAGCGTGTGCCACTGCACGAGCGCGCCGTCGATGGCCGCGAGCGGCACGCGCTCATTGAGGCCGTGTGCGAAGGCGTCCTCAGAACGCATGAAGAGCGCCGAGACGCCGTAGGACGGAATGCCCGCGGCCCGGAAGTGCACGCTGTCCGTGGCACCGGCACTCATGCTGGGCACGATCGGCAGCCCCGGCGCGCGGGCGTGCACGGCCTTCGTCACGGCGGCGACGATGTCCGCGCGCAACGGCGAGGCGTCGCTCGCGCTCGGGTCGCCGAGCACGGTGACTTTCGCCTCGGGATCCGCCACCACCTCCACGAGCCGGTCGCGCACGCTCTCGACGCTGACGCCCGGGAAAATGCGGCAGTTCACCGACACGGTCGCGGACTGCGGCAGCGCATTGAGCGCGTGGCCGCCGCGCACCATCGTCGGCACGCAGGTCGTGCCGATCTGGCCCACGGTGTCGGGGTGCGCCGCCAGGACCGCGGCGGCCTTGGCGTCGCCCGTTGCGGCGAAGCGTAGCATCGCCTCGCCCAGCGGGCCCGGCGTGCGCTCGCCCGTGGCCTGCAGCGAGGCACGCGTGAGTTCGTTCCGTTGCAGCGGGAAACGGTACGCCGCAATCCGCTCGATGGCGCGGGCAAGTTGCGCGATCGCATTCTTGCCGGTCGGGCGGCTCGAATGCCCGCCCGGGTTCGTGAAGGTGAATTCGAAGTCGACGTAGGATTTTTCGCCCGCCTGCAGGTCGTACACGACCGGCTGGCCGCTCGTATCGAGCCTGCCGCCGCCCCCGTCCCCGTTCAGCACGAACTCGGCGTCCGGAAACTGCTTCGCGAGCGCGCGTGTCGTGAACATGCTGGTTTCCTCATCGCCCGATAGCGCGAGGATGATGTCGCGGGTCGGCTGGAAGCCCTCCGCCTTCAGCTGCAGCAGCGTCGTCACGATCATCGCCACGTCGAACTTGTTGTCGTCCGCGCCGCGACCGAAGAGATAGCCGTCCTCGACGATCGGCGTGAACGGATCACGCTCCCAGTCGGCGGCGCGCGCCTCGACCACGTCCATGTGCGCCGAGATCACGAGCGGGCGCTGCTTGCCGGTGCCGCGGTAGCGCGCGACGAGAGTCGCCGTCTCGCCCATCGGCTCGATCCGGATGTCGGCCGCGGGGATGCCGCCGGCTTCGAGGCGCTTGGCCAGGAACTGCGCGTAGGCGGGAACCTGTCCCTGTCCTTCCACGGTATGGAAGGCGATCGATTGCTTCAGGAGGTCGAGCGCATCCGCGGAGGGCGTCGCCGCGGCGAGGGCGGGCAACGCGGCGATGAACAGGGCGGTCACGAGCGAGGCGAGCGGGCGGTGAGTCATGCGTACTCCATCCATTGCAGGTGGTGGCCGTCGCACAGCGACGCGGCAGGGGACGCGGTATATTGGCCACCTGCTCGCCGCCACGCGGGAGACGGCTATGTTAAATGTCCCCGGCGCACTTCGCGCGCCCCTCCTCGCGAGCTTGCTGGCCGTCGCCGCCTGTTCGCGCGAGCCCCCTGCCGACGGCCCGCCACCGGCCGGCGCCTCGACCCAAGCAGCGCAGGTCGCGTGGGCTCGTGAGGCGCTCGGGCGAAATCCGGATCTCGAAGTGCTCGCCGTGGACCCGAAAGGGATATTTACGGTCCGGCTGCGCGACGGGGGCGGCCTGCGTACGGTGCAGCTGGACGAGCTCGTGGCGGGGCTTGCAGGGGAGCCGGCCGATGTCACGGCAGCGCCGGCAGGGGCGCCCCCCGATCCGGCACCGGCCGATGATGTGGCGGCGGATAGCGGGCCCAATGCGGCGCAGGCGCCGCCACCGCTCATCGTCACGCGCGGCGCGGGCAGTGTCAGCATCACCGGGCCCGGCATTTCCATCGCCACCGCGACCGCGGCGCCCGGGGAGGCGCGGTCCGCGAATGTCGAGCGGCGGGGCAGCCAGCCGCTCGTGTGCCAGGGTGGGCGCCTGATGCATATCGATGGCCGGGTGATCGAATTCGACGGCGATGGCCTGGTCGTGGAGGACGGTTGCGATCTCTATCTCACCAACAGCCGCATCGAAGCGGGTGGTACCGCGATCACCGTGACGCGCGGCAAGGTCCATGTCGTCAACAGCACGATAAAGGGCGTCCACGGCTCGATCGAGGCCTCGCAGGGCGCGCAGGTGTACCTGTCGGGCGCGTCGATCGATGGCCTGCAGCGCAAGTTCGACACCGCGCAGATCAACGATCTCGGCGGCAACCGCTACCGCTGATGTCCCGCGCCTGATGTCCACGCCGGTCGATGCCGCGGCCGCACGCGCCGCGGAGGTGCTGCGCGAGCTGCAGGAAGTGCCGGCCATCGCGCAAGCCCTGGCAGCGGCGCCGCGCGAAGTGCGCGAGTCGCTGCCGCGCGTGTTCGCGGCGAGCGATTTCGTCGCCGAATCCTGCCTGCGTGACCCGGACCTGATACCCGCGTTGATTTCGGGAACCCTGCTGGCGTCGCGCTCCGCCGCGCACTATGCGGCCACCGCGCACGGCGAAGGCGTGCACCCCGACGAGGGGCAGTTCCAGGCGTGGATCCGGCGCTGGCGACGCCGTGAAATGGTACGCATCGCGTGGCGCGATCTTGCGGGCTGGGCCGATGTCGAGGAGACGCTCCGTGAGCTCTCCGCCTTCGCGGATGCCGCCATCGACATTGCCTGCCGCTTCGCGGCGGCGGGTGTGGTCGCGCGGTTCGGCACGCCGCGCGGCACGGATGGCGCCGCGCAACCGTTCGTGGTGGTCGCCATGGGCAAGCTCGGCGGCGGCGAGCTGAACTTCTCGTCGGACATCGACCTCGTTTTCCTTTTTCCCGAGTTCGGCGAAACCGACGGCGCGCGACCCGTCGCGAACGAGGAATTCTTCACGCGCCTGGGGCAGGCACTGATCCGCCTGCTCGATGCGCGCACGGTCGACGGCTTTGTTTTTCGCATCGACATGCGCCTGCGTCCGTTCGGCGACAGCGGCCCGCTCGTAGCGGGTTTCTCGTCGTTCGAGGACTACCTGCTGCGCCACGGCCGCGCGTGGGAACGTTATGCGTGGGTGAAGGCGCGTGCGATCACGGCGACCGACGCGTACGCCGAGGTGCGGGCGAACGCGGTGCGCCCCTTCGTCTATCGTCGTTATCTCGATTTCGGCGTGTTCGAGTCGTTGCGCGAGATGAAAGGGCTCATCGAGCGCGAGGTGGAGCGGCGCGATCTCGCGGACAACGTCAAGCTGGGCCCGGGCGGCATCCGCGAAGTCGAATTCGTCGTACAGGCCCTGCAACTGGTGCGTGGCGGGCAGGACCGCCGCCTGCAGACGCCCTCCCTGCTCGAGGCCCTGCGCGTCCTCGAGGGCGGTCGGGCGTTGCCGGCGGAGGCGATCGCGGAACTGCGCGATGCCTACCGGTTCCTGCGCCGCCTCGAGAATCGCTTGCAGATGCTCGCGGACCGGCAGACCCACGAACTGCCCGTCGACGAGACAAGCCGGGCACGCATCGCGCTGGCAATGGGATTCCCGGACTGGGCGGCGCTCGTGGCGACCCTTGCCGCGCACCGGGCGCGCGTCTCCGCGCATTTCAAGGCCGTGGTCTTCGCGCCTCAGGCGGATGGCGCCAAGGCGGTCATCACGGTGGACCTGGGTCCGCTGTGGGACGACGGCGAGCAGGCCGACAACAGCGCGATGGAGCGTACGCTCACCGAGGCGGGCGTGCAGGAAGCGCCGGAGGCCGCGCGCCTCCTGGCGGAGTTTCGCGGCTCGATGCTCGAACGCCGGCTCGATGCGGCCGGTCGCAAGCGGGTGCGCACGTTGATGCCCGCCGTCATCGCGGACATCGTGGCGGCCGGCGGCACGCTCGGGATCCTGCGCCGCGTGCTGCGGGTGTTCGAAGCGATCGGCTCGCGCTCCGTCTATTTCGCGCTGCTGTACGAGAGCCCCACTGCCCGGCGGCGGCTCGTCGACCTGTGTGCGCACGGCGATTTCCTCGCCGCGCAGATTGCCGCGCACCCACTCCTGCTCGACGAACTGATCGACGACCGGTTGCTCGAGACCCTGCCCGATCGCGCGGCGCTCGCGCACGATCTCGACCTGCGCGCGGAACAGGCCGTCGACGAGGATCCCGAGCGGCAGGTCGAGGCGTTGCGCCATTTCCAGCGTGCCGCGGTGTTTCGCATCGCGGTGGCGGATCTCACCGGGCGCCTGCCGGTCATGCGGGTCAGCGATCGCCTGACCGATGTCGCGGAGCTGATCGTCGAGCGCGCGATGGACCTGGGCTGGCGGCAGATCGTCGCGCAGTTCGGCACGCCGATGTGCGGCGAGGGCCCGCAACGCCGCGCCGTGCGCATCTGCGCGGTGGGCTACGGCAAGCTCGGCGGCATCGAACTCGGTTACAGCTCCGATCTCGACCTCGTGTTCCTGCACGATTCGGCCGGGGAGGCGCAGGAGACCGATGGCACGAAGCCGCTCGACAACCAGGTGTTCTTCGTGCGCCTCGCCCAGCGCATCGTGCACCTGCTGACGATGCACTCGGCCGCGGGCCGGCTCTACGAAGTCGACATGCGCCTGCGGCCGAGCGGCAAGGGCGGCATGCTCGTCACGAGCATGGCGGCGTTTGCCGACTACCAGCGCACGGAAGCCTGGACCTGGGAGCACCAGGCGCTGCTGCATGCGCGCGCGGTCGCCGGCGCACCTGCGCTGCGCGCGGCCTTCGAACGCGAACGGCTTGAGGTCCTGCGCTGCGCCGTGCGCCGCGACTCGCTGCGCGAGGACGTGCGCGCGATGCGTGAACGCATGCGACGCGAACTGTCGCGCGCGGCGGCCGGCCAGGTCGACCTCAAGCAGGATCCGGGCGGCATCGCCGACATCGAGTTCCTGGCGCAGTACTGGGCCCTGCGCTGGGCCGGCGAGCATCCCCCGGTCGCGATCTACCCCGACACGATCCGCCAGCTCGAGTCGGTCGCCTCCGCGGACCTCGTGCCGCAGGCGGCCGTGGATGTGCTCACGCGCGCCTATCGGCTCTATCGCGAGCGGATCCACCACCGCGCGCTGGCCGATGCGCCGCCGATCGTGGAGCAGGAGGAGTTTGCGGCCGAGCGCGCCGCGGTAACCGGGATCTGGGCAGGGGCGATGGGCGGTCTATAATCGACGGATCGACTTTCGGGAACCGATCCATGCCGGCCAATACGACTCCACTCCTGCAGCCGAATGCCCAGAACCAGTACGAGGTCGTGGCCGAGGATCTCCCGCTTTCGTGCCCGATGCCGCAGATGTACCTGTGGAATTCGCACCCGCGCGTGTACCTGCCCATCGAGCAGTCGGGGTGGGCGAAATGCCCTTATTGTGGGGCCGAGTACACGCTGCAGCGATGAGCATTTCCGGCGCAATCCCGGGCAATGGCAGCTTGCGCCGCCGCCCGCCCCGCGCGCAGCATGGCGACGATGCGTACCGCGACCCTCGAATTGCTGGAGCGCGCCAAGCTGCCCCCGGAACAGGCACTCGCGCTCGCGCAGGCGATCGACCTCGAGGTCGCCTCGCAGCGTGAAGCCATGGCGAGCCGCACCGACTTCCTCGAACTGCGCGGCGAGTTTCGCACCGAGCTGACGCCGCTCAAGGCGGATGTCGCCCAGCTGAAGGTCGATGTCGCTCAGCTCAAGGTCGAAGTGACCGGACTGAAGCGGGACATGGTGCAGTTGCGGGACGAACTGCGCGAGTGGAAATCTGAAATCCGGGTTGAAATGCATGGCGTGAAGGCGGAACTGATCCGCTGGGTCTTCACGGTGATGCTCGGCCAGACAGCGGTCCTGCTCGGCGGCGGTTATTTCATCCTGAGCCACCTGCTCGCCTAGGCCTTGCGCCGCGCGACATCGCAAGCCAACGCTTCTTGCCCGTCGCCGTCAGCCCCCGGCGCGATACGGCCGATACGATTTTTCTTCCACGATCGTGGAGCCGAGGCGCGTGTTGACCCGCTTCTTGATCGCCGCGCGTTCGTCGTTCGTGACGTAGACGGCGCGCGCGAGTTCGATGAACCGTGCGTCGAAGGCCTGTGCGAGTTCCTTGTCGCGGATCTCGTCCTCGATGTCCCACAGCGACTCGTTCACGCGTTGCAGCGCGGCTTCGTCGTCGGCGACCGCTGCAATGGCGGCACCGCTCCCGCGCCAGGTCGCCTCGAGCTGCGTGAGTTCATGGCGCACGTTGGCGAGCTTGGTCGCGTCGGTCATGCGCGCCGACTTGATGCGCAGGATCGTGATCTTGTCGAGCAGTTCGCCCGGGGAAATGGGCACGAGTATGTCCTTCATGGCGCGGATGCTAGCAGCCCGCGCCCCGCTTTGCCCGCGGCGAGCAGCGCGTCGAGCCGCTCCTTCACCGCATCGACCTCGACCAGGTCCATGACGCCCGGCTCCTCGATCTTCGTCGTCCACGGCAATGCCTCGGCCGGCTTGCCGCGAAAGCGAAGCGCAGCGGCCGCGTAGGCGTCGACGCACCATTGCCGCGAGAGGTAGGGTCCGCTGCGTGCCGGATTCGTCGCGGCGTAGAGGCCGATGACGGGCGTGCCCACCATCGTCGCCATGTGCGCCGGGCCCGAGTCGGGCGTGACGAGGGCGGTGGCCGCCCCGATCAGCGCGAGCATCTGCGGCAGCGTATCGGCGCCGATCTGGTTGACGAGCGGGGTGCGCGCCGCGGCGACGATGGCGGCGCCGGTCTCGCGCTCGAGGCTCGACGGTCCGCCGCAGAGGATCACGCGCATGCCGTGGCGCGTTGTGGCGTGATCGGCAATGGCCGCGTAGCGCGCAACCGACCAGTTGCGCAGGGCGTGGCTCGAACAGGGGCTTACGAGCAGCGTCGGCGCCTGGTCCGGGATCAGCCGCGCGGCGTACGCGCTTGCATCCCCGGGCAGCGGCAACGCCCACTCGAGTACGCGGTCCCTGATGCCAAGCGCGGCCGTGAAGCCGAAGAAACTGTCGAGGACGTGCTCGCGTGCGCGCGGCGCGATGCGCGCATTGCTGAAGAGCCACTGCAGCTCGCGTGCCCGCGGGCGATCGAACCCGAGCTTGACGTCCGCGCGCACGCAGGCTGCGACGAGGCTCGCGCGCAGCGCGAGCTGCATGTGCAGCAGCACGTCGAAGCGACGGCCGGCAAGCCGCGTGCGCAGGTCGAGAAGCCCGCGGCGGCCGGCGCGCTTGTCCACGGTGATAAACTCGACGCCGGGCAGCAGGGACATCAGCTTCGCTTCGAGCTTGCCGATGATCCAGGTGAGCCGGGCATCCGGGTAGGCGCGCTGCAGCGTGCGGATCATCGGTACGACGTGGCAGGTGTCGCCGATGGCCGAGAGCCGCAGGATGCAGAGGCTACGGGGCGGCGCGGCGAGCGGCAGCATGTTCGATGGGATGGGCAGGAATGACGCGTACCTGGACGAGCGGGTCGGAAGTGAAGCGCGTGGCCGTTGCCGGCGGGATGATGCTATATGACGCGTCCCGGGTGGGCAATTTGCGCGCGGAATGGTTCGACCCCGGTTTCTGGCGCAAGCACGGCGCAGTCACGGGTGAAGCGCCGGGGCGTGGCGCCACGCTGTTTTTCGTGGAGAGCGGCCGCGAGTACGCGCTGCGCCACTATCGGCGCGGCGGCCTGGCCGCGCGCCTGTCCGCCGACCGCTACCTCTGGCGGGGCGAGCCCGCGACCCGTCCTTTCGCCGAATGGCACCTGACCTATCATCTCGCGCATGCCGGCCTGCCGGTCGCGCCTCCCGTCGCGGCACGTTACGTGCGCCACGGTATCCACTATCGCGGCGACCTCATCACCGAACGGCTCGTCGGTGCGGTGTCGCTCGCGGCGGCGCTCGGCGAAGGGGGCGTGCCGATCCTCACCTGGATCGAGATCGGGCGCTGCCTGCGTCGGTTCCATGACCTCGGCGTGTGCCACGCGGACCTGAACGCGCACAACATCCTGCTCGCCGCCCATGGCGCCGTGCACCTGATCGACTTCGATCGCGCCACGTTGCGCGGCCCGGGTCTCTGGCGCGACGCCAACCTCGTGAGGCTGCGCCGGTCGCTCGACAAGGTGACCGACGAACTGCCCCCGGGGCGCGCGTCGGAGGCCGACTGGCATTCGCTGCTCGCAGGCTACCGCGAGGGCCCGCAAGTCGCGGCAGCGCCCGCGCCCGTCGCACAGGCGGCAGATTGACCCACTTGCGCGAGCAGTTCGCGCCGATGCGCCTGTTGTACCTGTGCGTGGTTTACCTGCTCGCGCCCATCGTCGGCATCGCGATGCTCCTGCGGGGCTTTCGCGATCACAGCTACTGGCGCAACTTCGGCGAGCGCTTCGGCTTCGGCACCGTTCCATACCGCGGCACCTGCCTCTGGGTACACGCGGTTTCGGTGGGCGAGATCCAGGCCTCCGCGGCCCTCGTGCGGGCGCTGCGCGAGCGCTACCCGGCGGTGCCGCTCGTCGTGACGACCGTGACGCCGACGGGGGCGCAACGCGCGCGGGAACTCTTCGCCGGTCTCGCGCACGTGCGCTACGTGCCCTATGACCTGCCCGGCTCCGTGCGGCGCTTCTTCGATCGGGTCAGGCCGCGGGTCGCGATCATCCTCGAGACGGAGTTGTGGCCCAACCTCTACCACGAGTGCGGCCGGCGCGGCGTGCCGCTCGTGCTCGCGAGCGCGCGTATTTCGCCGCGCTCGATCGGCCGCTACCGGCGCCTCGCGGCGCTGTTTCGCGAAGCGCTCGCCAACGGCATCGTGATCGCGGCCCAGAGCCCTGCCGATGCCGAGCGCTTCCGCTTCATCGGCGCCAATCCGCTGCGCACGCACGTGATGGGCAACATCAAGTTCGATTTCGCGCTGCCCGAGGCCGCGATCGAACGGGGTGCCGCCTTGCGTGCCGAGCACGCCGCGGGTCGCCCGGTGTGGGTCGCGGGCAGCACGCACGCGAAGGAAGAGGACATCCTGCTCGAGGCCCACCAGCGCGTTCGGGAACAGCTCCCGGATGCGCTGCTGGTCCTGGTGCCGCGCCATCCTGCGCGCTTCACGGAAGTGCGCGCGGCGCTCGAAAGCCGCGGCGTGCGCTTTGCGGCTCGCTCGCGCCAGGAGCGTTGCGTGCCGGGAACCGAGGTCTATCTCGGCGATACGCTCGGCGAACTGGTGCTGTTGTACGCGGCGGGCGACGTCGCGTTCGTCGGCGGGAGCCTCGTGCCCGTGGGCGGGCACAACCTGCTCGAACCCGCGGCACTCGGGCTGCCGCTGCTCACGGGACCCCACACGTTCAACGCCGAGGACATCGCACAACTGCTCATCGCGCAGGGCGGGGCGGAGGTCGTCGACTCGGCCGGGGCACTCGCCGCCCGCGTGGCGGGGCTGCTCGGCGATGCCGCCGCGCGCGAGCGCATCGGTGCGCTCGGCAAGGCGGTAGCCGAAGCCAATCGCGGTGCGCTCTCGCGCCTGCTGGCGTTGCTCGAGCCGGTGATCGCGTCTACGGAGCCGGAGCCGGCGACGTCGCCGCCGGTTCGGCCGGCGGCGGCGCAGGCTCCGTCGTCACCGTCTGGTCGAGCCAGCCGTTGATCTCCTCGAGTGCGCTCGGGTCGAGCGTGCCCGCAGCCTGGCGCAACCGGATCACGTTCAGCAGGTAGTCGTACTTGCTGCGCGAGAGGTTCGTCAGCGCCTGCACGAGATTGCGGCGCGCCTCGAGCACGTCGACCGTCGTGCGGGTACCCACCTCGTAGCCTGCTTCCGTCGCCTGCAGCGCGGTGCGGCTCGATTCGAGTGCCTGTTTCAGCGCGTTGACGCGCGAGATTTCGCTGGTCACGCCGAGGAAGGCGTCGCGTGCCTCGCGCTCGGTCTGCCGCGACGTGCGCTCGAGTCGCTGGCGTGCCGCCTGCCACAGGAATTCCTGCTGGCGCACGCGCGAACGCGCGCCGCCGCCGCTGAAGATCGGCAGCGTGAACTGCACGCCGATCAGCGTCGCATCGCTGTCGTTTTCGAGCGCAACCGAGCGCGGGGCCGGGAAGTTCGGCGGGAACGGCGGGAAGGTCTGGTCCGTCGTGATCTTCTGGTTGCCGTAGCTCGCGGTGAGGTCGATCGAAGGCAGGTGCCCGCCGAATGCCGCGCGCACGTCGTCGCGTGCGATGTTGGCGGCGAGGCGGCTCGAGACGAGCGCCAGGTTCTGGTCCATGGCGACCCGGACCCAGTCGTCTTCGTTCGCGGGCGCGGGGCTCTTGAGTGGCAAGTCGTCGCCCGGCTTGTCGAGCGTCGCGTACTTCTCGCCCGTCACCTCGCGCAGGAGTTCTTCCGCCGTGGCGAGCTGGCGCTTGGCGGCGATCACCGCCGCCGCGGCGTTGTCGCGCGCCGCGCGCGATTCCTGCACGTCGGTGATCGCGATGAGCCCAACTTCGAAACGTTTTTCCGCCTGGTCGAGCTGGCGTGCGACGGCCTGCAGGTTCACCTGCTGCGCCTCGAGGGTGTCCCGCGCGGCCAGCACGTCGAAATAGGTGGTCGATACCCGCAGGATCAGGTCCTGCTGCGCGGCGGCATAGTCCGCCTCGGCCTGTGCGACCTGCTTGTCGGCACGGCGCAGCGCCATCCAGTTCTCCCAGCGAAAGAGGCTCTGGCGCAGGTCGAGCGACCAGGACTTCGTCTCCGGTTCGCGGGTGCCCGAGGTGCTGAAGATCGAGATCTGGCCTGCGTTCGGGCCCGTGCCCACGATCTGGGCTTGGTCGCTCGTGCCTTCGAACTTGTTCTGGTCATACCCCGCGGTGCCGCTCAGTTGCGGCAGCAGCGCCGCGATGGCCTGGGGCTTCGATTCGCGCGCCGCGAGCCGCGTGGCGTCCGCCTCGCGGATCTGGGGGTCCGCGGCCAGTGCACGCTGGTAGACGGCCAGCAGGTCTTCGGCGAAGGCCGCCTGCGCGAAAGAAAGCAGCGCGACGGAGGCCAGGGGGAGATGACGCAACATAAGGTTCCCTTATATAGTGTTCTATATCACTATATCACACGATTCCGGACTCGTCACCCGAGGTCAGCGCGACGATGCCACCCGCAACGTTAACCGCATCGACGAAGCCCCGGCTCGCCAGATAGTGGGCAACGTGCAGGCTGCGGACACCGGCCTGGCAGATCACCAGTGTTTCCACCCGGGGGTCGAGCTCGCCGAGCCGCTCCTCGATTTCGCCCATCGGCACGTGCGTTGCTGCCGGCAACGGTGCCAGGGCGATTTCCCAGGCTTCGCGCACGTCGACGATCACCGGCCGCTCGCCGGCCTCGAGGCGCGCCCGCAACTCCCGGGCTTCGATCTGCCGCACCACCGTTCAGAACACGAAGCGGGGTGGGCGCGCTGCGTGCACGAGTGGTTCGACCCAGGTTTCGAACAGGTCCTGGCTCATCCAGGTCGTCGGGGACGTGCGGCGCACCAGCCGGGCCGACATGGCGGGGCCTTCGCCCACGATCGCAAACAGGCGTCCACCCACCGCAAGGGCGTGCTGGAAACGTTCGTCGTATTTCGGCAGCGACCCCGTGAGGACGATGACGTCATGGTGCGGTTCGAGCGCGACCTCGAACGCGTCCGCCGCCTGCACCTGGGCGTTGGCGACGCCTTGCGCCGCGAGGCGGGTGCGGGCACCCGCCGCGAGATCCTCGTAGATATCGATCGAGCGCACCTGTCGCGCAAGGCTCGCGAGGCAGGCGGTGAGGTAACCGGATCCCGTTCCGATCTCGAGCACGGAGTCGGTGGCCGTGGCATCGAGCGCCTGCAGGATGCGGCCCACCACCTTGGGGGCCAGCATGCGCTGGCCGTGCGGCAGGGCGATCGGGGCATCGGCGTACGCGACCTCCCGGAACGCGGCGGGCACGAAGCGCTCACGTGGCAGCCTGCGCAACGTATCGAGCACGCGGTCGTCGAGCACGTCCCATGCGCGCACCTGTTGCATCACCATCTGCTCAAGAGCCATTGTCGACATGGGCGCTGACACTCCGGATTGGACTTATTCTGCCGCGTGGAACGGCGCGCCAAGTTAAGGGTTTTCCACGCGGCTGCCAAGTTGCGGCGCACGCTTATCGTGAAATCAGCTCCGCGCCGCAAACAGCGTCCTATATGCTGGCAACAGCCGCGCAAGCGTGGCCGATTCGCACAACAACGATCCAGGGGATAGCCGAAAACCGATGTCGATCGTCGGGCTAGTGAGTGTCCTGCTCGCACTGGTGGCGGTGCTGCTGCTCGTGCTGTACCTGTTCCAGCGGCGCGAGTTGCGTGCCGTGGCGGCGCTGTCCCGTGAAGTGCAGCGAGTGGCGATCGGCGGGCGGTTGTCGGGGCGCATCGAATTGCAGACCGATCAGCCCGAGCTGGCCGCACTCGGCACCGCGGTCAATCACCTGTTGTCGCGCGTCGGTGCGCAAGCCGATCGCGAGCGCCTGAGTCCCGCGCTGTTCGCCGACCTCGGCGATCGCATCCACGAGGTCGTCGTGGTGCATCGTGACGTGATCCTCTACGCGAACCGCCAGTTCGCGAATCTCGTCGGCGCTGAACGCGCGGTACTGCCCGGGCGGCGCCTGGCCGACATCGTCGCGGCCGACAGCGCCGAACTCGTCGAGGAGAACCTGCGTCGCAGGCTCGCCGGGGAAGCGACCGCCGATCGGTACGAAATCGACATCATCGGCCTGCAAGGCAGCGTGAGCCGCCTCGAGATCGCGACGACCCTGATCGACTATGAGGGCGGTCCCGCGGTCCTCGTCACGGGCGTCGAGGTCGTGCCGACCCAGACCGTGCCGGCGCTGCGCATGCCGCCCGTTGCGGGCGCCGCGGCGACCGCCGGGGAGCCTGCGGCCCGCGCCGTGCGCGAGGACGCGCTCGAATCGCTCGCCGAGGGCATCGTGGTGACCGATGCGCAGGGGCAGATCGAATTCATGAACGCGGCAGCGGAGGCGCTGGCCGGCGTCTCGCGGATCGAGGCGCAGGGGAGGCGTTTCGAGGATGTCGTGGGCCTCGTCGACGAAACCGAGCGCCGCGCCATCGCCGACCCCGTGCGCCATACCCTCGAGAGCGGCGCGGTGGTGCATGCGCCGCGCCGCGCGCTGCTCGTCTCCCGCGAAAGCGGCGAGGAACGCGCGATCGAGCCGCTCACCTCGCCGCTGCGCGATGCGAGCGGTGCCGTGACCGGCGCGGTCGTGCTGCTGCACGACGTCACGGAGCTGCGCGGCATGACGCGACAGATGTCGTACCAGGCGACGCACGATGCACTGACGGGACTCGTCAACCGCCGCGAGTTCGAGCGGCGGCTGCAGGAGGCCGCCGAGGCGGCCCGCCGTGGCGACGGCACGCACATCCTCTGTTACCTCGACCTCGATCGCTTCAAGCTCGTGAACGACACGAGCGGCCACGTGGCCGGCGACAGCCTGCTGCGCGAACTCGCCAAGATCCTGCGCGACGCCGTGCGCGATTCGGACACGGTCGCGCGCATCGGCGGCGACGAGTTCGGCATGTTGCTGCTCGGTTGCCCGCTCGACAAGGCCCGGCAGATCGCCGACGACGTGTGTCGCGCGGTCGCCGAACACCGCTTCGTGTGGCGCGACCGGGTGTTCGGCATCGGCGTGTCGATCGGCATCGTGGAGCTGTCGCGCGAATCGGGCACCATGGAAGAGTTGCTCGCCGCGGCGGACTCCGCCTGCTATGTGGCGAAGCGACAGGGCACGGGGCAGGTCGCCGTGTACTCGGCGCGCGACGAGGCGTCCGCGCGCCATTCCGGCGAGCTGCAGTGGCTGCACCGGTTGCAGGCGGCGATCAAGGAAAACCAGTTCCAGCTGTATCACCAGCCGATCGTGCCGGCCCTCGGCGCGAACGGCACGGGGCCGGCGCTCGAAGTGCTCGTGCGCCTGCGCGACGCGAGCGGCAGCGACGTGCTGCCCGCCGCCTTCATGCACGCTGCCGAACGCTATCGCCTCACGACCTTCATCGATCGATGGGTCGTGCAGACGACGCTCGTAGCGCTCGGCCGCGGCGCGATCCAGACGCCGCCCGGCCGCACGGTGGCCATCAATATTTCCGGCCAGACGCTCTCCGACACGCAATTCCTCGAGTTCGTGGTCGACTGCTTCGATCGCACCGGCGTCGCGCCCTCGCGGGTGTGCTTCGAACTGAGCGAAGCGGCGGTCGCGGCGAACCTCGAGCAGGCGCGGCGCTTCATCGAGGTGCTGCACGTGATGGGCTGCCAGTTCACGCTCGACGACTTCGGCGCCGGCGCGGGTTCGTTCCTGAACCTGAAGACGCTGCCGGTCGATTTCGTGAAGATCGACGGTTCTTTCATGAAAAACCTCGGCACCGACAGCGTGAATCGCGCGATGGTCGATGCGATGGTCAAGCTCGCGCGCACGCTCGAGTTTCGCGTCATCGCAAAAGCGGTCGAGGACGAGCCGGCGATCGAGGCCGCGCGCGGCATGGGCGTCGATTACCTGCAGGGCTTCGCCATCGCGCGGCCTGCGCCGTTGCCGATGGCGGCGTGATCAGCCGGCAGTGAATACGCCGCCCGCGACGAAGCGTCGCAGGGCCGCGCCGATGTCGTAGGCCGGTTCACACGCGACGGCGGCATCGAATGCTTCGCCGAGCGTGCCGCACCGTTGCAGCGTGGCGAGCAACGCGAGATCGGCGGCACCTATCCGTTCGAGGATCGGTCCGGTCGGCACGCGGCGCACGAGCACCTGCTCGGGGCCCGCGCCGAGATCGACGCCGGGAACTTCGCCGTGGCCCTGGTGGGCATCCCAGATCGAGAAGATGGGCCAGTTCGATTCGATGAGCCGCATCGCCGGGTGCATGGCGATGCGCACGCGGGGCGCGTCTTCCCCTGCAAGGCCGCCCAGCGCCTGGAGGTCGAGCGGCGGCGCGTCCGCGGCCCGTGCCGATTCCTCGCGTGCCCACTCGAGTGCGGCGACATCCGCGAAATAAGCGTGGTCGCTCCCGCGGAATCGTTCGCGCAGGTAGGCTGGAAAGGGCGCTCCGACATGGTGGAGGTCGCCTGACACCGATGGGTGGGCCTGCTGGAACTCGCGCGCGAGGCCGGCAAAGAACGCCTCGCCGCAGAGCGCCGCGATCACGGGAAATTCGAGCGCCAGGGCTTTCTCGAACCCTGCCTGCAGGTTGTGGCGGTAGATCGCGATGCGATCCGCGGCGGGGATGCCGCCGCCTCCGCGGATGTCATCGCGCAGGTCCGCCGCCTCGCCATACAAGCTCGCGACGAAGCGTCGCTGCAGGTCAGCCAATGGCATCGGCACGGTGCGCCTCCGCCACGAGGGTGTCGAGCGGCGGCAACGCCGCATCCCATTCGATCAGCGTCGGCACCGGTCCGAAGCGGCGCTTCGCGCTCGCGTACAGGCTCCAGACCTCGTCGCAGACGCGCCGATCGTGCGTGTCGATGCGGATCTCCGCGCCGCCGATGCGGGTCACTTCATGGCCCGCGAGGTGGAACTCGCGCACGGCCTGGGCCGGCAACTCGGCGAAATACGCCTCGGGGTCGAAGTCGTGGTTGCGGGCATTCACGTAGACGTTATTGACGTCGAGCAGCAGCGCACAGCCCGACTCGGCGACGAGCGCGGCGAGGAAGCCCGCCTCGGTGTACTCCGCGTCCGCGAATTCGAGGTAGCTCGAGACGTTCTCGAGCAGCACCTGGCGACCGAGCGCGTCCTGCAGCTCACCGACACGCGCGGCGAGATGCCGCAGGGACTCGTGCGTGCGCGGCATGGGCAGCAGGTCGTTGGTGTGCCGCCCGCCGGCATGGCCCCAGCAGACGTGTTCCGAGACGGCCCAGGGATCGATGCGCGCAACGAGTCGCGCGAGGCGCCCCAGGTGTTCGCGATCGAGTGAACCGGACGAGCCGAGCGCGAGCCCGACGCCGTGCAGGGCCACCGGCCAGCGCTCGCGCACGCGCTCGAGCGTTGCCACGGAGCCGCCCCCGTCCGCGAAGTAGTTTTCGCTGTGGGCTTCGAACCAGCCGACATCGGGGGGCCTTTCCAGGACCTCCCGGTGATGCGGCGCCCGCAAGCCGATTCCGGCGCGAACCGGAACCGGCGCGGGGACGGGCGGAAACCCGCCCGTCACATGGCTTCTGGGCCGGTGAGCTTGCCGCCCATCTTTTCGCAGGTTCCTTTCGGGACCTTGACCCATTCCGCGGGATCCTTGGCGGCCGTGGCCTGGCCGGCGCAACTGTGGCTCGCGGTGGCGCAACCGTTCTTGCCGGCTTCGGCGACGCCGAAGCACTTCTCGGTTTCGCCTTTTTCATCGCCCGCGTTGGCGGTGCCGAGGGAAACCAGGCTGCCGAGGGCGGCCGCGAGGATGAGGGCTTTGGGGGACATGGCAGTTCCTTCAAGCGTTGTGTTGGGGGCTGGAAGCTTAGGGCAGGACCGCCCGCTCGTGTGGTCCGTTCGTCGCTACTTTACCGCCAGATGGGCGGCCAGGAATGCGTCGATCTCGGTCAGCAGGGTCTTGCGCACCGCGACCGTGTTCAGGTACGTATCGTCGCCTGCGAACTCCACGAGGCGTACGGTGCCGCCCGTTTCCTTGAGGCGGTCCCGCAGGGTGCGCGACTGCTCCACGAAGACATCGGTGTCGAGCGTGCCGTGCAGCAGCAATACCGGCACCTTGATGTTCTGGGCATTACGCAGGGGCGAGATGGCTGCTTTTTCCGCCGTGTCCCGGAAGCGATCGCCCATGTAGTCCTCCCAGCCCTCGAGCGCCAGGGATTTGCGGCCGTAGCGCTTGACGACTTCGCTGACGTAACCCGACGGTTCGGTCACGGGCGCCACGCCCACCACGCACTTCGCGAACGATGCATCGCGGATCGGCACCATCAGCGCGGCGTAGCCGCCGTAGCCTGTCCCCATCGCGCAGATGCGTGCACCGTCGGCGACGCCCTTCGATACGAGATATTTCGCCCCGTCGATGATGTCATCGATCATCGCGCCACCGAATTCCCCGTAGCCCTTCTTGCGGAACGAGAGACCGTAACCGTTCGACCCGCGGTAATTGGGCTTCAAGACCGCGTAGCCGCGTTGCGCGAAATAGGCCCCCCACCAGTCGAATCGTGAGTCGTCGCGTGAAAACGGCCCGTCGTGGGGAAAGAGCAGCAGCGGAAACGGACCATTCTTCATGGTCTTGCCGGGCGGCAGCGTCAGGAAGGCCTCGATCGCGAGCCCGTCGCGTGCCGCATACTCGAAGCGAAAAGTCGGTGCGACGGGCAGGTCGGCGAGTTCCGGTCGCATCTGGCCCACCGGCGACAGCGCCTTCTGCCTTGCATCGAAGATGTAATACGTCGCCGGTTCACCCGGGCCTGCTGCCGTGACTGCGATCGTGGAGCGGTCGCGGGACCAGGATTCGAAATGGATGTCCTTGCCCGGCAAGGCCTTGCCGAGCGCCGTGTACCACCGTTGCAGGTCCGGATCGATGAATGCCTGGCTGGCCCGTGTCCCCGCGAACTCCACGCCGACGATCGATGAAGTCGTGCCGTCGCTGATCCAGCCGCCGGCGCCCATGTCCTTCACGCCAAGGTCCGTCGGCAACTTCGTGCCCGTTGCGAGATCGATCAGGAACGGCCTGTAGTCGCCGTCGGCGTCGTACTCTCCGAGCGCCAGCGCCTTGCCGCCCGTCACGAGCCCGGCGATCGCGTTGTCGCTGGAATCGAAGCCCGTGCGCTCCAGCAGCCTCGTCAATTGGCCGTTCTCCACGCGGTAGACCGTGTCACGCCGGGCATTGCCATCGAAGTCGGCCCGCGCGCGCAACGTGCCCTGCGGATCGAGGATGTAAGCGTAAGTCTGGTTGCCACCGTCGTCGACCAGCTTGCCGTACCCGGTCTTGAGGTTGACCTTGAACAGCCCCATGCGTCCCCTGCCCTGGGATGCGAGGCGGGTGTCCCCGGCGGCATCGAGCGGCCAGTAAAGCGCGCTCATCAGGACCTCGTCGGGCGTGGCCTCGGGCGCCGCCGCGATGCGTGTCAGGCTCGATGTGTAGGCTGTCTCGCCGTTCGTCAGCAGTTGCGAGCCCTCGCGGGTGCGGATGTTCATCGCCAGCGTGCGCGTGAACGTCATGAGGCGCACGTTGTCCGTGACGTTCGTCAGGTCTTCCGTGACGTCGACGTCGAGCAGCAGCCACTCGGGACTGCTCCAGCGGATGCGATGCAGGCGCTGCTCGGGGCGCGGCGCAAAGACCTGCGCCGGCTTGTCGATCGCGTCGAGCTCGTACACGCAGGCGGCGCGCCGGCCGCCGCGTTCGCACAGCAGCGCGATGTGCCGGCCATCGGTTGCGACGCTGATGCCGCCGATGGAATCGAGGCGTGAGTAGCGATCGATGAGGTCGTCGGCCGGCGCGGCGCGAGATGGCGTTGCCGCGGTGAGGATGCCGGCCAACGCAAGGACGGCCGCAGGAATGCACTTCATGGGAACCCCCGTTCCGCTTTGCGGCGAGTATAGCCGGGCGCTACGCGCCCGGCGCGGCGCGGCGCGCCGCGCGCAATGGGCTACGGGCTACGGGCGACGGGCCAGAGGGCGCCTGCGGCGCCGACTCGCAAGTCTCGCCGGCCAGCAAAAAGGCCGGTGGGCGTGAGCCGCACCGGCCTGTCTTCATCTTGCCCGTAGCCCGTAGCCCGTAGCCCGTAGCCCGTCGCGCGCAGCGCGGGGCCCCGGGCCCGTCGCCCTCTACAGCAACGGCACCAGCAGCAGCGCCACGATGTTGATGATCTTGATCAGCGGGTTGATCGCCGGGCCCGCGGTGTCCTTGTACGGGTCGCCGACGGTGTCGCCGGTGACCGCGGCCTTGTGGGCATCCGAGCCCTTGCCGCCGAAGTTGCCCTCTTCGATGTACTTCTTCGCGTTGTCCCAGGCGCCGCCGCCCGTGCACATCGAGATCGCGACGAAAAGCCCGGTGACGATCGTGCCGATCAGCAGGCCGCCGAGCGCGCGCAGGCCGGCGCCGGGACCCATCAGTGCGTTCAGGCCGAACGCGACGAGCACCGGCACGAGGATCGGCAGCAGCGACGGCACGATCATTTCCTTGATCGCGGAGCGCGTCAGCAGGTCGACCGCCTTCGAGTAGTCGGGCTTGGCCTTGCCCTCCATGATGCCCTTGATCTCGCGGAACTGGCGGCGCACTTCGTTCACCACCGAGCCCGCGGCGCGGCCGACGGCTTCCATCGCCATCGCGCCGAAGAGGTAGGGCACGAGGCCGCCGATGAAGAGGCCGATGATCACGGCCGGGTCGGACAGCGAGAACTCGATCATCTCGCGGCCGGTCGCGGCGAGGTGCGTTTCGAGGTTGTGCGTGTAGTCGGCGAACAGCACGAGCGCGGCAAGGCCCGCCGAGCCGATCGCGTAACCCTTCGTGACGGCCTTGGTCGTGTTGCCGACGGCGTCGAGGGGGTCCGTGATGTCGCGGATCTTCTTCGGCAGTTCCGCCATCTCGGCGATGCCGCCCGCGTTGTCGGTGATCGGGCCGTAGGCGTCGAGCGCGACGACCATGCCCGTGAGCGACAGCATGGCGGTCGCTGCGATCGCGATGCCGTAGAGGCCGCCGAGCGTGTACGAACCGAAGATCGCGAAGCACACCGCGAGCACCGGCAGCGCGGTCGACTTCATCGACACGCCGAGGCCCGCGATGATGTTGGTCGCGTGCCCCGTCTGCGAGGCCGACGCCACCTTGCGCACCGGCGAGTACTCCGTCGCGGTGTAGTACTCGGTGATCACGATCATGGCCGCGGTGAGCGCGAGCCCGATCAGCGCGCAACCGAACATGGCGCCCGCCGTCGCCGGCATCAGCGCCTGGGTGATGAACCAGAACGCGATCGCGGCGATCACGCCGGAGACGATCACGCCCTTGTAGAGCGCGTTCATGATCTTGCCGCCCTCGGACGCCTTCACGAAGAAGGTGCCGACGATCGAGGCGATGATCGAGGCCGAGCCGAGCGCGAGCGGGTAGATCACCGCGGCCGCGCCCTGGTCCTTCAGCATCAGGCCGCCGAGCAGCATCGTCGCGACGAGCGTCACGGCGTAGGTCTCGAACAGGTCGGCCGCCATGCCGGCGCAGTCGCCGACGTTGTCGCCGACGTTGTCCGCGATGACCGCCGGGTTGCGCGGGTCGTCCTCGGGAATGCCCGCCTCGACCTTGCCGACGAGGTCCGCGCCGACGTCCGCGCCCTTCGTGAAGATGCCGCCGCCGAGGCGCGCGAAGATCGAGATGAGCGAGCCGCCGAAGGCGAGGCCGACGAGCGCGTGCAGGGCCGCCTCGCTGCCGATCGCGGGGGCGAGCAGCGCGTAATAGCCGGCGACGCCGATGAGGGCGAGGCCGACCACCAGCATGCCGGTGATCGCACCGCCCCGGAACGCGACCGACAGGGCCGCGTTCAGGCCGTTGTTCGCGGCTTCCGCGGTGCGCACGTTCGCGCGCACCGAGATGTTCATGCCGATGTAACCGGTGGCGCCCGAGAGGATCGCGCCGACCGCGAAGCCGCCGGCGGTCGGCCAGCCGAGCGCGAGCCCGAGCACCACGAACAGCACGACGCCGACGACGCCGATGGTGGTGTACTGGCGGTTGAGGTAGGCCTTGGCGCCGGCCTGGACGGCGGCGGCGATTTCCTGCATGCGGGCATTGCCCGCGGGGAGGCCCAGGACGGAAACGGTGGACAGCACACCGTAAAGCACGGCAATGACGCCCGCGGCAACCGCGAGCCACAGCCACATCGTGGCATCCATCAGGAGACCTCCAGCGGAAATGTTTTAATTGGCCGGCGCTGGGCGGCGGCCCCCCAAAAAAGGCCGCGAACTATACCATACGGGCGACGAACGCCGCCCAGAGGACGAAGAGCAGCGCCGTGCTCGCCACATAGGTCGCGAAGCGGTGCATCACCCGGTTGTAGGTGCAGTGGATCAGCGAGTGCACGGCACGCAACACGACATAAGCCCAGGCGCCGTCGACGAGCAATGGGGTGGCAAGGCCCACCGACGTGACCGCGAGGCACAGCGCGTAGAAGAGCACCGGGATCTCGAACAGGTTGCGCAGGTTGTCGGCCGACTGTGTCCGGGTCAGGGTGGCGGCCATTTCGCGGGAGGTGGCGACGGCCTGCGGACGGATGCGCCGCTCGCGCATCTCGCCGATGCGTTCGAAGTAGAGGCGCACCCAGACGATCGCGGTGAGCGCGACGAGGCCAGCCATCGGCAGCAGCATCGCCGCGGGCGACAGCGCGTTCATGGCCGTTGCGCCTTGCGCCCGCCGCGCGACCCGAGCAGGGGGTGGGCCGGATCCGCGCCCGTCCCGGCGACGAGCTGCGCGGCCGCTTCGACCGCGCGTCCCGCCAGCGCGCGGGCGCCCTCGCGCAGCGTCTCGCTCTCGCGCACGACGGCGACATTGCGCTCCATGTCCTCGGCGTCCCAGCCGAGCGAATGCGCGACGAACGGGAAGGGCGGGAACACGAAACCGAGTTCGCCGAAGAAGCCGAGTTGCTGGCCGACCACGGCCTGCACGTTGTCCTGGCCGCCCGTGACGATGAAGGCCGCCACCTTGCGGCGGATCAGCACGCGGTTCGCCGTCGTCACCTGGTTCTGGATGCAGTTCATCCGTTCGACCATCCTGTAGTAGAGCGAACTCGCCGCACCCCAGCGGATCGGCGTTGCGACCAGCAGCACGTCGGCCCAGTGTACCGCCGCTTCGTAGACGACGCTCATCTGGTCCGAGGCGTCGCGTGCGGTGATCGAACACGGCCAGGTGCAGGCGCGCGCGGCGCGCGAGTAGTAGCCCTCGCAAGCACCGAACGCGAGGTCGCGCAGGCGGATCAGCTGCGTCCCGGCGCCGAGTGCGTTCCGTGCGTGGGCCAGCGCCACCTCGAGGAGGGCCTCCGACGTGGAATAACGCGGGAACCCCGGCTGCATCATCGTCGTCGAGATGCCGGCGATGCGGATCGGGCCGGGCGCGCGCACCGGCTCGCGCGCGAGGGGGTGCGGCGCGTGGGGCAGGTGGCCACGCTTCGTGACCGGCTTCGCCGAAACGAGGACCCGTCCGTCCTCGATCCTGACGGCATAGGACGGCACCCGGTCGGCCTCGTAGCCGGGCTCGCCGGCCCCGGTCTGGCGGTGGAACTTGTACTGGTGCCAGGGGCAGACGAGGTATTCGCCGTCGAGCTGGCCCTGGCCTAGCGGGCCGCCGACGTGATTGCAGACGCCCGATACCGCGCCGAACACGCCGTCGATGCAACTGAGCGCGATGCGCGCCGGACCGGCCGCCACTTCGCGCACGGGCTCGCGCGCGAGCTCGTGCGCTGCGCCGACGTCCAACCAGTCCGTCGACGGTTCGGCCACCTTCGCTCCTAGAGCTTGTAGTCGGTCTTGAGCTTGCGCTTCACGCGCGCACCCTTGATTTTCACGTAGTCAGGCAGGCCGCGGCGGTAGGGCGGGTAGTCCTCGCCCGCGATGAGCGGTTCGAGGTAGCGCCGGCACGCGTCCGTGATGCCGAAGCCGTCGGCCGTGATGAAGTTGCGCGGGACCTTCTTCTCGACGTTCGCGACCTGCGCCAGCGGCACGGCCTTGATCGTCCACCTGTAGGGTTTCGAAGATTTGCGCACGATCGCGGGCATCACGGCATTCTTGCCCTGGAGCGCGTACTCGACGGCGGCCTTGCCGACCGCATACGCCTGCGCGACATCGACCTTCGAGGCGATGTGGCGCGCGGCGCGCTGCAGGTAGTCGGCGACGGCCCAGTGGTACTTGTAGCCGAGGTGCTCGCGCACCATGTTCGCGACGAGCGGACCGACGCCGCCGAGCTGCGTGTGGCCGAATGCGTCCTTGGTGCCCGCGTCGGCGAGGAAGCGGCCGTCGGCGTAATGCGCACCCTCCGAGACGACGATCACGCAATAGCCGTAATCCGTGACGCACTGCTTCACCCGCTCGAGGAAGCGCTGCTGCTCGAAGGCGATCTCGGGGAACAGGATCACGTGCGGCGGCTCGCCGGCCCCGCGGCCCGCGAGGCCCCCGGCGGCGGCGATCCAGCCGGCGTGCCGGCCCATCACTTCGAGTACGAACACCTTGGTCGAGGTGCGCGCCATCGAGGCGACATCGAGCGCCGCCTCGCGCGTCGAGACGGCCACGTACTTGGCGACCGAGCCGAAGCCCGGGCAGCAATCGGTCAGCGGCAGGTCGTTGTCGACCGTTTTCGGCACGCCGACGCACACGAGCGGATAGCCCATCGCGCTGCCGATCTGCGACAGCTTGAGCGCCGTGTCCATCGAGTCGTTGCCGCCGTTGTAGAAGAAATAGCCGATGTCGTGCGCACGGAACACTTCGATCAGGCGCTCGTACTCGGCGCGGTTCTGCTCGATGCCCTTCAGCTTGAAGCGCGCCGAGCCGAATGCGCCCGAGGGCGTGTGGCGCAGGCCGCGCAGCGTCGCGCGGCTTTCCTTCGACACGTCGATCAGGTCCTCGGTGAGCGCCCCGACGATGCCGTCGCGACCGGCATAGATGCGACCGATCCGCGACCGGTGCTTCATGCAGGCATCGATGACCCCTGCCGCGGACGCATTGATCACCGCGGAGACCCCGCCCGACTGCGCGTATAGGGCGTTCTTTTTAGTGGGTTTTTGCATATCCGGGCCAAGGATAGCTCATTTGACCGCGGGGGGATCGCCCGGTACTGTGCGCGGCCCATGCGCATCGTCCTACTTGGCGCGCCCGGCTCCGGCAAGGGCACGCAATCCCAGCGTCTCGTCCAGCGTCACGGCGTGCCGCAGATCTCGACCGGCGACCTGCTGCGCGCCGCCGTCAAGGCGGGCACGCCGCTCGGCGTGCATGCCAAGGCCATCATGGATGCGGGCAAGCTCGTCGACGACGCGACGATGCTCGGCATCATCCGCGAGCGCCTCGCGCAGGCCGACGCGCGCGGCGGATTCATCCTCGACGGGTTCCCGCGCACGATCGCGCAGGCCGAGGGCCTCGCGCAGCTCCTCGAGGAGCTCGGTACGCCGCTCGAAGCGGTGGTGCAGATGGATGTCGACTACGACAAGCTGGTCCGGCGGATTTCGGGTCGCCGCAGCTGCACGAACTGCGGCCGCGTCTTCAACATCCACACGGCGCCCCCGCCACCGGAGGGTTGCTGCGCCGCGCCGCATCTCGTGCAGCGCCCCGACGACAAGGAAGAGACCGTCGCGAAACGCCTGCAGGTCTACGACGAGCAGACGAAACCGCTGGTCGCGCATTACACCGCGCAGGGCCTGCTGCGCATGATCGACGCCGACGCCGGCATGGAAGAGGTGACCCATCGCCTCGAAGCCGCGCTCGCCGAGCGCAGCGGCGAAGGCGTGCTGGTGGAAGAGGCGACGCGGGCTTAGTGCTGCGGGCTGCGGGCAAGCGGCGCGCTGATTCATCCGCCTCCTCGCGGGTCGAGCGCCGCCTGCGGCGGTGCCCTCGGGGCGCCGGCGCTCGGCGTGAGAGCCCATCGAAACCGGCACCGTCGCGGTCGCCTCGCTCTGACCGACGCCCCTCGGCGCTCTCCACGCTCGTCCGCGGTTGAATCAGCGCGCCGCGTGGCCGCGGCCAGTCACTCACCTGGGCCAGGTAGGGTAGCTGGCTGCACGCAACTGGCGCCGGGCCGGAGCGGGAGCGGGGCCTGCGGCGACGAGCGTGGAGAGCGCCGAGGAGCGGCGAGCTGCGCCCGGCGTCCAACCAACTCTCAGTTCCTGATGACCCCATGCGCCGGGCGCCGCCGCGACGAGGGCACCGCCGCAGGCGGCGCTCGACCCGTGAGGAGCCGCAGGCCCCGCTCCCTCACCGGCCCGCCGACGCTTGCTCGTAGCCCGCCGCCCTCACCCCACCGCCCGCAACCCCTCCAGCAACCGCTCCCCGACCACACGCCGCCGCCACCCGCTCAGCACGCCAACCGCCCGGTCGCCCGCGGCGAGCCGTTCGAGTTCGCGGCGCGGTGCGAGGATTTCCGCGCTGATACCGGTTTCGCCGGCCGCTTCGCGGGTCAGTTCCGCGAGGCGCTTCACCGCGGCCGTCCAGGCCGGATCGGGTCGCTCGCGGCGCGGCAGCGGCGGTGGCGGCTCCGGGATCTCCGCGTCGCGAACCAGCGCGAGCAGCTCCGCGCCCGAACGCTGTGCCACGCCGTCCGGCAGCTCCGCGATGGCGGTGAGTGCGGTTGAATCGCGCGGCACACTCGCGACGATTTCCTTGAGCGCGGCATCGTCCAGGATCCAGCCTCGCGGGCGGTTGCGATCGATCGCGCGTCGCTCGCGCCAGGCCGCCAGCGATTTCGCGAGGCGCTGGCGGCCCGCATCGAGTGCCTGCACGCCTTTCAGCCGTCGCCACGCCTGCTCCGGGTCGACGGTGAAGCCCGCCGGATCGGCGAGCGTGTCCAGTTCCTCCAGGAGCCAGGCGGTGCGGCCGAGCCCATCGAGGCGCTCGAGCAGCGTATCGCGCAGGGGCGCGAGGAAGCGCACGTCGTCGAGCGCGTATTGCAACTGGTCGGCGCTGAGGGGGCGCCGCGACCAGTCGGTGCGGGTATGCGCCTTCGCGAGATCTTGCCCGAGCAACTGCCGCACGAGGTCGGCGTAGCCCACCTGCGCTGGAAAACCGGCCAGCGCAGCGGCGACCTGTGTATCGAACACGGGGCCAACACTGCCGAGCGCGGCCGACAGCACCTCGAGGTCCTGGCGCGCGGCGTGCAGGATCTTGACGGGGCCCGCCGTGCCGAGTGCCGCCGCGATCGGCGTGAGCGATTCGAGGGCGAGCGGATCGACGCACACCGAGCGGGCGGGTGTCGCCGCCTGCAGCAGGCACAGCTCGGCGCGATAGGTGCGCTCGCGCATGAACTCCGTGTCGATGCCGATGGCGGGTGCCGTGGCCAATTCGGCGGCCAGGTCGGCGAGGGCGCTCGTATCCGTGATGAGCGCGGTGGTCATGGGCAGGTGGCTGTCATGGACATGCAGAACGGTCCCGGGGACTCCCGTACAATCGATCCGCCATTATGCGAGCCGATTCACGAGCCCGAAAGCGGCGACAGGCATGTTGAGCCTCGTTCGCCTGTTCACCGACATCGCGCTGTTGCGCCGTGGGCCCGAGGAGCTGCCCGCGTCGGGGTTCCTGCTGGCCGCTACGGTCGTCGCCAATTTCCTCGTGAATTTCCTCGTGAGTACGCTGCTGCCGCCGATCCCCGGGCCCTGGCACCTGCATCTCGTGGTGGACATTGTCTTCACGCTCGCCTGGTATGTCGTGCTGCTGCGGCTGTTTTCACGGCCGGAACGGTTCCTGCAGACGTCGACCGCGGTCTTCGGCTACCAGACGGTGCTCGCGCCGGTGTGGATCGCCACCGCCTGGCTTGCGGGCCGTTTCCAGGACAACGATGCGTGGCTCGTGCCGATTGCGGTGGCGGGGCTCGGCATGCTCGCGTGGGTGATTGCTGCCAACGGCCGTATCCTGCGCTCGGCGCTCGACCAGCCCATGCCGGTCTGCGTGAGCCTCGCGCTGCTGCAGGTCGTGGTCGGCCAGCTCGTGCTCCTCGGCCTCTTTCCCCCTGCGGTGGCTTCCTGACATGCACATCCATATCCTCGGCATCTGCGGCACTTTCATGGCGGGCATCGCGGCGATCGCGAAGGCGGCCGGCCATCGCGTCACGGGTTCGGACCGCAACGTCTATCCGCCGATGAGCACGCAGCTCGAGTCGCTCGGCATCGGGATCGTGCAGGGATATGAAGCCGCGCAACTCGAGCCGCGCCCGGACGTCGTCGTGGTCGGCAACGTGATGTCGCGCGGCGTGCCGGTGATCGAGGCCTTGCTCGACAGCGGCATTCCGTATGTGTCCGGGCCGGAATGGCTGTCGCGCACGGTGCTCGCCGATCGCTGGGTCATCGCGGTGTCCGGCACGCACGGCAAGACCACGACGTCGTGCATGCTCGCGTGGATACTCGAGTACGCCGGCCTCTCGCCCGGTTTCCTGGTCGGTGGCGTGCCGGGCAATTTCGACACGTCGGCGCGGCTCGGCGAGGCGCCGTTTTTCGTCATCGAGGCCGACGAGTACGACACCGCGTTCTTCGACAAGCGCGCGAAGTTCGTGCACTACCGGCCGCGCACGCTCGTGCTGGGCAACCTCGAGTTCGATCACGCCGATATCTATCCGGACCTCGCCGCGATCCAGCGCCAGTTCCACCAGCTCGTGCGGATGGTGCCGGCGTCGGGCCGCATCGTCGTCAATGGGGCCGACCAGAATCTCGAAGCCCTGCTCGCACTCGGTTGCTGGACGCCGCGCGAGGATTTCTCACGCCATGACGGGGCACAGTGGTCGGCACGCCCGCTCGGCGGCGATGACTGGTCGCACTTCGAGGTGCTCGAGCGCGGCACGGCGCTCGCCGCCGTCGAATGGGACCTGTACGGGGCGCACAACGTGGACAACGCGCTCGCTGCCATGGTCGCGGCGCGCCATGCGGGCGTGCCGGTGCCGGTGGCCGCCGCCGCGCTAGGTGCGTTCAGGGGCATCAGGCGGCGCATGGAGTTGCGGGGCGAGATCGCCGGCATCCGCGTCTTCGATGACTTCGCGCACCACCCGACGGCCATCGCGACGACGATCGACGGCCTGCGCAGGCGCGTGGGTGGTGCCCGCATCATCGCCGTGCTCGAGCCGCGCTCGAACACGATGCGGATGGGCGTGCACCGCGATACGCTCGCGGCATCGCTCGCCGGCGCCGATGAGGTCTGGCTCCATACGCCGCCGGATCTCGGCTGGGATGCGGTCGCGGCGATGGCGCCGCTCGGCGCGCGGGCCCACTTCAGCCAGGGGATCGACGCGCTCGCGGGACAGCTTGCCTCGCGATTGCGTTCCGGCGACCAGCTCCTGATCATGAGCAACGGGGGCTTCGGCGGGTTGCACGACAAGGTATTGGCCCGCCTCGCCGCGCACGAGGGGGGCGGACGATGAGCGCGATCACCGTGGCCATGACGGGCGCGTCGGGCGCGCAGTACGGCCTGCGGCTGCTCGAATGCCTCGTGGAGGCCGGGCGCACGGTGTACGTGACCCTGACACGCGCCGCGCACGTCGTACTCGCCACCGAGGCCGACTGCGCGGTGCCCGGGCGCGCGGCCGAGGCGACCCGATTCCTCGCGGAGCGCTGCCGCGCAAGGCCGGGGCAGTTGCGCGTGTATGGCGAGGAGGAATGGACCTCGCCGCTTGCGAGCGGCTCGGGTGCACCACGCACGATGGTGGTCGCGCCATGCAGCATGGCGACGCTCTCGGCTATCGCCTGTGGCGCGAGCGGCAGCCTCACGGAGCGCGCCGCGGATGTCGTGCTGAAGGAGGGGGGCAAGCTCGTGCTGGTGCCGCGTGAGATGCCCTATTCGGCCATCCACCTCGAGAACATGCTGAAGCTCGCGCGCATCGGCGTCGTGATCCTGCCGGCGAGTCCCGGTTTCTATCACAAGCCGGCAGGTGTCGCGGACGTCGTCGATTTCGTCGTGGCGCGCATCCTCGATCAGGTCGGCATCGAACAGGCGCTCGTGCCGCGCTGGGGGCAGGAGCCCCGCTGACGCCATGGACGCAACCGCGGGACTGCCGCTGTTTCCGCTCCATGCCGTGCTCTTTCCGGGCGGGCCGCTGCCGCTGCGCATCTTCGAACCGCGCTACGTCGACATGGTGCGCCGCTGCATGCGCGAGCGCCGCTCGTTCGGGGTCGTGCAGATTCGCGCCGGCGACGAGGCAGGCGAGGTCACGCAGGCCGCGGCCGTCGGCACGAGTGCCCGCATCGTCGATTTTTACCCGCTTCCCGACGGCCTCCTCGGCATCACCTGCCATGGCGAGCGCAGGTTCCGGCTACTGCGCCGCAGCCGGGCGCACGACGGTCTCAACGTGGGCGAGGTGGAGTGGCTGGCACCGCCCGATGCGGCGCCGGTGCCGCCGCAGTTTCAGTACCTGGCCGACCTGTTGCGCAATGTGTTGCCACAACTCGGCGAGTTGTACGCGGCCTTGCCGCGCCATTTCGAGGATGCGTCCTGGGTCGGCGCCCGCGTGGCCGAGATCCTGCCGATCAGCCTGTCGGACAAGCAGGCCTGCCTCGAAGTCGACGGCGTGGCGCGCCTAGCGCGCCTCGCGCCGCTGATCCGTCGCGGCGAGGACTGATCGCCCACGCTCGCGCCGGGCGTAGAAGCGCACCAGCGCCCAGCCGATCACGGGCATCCACGCGAGCACGAGCCAGCCGATGATACCGTCGTAATCCGAAACGAGGCCGTCGAACGCGTGGCCCGTGCGGCGTTGTGACAGTTCGCGCACGACCGATATCACGCACACCCAGCCCGCGTGCAGCCCGATGCAGGCGGCGATGTTGCCGGTGTAGCGCCGTACCACGCCGAGCAGGATGCCGACGCCCGTGAGGCACAGGAAGGCATCCGCGATGCCGAGGGGTCGGGCAAAGGAGCGCAGCGCGCCGCCGAGCAGGGCGAGCCCGCTCCAGGCGTCGACTTGCGCGGCGGGGATCCGGTAGCGCCCGATGAAATGGGTCGCCGCGTAGACCAGCGCCGTCGCGACGATTGCGATCCGCGCGCCCGACTGGCGTGCGATGCCCGTGTACATCGCGCCGCGCAGGAACGTCTCTTCGATCAGCGCGACGACGAGGCCGCTGACGAGGCCCGCGAATACGATGGCCGCGAGCGGGTCATCGGGCGGCAGGGCCCTCGGTTCGCGCAGGCCGAGCGCGAAAAGCAGCGCGATGACCGGCAGCATCGTCGCGATCCCGAGGGCGATGCCGATGCCGGCCTCGGCCAGCCACGCGGGCCGGGGCAGTGCAAATCCGAGGCTGGCGCGGTCCGCGAGGCCGAGCCGGCGCGCGACGAGAATGAATCCCACGAGCAGGGCCAGCATGCCGATGCGGTTGGCGACGCGGTGAAAGGGGACGTCGAGCGCTGGCGTGACGAGCAGCCAGGCCGGATACGCGAGGATCGCGATCGCCGCGAGTCCGGCGACGATCAGTCCCAGGAACCATGCCAGTGCCTTCATGGCCGCAATTCTGCACAAACGCACGCCTTTGTGCGCTCGCGCGTGCGGCAAGCGCCGCGGACACTGGCAGGCGGGTACACCAGTGAGGTTCCATCATGTCCACGCAGTCCCCGGTCGAGGTGCTCAACGCGCTCGCCAAGGGCGTCGATCCCGTCTCGGGCGAGAACATCGGGGCCGCCGCCGTCTGGCAGCAGGCGATCGTCGCCGATGCCTTGCGGGCCGGCGCCGCCGCGCTCGAGGAGCGCGCGCCGCACGCGCGCGCGCCGAACGCCGCCAACGTCGGCCAGCCCTGGACGCCGCAGGAAGAGCACGACCTGCTCACCGCGTTCGGAGCAGGCACGCCGCTGCCCGACATCGCATCGAGGCATCAGCGCTCGCTGACTGCGATCGAGGCGCGTCTCGAGCGGCTCGGCAAGCTCACCGCCGAGCAGCGCGTGACCCGCAACCGCTTCACCGCGGCCTGAGTGCGGGTCGTCCCCGGTCGGCGCCGACCGGTTGCGGTGTGAGGCCGCGGCGCGTGAGCAGATCGAGCAGGCCGTCGGGTCCCACGAGGTGCATCGCGCCGACCACCACCAGGGTGTCGTCGGGGCGGCTGAGCAGCGCTTCGATCCGGGGCAACCAGCGCAGGTTGCGATCGGTCACGAGCGGCCGGTAGAGGGCCGGCAGGCGTTCGTACTCCGCGAGCAACAGGCGCTCGAGTGCCTGTGTGTCCGCACGGCGCCACGCATCCAGCATCGCGTCGAGCTCGGTGACCATCGTGTCCGATTCGTCCGCCGTCAGTTCGAGGAATCGCGCCTGGTCGGGGTAGGAGAGGCCGTCGAGCATGGCGAGCTGCTCGTCGATGCTTTCCAGCCCCTCGATGGGCTTGCCATCGGCGCGCGCCCGCGCGGTGAGCTGCTGCTCGACGCCCTGCGCGGGATCGAGCCCGAGCTTCATCAGCTGCAGCTGCGCAAGCGTGATGGCGATCGCCCAGGGTTCGAGTTGCGCCACGCTGTCGAGCGGCAGGCCGAGCTCGCGCGCCTCGGCGTCCACGCGCGCAAAGCGCGCTGCGCCGAGCAGCGTGCGCAGGCTGTCGTCGCCTTCGATCCGGCCGTGTGCTTCGACGAACGACGCGGCGGCCAGCGGGTCGAGGTCGTCCATGTCGAGTTCCATCAGCATGCGTTCGGCGTCGCGATAGGCCGCCTCGAAGGCGGGTGGCAAGGTGCTGCGCGCGGCATCGAGCACATGCACGGAGCCTGCGATATAGACGGTCCCGCCGCCTGCTCGGTGGATCGACCAGACGGGGCCCGCGCCGTCGGCACGCGCCGCGGCTACACCGAAGGCTGCCGTGGCAAATAGTGCGACCCGCGTGAGCGTGCGCATGTGTCTCACGTGCACGGCACCCATTCGACATGGGTTTCGATTTCACCGCCGTCGTGCAGCGTCAGTACCCGATAGGCGGGCGGACGCGCATCGACGGCGAAATCGTCCGAGCCAGGCAGGAACTGGGTGCAGGTGGCCGGCGTTGCCAGCAAGCGCACGCCGCGCCGCTGCGTGTCGAGTGCCTGGTGCACGTGGCCCCAGAGCACCCCACGCACATTGGGGTGGTGGTCGATCACGGCAAAAAAATCGTCGCGGTTCACGAGGCCGACCTGGTCGAGCCAGCGGCTGCCCATGTCGATCGGGTGGTGGTGCAGGCACACGAGCGCGTGTCGCCCGCCCGCCGTGCCGAGCGCATGGTCGAGCTGCGCGAGTTCCGTGGGCGCAAGCAGGCCGCTCGCGGTCCCGGTTGCCGCGCTGTCGAGCATCACCACCCGCCAGGCCGGCAGGTCGAAATGGCCGCCGAGCACGAAGGGTGCGCCCGCGAGCGCGGCTCGCATCGCGGCCACGAGATCGTGGTTGCCGGGGATGCAGTGGACCGGCTTGCCGGGGCCCGCAAGCAGGCGGCGAAAGTGGGCGTAGCCACCCGGATCGTCCTGCACGAGGTCACCGGTCACGAGGAGGGCCGCGGCTTCCCGGATGTGTGCTTCGGCATGCGCCAGCGCGCGTTCGAGCGCGGGCAGGGTGGCGACGCCGCGCAGCGACGCGGCGGCATCGCCGTAGAGATGCGGGTCGGTGAACTGGATGAGGCGGGCGGTCACGGCGGGAAATGGTAGCAAAGGCCGATGTGCCGCCACGGTGATGCAGTTCGTGCGCGCGGCGTCGTCATTCGACGACGGTGCCGACCAACGCGCACAATCGGCTGGCGGGAGTGTGACGCGCGCCACGAGGAACTTGCCATATGACCAATTCGACCATCACCCTGACGGACAAGTTGCAGCGCTACCTGATCGAGCACAACTTGCGCGAGCCCCCGGTGCTCGCGCGCCTGCGCCAGGTCACGGCGGCCCTGCCGCAGGCGGGCATGCAGATCGCGCCGGAGCAGGGCCAGTTCATGCAGCTGCTGGTGCGCCTGCTCGGCGCGCGCCGCTGCCTCGAGGTGGGCACGTTCACCGGCTATTCGGCGCTCGTCGTGGCACTCGCCTTGCCGGGCGACGGCGAGCTGGTCGCCTGCGACGTCAGCGCGGAATGGACACGGGTCGCGCGCCAGTACTGGCGGGAAGCCGGGGTCGATGCCCGCATCGACCTGCGCCTTGCGCCCGCGCTCGAGACGCTCGACGCATTGCTCGCCTCGGGCAGCGGGTCGACGTTCGATTTCGCGTTCATCGATGCCGACAAGGGCAACTACGTGGCGTACTACGAACGGGTCGTGGAGCTGCTGCGCCCAGGCGGACTGCTGGCGGTCGACAACGCGCTGTGGGACGGGCGGGTCGCCGATCCCGACGAGAACGACGCCGACACCAATGCGATCCGCGCGCTGAACGACCGCGTGCATCGCGACGAACGCGTGGACGCGTCGCTGGTGCCGATTGGGGACGGGTTGCTGCTCGCGCGCAAGCGCGGCTGAGCGCGCGGCTCAGTTCAGGCAGACCACCAGGTTCGCGTGATAGGCACGCCAGTCGATGGGCACCACGATCGGGCGGGTGTCGGGCGAGTAGCCGATCGTGCTCGAGCTGCCGGCGACCACCGACGGCGGCGAGATGATGAAGTTGCGCCCGAAGTCCTTGCGGGCATTGCCCGAAAGCGTGTTGGCCACCTCACCGACGAGGTCGCGAAGGTTCGCGTCGCTCATGTCCGTTTCCTGCATGCGCATCAGCATGACCGACAGCATGCCTTTCGGCGCCGTGAAGTACACGACGCCCTTGCGCTTGCCGGACACGCGGATCATGCCGGTGTAGTCGAATACCTCGGGAGGCTTGCCGAGCGCGAGATAGGGCGTGCCGACGACCGCGGCCTGCTGCACGGCCGTATCGAAGTACTGCAGTACCGCCGTGACGAACGTGCCGATTTCGCTTTGCAGGGACATGTCGCGCGGCTCAGGACTCGATCAGCTTCGCCAGCGCATCGTTCAACTGGCGCTCGGTGAAGGGTTTGCAGAGAAAACCGCTGGCGCCCTTCTCGAGCGCTTCGATCGCGGTGGCCTTGTCGGCCAGCGCGGAGATGACGAGGATGCGGATGTCCGGGTCGCGTTCGACGAGTCGCTCGACGCACTCGATGCCATCCATCTCCGGCATCGTGAGGTCCATCGTCACGAGCGTGGGCTGCGATTGTGCATGCAGGTCGAGCGCCTCGCGCCCGTTGCCCGCGGTGCCGACGATTGCCACGTTCGGCATTTCCTGCGAGCGTTCGATCTTGCGGCGCATGATGTTTGAATCGTCGACGATCATCAGGCGATGCTGGCGCACGGCGTTCACGTCGGGTTACGCCGCGTTCGTCGCGGCCGTCCGCTCGACGGTCGGCGTCGGCAGTTTCATGCGAAAGCGCGTGAACTTGCCGTCGGCCGTCGCGATGCCGATCGCGCCTCCGAGCCCGCGCACCATCTGGCTCACCGCGTCGAGGCCGACGCCGCGACCCGCGTGTTCCGTGATTTCCGAGGCCGTGGAGAACCCCGCGCGGAAGATGAGGCCGAACACCGCCGGCCGTTCCATGCGGGCCGCGTCCGCCGGCGAAACGAGCCCCTTGCGCAGGGCCGTGTCGAGGATGCGTTCGAAGGGCAGGCCCTGGCCGTCGTCCTCCACGGTGAGTACGAAACCCTCGGTGCCGGCGGCCTCGAAACTGACGCGAATCGAGGCGGTGTTGGGCTTGCTCGCCGCCTGGCGCCTGTCCGGCGCCTCGATGCCGTGCACGACCGCGTTGCGCGCCATGTGGATCAGGATCTCCTTGGCGGCCTTGCGATAGGGTGCGGGAATCTGCTCGAGGCCGCGGCACGCGAGCGTGACACGCTTCGCCTGCGATGCCGCGGCTTCCTGCACGACCTGCGCGAGCAGTTGCTCGAGCGAATGCTCGCCCGGGCCGATCACCTGGTTGGCGAGCAGGGGCGGCACGACGGATTTCAGCGTGTCGCCCTTCGGCTGCACTTCGGAGAGGCGGTCGGCAAACTGGCCGACGCCACCGAGGTAGGACATCAGTTCATCGAGCTTGACCACGATGGGGATGAAGTCGTTGCCGTCGAGCCCCGCGCGGTCGCGCAGCGCGACGAGGCTGTCCTCGAGCTGGTGCACGCGCGCTGCAATCGAGGCGAGTGCGAGCGCGGCAGCCTCGCCTTTCACCGCATGGACCTCGCGGAACACGCCGTTCAGTTTCGCGCGCAGTTCGCTCTCCTCGCGGCCGGGCTGCTTGAGGATCGCGTTGCTCTTGCGCAGCGCCATGTCCGCGTCACGCACGAAGGATTGCAGCTGGTCGGCGGGCACCCGCAGCAGCTGCAGCACGAGATCGAGCTGTGCCTGGTTCTCGGCCTTGGCCTGTTCGAGCTCGTGCGAGATCTGCACGCGATCCGTGACGTCGGTAACGATGCCCAGCAGGTGTTCGCCCTGGCCGGTGGCGCTTTTCACGCGGCGGAAGGCGAACGAGAGATGGCGCGTCTCGACGCCGCCGCCCGTGCGGACGAACTGCACCTCGACCTGGCTCAGCGGATTGACCGTGTCGATGAGGTCCTCGTGCACCTTCTCCTTCCAGAGCAGGTTCACGAACTTCATCGCGGTCGCGAGCGTCTTTGCCGGCACGAGCGGGCGCAGCAGTTCCTCGAACGAGCCGCCGCGCACGATTTCCGTGTGCAGGATGCGCGTCAGCGACGCCGAGTGCACGGCCCCGATGGCCAGGTTGCGATCGAGCAGGAACAGTCCCTCGCGCACGGTGCCGAGGATGTCGGCGACCTGTCGTTCCGCGCGGCGCGCATCCGCTGCCGCGCGGCGCGAGCGCAGCGAGAAATACAGCATCAGCGCGAGCAGCAGGCCGGCGACCGCGGCGCCGATCACGAGGAAGGTGCGCAGGCTGCGACCGCGGTCGCCGACCGTATCCTGCAGGCCTGCCGCCAGGTCCTTCAGCGCGCCGCCGACATCGCGGTTCGCGGCGGACTGGGCCGCGAGCGCTTCGTCCACGTCGGCCTTCAGGGCACGCCCGGTGGCGTTCAGCCGCGAACCGGCGAGCGTGTCGGCATAAGGCGAACCCTGGTGGCGGCCGAGCGCACCGAGCAGCGGCGCGAATCGCTGCCACGCCGCGTCGAGCGCGCCGCGAATACGCTGGATGTCCGCGCTCGCGCCGAGGCCGGCGGCTTCGAGGTCGGCGTCGATGCGCACGAGCGCCTTGTCGAAACCTTCCCGCGCCGTTGCGATGTCGCCGAGCGGCTCGCCGATGAAAGTGCGTGCCTCGAGGCCGCGCTGCGCCAGCGTCAGTTCCGTGCCGAAGTACTGCGGCAATGAGCGCAACTCGGATGCGAGCTGCAGGGCGCTCGAGGCCGCCTGCAGCTGCGCGGCGCGCTGGATGCCGAGGGTCAGCAGCAACGTGAGCACCGCCGCGAAAGAGGTGGCCACGACGACGGGCAGCAGCTGGCTCAGGCCGAATGCGTTGCGCCGCTGTTTCATGGGCGCTCTCCGATCCGGAAGGCGAGGCGCACCGAACTGCGCGGCAGGCGGGCCGCATCCTCGGCGCTGATCGGTTCGAAGCGCCAGCCGCGCACGGCGGCGATCGCCGCCTCGTCGAATACGCCGGGGGGCGTCGATTCGACGACGCGGATGTCGCGCGTGTGGCCGTTGGGGGCAAGCCCGAACTCGATCTTCACCGAGCCTTCGATGCCATTGCGTTCGGCGTCGGGCGGATACTGTGGTGCCGTACGTTTCCTCGATTTCGGCATGCGCGGCGGCGCTGCGACGGGAGCGGCCGCCTGCGCGGCAGCCTTTTCCGCGCGCTGGTTCGCCGCTTCGGCCCGCTGCCGGTCGCGCGTGGCGACGGCTTCGCGTGCCGCCTGCAGGTCACGGCGTGCGTCGGTGACGTCGCGGTTGCTGCCGATCTCCGTCGCGGCGGCGAGGAAGCGATCGGCGGCGTCGAATTCGCCGGCACGGGTCGCCTCGCGCGCGCTGCGCGTGAGCGCTGCGAGGTAGTCACGCTGGAAGGCAGTGACCCGGGGATCGCGCCGATCGAGCTTCTGCAGGGCGGCGAGCTGCGCGCGCGGGCCGTTGGACGAGGTGTCGAGCAGCGAGTTTGCATCGAGCGATTTGCGTGCATCCGCGACGGCGCGCGCGAGTTCCGCGTCCTGGCGGCGTGCATCGAGGCTGCGCCGCAGGTCGAGCACGGTCGCCTTGTCGATCCCGAGCGTGCCGATTTCGCCGATCAGTCGTTCCGCGGCCGCGAACTGATCGCCGTTGATGGCGTCACGCGCCCGCGCGACGAGCCAGCGGGGCCGCGCGGCCGCGAGGTCCCGCTCGAGCGCGACGACGTTCGCGTCCTGTGGCGCCGCGGCACGCAGCGTTTCGACGAGGCGCGAGGCGTCGTCGAACTGGCCGGTCTTGATTTCACCCTGCGCCTGCGCGACGGCCACGGCGACGACTCGTCGTACGCCATCGACGGCTTCCGCATTGCCGGCCTCGACGGCGAGTACGTGCGAGTAGTACTCGAGTGCGTTGTTGCCGGCTGGTTCCAGGTAGCGGCGTTCGCCAAACGCGACCCGCGCGGCCGACAGTAGCTCGGGCACGGACAGCCCGCTGGGCGCCGGCAAGGCCGAGGGGGTCGGGGCGGCGGGTGTCCGTGCCACGGCCTCGGGTTGAGGCGCCGGAGCGGCATCCCTGCCGCCCAGCCACATCCACGCAGCCCCGGCGATGACCAATGCGGCGACAGCGACGCCGCCCAGGACGAACCTGCGCGTGTTTCCGGGAGGCCCCTCGCCCGAGGCGGTCGGGTTATTCGACGGAGTCGCCGTCGGAGCGCTCCTCGGCTCTGTCTCGAGTGCCGCCGCGACGACATCATGGCTGAGCGCTTCGCGGTCCAGCAGGAGTGCGATCGTGCCGCGTGACAGGGCGGACGACCACTGCGCGTGCGCGCCGGCGCGCGCGATGACGATTATGGCAAAGGCGGGGAACTCCGCCTCGATCGTGCGGACGATCTCCGGGGCATTCGTGAGGCTTGCGGAGTCGATGAGCGCCACGCCGCTGCGACCACGGAGCGTCTCGGTCCAGGCGCCCGTGCCGTCGGTGGGGCGGGAGCGATAACGATCGTCCATCGCCGGGCCGAGGCCCAGCAGCAGTTCGTCGTCACTGGTGAATACGACGACATCCTTGCGCGCTGCACGGGTCGTCCCGCCACCGGGGCGCTCCGAAGCGGGGAACGCGCGCGCGGCCGAGCCTGAGTCTTGCATCCGGGTAGCCCCTCCGTGTCGTCCACCAATAGGTCAACAAGTGGGGATGGTCCGTCGCATCTTCGCGACGTGACGGGAGCCATTTCACGGAATGCGGCGGCATTATGTGCGGTGCGTACGCCGTGTTCACGGGGTGCCAACTCGATCACACAAGTGGGCGACGGGCAGCAGGGCAGCATTTCTTGCCCGTCGCCCGTCGCCCGTCGCCCGTCCCGGTCAGTAGCGGTAGTGGTCTGGCTTGTACGGCCCGTGCGCGGCGACGCCGATGTACGCTGCCTGTTCGGCACTGAGCGTCGTCAGCTTCACCCCGATGCGATCGAGGTGCAGCTGCGCCACCTTCTCGTCGAGGTGTTTCGGCAGCACGTAGACCTCGTGCTTGTATTTCTCGCCGTGCGCAAAGAGCTCGATCTGCGCAAGCACCTGGTTCGTGAAGGAATTCGACATCACGAAGGAGGGGTGGCCCGTGCCGCAGCCGAGGTTCACGAGGCGGCCCTCGGCGAGCACGATCAGCCGCTTGCCGTCGGGGAAGATCACATGGTCGACCTGCGGCTTGATGTTCTCCCACCGGTACTGCCTGAGCGCGGCAATCTCGATCTCGCTGTCGAAGTGGCCGATGTTGCACACGATTGCCTGGTGCTTCATGCGGCGCATGTGTTCGTGCGTGATCACGTTCAGGTTGCCGGTCGCGGTGACGAAGATGTCGGCCTTGTCGCAGGCCTCGTTCATCGTGACGACCTTGTAGCCCTCCATCGCGGCCTGCAGCGCGCAGATCGGGTCGATCTCGGTGATCCACACCTGCGCCGAGAGCGCACGCAGCGATTCGGCGGAGCCCTTGCCGACGTCGCCGTAGCCGGCGACGACCGCGACCTTGCCGGCGACCATCACGTCGGTCGCGCGCTTGATCGCATCGACCAGCGACTCGCGGCAGCCGTAGAGGTTGTCGAACTTCGACTTGGTCACCGAATCGTTGACGTTGATGGCCGGGAACGGCAGGCGGCCGTCGCGCTGCAGCTGGTAGAGCCGCTTGACGCCGGTGGTCGTTTCCTCGGTGACGCCCTTCACCTGCGCGAGGCGCTTCGAGTACCAGCCCGGGCTCTCCGCGAGCCGCTGGCGGATGGCGGCGTAGAGTGCCGTCTCTTCCTCGTTGTTCGGCTTCGCGATCACGGACGGATCCTTCTCCGCCTGCGCGCCGAGCAACAGCAGCAGCGTCGCGTCGCCGCCGTCGTCGAGGATCATGTTGGCCTGCTGGTTGCCGGGCCACTCGAAGATGCGGTGCGTGAACTGCCAGTACTCCTCGAGCGTCTCGCCCTTGTAGGCGAACACCGGGGTGCCGTTCGCGGCGATCGCCGCGGCAGCGTGGTCCTGCGTCGAGTAGATGTTGCACGAAGCCCAGCGCACGTCGGCGCCCAGTTCCCTGAGCGTCTCGATCAGCATCGCCGTCTGGATCGTCATGTGCAGCGATCCGGCGATGCGTGCGCCGCGCAGCGGCTTCGCCGCCCCGAACTCCTTGCGGATCGCCATGAGGCCCGGCATCTCGGTCTCGGCGATGGCCATTTCCTTGTGGCCCCAGGCGGCGTCGGCGATGTCACGGACGAAATAGTCGGGCGCCGCGCCCGACGGTCTGGCAACTGCGGTCATGGGTGTGTCTCCGGTCAGGGAGCGCCGTTGGCCATCCACGTCGACCTGAGCCTGGCGGGCTTGCCCCGTCGCAGCGCTCCTCAGGTCGACGCCCGACCGCCGGTACGGCGGCCGGGTATCGAGTCGAATCAGGCCGCGCGCACGCGCGCGCCGGCCTCCGCTGCGAGCGCCGCCGCCTTGTCGGTGCGCTCCCAGGTGAAGTCCGCTTCCTCGCGGCCGAAGTGGCCGTAGGCCGCGGTGCGGAAATAGATCGGGCGGGCGAGATCGAGCATTTCGCGCAGCCCGAACGGCGTGAGGTCGAAGAAGCGGCGCACGAGCTGCGTCAGCTTCTCGCGCGGCAGTTTCCCGGTGCCGAAGGTCTCGACCATGATCGAGGTCGGCTCGGCGACGCCGATCGCGTAGCTCACCTGTACTTCGCAGCGGTCGGCGAGGCCGGCGGCCACGATGTTCTTCGCGACATAGCGGCAGGCATAAGCCGCCGAGCGGTCGACTTTCGACGGGTCCTTGCCCGAGAACGCGCCGCCACCGTGCCGGGCGAAACCGCCGTAGGTGTCGACGATGATCTTGCGCCCGGTGAGGCCGCAGTCGCCCACCGGCCCGCCGATGACGAAGCGCCCGGTCGGGTTGATGTGGAACTTCGTGCCCTTGTGCAGCCATTTCTTCGGCAGCACGGGCAGGATCACCTCGTCCATCACCGCCTCGCGCAGTGTTTTCGTCGAGACGTCGGGCGAGTGCTGGGTCGAGAGCACGACCGCATCGATCGCGACCGGCTTGTCGTCTTCATAGCGCAGCGAGACCTGGCTCTTGGCGTCCGGGCGCAGCCAGTCGAGCTTGCCCTTCTTGCGCACCTGCGCCTGGCGCTGCACCAGCCGGTGCGCGTACGTGATGGCCGCCGGCATCAGCACGTCCGTCTCGTTGCTCGCGTAGCCGAACATCAGGCCCTGGTCGCCCGCGCCCTGCTTGCGCTCGTCCTTGCGATCGACGCCCTGCGCGATGTCGGGCGATTGCTTGCCGATCACGTTCACGACGCCGCAGGTCGCGCCGTCGAAACCCATGTCCGAATGGTTGTAGCCGATCCCGAGCACGGTCCTGCGCACCAGCGCCTCGAGGTCGACCCAGGCGCTGGTCGTGACCTCACCCGCCACGATCACGACGCCGGTCTTGATCAGCGTCTCGCAGGCGACCCGCCCGCGCGGGTCCTGGGTGAGGATCTCGTCGAGCACCGCGTCCGAGATCTGGTCGGCGATCTTGTCCGGATGGCCTTCGGAAACGGATTCGGACGTGAACAGGTAGCTGTTGGACATGTGGCGCGGAACCTCGGGGGCGGATTTTCCATTATACCGGTTCGACCGGGACGATCGAACCGCCCCACCCGCCGTCCCCGGGTCCCGCCTGGCCGCGGGCGGGCCGCGGTTTTCCCGGGTTTGCCGTTCCCGCCGCGCTGTTGGACAATGCGCGCCCATTTTTACCGCTGGAAACGCCCCGACCCATGCCGACCCGCCGCGAGCTTGCCAATGCCATCCGCGCCCTCGCCATGGACGCCGTCCAGGCCGCCAATTCCGGACATCCGGGCGCCCCGATGGGCATGGCGGACATCGCGGAGGTGCTGTGGCGCGATGCGCTGAAGCACAATCCCGCCAACCCGCGCTGGGTCGACCGCGACCGTTTCGTGCTGTCGAATGGCCACGCGTCGATGCTGCTGTACGCGCTGCTGCACCTGACGGGTTATCCGCTCGCCCTCGACGAGCTGCGCAAGTTCCGCCAGCTCGGTTCGCGCACCGCGGGACACCCGGAGCATGACCTCGACGTCGGCATCGAGACCACGACGGGGCCGCTCGGCCAGGGCTTCGCCAACGCCGTGGGCATGGCGCTCGCGGAGAAGATGCTTGCCGCCGAGTTCAATCGCGACGGCCACGAGATCGTCGACCACCACACCTATGTGTTCATGGGCGACGGTTGCCTGATGGAAGGCATCTCGCACGAGGCCGCGTCGCTCGCCGGCACGTTGAAGCTCGGCAAGCTGGTCGCGATCTTCGACGACAACGGCATCTCGATCGACGGCAAGGTGCCGGGCTGGTGCACGGACGATGTCGCGAAGCGCTTCGCGGCCTACGGCTGGCACGTGGTAAAGGACGTCGACGGCCACGACTCGGGCGCGGTGGCCTCGGCGCTGCGCAAGGCGCGTGCGCACAAGAAGCAGCCCACGATCATCCTCGCGCGCACGATCATCGGCTTCGGCGCGCCGGGCAAACAGGGCACGAAGGGCGTGCACGGCGAGGCGCTGGGCGCCGCGGAGGTCGCCGCCGCACGCGCCACGCTCGGCTGGCCGTACCCGCCCTTCGAGGTGCCGCAGGAGATCCGCGCCGAATGGGACGCCCGCGCGAAGGGCGCCGCGGCGGAGAAGAGTTGGCAACGCCGCTATCGGCGCTACCAAAAGGCCTGGCCGGAGCTCGCCGCGCAATTCGAGCGGCGCATGGCCGGGCGGCTGCCGCAGGATTTCGAGGCGCTCGCGGCCCACGCGCTCGCGGCGGCGCAGGCAACGGGCACGCCGCAGGCGACCCGCGTGTCGTCAGGCGCGGTGCTGGACGTGATTGGCCCGGGCATGCCGGAACTGATCGGCGGCTCGGCCGACCTGACGGGTTCGGTCAACACGCAACGCAAGGATTCCCGCACGCTGACGGCGGACGACGCGAGCGGCAACTACATCCATTACGGCGTGCGCGAATTCGCGATGACCGCGGTGATGAGCGGCCTTACGCTGCACGGCGGCCTGCGGCCCTACGCGGGCACCTTCCTCGTGTTCTCGGATTATGCGCGCAACGCAGTGCGCCTCGCGGCGCTGATGCACCAGCCGGTGATCCTCGTCTACACGCACGACTCGATCGGGCTCGGCGAGGACGGTCCGACCCATCAACCCGTCGAGCACCTCGCGAGCCTGCGTGCGATGCCGGGCCTGTCGCTGTGGCGCCCCGGCGATGCCGTCGAGACGGCGGTGGGCTGGCGCGCGGCGCTCGAGCATGCCCATGGGCCCACGGCCCTCGTGCTGACGCGCCAGGCACTTCCCCAGCAGGCGCGCTCGCCGGCGCAGGTTGCCGCGATCGCGCGCGGCGGTTATACACTCATCGACTGCGAGGGCGTTCCCGAGGCCATCGTGATCGCGACCGGTTCCGAGTTGGGCCTCGCGGCCGATGCCGTGCGGCAGCTCGGATCGCAGGGCCGCCGCGTGCGGCTCGTGTCGATGCCCTCGACCGACGTGTTCGAGGCGCAGGATGCGGCGTGGCGCGAAGCGGTGCTGCCGCGTGCGGTCACGCGCCGCGTCGCCGTCGAGGCCGCCGCGCGCCAGAGCTGGTGGCGGTACGTCGGACCGGACGGCGACGTGATCGGCATGGACCGGTTCGGCGCCTCGGGCAAGGGCGCGGATCTCTTCAGGCATTTTGGCTTCACGACGGAGCACGTCGTGGCCGCGGTCGGGAAGCTGCTCGGCTGATATCACACAGGCAGGAGGAAGCGGACGTCATGGCAATCAAGGTCGGCATCAACGGTTACGGGCGCATCGGTCGCAACGTGCTGCGCGCACTCTACGAATCGAAGCGCACCAGCGAGATCCGCATCGTCGCGGTCAACGACCTCGGCGACGCGAACACCAATGCCCACCTCACCTGCCATGATACTGCCCATGGGCGCTTTCCCGGCGACGTGCACGTCGATGGCGATTCGATGGTCGTCAACGGCGATCGCGTGCGTGTGCTCGCGGAGCGCGATCCGGCGAAGCTGCCCTGGGGCGAACTCGGGGTCGACTACGTGATCGAGAGCACCGGCCTGTTCGCGAGCAAGGCGAAGGCGAGTGCCCACCTGAAGGGCGGCGCGAAGAAAGTGCTGATTTCGGCGCCGGGCGGCTCCGATGTCGACGCGACGGTCGTCTACGGCGTCAACCATGGCGACCTGCGGGCGAGCCACGACGTGATCTCGAACGCTTCCTGCACCACGAACTGCCTCGCGCCGGTCGCGAAGGTGCTGCATGAGAGCGTCGGCATCGTCGGCGGCCTGATGACGACGATCCATGCGTACACGAACGACCAGGTGCTCACCGACGTCTACCACGCGGACCTGCGCCGCGCGCGCTCGGCGACGATGTCGATGATCCCGACGAAGACCGGCGCCGCGGCGGCGCTCGGCCTCGTGCTGCCGGCCCTCAATGGCAAGCTCGACGGCTACTCGGTGCGCGTGCCGACGATCAACGTGTCGCTCGTCGACCTCACGTTCTCGGCGCAGCGCGCAACCTCGATCAAGGAGATCAACGAACTGATGCTGGCCGCGGCGCGCGGGCCGCTGCAGGGCGTGTTGGCGTACACGAGCGAGCCGCTGGTCTCGATCGATTACAACCACGACCCGCATTCCGCGACTTACGACGACACGATGACCAAGGTGATCGAGGGCAAGCTGGTCAAGGTCTGCGCGTGGTACGACAACGAGTGGGGGTTCTCGAACCGCCTGCTCGACGTCGTGGCCGCCTGGTCGCGCGCGAAATAGGTCGCCGTCGTGCAGGTGCTGCGCATGGCCGATGTCGATCTCGCTGGCAAGCGCGTGATGATCCGCGAGGACCTGAACGTGCCCGTGGACAAGGGCGTGGTCACGAGCGACGCCCGCATCCGCGCGGTCCTGCCGACGCTGCGCCATGCGATGCAGCGCGGTGCAAAGGTCTTCGTGCTCTCGCACCTCGGTCGCCCGAAGGAAGGCCATTATTCGGCCGAAAACTCGCTCGCGCCGGTGGCCGTGCGGCTGTCCGAGCTGCTCGGCAAGCCCGTGCCGCTGCGCGAGAACTGGCTCAAGGACGGCGTCGACACCGGCTATGGCGAGGCGGTGCTCTGCGAGAACGTGCGCTTCAACAAGGGCGAGAAGGCGAACGACGAGGCGCTGGCGCGGCGCATGGCCGCCATGTGCGACGTGTTCGTGATGGATGCCTTCGGCACGGCGCACCGGGCCGAGGCGAGCACGCACGGCATCGCGACGTTCGCGCCAGTCGCCTGCGCCGGGCCGCTGCTGACCGCCGAACTCGAGGCGCTGGAGCGTGCGCTCGACCAGCCCGCGCGCCCGCTCGTCGCGATCGTCGCGGGCTCGAAGGTCTCGACCAAGCTCACCGTGCTCGAGTCGCTGCTGGCGAAGGTCGACAAGCTGATCGTCGGCGGCGGCATCGCCAACACCTTCCTCGCGGCGACGGGCGTTGCGGTCGGCAAGTCGCTGCACGAGGCCGACATGCTCGACATCGCACGCGGGCTGCTCGAAACGGCCCGGGCGCGCGGCGCCGAGATCCCGCTGCCGACGGACGTGGTCGTCGCGCGCGAGTTCGCGGCCACCGCGCACGCCGACGTGCGTTCGATCCACGATGTCCATCCGGACGAGCTGATCCTCGACATCGGCCCGGATACCGCCGAGCGCTTCGCGAAGGTCATCGAGGCCGCGGGCACCGTCATCTGGAACGGCCCGGTCGGGGTGTTCGAGTTCCCGCAGTTCGGCGAAGGCACGAAGACGATCGCGAACGCGGTCGCGCGCAGCAAGGCGTTCTCGCTGGCCGGCGGCGGCGACACGCTCGCGGCGATCGAGAAATACGGCGTCGCCGAAGGCATCTCCTACATCTCGACGGGCGGCGGTGCGTTCCTCGAGTTCGTCGAAGGCGGGACATTGCCGGCGGTGGCGGCGCTCGAGGCGCGCGCGCGGCGCTGAAGCGGCGCGCAGGGGCGCGCGACCGGCTGGCGGTCGTGATAACGTTGCCCACCTATGCGACGCCGAACCAAGATCGTCGCGACGCTCGGTCCTGCCACCGACGACGTCGCGGTCCTCACTGACATGGTGCGCGCCGGACTCGACGTCGCGCGCGTCAATTTCTCCCACGGCCAGCAGGGCGAACACCTGCGACGCATCGAACTGGTGCGGGAGGCGGCGCGTCGCGCCGGCAAGATCGTCGGCATCCTCGCCGACCTCGGCGGCCCCAAGATCCGCATCGAGAGCTTTCGCGAGGGACCCATCCGGCTCGTCGAAGGCGAACGGTTTGCACTCGACCCGCGCCTCGCCGCGGACGCAGGCACCCGGCACGAGGTCGGCATTGCCTACGCGAACCTGCACCGCGACGTGCAGCCGGGCGACACCCTGCTGCTCGCCGACGGCCAGATCGTGCTCGATGTCGAAACGGTCGAGGGACCCCGCGTCGCCACGATCGTGCGCCTCGGCGGCGAGCTCTCCAACAGGAAGGGGCTCAACCGGCAGGGCGGCGGCATCTCGGCGCCGGCGCTCTCGGACAAGGATCGCGACGACATCCGCTTCGCGGCCGCCCATGAAATCGACTATGTCGCCGTCTCCTTCGCGCGCGACGCGGCGGATATCCGCGAAGCCCGCACGCGCTTGCGGGAAAGCGGCGGGCAAGGGCGCATCGTCGCCAAGATCGAGCGGCACGAGTCGGTGGAGAACCTGCCGTCCATCCTCGACGAGACCGACGTCGTGATGGTGGCGCGCGGCGACCTCGGGGTCGAGATGGGTTATGCCGAGATCACCGGCCTGCAGAAGACGATCCTGCACCAGTCGCGCAACAAGTTCCGTGTCGCGATCACCGCGACGCAGATGATGGAATCGATGATCCAGAACCCGGTCCCGACCCGCGCGGAAGTCAGCGACGTCGCCAACGCCGTGATGGACGGCACCGACGCCGTGATGCTGTCGGCCGAATCGGCGGTCGGCCGCTATCCGGTGAAGGCAGTGCAGGCGATGGCGCACGTGATCGAGGGTGCGGAGAAATACCAGCTCGCGCATTCGCGCACCCGGCACCGCAGCGACGGGCATTTCAGCCGCAACGACGAGGCGATCGCGATGGCGGTGATGTACACCGCCAACCACATGCGGGTGCGCGCGATCGTGGCGCTCACCGAATCCGGTTCGACACCGCTCTGGATGTCGCGGATCCGGTCCGACATCCCGATCTACGCATTCACGCGCCACGCGGCGACGAGCCGCCGGGTCACGCTGTATCGCGGCGTCTACCCGGTGCAGTTCGACGTCATGCGATCCGACGCGCCGCACGTGCAGGCGTCGATCTTCGAGCGCCTGCTCGAACTCGAGCTCGTCGACATCGGGGATCACGTGATCGTGACCTCCGGCCCGCTGAGCGGCGTCGCGGGCGGCACCAACGCCATGCAGATCCTCAAGGTCACGCAGGGCAGCGCTTGAGGCGGTTGTTGCGGCGCCTCGCCTGGGCCATCGGGATCGCCGCGTTCGCGGCGGCCGTCGGCGCCTGGTTCCTGTTGCGGGCGTCCCTGCCGCGGCTCGATGGCGAGTACGAGGCCGCGGGCGTGCAGTCGCCCGTCACGATCGAGCGCGACGCGCGCGGCACGCCGACGATCAGCGGCGCCGATCGCGCGGCGCTGGCGTACGGACTCGGGTTCGTGCATGCCCAGGACCGTTTCTTCCAGATGGACCTCGCGCGCCGCCTCGCGGCCGGCGAACTCTCGGAGCTGTTCGGGCGCGTCGCGGCCTTGCAGGACCGCAAGGCGCGGCTCTTCCGTTTTCGGCAGGTGGCGCGGGCGATCGTCGCGGGCCTCGACCCGGCACAACGTGCGCTGATGGATGCCTACGTGCATGGCGTGAACGAGGGACTCGCGAGCCTCGGGAGCCGCCCGTGGGAATACTGGCTCCTGCGCGCCGCGCCCGCGCCCTGGCGTGACGAGGACACGATGCTCGTCGTGCACTCGATGTGGTGGCAGCTCCAGTACCATGACTTTGCAACCGAGCAGCGCCGGCAGGCCCTGGGCGAGGCCCTCACGGCGCGCCTCGGCGCCGCGCGCGCCGCGCCTGTCCTCGCCTTCCTGCTGCCGGCGGGCAGCACCTGGGACGCGCCGGCCGAGCCCGGCGCACAGTCCGCGGCGGACCCGGCGATTCCCGGCCCCGACCTGTGGACGATGCAGCGCGAGACCACCGGCATTGCGCCGGTCGCAAGCGGCCCCGCCGAGCCGGCGATCGATCCTCGCGGCATCGGCAGCAATAACTGGGCGCTCGGCGGCGCGTTGACCGCGTCGGGCAGCGCGCTCGTCGCAAACGACATGCACCTCGGCCTCGACGTGCCGCCCGTCTGGTACCGCGCGCGCCTGCGCACTTCCGACGGTCGTTACGACCTCAATGGCGTCACGCTCGCGGGCGTGCCGGCGCTCGTGGCCGGATCGAACGGCCACATCGCCTGGGGATTCACCAACAGCTACGGCGACTGGCTCGACCTGCGCTGGACCCGTTGCGACCCGGCGGCCGGCACCTATCGCGCCCTCGATGGCCGCGATGCACGCTTCAAGGGCGAGGTCACGCAGATCCGCATCAAGGGTGCGGCGCCGGAGGCGATGCGGATCCAGCAGGGCGCGGAAGGCGTGGTCTTCGCAACCCGCGAACGCGAAGGGTTCACGGACTGCCAGCTCGCGACCTGGGTGGCGACCCAGCCGGGCGCCACGACGCTCGGCATCCTCGCCCTCGAGGCGGCAACGAGCGTCGGGGCGGCGCTCGCGGTGGCGCCCACCGTCGGCATCCCCCACCAGAACATGATGGTCGGCGATCGGGAAGGCCACATCGCCTGGACACTGCTTGGCCGCATTCCACGGGCAGGCGGCGCGTTGCGTGCGGTGTCCAGCGAGCCCATCGACCCGGCCCTCCAGCCGCGCATCGTCGATCCGTCCCCGGGCCGACTGTGGAGCGCGAATGCACGCGTCGTGGGCGGCACCATGGGTGCGCTCATCGGCGACGACGAGGTCGCGACCGGGGTCGGGTACGACCTTGGCGCGCGCGCGGGGCAGATCCGCGACGATCTCTTCGCACTCGAGGCGCCCGCGACCCCCGCCGACATGCTCGCGATCCAGCTCGACGACCGCGCCTTGTTCCTCGCGCCGTGGCGGCGCCTGTTCCTCGAACTGCTCGATGCCGCGGCGCTCGAGGGCGCGCCTCGCCGCGCGGAGTTTCGCCGCCTGATCGCGGCCCCGATGCCGCGGGCCGCGGCGGACTCGGTGGCGTATGCACTCGTGCGCACGGCACACCACGAGACCGTGGATGCACTCTGGTCGGCCGTGTTGGCGGCCGCCGGCCTGCAGCCCGACGCGTATCCACCGCCGCCGCAGTTCGCCGCCACCGCATGGCAGCTCATCGACGCGCGGCCCGCGAACTGGTTGCCGCCGCCGTACGCGGACTGGCGCGGATTTCTCCTCGCGCAGGTCGATCGGGCGGCCGAGGTACTGGGCAAGACCTGCGGCCGGCTCGAACAGTGCGGCTGGGATCGCGCACGACCGGTCCGCATCGCGCACCCGTTGTCGGGCGCGCTGCCGCTCGTCGGCCGACTGCTCGACATGCGGGTGCCGCCGCTGCCGGGCGACCACGACATGCCCCGCGTGCAGGGCGCATCGTTCGGGGCCTCGGAACGCTTTGCGGTCTCGCCGGGGCGCGAGGCCGAGGGCTACCTCGAAGTGCCGGGCGGACCGAGCGGGCACCCCCTGTCGCCGTTCTACCGCAGTGGCTTCGACGACTGGGCGCAGGGCGAGCCCACGCCCTTCCTGCCGGGCCCGCCACGGCATAAGCTGATCCTGAAATGACCCTCGCACGCTTCAAAGGCACGGAGCGCTACATCGCGACTCCGGAACTCGCCATGGCCGTGAACGCCGCCGTGACCCTCGCCCGGCCGCTCCTCATCAAGGGCGAGCCGGGCACCGGCAAGACGCAACTCGCCGAGGAAGTGGCCGCGAGCCTCGGCCGCCCGCTCTTCGAGTGGCACGTCAAGTCGACCAGCAAGGCGCAGCAGGGCCTGTACGAGTACGACGCCGTGTCGCGCCTGCGCGATTCGCAGCTCGGCGAAGGCCGCGCGCAGACAATCGCGAACTACATCGTGAAGGGCAAGCTCTGGGAGGCCTTCCAGTCGGACGTGCAGCCCGTGCTGCTGATCGACGAAATAGACAAGGCCGACATCGAGTTCCCGAACGACCTGCTGCGCGAGCTCGATCGCATGGAGTTCTACGTCTACGAGACGCACGAACTCGTCAAGGCGCGGCACCGCCCCGTCATCGTGATCACGAGCAACAACGAGAAGGAGCTGCCCGACGCCTTCCTGCGCCGCTGTTTCTTCCACTACATCCGCTTCCCCGACGAGGAGACGATGCGCCGCATCGTCGACGTGCACTACCCCGGCCTCAAGCGTGAACTGCTCGCCGAGGCGCTCGGCGCATTCTTCCGCTTGCGCGAAGTGCCCGGCCTCAGGAAGAAGCCTTCCACCTCGGAGTTGCTCGACTGGGTGAAGCTGCTCGTGGCCGAGGACATGCCGCCGGAAGCGCTGCGCGGCGACGAAGCCAGGAAGACACTGCCGCCACTGTACGGGGCGCTCCTGAAGAACGAGCAGGACATGCATCTCGTCGAGCAAGTGATGTTCCTTTCGCGACGGGCCCGCTAGCCGGTGCTCGTCCGGTTCTTCCATGACCTGCGTGCCGGCGGCGTGCCGGTGACCCTGCCCGAGTTCCTCTCGCTGCTCGAGGCGCTCGAGGCACGCGTCGCCTCGCTCTCGGCCGAGGACTTCTACCAGCTGGCCCGCGTTTGCCTCGTCAAGGACGAGCGCCACTACGACCGCTTCGACCGGGTGTTCGCGGAGCACTTCAAGGGCGCGGAGAAGCTCTTCGAGGCCTTCGGTGCCGACTTGCCGGACGAATGGCTGCGGGCACTCGCCGAGCGGGTCCTGTCGGAGGAGGAGAAGGCGCGGGTGGCCGCGCTCGGCGGCTGGGACAAACTCATGGAGACATTGCGCCAACGCCTGGCCGGGCAGCGCGAGCGTCACGAGGGCGGCAACAAGTGGATCGGTACGGGGGGTACCTCGCCGTTCGGCGCCTACGGCTACAACCCGGTGGGTGTGCGCATCGGCCAGGCCGGCTCGCGGCATCGGCGGGCCGTGAAGGTCTGGGACCGGCGCGAGTTCGCCAATTTCGACGACACGCTCGAACTCGGCACCCGCAATTTCAAGATGGGCCTGCGTCGCCTGCGGCGTTTCGCGCGCGAGGGCGCGGCCGAGGAACTCGATCTCGACGGCACCATTTCAGCCACCGCCCGCAACGCGGGCTACCTCGACCTGAAACTCGTGCCCGAGCGGCGCAACGCCGTCAAGGTGCTGCTGCTGCTCGACGTCGGCGGCTCGATGGACGATCACGTGCGGGTCTGCGACGAGCTGTTCTCGGCTGCGCGCAGCGAATTCCGGCACTTCGAGCACTTCTATTTCCACAACTTCCCGTACGAATCGCTGTGGAAGGACAACCGGCGCCGGCACGCCGAGCGCATCGCGACGGACCAGCTGATCCGCACCTACGGTCCGGACTACCGCGTGATCTTCGTCGGTGACGCCGCGATGAGTCCCTACGAAATCACGATGCCGGGCGGCAGTGTCGAGCACTGGAACGCGGAGGCGGGCGAGACCTGGCTGCGGCGCCTCACGGCGCACTTCCGTCATTTCGTGTGGCTCAACCCGGAGCCCGAGCAGCGCTGGGATTACACGCCGTCGATCGCCCTCACGCGCGGACTCGTCGAGGAGCGCATGTTCCCGCTGACCCTGGCGGGCCTCGACCGCGCGACCGCCGAACTGCGCCGGCGCGGAACGTCGCCGGCGCCGTCACCTTCCGCTAGTGTTTCGCCGCCGCCTTGAGGGCCTTCAGCTCCGCGAGCACGAACTGCGAGTGCCCCTTCGGGTCGACTTTCTCGTAGTGCTTCGCGATGCGGCCTTGCGGATCGATGATGAACGTGTCGCGGCGGGCCACTTCGAGGACACCCATCAGCTTGTGCAGCACGCCATAACTTTTCGTGACCGCCTTGGTCGGGTCGGCGAGGATCGTGAAGGGCAGGCTGTGTTCCTGCGCGAATTCCCCGTGCGATGCGACGTCATCGACACTGACGCCGAGGATCACGGCGCCGGCGTCACGGAACGCGAAGATGTTGTCGCGAAACTCGCAGGCCTGCGTCGTGCAGCCCGGGGTGTTGTCCTTGGGGTAGAAATAGAGCACCACCCACCTGCCTTTCTGCTCACCGAGGGTGTGCCACTTGCCGTTCTGGTCCTGCAGGCGAAAGTCCGGAGCCTGCACCCCGACCGCGGGGGCGGCGGCCAGGGCGACGGTGGCGAAAGCGGCGAACAAGATCGATCGGGCTGGGTGCATGGTGTTCCCTGTATCTATCGTGGGCCGCGACGGCGCGGGCGCGAACTGGTCGATTCTAACAGCCGCCCCGGATGGGCCAGAATGCACGCCTCATGAGGGAGGACACCATCATTGCCGGACGCCCGCTCCACGGGCTGATCCTCACCGGGGGCGGTGCCCGCTCCGCCTACCAGGTCGGGGTCCTGCGGGCGCTCGCCGAGATGCTGCCGCGTCGCGGGATCCCGTTTCCGGTGCTGATCGGCACCTCCGCCGGGGCGGTCGCGACCGCGGCCCTCGCCGCCGAGGCCCGCCGCTGGCGCGGCGCGGTCGCTTCCCTCGAGCACGTCTGGGGCAACTTCCAGTGCAGCCAGGTTTTTCGCGTCTCTTCGCGGCACATGCTTGCGTCGGGGCTGCGGTGGCTCGCGGCGCTGCTCACGGGGGGTACGCTGGCGACGCCCCCGAGGTCGGTCTTCGACAACAGCCCGCTGTCGGAATTGCTGGCGCGCGACATCGATTTCGGCGCCATCCGCCAGAGCGTCTCCTCCGGCATGCTGCACGCGGTCGCGCTGTGCTCGACGGGCTACACGAGCGCGCACTCGGTCGCCTTCTTCGACGGGGCAGCGGACATTCCCGAGTGGGCCCGGGCGCATCGCGAGGGCCGGCGCACTGAACTGACGCTGTCGCACCTCATGGGCAGCCTCGCGGTGCCGTTCCTCTTCCCGCCGGTGCAACTTGGAACGGAATATTTCGGGGACGGCGCGATGCGCCAGATGGCGCCGATGAGTCCCGCCGTGCACCTCGGCGCCGAACGGGTACTCGTGATCGGCGTGCGCTCGATGAACGGCGCGGGCCTCAGCCAGTCGACGCAACTGCCCCGCTCGCCGACGCCGGGGCAGCTGTTCGGCTTCATGCTCGACACCCTGTTCACGGACGGCATCTACGCCGACCTCGAGCAGCTCGTGCGCCTCAATTCGCTCGTGCGTTCGGTGCCGGATTCCGTGCCGGGCGTGCGGCTGGTCGAGGCGATGGCCATCTCGCCGAGCGTGGACCCGCGCGAAATCGCGGCGAAGCACCTGCACGAGCTGCCGCGCAGCCTGCGCGCGTTCCTGCGCGTGATCGGTGCCCGCGGAGTCGCCGGCAACCAGCTCGCGAGCTACCTGATGTTCGAATCCGGCTATACCTCGGAGCTGATCGAACTCGGTTATCGCGACGCCGTCGCGCAGCGCGACCGCCTGCGGGCCTTCCTGCTCGCCTAGACGAGGAAGGCGGCGCCGAGGCTCAGCAGCGTCGCGAAGCCGATGCAGTCGGTGAAGGTCGTGAGGATCACGCCGGCGGAGAGCGCGGGGTCGATCCGCAGGCGGCGCAGCGTGAGCGGTATCAGCACGCCGACCGTGGCGGCGGCGAGCAGGTTCATCAGCATGGCCGCCGCGACGATCGCGGCGACCTGCCACTTGCCGAACACCACGATCGTGATCGCACCGACCGCGAGCGCGACGACCATGCCGTTCAACCCGCCCACCGCGATCTCCTTGAACAGCAGCCAGCGTGCGTTGGCCCATTCGACCCGGCCGAGCGCGATGCCGCGGATCAGCAGCGTGACGGTCTGCGTGCCCGCGATGCCGCCCATGCTCGAGACGACCGGCAGCAGCGCCGCGAGCACGGCGACGCGCTCGATCGTGCCCTCGAAATTGGCGACGACGAAGGCGCCGAGGAAGGCGGTGCAGATGTTGACGCCGAGCCAGATGAGCCGGCGACGGGCGGAGGGCACGACGGCGGCAAACACGTCTTCTTCGTCGGCCAGGCCCGCCATCGAGAGCACCGAGTGCTCGGCCTCCTCGCGGATCACGTCGACGATGTCGTCGACCGTGATGCGCCCGAGCAGCTTGCCCTCGGGGCTCACGACCGCGGCGGACACGAGGTCGCGGTCCTCGAACAGCATCGAAACCTCGTGCGCGGGCGTGGCCGGGTCGATGCGGGGCGCCTCGCTGTCGAGGCAATCGCCGACGAGGTGCTCGGGGTCTTCGGTCAGGAGGCGGGTGAGCGGTATCGTGCCGAGGTACTTGTCGCGCCGGTCGACGACGAACAGGCTGTCGGTGCGCTCGGGCAGCTCGCCGCGCATCCGCACGTAACGCAGCACGACTTCGATCGGCACGTCGGCCCGCACGCTCACCGTGTCGGTGTTCATCAGGCCGCCGGCGCTGTCTTCGGCGTAGGCAAGCACGGTGCGCAGGCGCTCGCGGTCGCGCTGGTCCATCGAGTGCAGCAGTTGCTGGGTCACCGTTTCCGGCAGGTCGGCCAGCAGGTCGGCGAGGTCGTCGACTTCCATGCCCTCGGTCGCCGCGACGAGTTCCTCGGCTTCCATCTCGTGCATCACGCCTGCGCGCACGCTGTCATTGAGCTCGAGCAGCACCTCGCCCTCGAGTTCGGGGTCGACGATCTCCCAGACGATCTCGCGTTGTGCGGGCGGCAGCGATTCGAGCAGCAATGCGATATCCGCCGGATGCATCGCATTGACCATGCGATGCGCGGTGCGCAGCGTTCCCTGGTCGAGCGCGTCCCGCAGTGCCGCGAGGCGACCGGACTTCAGGGGCTTGATTTCGCTGTCGCTCATGGAAGGGGACCGGTGCGTGGCCCTCGCGCGGGCGCGCGGAGTCTAGCAGCCCGCGGCGGGCCGCAGGGTTACCGGCCGATGAATTCCGCGACGGCGTGTCCCTGCGCGTCGAGCAGCGCGAGTCCGTTCGCTTCGAGGCGCCAGCCGGCGACCCTGGCGAGGGCGGCATGGAACTGCTGTTCCAGCTCCATGCCCTGTGCGCAGGCCATCATCGTGCCGGCCATCTGCGTGAAGGAAAGTTGCCTGCCGTCGAGGGCATACCCGCCCGTCAAACGATTGCATCCGGCGAAACCACCCACGCGGTGTTTGGCGGAGGCGAGCACGATGTACGGGGCACGTTGGCCCGGCGCGAGCGCGACCGGCACGGCGTCGATGCGCGCGAGGCCCCAGTACGTGTCCTCCAGGGCCGGGACGCCCGGGTTGTCGCAGGTTGCGGCAGTCACGCGGATGAAGTGTTCGACCGACAGCGCAGGGCGTGGGTCGCCCTCCGCCCCGGCGCGCGTTTCGATCCGCCCGACGAGCGTGGCGAGCAGCGGTGCGCCGGGCTCCACGCGTGCCTTCGAGTACGCCGCCTCGAGCGCGGCGTTGTCGAGCGCCTGGGCCACCGGTACGCGCTGCCCCGTCGCGCAGTCGGTGAACGTGCCGGCGTCGGCGAGATAGCGGTATTCGCCGCGCATCCATCCTGCAACGGCCGTCGGCGGGCCGGCCTGTGCAGGGGCGTCGGCGCGTGCGCCCGCGCGAACCATCATCAGGCTGACTGGTGCCGCATCGGGCCCCATGGGCAGCGGCACATGGGTAGCCGTGGTGAACAGCAGCTGCTCCCCGTGCGTCACGCGTGCGCGGATCGCGTAGCGATGCGAGGGCTCGATGCGCGCCGGGTCGTAGGCGATCGTGAACCGGAACGGCGGCGCGCCCGGCGCATCGATGCGCGCGCTCGCGACGGTTACGGCGGGTGCGTCGGCCCGCGACACGTCCTCGATCGATGCTTCGAACGTCGCGTCCGGCGGCAGTGCCATGCGCTCCCGGTACGTCGCCGTGCCCGTCACCGACGCCATCGGTGGCGATGCAGGCAGGGTGCAGCCGGTGACCAGTGCGGCCAGGACGAGTGCTGCCGCGCGGGTCGCAATGCGCGCATTCGTGTGCAGGTCCATGCTTGTCTCCCGTTCAATGGTCGCGCCCGGCGCGCAACTCATTGTGGCGCGCCGATACGTGGGGATGCTGCGCCGCGAAGCGTTCGACGAGCCGGTTTGCCAGGTAGACCGACCGGTGCTGGCCCCCGGTGCAGCCGACCGCCACGGTCAGGTAGCGGCGATTCGCCGCCGTGTGCTCGGGGATGCGCGCCTCGACGAACGTCGCGATGTCGTCGATCATCCGCGCGACCGCCGGCTCGGCTTCGAGGAAACGAACCACTTCGGGGTCGCGGCCCGTGAGCGGGCGCAGCAGCGGCTCCCAGTAGGGGTTCGGCAGCGAGCGTGCGTCGAACACGAAATCGGCGTCGCCCGGGATGCCGTGCTTGAAGCCGAACGACTCGAAGGTGATCGACAGGCGCGGCGAGACGCGCGATTCCGCGGATTTCAGCACGACGTCGCGCAGCGCGTGCACGCCCATGCGCGACGTGTCGATCACCCGGTCGGCCGCATGCATGATCGGCTCGAGGAGGTCGCGCTCCATCGCGATCGCCTCGCGCAGGTCGACGCTGCCGCGGCTCATCGGGTGCTTGCGGCGGGTTTCGGCGAAGCGCCGCAGCAGCTCCGCGTCGTTGGCGGTCAGGAACAGCACCTCGCACTGGATGCCGCTCTTCTTCAATTCCTGCAACAGCTTCGGCACGGAGGCGATTTCCGCCGCCGTGTTGCGCGCGTCGAGCCCGACGGCGATCCGCTCGTAGGCGACGTCGGCGCTGCGCACGGTGTGGGAAATGAGCGGCGTCAGCAGTGCGGCCGGGATGTTGTCGATGCAGTAGAAGCCGAGGTCCTCGAGCATGTGCAGCGCCACGCTCTTGCCCGACCCCGAAAGACCGCTGACGACGATGACGCGCATGGGGCGAAGTCCTGCCGGCGCGGGTTACGCGCCTATTGCCGCGTGGTCTTGCGCGCCTCGGCGGCGTGGTGGTCCCGCGCCTTTTCCTTGTGCTTCGTCACCAGGCGATCGAGCTTGTCGGCGAGTGCGTCGATCGCGGCGTACATGTCCGCCTCGATCGCGTCGGCGTGGATCGGGCCGCCGCGCACCTGCAGCGTGGCCTCGGCCTTCTGGCGCAGCTTCTCGACGGTGAGCACGCAGTGCACGTCGATCACGTGGTCGAAGTGGCGCACGATGCGTTCGAGCTTCTTCTCGACGTAGTCCCGCAGCGGCGGGGTGACATCGACGTGATGGCCACTCACTGATATCTGCATCGCGCTCTCCTCGTATCTGGATGCCTGTTCGTCATTTCGGTGCCATGCGCCGGCGCTCGTTCGACGGCGCGATGCGCATCGCCTCCCGGTACTTCGCGACGGTGCGTCGCGCGACGGGGATGCCTTCGGCCGAAAGCAGCTCGGCGATGCGGCTGTCGGACAGCGGCGCCGCAGGGTCCTCGTCGCGGATCAGCTTCCTGATCTTGGCGCGGATCGCGGTCGAGGAGGTTTCGGCCGCTTCGCCGCCGCCCACGTGGCTCGAGAAGAAATACCGCAGCTCGAACACGCCGCGGGGCGTATGCATGTACTTGCCCGAGGTGATGCGCGAGATGGTCGATTCGTGCATCTCGATCGCGGCGGCGATGTCCTTCAGGATCATCGGGCGCATGTGCTCGTCGCCCTGTTCGAGGAATTCGGCCTGGCGCTCGACGATCGCATGCGCGACCCTGAGCAGGGTGTCGTTCCTGATCTCGAGGCTTTTCAGCAGCCAGCGCGCCTCCTGCAGCTGCGCGCGCAGGTTCGCGTGCGAAGTGTTGCGGCCGAGCAGGCTCGCGTAGCCCTGGTTCAGGCGCACGCGCGGCAGCGTGGAGGGGTTGATCTCGACGCTCCATCCGCGGTCGGTGCGACGCACGAACACGTCGGGCACCACGTACTCCGGCGAGCCGCCACTCAGCGCCGAACCGGGGCGCGGCTGGCAGGTGCGCACGAGCGCCAGCGCCTCGGCCAGCTCGTCTTCAGTGACCCGCAGTTCGCGCCGCAGCAGCGCGAGCTCGTTGCGGGCCACCGTGTCGAGGTGACCGGCGGCGATGGCGAGTGCCGTCGTCAGGCCGGGCGTCGCGGGATCGAACTGGCGCAGTTGCAGCGCAATGCACTCACCCACCGAGCGCGCGCCGACCCCCGCGGGGTCGAGTGCCTGCACCGTCGCGAGCACGTCGAGCACCTCGGCCCCGTCGCACACGACGTCGGGACGCAGCGTTGCCGCGATTTCGTCCGTGGACTCGATCAGGTAGCCGTCGTCGTTGATCGCATCGACGATGGCGCGCGCCACGGCAAGCCGTCGCGCGTCGAGATCGGCGACCTCCAGTTGCGAGAGCAGGTGATCCTGCAGGGAGGTGTCGGGCTCGCCAGCGAATTCCTGCTGGCGATCGTCGTCGTCGGGCGACCAGGGCGTGTCGGATGACCCCGAGTCGCTCGACCAGTTGTCCGTGACGATCTCGACGTCGACCTGCGGCGGCTCGCGCGACGGTGCCTCGAATTCGGGCGCGGCGCGCTCGGCCGGAGACTGGATCGCCTCGAAGATCCCGGTCTGTTCCGGCTCCTCGACGGCCTCGAGCATCACGTTCGATTCGAGCAGCTCGCGGATGTGGGCCTGCAGCTCGAGCGCGGGCAGTTGCAGCAGCCGGATCGCCTGCTGCAACTGCGGGGTCATCGTAAGCGACTGGCCCAGTTTCAGCTGCAGGGAGGGCTTCAGCATGGCGGCAGCGGAGGAAATTCCCAACGCGTTGATTCGAAAAGAGTATTCAGAGCGCGATCACCGGTCACAAACGAAACGATTCACCCAAGTACACCTCACGGACTTGGGGGTTGGCAAGGATTTCTTCCGCACTTCCGGCAGCGATCACCGTGCCCGAACTGACGATGTAGGCGCGGTCGCAGACCCCGAGCGTTTCCCGCACGTTGTGGTCCGTGATCAGCACGCCGATGCCCTTTGCCGTGAGCTCGCGGATGATGCGCTGGATATCGAGCACGGAGAGCGGATCGACGCCGGCGAACGGCTCGTCGAGCAGCATGAAGCGCGGTTCGGCGGCGAGTGCGCGCGCGATTTCGACGCGCCGGCGCTCGCCGCCCGAGAGCGACAGCCCGAGGCTGTCCCGCACGTGCGAGATGCGCAGCTCGTCGAGGATTTCCTCGAGGCGGCGCTCGCGCCCGGCCCCGTCGAGATCCGCGCGCGTTTCCAGGATCGCGAGGATGTTGTCGTGCACGGAGAGCTTGCGGAAGACCGATGCCTCCTGCGGCAGGTAGCCGATGCCGAGTTGCGCCCGCCGGTGCATCGGATGGTGGGTGAGGTCGACATCGCCCAGCTGGATGCGTCCCGCGTCGGGGGGCACGAGCCCGACGATCATGTAGAACGCCGTCGTCTTGCCGGCGCCGTTCGGCCCGAGCAACCCGACCACCTCGCCGCTGGCCACCTCGAGCGAGAGGTCGGTGATGATGCGGCGCTTGCCGTAGCTCTTGGCGAGTCTTGCGGCCGTAAGGCTCGTCATGGGCGGGGCTCGGCCTTGTTGCCGTCGCCGGGGCGTATGGTGATGCGCACCCGTCCGCCGCTGTCCGGCTGCGCCTCGGCGAGCACGCGCTGGTCGCGCACGTCGTAGACGAGTTCCTCGCCGCTGATCTCGTTGCGACCGTCGCTGAGCCACGCGTCTCCCGTGAAGGTCACGCGATCGCTGGCGAGGTCGTACACGATCGTCGTGGCACGGCCATGCGCCTTGCCGGGAGAGCGCGCGAGCTGCTGTTCGAAGCGTGCGGGCTGGCCGTTGATCGTCGCGACGCGCAGCAGGTTGTCGCGAAACTGCACGCGCGCCTCGTCGGATTCGAGCTGGCCGCCATCCCGCTGGATGCGCACGTTGCCCGTGAAGATCCAGGTCGATTCCTTGAAGTCGAGGCCCGTGGCGCGCGCGTTCGCGGCCGAGACGCGCGTCGTGCCCTGGGTGATCACGACATCGCGGAAGACGACCGTATTGCTGCGATAGTCGACATCGGAGGAAGCAGCATCAATATTGATCGGCAGGTCGCGCGGCACGACGGTCGGCGCCGGACTCGCCGCGGGCTCGACGGCGGCCGCGCAGGCGGCTGCGCAGGCGAGCACGGCGAGGATCAGAGGGCGCGCGCGCGCGGAATCAATGCGGAAGGAAACGGCCATTGACCTGCGATTCTAGCCGAAGGGTCTCGGCCCCGAGGTCGGCGCGCAGGCCGAGCGCTGCCAGCCGGTGACCCGACCAGTCGATGGTGACCCGGGCACGGGTCGACGCCACTTCCTTTTTCGTGTCGAAGGCCAGGTGGCTCGTTGCGATGTGTGCTGGCGTCCCGCCGCCCGACAGCGTGCCTTGCAGGCGTACGTCGCCATCGAGTTCGATGAGGTCGTGCCCGGGCAGGACGGTGCCGGTCTCGGCCTGCGCACGCCAGATGCCGCCGCCCTGGGCGCGATAGCGCAGGGCGGGGCGGGTCAGGGTGATCGCCCGCTCGTCGGGCGGTTGTTCGATGCGGGCGGCTTCGAGCCAGTAACGGGGCCGGCCGTCATCGCCCGTCTCGATGATCTCGGCATCGCGGGCCGAATAGCCGGGGTCCGCCGCGCCCGCCCCGCCCGCCACCGCGGCATCCGGAGCACGCGAAGTGCGACCGAGCAGCAGCGTCGCAACGATCATCGCGAGCACGGCCAGCCCGACCAGCCAGCGCGACATCATGGGCGCGCGCGCGCCGCGACCAGCAGGTCGCAGACCTCGCGCACCGCGCCGTGCCCGCCCGGCGCGCGCGTGACGCGGCCCGCGGCGCGGCGGGCCGTCGGATGTGCGCCGGGGACCGCAAATGGATGGCCGACCGCGCGCAACACCGGTACGTCAGGCGTGTCATCGCCCACGGCGGCGCACTCGTGCAGCGCGATGCCGAGGCGGGTGCACAGGCGCTGCAATACGGCAAGCTTGTCCTCGACGCCCTGGTGCACGTGCCGGATGCCGAGTTCGCGGCAGCGCGCGCGGACCGCCGGCGAGTTGCGGCCGGAAATGATCGCCACCCGGATTTTCGCGCGCTGTGCTGCGCGAATCCCATGGCCGTCGAGGACGTGGAAAACCTTGAGGGCCTCGCCCCGCGCGCCGTAGTAGAGGCGGCCGTCGGTCAGCACGCCGTCCACGTCGAGCACGAGGAGGCGCACGTCGCGCAGCGATCGGGCCAGGCGCGGCATGGGTTACATGACCCCGGCGCGCAGCAGGTCGTGCACGTTGAGTGCGCCGACCACGCGACCGGCCGCGTCGACGACCGGCAGTGCGGTGATCCTGTGCAGCTCCATCTGGTGCACGGCCTCCGCCGCGAGTTCGCGCGGGCCGATCGACCTGCCCGGCGCCGTCATCACCTCGACCATGCGCGCCGCGTGCACGTCGATCGCCTGGTCGAGGATGCGCCGCAGGTCGCCGTCGGTGAACACGCCGAGGCTCCTGCCCGCGCCGTCGACGATCACGGTCATGCCGAGGCCCTTGCGGGACATCTCGACGAGACCATCCTTGAGGGGTGCGTCGGGCGCGACGCGCGGGATGTCGTCGCCCTTGCGCATCACGTCCTCGACATGCAGCAGCAGGCGGCGGCCGAGCGAACCGCCCGGATGCGAGCGGGCGAAATCCTGTTCGGTGAATCCACGCGCCTCGAGCACCGCGACCGCGATCGCGTCACCCATCGCCAGTGTGACGGTGGTGCTCGCGGTCGGCGCGAGATTGAGCGGGCAGGCTTCCTCCGGCACGCTGATGTCGAGGTTCACGGCGGCCGCGCGCGCCAGCATCGAATCGGGGTTGCCGGTCATCGCGATCAGCGGCACCCCGAGCCGCGACAGGTGCGGCAGCAGGGTCACCACTTCGGGCGTTTCCCCGGAGTTCGAGATCGCGAGCACGACATCGGTGCGGGTGATCATGCCGAGGTCGCCGTGGCTGGCCTCGGCCGGGTGCAGGAAGAAGGACGGCGAGCCGGTGCTCGCGAGGGTCGCGGCGATCTTGCCCCCGATGTGGCCCGATTTGCCCATGCCGGTCACGACGATCCGGCCGCTGCAGGCGAGGCACAGGCGACAGGCCGCGGCGAAGCGGGCATCGAGGCGCGCGAGCAGCGATTCGACCGCGGTCGACTCGATCCGCAGGGCCCGCCGGCCGGCGGCGAGTAGCCCGGCGTCGGTGGGCGCGGGCTGCGGGGCGGCGTCCGGTGCGGCATTCATGGCGCGCCATGATACCGCCACGGCCCGCAACTCTTTACTATTGTCTGATGCAGACCCACGAGATTGCCGAGCTGATAGAGACCGCCCTGCCGGGCGCGCGCGTCCGCGTCGAATCGGAGGACAACGTGCATTTCGCCACGCTGGTGATCGCCGCCGCATTCGCCGGCAAGCGCGTGATCGCCCGCCACCAGATGATCTACGGGGCGCTCGGTGCGCGCATGGGCAACGAGATCCACGCCCTGTCGATCGACGCGCTGACGCCGGAAGAGGCCGCGGCGCGCGGCGCGGGCTAGGAGCCATGGACAAGCTGCAGATCCAGGGGGGCACGCCGCTCGAGGGCGAGGTGCGCATCTCGGGCGCCAAGAACGCGGCGCTGCCGATCCTCGCCGGCACGTTGCTCGCCGACGGTCCCGTGACGGTCTCGAACGTCCCGCACCTGCAGGACGTCACGACGATGATCGAACTGCTCGGTCGCATGGGCGTCGACGTCACGATCGGCGAACGCATGCACGTCGAAGTCGACCCGACCGCGCTGCGCGAGCCCTACGCCCCCTACGAACTCGTCAAGACGATGCGCGCCTCGATCCTCGTGCTCGGGCCGCTGGTCGCGCGCTGCGGGCGCGCCGACGTATCGCTGCCCGGCGGCTGCGCGATCGGTGCGCGCCCCGTGAACATCCACGTGGCGGGGCTGCAGGCGATGGGCGCCGACATCCACATCGAGGGCGGCTACATCCGCGCGCGTGCGTCGCGCCTGAAAGGCGCGCGACTCGTGCTCGAGACCGTGACGGTCACGGGCACCGAGAACCTGATGATGGCCGCGGCGCTCGCCGACGGCGAGACGGTCATCGAGAATGCGGCGCGCGAGCCGGAAGTCGTCGACCTCGCCAACTTCGTCAATGCCATGGGCGGGAAGGTCCGCGGCGCCGGCACCGACACGCTCGTCATCGAAGGCGTAGAGCGCCTCGGGGGCACCCACTACAACGTGCTGCCGGACCGCATCGAGGCCGGCACCTACCTCGTCGCCGGCGCGATCACGAGCGGCCACGTGCGCATCAAGAACACGCGGCCCGATCACCTCGATGCCGTGCTCGGCAAGCTCCGGGAGGCCGGCGCGACGATCACGGCCGGCGACAACTGGGTCGAACTCGACATGCGCGGCCGGCGCCCGAAGTCGGTCGACATCCGCACCGCGCCCTACCCCGCGTTTCCGACCGACATGCAGGCGCAGTTCGCTGCGCTCGACACGGTTGCCGATGGCGTCGGCACGATCGTCGAGACGATCTTCGAGAACCGCTTCATGCACATGCTCGAGATGCGCCGCCTCGGTGCCGAGATCCGCCTCGAGGGCAACACCGCGATCATCCGCGGCGTGCCGAAGCTCACGGCGGCGCCGGTCATGGCCACCGACCTGCGCGCGTCCGCGAGCCTCGTGCTCGCCGGCCTCGTCGCCGACGGGCGCACCGACATCGAGCGCATCTACCACATCGATCGTGGCTACGAAACGATCGAGGAAAAACTCTCGCAGCTCGGGGCGCGGATCAGGCGCGTGCCGGGCTGAGGCGCCGCCTGCGGCGGGCGGTGGCCACGGGCTACGCGCTGCGGGCTGCGGGCCAGAGCGTTGGCTTGGCCTGCGACGCACTTGATGTAGCCGGGGCGACCTGCTCGCGGTGCCATCGCACTGCGCCGAGGCATCGCGCGTGGCCATCAGCATGCCGGGCTTTTCCGCCAAGGCGGGTTGGCATTCGGGCTCGCGGGCCGGGCCTGCGACGATGTGGCTTGCGATGGAGATGTCTGCCGCACGCATCTGCGCATGTGGTGTAGCGACAGGCGTCGATCACGAGCTGCCGACAAGTTCTGCTTTCTGTCGGTGCACGCGCGGACCTCAAAAAAAACCGCGACCCGTGACGGAACTCGACGTGCGCAACCCGCGTCCCTTGCCCGTTGCCCGTTGCCCGTTGCCCGTTGCCCGTTGCCCGTTGCCCGTTGCCCGTTGCCCGTTGCCCGTTGCCCGTTGCCCGTTGCCCGTTGCCCGTTGCCCGTTGCCCGTTGCCCGTTGCCCG